>CAVPCF010000099.1:0-7768 GCA_963702275.1 Candidatus Melainabacteria bacterium
CGGCAACGCAATCATCAACGGAGGTCGGCGACCTTCAGGTGGCGCGTGAAGACGGCCACCGTCGACGGAGGCCTCCACCAGCCCGGGCCCGAGGAACACCACATGGTCAGGGTAGAGCGAGCCGAGCCGGGCGATCGCAAGGCTTTTCGGGTCGAGCGCGACAGCGTGCGCGGCCGGATCCTGCGGCAGGCGATAGTCGGAGCCTTCGACGATCGAGGCGAGCTTTTCGGTATCGGCTTGTGGCGTTACGCGCGCGGGTGCGGTCAACGCCTTGCACACGCGCGCAATACGATGCCGCCGCGACCTTCCCGGACGAGACGGCCTGGCAGAAGGCCGCCCAGGCCGGTTGCACCGGCAGCGCCACCAACTACGTCGGCAAGCTCGACCCGAATGGCAAGTACGTGGTCGGCGCGCTCAAACCGACCAGCGCCCAGTGGCGCAGCGGCGACCGGACGCTGCGCTGCGGCCTGCAACGGTCCACGACGGGTGGCCAACTGTTGTCCACGACGGGTTCGGCCCGGGGCGCCGACCAGTCCAACGTCTTCCCGGCCGGCACCTGCCTCGCGCTGGTGAACAAGGCGACCGGCGGCCCGGTGTCGTGCGGGAGCCAGCACTCGTACGAGATCGTGGGCATCGCGGACCTGCGCGGCCAGTTCCCGGACGGCTATCCGCCGGTCGGCCAGCAACAGACCGTGCTTGGCAAGCTGTGCCAGCCGATGGTGGCGACCTACACGGCCAACGCGAACCTCGGCAACTACCAGCTTTCCGCCACCTGGGACACCATCGCGCCGGAAAGCTGGGACGCTGGTTCACATGAGGTCAACTGCAAGATCGGCGCCCTGCTGCCCGACGGCAGCGGACTCGGCCCGGTGACCAACTCGGTGAAGGGCATCGGCCACGCCGCGCCGCCCCCGTCGACATCGGGCGGCTGAGATGTCAGTGGAGATGACCCGCGAGCGGTTCGAGGAGTTGGTCTCCGACGCGCTGGACCTGATCCCCCGGAAGTTCACCGCCGCGATGAGCAACATCGTCGTCCTGGTCGAGGACATCCACCCGGACAACGACCACCTGCTCGGCCTCTATCACGGCGTCGCGCTGACCGAACGCACCTCGCACTACGCGGGCGTCCTGCCCGACATGATCACCATCTACCGCATCCCGATCCTGCGCATGTGCTGGTCGGAGTCGGACGTGGTCCGGCAGGTCGGAATTACGGTCATCCACGAGGTAGGCCACCACTTCGGCATCGACGACGAGACCTTGCACGACCTCGGCTGGGGCTGATCTCCCCGAACATGCGATAGCAGCAAAGACGATTGGGTGAATGCAACTGTCACCGGAATCTGCGATTGTCGAGCTCGCAATGATCGAATGATCGTGGGAGGACAAGTGAGTGCACCGAAGCGCGTGAACGTGGTGCTGAGCGGTTTGGCCAACGAGGTGCTGTACATCCGCGAGCAGCGCGACCTGACCCTGGAAGTCGTGTGTGACCGGATGGGGTGGCAGCAGTCCAAGTTGTCCAGGATGGAGAACGGCCAACAGTGCATCTCCACTGCCGATCTGGCCTCGCTGCTGGTGATCTATGAGGTGCGTGGCAAGGAGCGCCAACGACTGCTGCATCTGGTGGAGCGTCAGGACGAACCCGGCTACTGGGACTTCGACTCGCCGTTGGATGCGGAATCTTGGCCCCTCACGCGCCTTGAGCCGCAAGCTGTCTCGCTCGTTGCCGCCGAGCCGGTCTTTATACCGGGATTGGTCCAGACTACCGACTACACGCGCGCGGTGATGCAAGCCTGCAATGTACCAACCGAGCTCATTGAAGCACGGGTCAAGGCGCGGAGCGCGAGGCAGATCATGCTCACTGGTGAGAACCCGCCCAGGCTCGACATGATCGTGGACGAGTCGGCCTTGCGGCGAGTATTCGGCGGCCCCAAGGTCATGGCCAGGCAACTCCAGGTCTTGTTGGCGACCGCCGAACTGCCGAACGTGCGGTTGTGGGCTTTGCCCTTCGAACAGAGCGGGAAAGTCGGGCTCGATTCCTCGTTCTATCTCATGAACCTGCCAAAGAACAAGTCCGTCGTCTACTTGGCAAGCATGCGTTCTGGTGTCTACCTGGAGAATCCGGAGAAGATCGACTACTTCCGCCAGCAGGCGGCTGAACTGGCCAAGGTCGCGTTGAACCCTGCCGAGTCTGCCAAGTTCGTTGCTACCCTCAGAAGGGAGTACAACCGGGAGTGAGGTGCGATGAGCGATCCGACCTGGCGGAAGTCAAGTTACAGCGGTGGGGACCACAACTGCGTGGAGCTTGGGGCCAGCGCGGTGCGCGACAGCAAGAACCCGGATGGGCCGGTGCTGCCCGTCGATGTCGCCGCGCTGGTAGCCGCCGTCAAGACAGGTCGGATCGCCTGACGCGCAAGGTGCCACCAACTCGGAACATGGTGTGCGCTATTCCGAGTTACACTGCTAACTCGGAATAGCAGTCTCGTTGTTCCGAGTTAGGAGGGACCGTTGAGCACGTGGCCGGCGCACCGCCATGAGGCGCGCCCCTGGCGCCAGGGCCAGCGTGGCGGCACGAGAGCCGACCGGACGCTGACTGAGATCACCGTCTCGCTCCCACCGCGGATCGCGACACGTTCCCTGACCGTGGACGCGCCATTGGGCGCGCAGATGGAGGCCGCACTCGCGGAGATCGTCGCTCTCGACCGGTCGCACGGTGAGCAACTGGACGCGCTCGGCATTCTGTTGCTGCGTACGGAGTCGGTCGCCTCGTCCAAGATCGAGTCGGTGGAGGCCAGCCTGGAGGACTACGCCCGCGCGTTGCACGGCAGTAAGGCCAACACGTCGGCCACATCGATGGTGGCGGCAACTGCGGCGCTCGCGGCGTTGATGGATACCACCGATCGGATCGGACGGATCGACGGTGCCCCACTGTTGGCTGCGCACAAGGCCCTGATGGATGACGACCCGTCCGAGTACAGGTACGCGGGCCGATGGCGTGATGTCCAGAACTGGATCGGCGGCAGCGACTACTCCCCGCGCGACGCGCTCTACGTCCCACCGCCGCCGGACACCGTCTCGTCGTACATCGACGATCTCATCGCGTTTGCCAACCGCGATGACCTGTCCGTGCTGGCGCAGGCCGCTGTGGCACACGCCCAGTTCGAGTCCATCCATCCGTTCACCGACGGGAACGGACGTATCGGTCGCGCGCTGATCAACGCGATTCTTCGCTACCGGCGAATTACCACCCGGGTAGTGGTGCCGCTAGCCTCTGCCCTGGTGGCGCACCGGGATCGCTACTTCGACCTACTCGGTGCCTATCGCCTCGGGGAAGTGCGGCCACTGATCGAGTCGTTCGCCGAGTCATTCCGGATCGCCGCGGCGGAATCCCGTACCACAGCGCACAGGCTGGCAGATGTCCCGAACGAGTGGCTGGACATGGTGGGACCGGTACGCGCCGGAAGCGCGACGGCCAAACTCATCGCGCTGCTACCTACTCGGCCGATCCTCTCCGCCAACGATGCCTCCTCGGCCATGGGTGCGTCCGCCAGCAGCGTCTATGCCGCGATCGAACGACTCAGCGAGGCCAAGGTACTTCGCCCGCTCTCCGATCGCAGGCGTGACCAGATCTGGGGCGCCTCACTGATCCTCGACGAACTCGACGACCTGGGTGTGCGAATAGCCAGCGCTGCCCGTTGATCTCTACCCGACGGTCTGCTCTTGATCACGACGACCGGTCCAGTGCGGCACGTCTGCGGTCTCGGGCGGTGAGGGTTCGGCTCAAGCTGGCGCCGCCGAGAAGTGCTGTGTAGCCGATGATCAGTAGCTCTGGCGCCCAGCCGAACAGTGCCACTACCGCACACCCCGCAGCGATGGCGATGCCGGCGAGGGCCCAGCGGACGTGTGACCGGCGTAGCAACGGCGTCAGCGCGCTCGGCACCAGCGACCGCAGATACGGCCGCATGCGCAGCCACCACCAGCCGCCCAACAGCGCCCAACTCGCCACCAGCATGGCCAGCAGGATCAGCCGCGGCCCGACACCGACCCCGACCAGCGACAGCGACGCGAACAGTGACAGCGCGAGGGTCGCCTGCGCCAACCGGTTGCTCCGGCGTACCAGGGCGAGCACCGAGACCAGCGCCATGTTCCGGTGGATCGAGAACTGCTGCGGGTCGTTCGCGGCGGCCTCCCGCAGGCCGGCCATGGCCTCCGCGGTGCCGGTGTGGCCCAGGTGCAGCAAGGCCAGGTTGGAGCGGGCGAGGGCGTGCGTCGGGTCGATCGCCAGGGCGGCGCGGTAGGCCCGTTCTGCGGCTGCGCGGTTCTCCAGGGCGCGCTGGACCACGCCGACCAGGTTGTGCGAGTCGGCCTCGTTGGGCGCTAGTTCTACCGCGTGTTCCGCGTGCCGCAAGGCTTCCTGGCGGCGGCCGCGTATCGGGTACAGGACCCTGGCCATCGTGTAGTGCGCGGGCCACAGGTCCGGGCCGAGCCGCAGGTATTCGGCCGCGGAGGCCGCTGCCTCCTCGGCGCGGTCCAGTTCGATCAGGGCGATGCTGCGCCGTTGCCAGGCCGGCAGGTGGTCGGGTGTGATGCCGATCGCGGCGTCCGCGGCGCGCAGTGCCTCGTCCCATCGTCTGGCGCGCAGGTGTGCCAGTGACAGCAGGCCCAACGCGGTCACGTTGTCGGGCTCGCCGGCCAGGAACGTGGCCAGCATGGCGGTCGCGTCGTCGGCGCGGCCTGCGTCGACCAGCCGTAGGACCGCGTCGGTCGGCGGCTGGCCCGGCCCGGACTGGGCGGCGCGTTCGGACATCGGCCCTGGTCAGGCCATCCGGCGGCGTTTCAGGTACCTGTGCAGTTCGTCGTAGCTGCCGTCGCCGTTGCCGAACACGGCCACGTTGCGCGCCACGGACAGCCAGGCGCCGGTGGACGGGCGGACCTCGGCCAGCGCCGCGTCCACGTCACGCGGGCCGATCGGGCGTGGCTTGCCGGTCCGTGCCGAGTCCAGCAAGGCGCGTTCGGCCGCGGTTTCGCACAGGTGGGCCAGGTCCGCGCCGGAGTAGTCCTCGGTGCGCTTGGCGAGGTCGCGCACGTTCACGCCGCTCACCGGGCGTTCCCGCAGGTGGTAGTGCAGGATCGCCTCGCGGGCCGGGCGGTCCGGCGGCAGCACGAGCAGCATCCGGTCCAGTCGGCCCGGCCTGCGCAGTGCCGCGTCAACGTCCCACGGGTGGTTCGTCGCGGCCAGCACGAAAACGCCCTCGTTGCCCTGTTGTACACCGTCCAATTCGGACAGGAGCTGGTTCACGGTGCCACGCTGGCCGCCGCGCAACTGGCTGCGCTTGTGGCCGAGGGCGTCGATCTCGTCCAGGAACAGCACGCACGGGGCGGCCCTGCGGGCCTCGGCGAACAGGTCGCGCAGGTTGCGCTCGGACGAGCCGAGCCACATGTCCAGCACGTCGGCCAGCGTCACCGCGAGGAACCGGGCGCCGAGTTCGCCTGCGATGGCCCTGGCCAGGAACGTCTTGCCGCAGCCGGGCGGCCCGTACAGCAGCAGGCCGCCGCGCAGGCTCTTGCCGTACATCCGGCGCAGTTCCGGGTTGCGCATCGGGGCCAGGAACGCCGCGTTGAGCCGCTGTTTGACCTCGGTCATACCGCCGACGTCGGACAGCCGGACCCCGGACTGCTCAACGTCGAACAGGATCGGCGCGCCGAGTGGCGCGGTGCCGCTGTCCACGAAGGGCTGGGCCACGTTCGCGAACTGGTACTCGGCGGCGATCCAGTTGAAGCTGTGCCGCTCTGTCGGCTCGTCGCCGGCCTGACGCTGGGGCTTCGCCGGCACCGGCGGCATGTTCCGCAGCGTCTGCCGCTCCCGCTTGCGCGGCGGGTCGGTGCGGTCGGTCCGCTCCTCCGGTTCGGTGCGGACGGACATCGCCCGCGCCATCAGCGCCCGTGCCTCCTGCGAGTTCGGCACCCGCTGCAGCGCGGCCGAGATGTGCGAGACCGCCTCGTCGGTCAGCTCGGCGTCCAGCAGCAGTTGCGCGAGGTGCAGCCGCAACGGCACGTCGTCGGCGTTGGCCGCCACCGCCGCGCGCAAGCTGCGCAGCAGCGGCGTGTCCTCACTCACCGCGCCTCCCACTCACTTCGGTCCCCCCTCGTTGGCCCCAACCCGCACGTAGGTTACGTGCCCGATACAAGACGTCGCCCGCATTCGACCGACCGTTACGCCTCGGAGATCGACACGCGGTCCGATCGGATGCGCCTGGCCAGTGCTTTCCCTCATTCGAGCCGTGTTCCGATCCATGAGACACATCGCCAGCCGGTCGGCGTGGTCTCGTCCTCGTCAAGGACGATCCGCCCGGTGTTGGGCACCAGCGGCCGCTCGCCCAGTTCCATCAGGTTCGGCGCCAACGCCGGCACCGCCACCTGGAGCACCGCACCGTGCGTGACCGCCACGATCACGCCGTGCGAGTGCCTGGCCCGGATACCGGCGATCGCGCCGGTGAACCGGCCGATGGCGTCCAGCGCGCTCTCCCCGCCCGGCAACGCCCTGTCCAGCTCACCGACCGACCATGCCTTGGCAACGGCCAGGAAGGCCATCAGCGACTCATCGCCGGTCGTGCCTTCCAGGTCACCCATGAACACTTCGTGCAGTCCGGCGGTGACCTCGACCGTCAGGCCGTGGCGCGCGGCGATCGGCTGCGCGGTCTGCTGGGCACGTTGCGCGGTGCTGGCGTAGACCCCGGCGACCGGTTCGACGGCCAGCGCGTCCGCCAGTTCGTCGGCCTGCCGTCGGCCCAGCTCGGTCAGCGGCGGGCCAGGGGGCAGCGAGTCCAGCACGAGGCGGATGTTCGCGTCCGTCTCGGCGTGCCGGGCCAGGACGAGTCGTAACCCGGTCACGCGCCCCGCCCCGCTCTGACCTGCGCCACCCAGTCCTCCGCGGCCAGGAAGTCCGCGTCGGTGGTACCCGGCGCGGCCGTGGTGGCCCTGCCGTCGGCCTTCGGGTAGGAGCCGAGGAACCGCACCGACGTGCACCTGCGGCGCAGCGCGGCCAGCGCGTTGCCCAGCCGGGCCTCGGCGATGTGGCCGTCGACGTCGAAGAAGAACCGGTACTCACCGAACCGGCCCTTGATCGGGCGGGACTCGATGCTGGTCAGGTTGATGCCCCGCTCGGCGAGTTCGATCAGCAGTTCGGCCAGCGCGCCGGTCCGGTCCGCCGTGATCGCCACCAGCGAGGTCCGGTCGGCCCCGGTCGGCGCCGGCAGCTCACCTGGCCTGCGCAGCAACAGGAAGCGGGTGACGGCGTCCGCGACATCGGCCACGTCGGTGGCCAGTGCGGCGAGCGGATAGTGCGTCGCGGCGACCGGTGCCGTCACCGCGGCGTCGAACTCCCCCGCCGCCACCGCGACCGCGGCGGCCGACGTGGACGTCGTCGCGAGCGGCTTCGCGCTCGGCAGGTTCTCGGCCAGCCACTTGCGGACCTGCGCCAACGCGTGCGGATAGCTGGCGACGGTGCGGATGTCGGCGATCCGGGTACCCGGCCGCACCAGCACGCTGAACCGGATCGGCAGCACGGTCTGGCCACCGCGACCAGCGGCTCCCCGTCGGTCAACGCGTCCATCGTGGCGTTGACAGCGCCCTCGACGGAGTTCTCGACCGGCACGCAGGCACCGTCGAAGTCACCGACACGCACGCCGTCCAGCGCGGCCGGCACGGTCTCCACCGGAACGAGTTCGTCCTTGCCCACCCGCACCAGCCCGAGTGCGGCCTGCTCGGG
>CAVPCF010000100.1:0-10812 GCA_963702275.1 Candidatus Melainabacteria bacterium
TTGCCCGGCCCGGTCACGATGCCGATGGGCCTGCCCGACCGCACCGCGGGTGTCCGCTACGACCGCGGCGTCACCGCGCGCCGGTTGCAGCAGATCGGGTGCGTTGTCGAGGTCGGCGCCGCCGCGGACGGCACGCCGGTGGTCATCGCGACACCACCGAGCTGGCGCGCGGATCTCGTGCAGCCGGCCGACCTGGTGGAGGAGGTGCTGCGGCTGGAGGGCTACCACACCATTCCGTCGGTGCTGCCCGCCGCGCCGCCCGGCCAGGGCCTCACCGCGGTGCAGCGCCGCCGCCGCGCGGTGTCCAGGGCGCTGGCCGAGTCCGGTTACGTCGAGGTGCTGCCGTTCCCGTTCGTCGAGCCCGGCATGTGGGACAAGCTCGGCCTTGCCGAGGACGATCCGCGCCGCCGCGCGCTGGCGTTGCTCAATCCGCTGGAGGCAGAAGCGGACCTGATGGCCACCACGCTGCTGCCCGGTCTGCTGGATGCCTTGCAGCGCAACCTGTCCCGCGGCTTCCGCGATCTCGCGCTGTTCCACATCGGACAGGTGTGCCTGCCGGCGGCCGACGCACCCGCTGTGCCGTCGGTCGGCGTCGACGGCCGCCCGACCGACGACGAACTGGCCGCGCTGTACGCGGCGCTGCCCGACCAGCCGGTACACGTGGCCGCGGTGCTCGCCGGCCACCGGCAACTGCCGGGCTGGTGGGGCAAGGGCGAGCCGGCGGTGTGGTCGGACGCGGTCCGGGCGGCGCTGGTCGTCGGCGAGGCGTCCGGTGTCGAGTTGGCCGTGGCTGCCGCTGACTACGCGCCGTGGCACCCCGGCCGGTGTGCCGCGCTGTCGGTGGGCGGTGTCGTCGTCGGGCATGCCGGCGAGTTGCATCCCAAGGTGATCGAGTCGCTCGGCCTGCCGAAGCGCGCGTGTGCCATGGAGTTGAGCCTCGACGCGGTGCCGGTGCCGGAACTGCGCCCGGTACCGGTCGTGTCGCCGTACCCGCCGGTGCTGCTGGACGTGGCGCTGGTGGTGGACGCGACGGTCCCGGCCGCCTCCGTGTCGGACGTGCTGCGGACCGGCAGTGGCCAGTTGCTGGAACACCTGTCCCTGTTCGACGTCTACACGGGAGCGCAGGTCGGCGACGGCAAGCGGTCATTGGCGTACTCACTGCGGTTCCGGGCTCCCGACCGAACCTTGACCCGCGAGGAGGCCACGGCGGCCCGCGACGCCGCCGTAGCCCTTGCCGCACAACGATTCGGCGCTGCCCTACGCACCTGAGTACCGAGCCGCCAGCTGTCAAGTCACCTGTCCACAGGTTCGGTGGTTATCCACAGATTCCCGGCGAGCCACCCATTCGGGGCTTGACAGGCATAGAGTGGAAAAGGGCCGTAGCCCCCAGGGTTGGGCGGGGGTCTGTTCTGGGGGGCTGTGAGCTGCGGGAATGCGGTCGGTCGGGAGCCTGGGCTGCTCTCTCATACCACGAGTCCGTTGGCATTCCTGTAGGTCGAGAGCTGTCACCGAATGCCTGGTGGGTGGGGTCTGTCCTTTAGGGTGGTCGGCGTCTTGCTGTCCGCTATTGGGCTCGGTCCTCACGTTGTGGCTTCTGCATCACCCCGATACTCGATTGTCGTGACGGTTGGTGGGGTTTGTCAAGGCGGGAAAGAGTACCTTGACAAACCCCACCAACCGCTTTAACAGAGGGCCCGTATCGGGGTGATGCAGAAGGACTGGGTAACGGAAGGAATGCCGCGTGATTTGGGTCAGTCCTTGGAAGGCGAAAGAGCCGCCTCGGTGGGGAGCCTGCTCGTGTTCGTCCGGCGGGTCCGGTCTGTGGGTGGTTGCTGGCGCCTCGGTGGGGGCCTGCTCGTGTTCGTCCGGCGGGTCACGTTCGCTCGGTGAGTCGTCGCTGGCCTGGCCCTGGGGACCAGCACCCGAGACCACTGCCCGAGACCACCACCGAGACCACCACTGAAACGGAACCCGCCGGACGAACAGGAGTGGCCTCCCCACCGAGGCGCCTCGTTCCGTTTCCGGGACCTAGCCTCAACAACGCGGGTCTTGCTGTCGTCGCCGAGGTCGGTCGGGCAGTTAATGGCGCGCGCTTTCGCGCGGCTTCGGGCAGTATGTCCGGATGGTATGGACAGCACCTGACATCAAGTCGGCCGACGAACCGTTCATTGCCGACGAGCGCACCATGCTGGTGGCGTTTCTCGACGTGCACCGGGACTACCTGTTGGAGAAGTGCGCGGGTCTCACCGGCGAGCAACTGGCGCGCCGGTCGGTGTCGCCGTCGAACCTCTCGCTGCTCGGCCTGATCCGGCACATGGCCGAGGTGGAACGCGCCTGGTTCCGTCGCCGCGTCCGCGGTTCGGACCTGCCGATGCTGTACTCGCGGCCGGACAACGATGACGCCGACTTCACCGAACTGGACCCAGAACAGGCCGAGGCGGACTACGCGACCCTGCTGCGGGAGCGGGATCTCGCCCGCGAGGCCGTGGTCGACGTGGGACTTGACGACACGTTCGCCCACACACGCTGGGGCCAGATGTCCCTGCGCTGGGTGTTCCACCACATGATCTGTGAGTACGCCCAACACAACGGCCACGCGGACCTCATCAGAGAGGCCATCGACGGTGTCAAGAGCTGATGACATGGTTTGATTGAACTTGCACGCTAGTGCATAATCATCCATATGGTGACGCGGGTGGCGGTGGCGGGCGCGAGCGGTTACGCCGGTGGCGAACTGCTGCGCCTGCTGTTGGCGCACCCCGAGATCGAGATCGGCGCCCTGACTGCCGGCGGCAGCGCGGGCACCCGACTGATCGAGCACCAGCCGCACCTCGTTCCCCTGGCCGACCGGGTGCTGGCCGACACGACGCCGGCCATCCTGACCGGTCACGACGTCGTCTTCCTTACCCTGCCACACGGAAAGTCCGCTGAACTGGCCGCCGCCCTCGACCGGGACACGCTGGTCGTGGACTGCGGCGCGGACCACCGGCTGACGAGTGCCGGCGACTGGACCCGCTGGTACGGCGGCCAGCACGCCGGCACCTGGCCCTACGGCCTGCCCGAACTGCCGGGAGCGCGCGAGGCGCTGGTCGGTGCCCGCCGGATCGCCGTGCCGGGCTGCTACCCGACCGCCGTCAGCCTCGCGCTCGCCCCGGCACTGGCCGCCGGCCTTGTCGAACCCGACGTACAGGCGGTCGCGGTCAGCGGCACGTCCGGCGCGGGCCGCGCGCTCAAACCGCACCTGCTGGCCACCGAGGTCATCGGCTCGGCGTCCGCCTACGGCGTCGGCGGCACGCACCGGCACACGCCGGAGATCGCGCAGAACCTGACGGCCGCGGCCGGCACCCCGGTCACCGTGTCGTTCACGCCGGTGCTGGCGCCGATGGCCCGCGGCATCCTGGCCACCTGCTCCGCCCCGGTCCGGTCCGGAGTGGACACCGAGTCGGCCAACAAGACCTACCGGGCAGCCTACGCGGACGAGCCGTTCGTGCACCTGTTGCCCGACGGCGTCTGGCCCACCACGTCGGCCACGCTCGGCGGCAACGCGGTGCACCTCCAGCTGACCGTGGACGCCGACGCCGGCAGGCTGGTCGTGGTGTCCGCCGTGGACAATCTGACCAAGGGCACCGCGGGCGCCGCCATCCAGTCGATGAACCTGGCACTCGGCTTCCCGGAAACCACCGGGCTCTCCACGGTCGGGATGGCGCCGTGAGCGACCTGCCGGCCGGCTTCCGGTTCATGGAAAACATCCTGGTCAACGAGGGCCCGGCCGACACCGCGGGCGGCCGGTTCGCCGGCACCGACCTGATGCCGGCACAGCTGTGGACCCGCCAGGTGCTCACCGACAGGCAGTTGCGTGCCATCGCGTTCGAGCAGGCCAACGTGAGTTTCGACACCGTGCACGAGACCGCGGAACGGGTCGCCGCCGAACTGAACATCGGCGCGGTCGAGGTCGCGGTCTGTACGGTCGCCGACCCCCGGCCGGTGCCCACCGTCGACGGCGACTGGAACATCGCCACCATCGCCACCGACGAGGGCACGGTACTGCTCACCGACGCCGTGCTCGACCCGGTCACGCTCGCCGCGGTCCTGGACAACATCACCGGCACCGTGCTGCTGCTCGCGTCCGGCGCGTCCGCCAGTTCGCCGAGCGCCACCGAGTTCACCACCGCGTTCCACGCGCACGAACGCGCTGGCGCGGCCGGCAAGGCCGAGGTGCTGATCGAGGCCCTGCCGTGGCTGCAACGGTTCCACGGCGCGATCGTGGTGGTGAAGTACGGCGGCAACGCCATGGTCGACGAGGACCTCAAGCGGGCCTTCGCGCAGGACATGGTGTTCCTGCGGTTCGCAGGCCTGCACCCGGTGGTCGTGCACGGCGGCGGACCGCAGATCACCGCGATGCTCGACCGGCTCGGCATTCCCGGCCGGTTCGAGGGCGGCCTGCGGGTGACGACCCCGGAGACCATGGACGTGGTTCGGATGGTGCTCGTCGGCCAGGTCGGCCGTGAGCTCGTCGGCCTGATCAACCAGCACGGCCCGTACGCGGTCGGCATCTCAGGCGAGGACGCCCACCTGTTCACCGCGGCGCGCCGATCGGCCGTGGTGGACGGTCAACCGGTGGACATCGGCCTGGTGGGCGACGTGGTCGCGGTCAACCCGGACGCCGTGCTGGACATCGTGCGGGCCGGCCGGATCCCGGTGGTGTCGACGGTCGCGCCGGACGTGGACGGCGTGGTGCACAACGTGAACGCGGACACCGCGGCTGGGGCGCTGGCCGTCGCGCTCGGCGCGGCCAAGCTCGTCGTGCTGACCGATGTGGAGGGCCTGTACCTGAAGTGGCCGGACCGTGCCTCACTGCGGCACCAGATCCGGGCCGACGAACTGGAGCGGGTGCTGCCCGATCTCGCCAGCGGCATGGTGCCGAAGATGGAGGCCTGCCTGCGCGCGGTGCGCGGCGGCGTGGCCGGGGCACACGTGATCGACGGCAGGCTGGCGCATTCGCTGCTGCTGGAGGTCTTCACCACTCGTGGCGTGGGGACCATGGTGCTGCCGGACGAGGAGCCGACGTGATCGAATCCAATGTGGACGGCCAAGCGAACTGGCGGTCCGTGTTCATGGACAACTACGGCACGCCCGAACTCACGCTGGTGCGCGGCGACGGCCCGTGGGTGTGGGACGCGGACGGCAACCGCTATCTCGACCTGGTCGGCGGCATCGCGGTGAACGTGCTGGGGCACGCCCATCCGGCCGTGGTGGCCGCCGTGACCGAGCAGATCGCGGCGCTGGGCCACACGTCGAACCTGTACGTGAACCCGGTCGCGGTCGAACTGGCCGAGGCCCTGCTGGACATCGCCGGATTCGCCGGTCACGGCCGGGTGTTTCTCTGCAACTCCGGCGCGGAGGCACTGGAAGCCGCGTTCAAGATCACCCGGCTGACCGGCCGCGACCAGGTCGTCGCGTGCCACGGCGCGTTCCACGGCCGCACCATGGGCGCGCTGGCCCTGACCGGCCAGCCCGCCAAGCGCACCCCGTTCGAACCGCTCACACCCGGCGTCACACACGTGCCCTTCGGCGACGTGGCCGCACTCGACAAGGCCGTCACCACCGACACCGCCGCCGTCGTGGTGGAACCGGTGCTCGGCGAGGGCGGTGTCGTGCCGGCCCCGGACGGCTACCTGGCCGCGGCCCGCGAGATCACCAGCCGGTCCGGCGCGCTGCTCGTGGTGGACGAGGTGCAGACCGGTCTCGGCCGGCTGGGCACCTGGTTCGCCTTCCAGCAGGCCGGCATCACCCCGGACCTGATCACGCTGGCGAAGGGCCTCGGCGGCGGGCTGCCGCTGGGTGCGGTGATCGGCGTCGGCGCGGCGGGCGACCTGCTCGCGCCCGGCCAGCACGGCACCACGTTCGGTGGCAACCCGGTCTGCTGCGCGGCTGGGCTCGCTGTCCTGCGGACCATCGCCGCCGACCGGCTGGCCGACCACGCCGCGGTGATCGGCAAGGAGATCGTCCGTGGCGTCGAGGCCCTGCACCACCCGCTGGTCAGCGGCGTGCGCGGGGCCGGGCTGCTGCTGGGCATCACGTTGCGCCGCCCGGTGGCCGCCGCCGTCGCGTCCGCCGCGCAACGCGCGGGCTACCTGATCAACCCGGTCCAGCCCGACGTGCTCCGGCTGGCCCCACCGCTGGTCATCGACCACCAGCAGGCCCACGACTTCGTCGCCGCACTGCCCGCCGCGCTCGACGTGGCGGGGGAGGAGAACTGATGCCCCGCCACTTCCTGCGGGACGACGACCTCGACCCGGCCGAGCAGGCCGAGGTGCTCGACCTCGCCGTCGACATGAAGGCCGACCCGCTGGGTTACTCCGTGCTCGCCGGTCGGTCGGTCGCCACGATCTTCGAGAAGAACTCCACCCGAACGCGCCTGTCCTTCGCCGTGGGTATCCACCAGCTCGGCGGGCAGGAGGTCATGATGGACGGCCGCACGCTGCAGCTGGGCCGCGAGGAAACCATCGAGGACACCTCCCGGATCCTGTCCCGGTACGTGCACGCCGTGGTCTGGCGGACGTTCGCCCAGCCGAGGATCGTGGCGATGGCGTCGGTGTCGGCCATCCCGGTGATCAACGCCCTGACCGACGAGTTCCACCCGTGCCAGGTACTGGCCGACCTACAGACCATCCGGGAGCGGCACGGCAGGCTCGCCGGCGTGACCGTCACCTTTCTCGGTGACGGCGCCAACAACATGGCGCACTCCCTGCTGTTGGGTGGCGCCACCGCCGGCATGCACGTCCGGATCGTGTCGCCACTGGGTTTCGAACCGCACCAGCAGGTGCTGCTCGACGCGGAGCGCAGGGCCAAGGAGACCGGCGGCAGCGTGACCCTGTCCACCCACCCGCACGCCGCGGTGGACGGCGCCGACGTGCTGGTCACCGACACGTGGACGTCGATGGGCCAGGAGAACGACGGCAAGGACCGGATCAGCCCGTTCCGGCCGCTCCAGGTCAACGCCGACCTGCTGGCCATGGCCGCGCCCGGCGCGATCGTGCTGCACTGCCTGCCGGCACACCGCGGCTGGGAGATCACCGACGAGGTGATCGACGGCCCGGCCAGCGGAGTCTGGGACGCGGCCGAGAACCGGCTGCACGCACAGAAGGCGTTGCTGGCATGGGTACTGGAGCGATCATGACCGGGGCCGCGGCCACGAGGGTTGCCCGTCAGGCAAGAATCGTGGAACTCGTCTCCCGGATGGCGATCCGCAGCCAGACCGAGCTGGCCAAGCTCCTTGCCGCGGAAGGCGTCGACGTCACGCAGGCCACGCTGTCCCGTGACCTGGACGAACTCGGCGCGGTGAAGCTGCGCGGCGCGGACGGCGGCGCCCCGGTCTACGTCATCCCGGAGGACGGCAGCCCGGTGCGCGGCGTGCAGGGCGGCACGTCCCGGCTGGCCCGGCTGCTTGGCGAACTGCTGGTGTCCGCGGACGGCTCGGTCAACCTGACCGTGTTGCGAACACCGCCCGGTGCGGCGCAGTTCCTGGCCAGCGCCATCGACCGGGCGGCTCTGCACGAAGTGGTCGGCACCATCGCCGGTGACGACACGGTGATGGTGATCGCGCGCGAGCCCATCAGCGGCCTCGAACTGGCCGGCCGGTTCAACGTCATGGCCGGCATGCCCACCGTCGACTTGCGTAGTGAACAAGGAGAACAGCAATGACCGAGCGGGTCGTACTCGCCTACTCAGGCGGACTGGACACGTCCGTCGCCATCGGATGGATCGCGCAGGAGACCGGCGCCGAGGTGGTCGCCGTGGCCGTCGACGTCGGCCAGGGCGGCGAGGACATGGACACCATCCGCAAGCGCGCCCTGGAGTGCGGCGCGGTCGAGGCCGTCGTCGCCGACGCCACCGACGAGTTCGCCGAGCAGTACTGTCTGCCCGCGTTGCAGACCAACGCGCTCTACATGGACCGCTACCCGCTGGTGTCGGCCCTGTCCCGCCCGGTCATCGTGAAGCACCTCGTGCAGGCCGCGATCTACCACGGCGCCACCACGGTCGCGCACGGCTGCACCGGCAAGGGCAACGACCAGGTCCGGTTCGAGGTCGGCATCGGTGCGCTCGCGCCCGACCTCAACGTCGTCTCTCCCATCCGCGACTACGCATGGACCAGGGAGCAGGCCATCGTCTGGGCCGAGGAACGGCACCTGCCCATCGACGTCAACAAGCGTTCGCCGTACTCGATCGACCAGAACGTCTGGGGCAGGGCGGTCGAGACCGGCTTCCTCGAGGACATCTGGAACGCGCCGATCGAGGACGTGTACGCCTACACCGCGAACCCGGCAGAGGCACGGCAGCCGGACGAACTGGTCATCACGTTCGACAAGGGCGTGCCGGTGGCCATCGACGGCGAGTCGGTCAGCGTGCTGCAGGCCATCACCGAGCTGAACCGGCGGGCCGGCGCGCAGGGCGTCGGGCGGCTGGACATGGTCGAGGACCGGCTGATCGGCATCAAGAGCCGCGAGGTCTACGAGGCGCCCGGCGCGCTCGCGCTGATCACCGCGCACCAGGAGCTGGAGAACGTCACGCTGGAGCGCGAACTGGCCCGGTTCAAGCGGACCGTCGAGCAGCGCTGGGGCGAACTGGTCTACGACGGCCTGTGGTTCTCCCCGCTGAAGGACGCGCTGGACACGTTCATCGCCACGACGCAGGAACACGTGACCGGCGAGATCCGGCTGACCCTGCACGGCGGCCGGGCCGTGGTCACCGGGCGGCGCAGCGAGCAGTCGCTGTACGACTTCAACCTCGCCACCTACGACGCGGGCGACACGTTCGACCAGTCCCTCGCCAAGGGCTTCATCCAGCTGTGGGGCCTGCCGAGCAAGATCGCCGCCAGGCGCGCCAAGCAGAACGGATGAGCATGACTGTCCACAATGGACAGCTGTGGGGGGGCCGGTTCACCGCAGGCCCCGCCGCCGCGATGGCGGCGCTGTCCGCGTCGACCCATTTCGACTGGCGGTTGGCACGCTACGACATCGCCGGATCGAGGGCACACGCGCGGGCGCTGCACCACGCGGGACTGCTGACGTCCGACGACCTCGACCGGATGCTGGCCGCCTTGGCCGACCTGGATGCCGATGTGGTGTCCGGCGCGTTCACGCCGACCGTCGCCGACGAGGACGTGCACAGCGCGCTGGAACGCGGCCTGCTGGAGCGGGCAGGCGCTTCGCTTGGTGGCCGGCTGCGCGCCGGCCGCTCCCGCAACGACCAGGTCGCGACGCTGTTCCGGATGTGGCTGCGCGACGCGGCCCGCCGGGTCGCGCTCGGTGTGTTGGACGTGGTCGACGCCATGGTCGGCCACGCGCGGGCGCATCCGGACGCGGCCCTGCCCGGCCGTACCCACCTGCAGCACGCCCAGCCGGTGCTGCTCGCGCACCATCTGCTGGCGCACGCCCAGGCCTTGCTGCGTGACGTGTCCCGACTGTCCGATTGGGACCGTCGAACCGCGGTGTCGCCGTACGGGTCCGGCGCGCTGGCCGGGTCGTCGCTCGGGCTGGATCCCGTTGCGGTGGCGAAGGAACTGGGTTTCGACGCGCCCGTGGAGAACTCGATCGACGGCACCGCGTCCCGCGACTTCGCCGCGGAGGCCGCGTTCTGCCTCGCCATGCTCGGCGTGAACCTGTCCAGGATCGCCGAGGAAGTGATCATCTGGACCACCGCCGAGTTCCGCTACGCGGTGCTCGACGACAGTTGGGCCACCGGCAGTTCGATCATGCCGCAGAAGAAGAACCCGGACGTGGCCGAGCTGACCAGGGGTAAGTCCGGGCGGCTGATCGGCAACCTCACCGGGCTCCTTGCCACGCTGAAGGCCCAGCCGCTCGCCTACAACCGGGACCTCCAGGAGGACAAGGAGCCGCTGTTCGACTCGGTCGAGCAACTGGAACTGGTGCTCCCCGCGCTGGCCGGCATGCTGGCCACGCTGCGCTTCGACACCGACCGGATGGCCGAGCTGGCGCCCGCCGGGTTCACCCTGGCCACCGACATCGCGGAATGGCTGGTGCGCAAGGGCGTGCCGTTCCGCGACGCACACGAGGCGGCAGGTGCGTGCGTCCGGCTCGCCGAGGCACGCGGCGTCGGCCTCGACGAACTGACCGACGCCGAACTCGCCGGCGTCCGTGCCGAGCTGACCGCGGACGTGCGTACCGTGCTCACCGTGCGCGGATCGATCTCGTCGCGGGACGGCGACAACGGCACGGCGCCGCACAGCGTGGCAGGCCAGCTCGTCCGGCTCGTCGAACGGGCGGCGGCGGCGCGGGCCTGGGCGCGGACGCCACCTGGGTCGTGAGCCAGCTCACCAGGGACCAACTGGCCGTTGATCCGTTGGTCGCGGCCCGGCTGCTGTTGGGTTGCGTTCTGGTCTCCGGCCCGGTCGCCGTGCGGCTGGTCGAAGTCGAGGCGTACCGGGGCACGGACGACCCCGCGTCGCACTGTTACCGGGGCCGGACCGCCCGCAACGCCGTGATGTTCGGGCCTGCCGGCCACCTCTATGTCTACTTCGTGTACGGCATGCACTTCTGCGCCAACGTCGTCGCGCTCACCGACGGCGTGCCCGGCGCTGTGCTGTTGCGGGCAGGCGAGGTGATCGACGGCGTGGACACGGCGTGGGCGCGCCGGCCCGCCTCCCGTAGCGCGGCCGAACTGGCAAGAGGGCCGGCGCGCCTGACGTCCGTGCTCGGCCTTGACCGGACTGCCAACGGTCTCGACCTGACCGACCCGGCATCCCCGGTGCGCCTCTACGCCGGTGATCCGGTCGCCGATGTGCGGGTCGGG
>CAVPCF010000101.1:0-37096 GCA_963702275.1 Candidatus Melainabacteria bacterium
TGGCCATACACTCATCTCAAAGGAACCCTTAGACAGGGTTCAAAACTGCTAGAGCTCTACTAGCATATCGACACACTGTTGAGTTCTCAAAGAACACACGCACACCGCCACACACCACCCACAAGAGCAGCGCACGGAACGGGGCAGAAAATCCGTCCTGAAGCATTTGGTCCTGGTCCGGCTCAGTAGCCTCGGTCATGAATGACCGGTGGAGCCTTGGTCGTTCCAGGAGTGCCGCGAAAGCTTAGCAGAGCGAGTTCTGGCTGTCAACACCGGGCCGAACTCGACCTCGCCTCCTAGTCCAGGACCAGGGAGCTTCTCTGCCGCACCGTCCCCGCCAGGCTCTCAAGTCCTGTTCCGTCCGGTGTTCCTCGCGACGTGGAGAAAGTTACCCATGGGCGGACAGCCAGTCAAATCGGCTGGTCAGCGGCTTGCGGACGGCCATTTCACGCGGGTTTGCCGCGCGGCCGGAGCCACAGCATCACGCTGTGCCGACCCTCATTCGCGTCGACAATCGCCCTCGGCATGGACGGTTCGCGGTCGCCGACCATCAGGACGTCGAAACCCCACGTATCGAACTCACGCAAGACCGTTATCGGATCGTCTCCGATGTCACTCGTCTGTATGGCCGAGAACGCGCAGAACACATGCGGCCGATCCCGCCGCAGCAGCCGGACGAGGCCGCCGAGCGCGCGATGACCCCGGCCGGGAATGTCGACCTTCACCACCGTCAACGGCATCCCGCGCAGCCCGTCCACGGTCTCGAACTCCCGGTCCAGCCGCACGGCCGGCACGGTCACGAGCTCCCCACCGGCGTCCGGTGCCACCGGCCGGACCAGCACGCCCCCGGTCATCGCCGGTTCGGCGGCGAGCAGGCCAGCGGTGTCCCACGCGGCGGCCGGCACGACCGTCAGCCGGTCCGCGACGGCGTCCGACACGTTGATGGACACATTGTGCCGCAACAGGCTCGTGGCATCGGCCGCCGGCTCGACGGCAACCACCGAGCCGCTGGTGCCAAGGCGGCTGAGCACCCGGAGGGTGTGATAACCGACATAGGCGCCGATGTCGACGAACACGCCGCCGGGCTCGACCAGCGAGTCGATCAGCGCCGACAGTTCCGGCTCCCACACGCCGTTGCTGGACAGCAGCGGCAGCATCACGCCGTCGTCCGCGGGCAGCCGCAACAGGCCGGCGTCGGACAGCACCAGCGAGTTGGCCGGCAACTCGTCCGGGTGATCTTGGGCACGCCGTTCGTGTTCGCGCAGCACCACACGGCGTAGCGCGTCGGAGGCCTGTTGGGCCGCGACGGCGGTGCGCAGTCCGGTCCCGGTCCGGTCGTCCTGCTCGCGCAGCACGTTCGCGACCCTCGTTTCCAGGTCACCCATCCGGTCGAGGGTGCGGTCGAGTGCCTCGGCGAGCCGGTCCATCCGGTCGGCCAGCGTCGCGGTCTGCTTGCCGTGCCGGGCGGCCTCGCCGACCACGGCGTCCTCGACCTCGGCAAGGCGCCGGACCTGGCCGGCGAGGTCCGCCCTGGTGCGCAGCGCGCCGTCGTCGATGCCGACCAGCCGGTCATCCAGGTGCGCGACGCGTTCGTTCAGCCGGTCGAGTGATTCCGAGAGGGCGTCCAGCTCGGCCAGGTCGGCAGGGCCGCCCGACTGCTGCTGCCGGGCGGCCAGCTCCTCGATGCTGCGTTCCATGCCGTCGACGAGCGTGCCGAGCACGGTGCGCATGTGCGTGTCGTAGTGGTTGAGCACCCGCAGGACGGCCTTGCGCAGCGCGGGTGCCATCGGGATCTTGTATCCGGCGGCCACGTCCGGCTCGCGCAGCAGCACGTGACGCGCGGAACGCAAGGGGCGCAACGGATCGCTGTCCTGCGGGAGGCGCGCGGCCGCGTTGCGGGCACGCCAGGTGTGGTAGGCGTGCTCGACCCGGTCGCGCAGGCGGGCGCCGGCCACCGCGACGGCGTGGCCGCGCAGCAGTTCGGTCCGGCCGGTCCGGCCGAGTTCGGCGGCCGCCTCCGGATCGGCGGCCACGGCACGCAGCGCCTCCACCACGGTGGCCAGGTCGGGGCCGTCCGGGCCGGCGGGCACCAGCAACGCGCCGCTGCGGGGCAGGAGTTCGCCGGTCGGGCCGCTGTCGGCGGCGAGCACCGGCAGGCCACGGGCTGCCGCGTCCGCGATGACGATGCCGATCCGGTCCGCGCCCGCTCGGTCGGTGCGGTGCAGGGCCAGCAGGCAGTCCGCGGTGTTCAGCCATTCGGCGTGTTCGGTGGCCGTCGCCTGCTCGACCAACTCGATCCGGTCGTCGTCCCCGGTGGCCATGCGCAGCCGTTCTGCCGCGGCCTGGTGGTCGGCGGCACCGTTGACCAGGAGGACCAGTCGGACGTCGTGCCGGTCGGGGAACGCACCGGTGAACGCGGTGACGGCGCCCAGCGCGTTGTCGGCACGCTCGTGGGCGTGGTCGGCGACGGCGGCGAACACGACGGTGTCGGGCTTGTCCGGCCAGCCGACCTCGTCACGGGCGGCGTGCCGCGTCACCGAATCGAGTGCCGCCACCTCGGGCACCGGCAGCGGCACGGCATGCACCGGCACGCCGGCCACACCGTCCAGTTCGGACCGGGTGGCCGCCGACAGCGTCCAGATCTCGTGTGCGCCAAGGTAACCCGACACGGCCCCGGTGTCGTCGGGCACCGCGATGACGTACCGGCGTTGCGCCAGGCCGGCCGGCACACCCGCGCAGCACAACACGACCGGGTAGTCCGCCTCCGTGGCCACGGGCAGGCCCGACGCGGCAGCGGCGGCACGCAGCAACTCGGCCACCCGGCCCTCACCGAGGACGGACACGCCGAGTTGGTCGGTCAGCCGGGTCTCGGCGTCCGGGGCGCTCGGCACGGCCTCCGGTGGCAGGGCGCCGCTGGACACGCCGGAACCGGCGCACCAGTCGCGGAAGCCGTCCGCGTCCGCGCCGAACGGGTCGGGGAACCGGCGGCGCAGCCCTGGATCGTCCCGCCAGACGGCACCGGCCCATCGGGTGCTGCCCGGTTCGTCATCGGGGGCGCAGGCCCAGGTCAGGAACGCGGACGGGGACGTGAGCAGGGCGGGTGGTGGTGTGCTGCCGGCGCGTTCCGCGGCCTGCAAGGCCGACCGGTACGCGGCGCGCAGCCCGGCCGGCAGCGGCGACGACCCGACGCGCTGGGCGATGCCGACCGGGTCGCCCGGTTCGGCCGCGGCGGCCAGTGCCGCGACGTAGGCGGCGCACAGCCGGGCCAGCAGACGGTGTTCGGACAACAGCACCCGGGGCCGTTCGGCGATCCCGGCGGACAGCAGCCACGGCCGCTCCGGGTCGAAACCGGCGAAGTGCAGGGTGCGCAGTGGCACGTCGGCCACGGTGACGGCGCCGCGCTCGTCGGCGTGCAGCGGACGCTGGCCCGCGTTCCAGACCGAGAGGCCGATGCCGGGATCGCGCAGCACGTGGTGTTCCAGCAGCACGGCGGCGCCGTCCAGGAACGTGCTGCCCGGTTCGCGCGACGCGTGTTCCGCCCAGGCCCGCAGGAAGCCCTCGGCACCCCGGTTCACCGCGACCAGCGCGGGATCGAACAGGCCGGCGGCACGCAGGTCGGCCGCGTCCGGGCGCAGGCCGTCCTCCGGCAACGGGCGCAACACCCTGGGCAGCAGCACCAGCGAGTGCTGGACGAGACCCGCGAGCACCGGCGCCACGATCGGCCCGAGCACGAGCACCGACGGGTCAAGGTGCAGCACCGGGCCACTGGTCTCCGACGATGTGACCAGCCAGTGCATCAGGCGTGGCCGCAGCACCGCGCACAGCTCGTCGGCGTCGCACGCGGTGCGCAGCCGCGCCAGTTCGTCCGCGTCGATGCCCAGCGTCGTGGGGTGGACGAACCCGGCGCCCGCCGCGAACCGGTCAAGGGAGCCGAGTTCGTCGAGCGAGTCGCAGTCGACCAGCAGCGCGTGGAACCGGGCGCCCGGGGTGTGGTCGGCGAACGACTTGGCCAGCACCCGGACGGCGGGCAGTTGGCGCAGCGTGGCGACCGTGCAGGCGGTCACCGGAACGGCCGCGGACGGCTCCGGTGCCGCGTCGCTGTCGTGGGCTTCGTCGGTCACCGTGGCAACCTAGCGTCGGCGGGGGTCCGCTAGAGCACGGGCAGGCCGGTGCGCAGCTCGTAGGGGGTGACCTCGCTGCGGTAGCCGTCCCACTCGATGCGCTTGTTGCGCAGGAAGTAGTCGTAGAC
The DNA here is from genome assembly GCA_963702275.1 of Candidatus Melainabacteria bacterium. Taxonomy (GTDB): domain Bacteria; phylum Actinomycetota; class Actinomycetes; order Mycobacteriales; family Pseudonocardiaceae; genus DATEPR01. Next base: position 4,250 of record CAVPCF010000101.1, read on the forward strand.
GTGTTCGCCGAGCGTCTCCGCCACGAGTTCCGAGTTCTCGAGCTCGACCAGTGCCTCGCCGAGATTCTGCGGCAGGCTGGTGTACCCGGCGGCCTTGCGTTCCGCCTCGGACAGCGACCACACGTCGTCCTCGGCGGCCGGCGGCAGCTCGTAGTTCTCCTGCACGCCGCGCAGGCCAGCGGCCAGGATCACCGCGTAGGCCAGGTACGGGTTGCACGCCGAGTCCGGGGTACGGACCTCCACCCGTCGGGACGCGGACTTGGCCGGCTTGTACATCGGCACCCGGACCAGCGCCGACCGGTTCGCGTGGCCCCAGCACACCGCCGATGGTGCCTCGCCGCCGACGATCAGCCGCTTGTAGGAGTTCACCCATTGGTTGGTGACCGCGGAGATCTCCCTGGCGTGCGTCAGCAGGCCTGCCACGAACGCCCGGCCGGTCTTGGACAGCTCGTAGGGGTCCTCGCTGTCGTAGAACGCGTTGCGGTCCCCCTCGAACAGGCTGACGTGGGTGTGCATGCCTGAGCCGGGCTGCTTGCTGAACGGCTTGGGCATGAACGACGCCCGCACGCCCTGGGTGATCGCGACCTCCTTGACCACGTAACGGAACGTCATCACGTTGTCCGCCATGGTCAGGGCGTCGGCGTAGCGCAGGTCGATCTCCTGCTGGCCGGGCGCGCCCTCGTGGTGGCTGAACTCGACCGAGATGCCCATCGCCTCCAACGCCTCGATGGCGTGGCGGCGGAAGTGTGTCGCCGTGACGTGGCTGGCCTGGTCGAAATAGCCGCCGTTGTCCGCTGGCTCTGGTTCGCTGCCGTCGAAGGGGACCGTGGAGAGCAGGAAGAACTCGATCTCCGGGTGCACGTAGCAGGTGAAGCCGGCCTCGGTGGCCTTGGCCAGCGTGCGCCGCAGCACGTGCCGGGGGTCCGCCCAGGATGGGGAGCCGTCCGGCATGGCGATGTCGCAGAACATCCGGGCGGCGTACTGCTCACCGCCAGCCTCCCACGGCAGCACCTGGAAGGTGGCCGGGTCGGGTTTGGCGACCATGTCCGACTCGTAGACCCGCGAGAAACCCTCGATGGCCGACCCGTCGAACCCGATCCCCTCCGCGAAGGCGCCCTCCAGCTCGGCAGGCGCGACCGCGACCGACTTGAGGAAGCCGAGTACGTCGGTGAACCACAACCGGACGAACCGGATATCACGTTCCTCGAGTGTGCGAAGCACGAACTCCTGCTGTCGATCCATGTCCGCAGAGTAGGCAGCCCGCGTTAACGGCGCGTTTCGACCCCCGGCGGGTTCGCGTGTCGAAGCGCTCACTCTTCGTGGACGGGACCTTGCCGATCACCCGAAACCGGGTGTACGAACAGGCACGAACCCGACGACAGAGTGGAACGGAGCGAGCCGTGGCAAGCAGCGCAGCAGTGCCCAGGCAACGCCTCACCCCCGACCAGCGGAACTCGTTCATCGCGGCCCAGCTCGGCTGGACGATGGACGCGTTCGACTATTTCATCGTGGTGTTGGTCTACGCCGACATCGCCCACGACTTCCACGTCTCCCTCACCAAGATGGCCTTCCTGACCACGGTGACCCTGCTCATGCGACCGGTCGGCGCGCTGCTGTTCGGGTTGTGGGCCGACCGCGTCGGCCGGCGTCGCCCACTGATCGTGGACGTCTGCTTCTACTCGGTGATCGGGTTCCTGTGCGCGTTCGCGCCGAACTACACGGTCCTGCTGGTGCTGCGCCTGCTGTACGGCATCGGCATGGGCGGCGAGTGGGGTCTCGGGGCGGCGCTGGCCATGGAGAAGATCCCCACGTCGCGGCGCGGGTTCTTCTCGGGTCTGCTGCAGGAGGGCTATTCGTTCGGTTACCTGCTGGCGTCGCTCGCTTATCTTGTGGTGCACATCGAGTTCGGGCTGTCGTGGCGTTGGCTGTTCGGGCTGAGCATCATTCCGGCGTTCATCAGCCTGTATGTGCGGTCGCGGGTGCGGGAGTCGGAGGTGTGGGAACGGGCACGGACCACCATGCGTGCCACCCACACCCGGTTCCGGGACATCATGCTCAACCCGACCGTGGTGCGGCGGTTCATCTACCTGATCCTGCTGATGACCGCGTTCAACTGGATGAGTCATGGCACTCAGGACGTGTATCCGACGTTCCTCAAGGCGACGAAGGATGGTGGGGCCGGGTTGTCGCCGACGACGGCGACGTGGATCGCGGTCATCTACAACGTGGGTGCGATCATCGGCGGGTTGGTTTTCGGCACGTTGTCGGAGCGGTACGGGCGGCGGTACACGGTCGCTTTCTGTGCCGTGCTTGGGTTGCCGATCGTGCCTCTGTTCGCTTATTCACATACGGCGGCGATGCTGTGTCTTGGTTCGTTCCTGATGCAGGTGGCGGTGCAGGGGGCTTGGGGGGTGATCCCGGCTCATTTGACTGAGATGTCGCCTGATGCTATTCGTGGCTTCTATCCTGGGGTGACTTATCAGTTGGGTAACTGTCTTGCTGCATTCAACTTGCCTATTCAGCAGAGCTTGGCTTCGTCGCATGGTTATCCGTTCGCTTTGATGATCACTATTGTGCCGGTGTTGGTGGCGGTCGCTTTGTTGACGTTGTTTGGTAAGGAGGCTCGTGGGGTTCAGTTCGGCGTCACTCGGACTACGGTGGAGGCGCCCGCTGTGACGTAGTCCCTTATTTGGGTGGCATGCAGCGGGCAGCAACGCAACTGCGACTTCACGAGCCGAAACCCACCCATAGATGCCGGATGCAGCCGGGGGCCTCGGCCCTTTCCAAGCCTAGTCGATCTTCCAAACCGGCGCGACCGGCCGAGCACAGCCTGTGGACAACTCCGAGTGACTGTTGATCCGAGTGACTGTTGATCGGTTGGCGGCCCTACGATCGGTGTATGCGTCGTACCTGGATCGTCGGGCTGTTCGTAGGCATTGTCGCGCTTGCGGCGGGCTGTACCTCCGGCGACTCCGCGAGCACGGCCAACCTACCGGCCGCGTCGGCCCTGCTGGCCAGTGCCGGCAGTTCGACGCGGGCGGTCAGCAGCGTGCACTTCTCGATCGTGGTGAAGGGGACGTTGGCCGGTGTGCCGATTCAGAACGCGGACGGGGACCTCAACTCGCAGGGGCAGGCCAGGGGCACCGCGAAGATCGCCCTGCTCGGGCAGCTCACGCAGGTCGACTTCGTGCTCGTGAACCGGACCTTCTACCTCAAGGGGCCGACCGGTGGCTACCAGAAGGTCGCGGCCAGCATCGCCGGGAACCTCTTCGACCCGACTGCGATCCTCGATCCGAACCGTGGCATCGCCAAGGTCCTCACGCAGACTCAGGGGGCGCAGACCCAGAGCCGGGAGTCGGTCAACGGGGTCGACTGCTACCGGATCACCGGGAAGGTCGACAAGGGGGTGGTGTCCGCGTTGATTCCGGGGATCGGACAGAACGTGGACGCCACCTTGTGGGTGTCTGCCGACAGCAAGAACCTGCCGGTCAAGGCCGAGTTCGTGGTGCCGGGGTCCGGTGGCAGCCAGGGCGCGACCGTTGACGTGACGTTCTCCAACGTCAACCAGCCGGTTACCGTGACCGCGCCGGCCGGCTGAGCACCCTTGGACGTCAAAATCGGCCGATCACTGGCGATCGGCGCGGGTGGGCTTTCCGTGCTGCTCGCCGCGCTGGATGCCTACGTTGTCGTTGGCGTGTTGCTGGATGTCGTGCGGGACATGCGGATTCCCGTCAACCATCTGGAACTGGCCACGCCGATCGTGACCGGGTACCTGCTCGGCTATGTGGCCGCGATGCCGTTGCTCGGGCAACTGTCCGACCTGTTCGGGCGGCGGGTGTTGTTGCAGGCCTGCCTTGCGGTGTTCGGGATCGGGTCGGCGGTGACCGCTCTTGCCGGTGGGGTGCCGGAACTGGTGGTCGGGCGGGCGGTACAGGGGATCTCCGGTGGGGCGCTGTTGCCGGTGACATTGGCCTTGGCGGGAGACCTGTGGCCGGCCCGCGAGCGGCGGACCGGGGTGCTCGGCTTGGTGGGCGCGGCGCAGGAGTTGGGCAGCGTGCTCGGGCCGCTCTACGGGGTCGGGCTGGCCGCGCTCATCGGGTGGCGTGGGCTGTTCTGGGTGAACGTGCCGCTCGCAGCGGTGGCCATCGTCGCGGTGAGTGTGGCTATTCCGGGGGGTCGGCGTGCTGATGCCGGTCGGCCGGACTTCGTTGGTGGTGGGCTGCTGGCTGTGGCGCTCGGGCTGCTGGTTGTCGGGCTGTACAACCCGAATCCGGAGCAGTCCGTGTTGCCGGGGTGGGGTGTCGCCGTGTTGGTGGCGGCTGGTGTGGTGTTCGTGGGATTTCTGGTGTGGGAGTCGCGGGCCCGGCATCGGCTGCTGGATCCGGCGGGGGTGCGGATGCGGCCGTTCCTCGCCACGCTCGCGGCCAGTTTGGCCGCGGGGGCGGCGCTGATGGTCACGTTGGTCGATGTCGAGTTGTTCGCGCAGACGTTGTTGGGCATGGATTCCGGGCAGTCGGCCGTGTTGCTGGTGCGGTTCCTGGTGGCGCTGCCGGTGGGCGCGGTCATCGGTGGTGCGTTGGCCGGGCGGCTCGGGGACGCGGTGGTCGGCTGCGGCGGGATGCTCGTCGCGGGCGGTGGGTATCTGTTGATCTCGCGGTGGCCGTTGGACGTGCTCACCGCGCGCTATGCGTTGGGACTGCCGGTTTTGGATACCGATCTGGCGATCGCCGGGTTGGGGCTCGGGTTGGTGATCGCGCCGTTGTCGGCCGCTGTGTTGCGGGTGGTGCCGGCCGGGCAGCACGGTGTCGCGTCGGCCGGGGTCGTGGTGGCCAGGATGACCGGGATGCTGGTCGGCGTGTCGGCGCTGTCCGCGTGGGGGCTGCACCGGTTCCATGCGTTGACGGCCACATTGGACACACCGTTGCCGTTCGGGGTCAGCGCTGCCGTGTTCCGGCAGGAGCTCGCGGTCTATGAGCGGGCACTGAAAGCCGCGCTGCTCACCGAGTATCGCGAGATCTTCCTGGTCACGGCGGTGATCTGCGTTGTCGGCGCGGTGCTGGCCGCGCTGGTCGGGCGGCACCGGGTCTCACCTGGCTGATCTGCGCCGGGCGTGGCGGAGGACGGCGATGCCGAGCAATATCAGCAGGAGGGCCGCGCCGAGCACCGGGTAGACCACTACGCCGGTGAAGGCCAGCGGCTGCGGTGGCGTCGGAGTTGGCGGCGTCGGAGTTGGCGGCTGCGGGGTGATCGACGTGTTGGTGCCGCAGCGTGGGTCGGTGTTGCCTGGCGGGCAGTTGTCGCCCGGGGTGGTGGAGGTGACCGCGTTGGTGAGTTTGTGGTCGCCGGTGTCCGGGTTGTTGACCTGCACGGAGTAGGTGACGGTTGTTGTTGCGCCGATCGGCAGGTCACCTGTCCAGGTGAGTTTGGGCTTGGTGTAGCTCGTTGCGCCGATAGTTGCTGTCGCGTCGTTGTGGTAGGTGGCGTCGTCGAGAGCCTTGGTCAGGTCGTCGGTGAAGGTTGCTCCTGTTTGGACGGTCTGGCCGGTGTTGGTCACGGTTACCGTGTAGGTGACCTTGTCACCTGGGTTGGCCTTGGTGGTACTGGCCTTCTTGGTGATCGTCAGGCCGGATACCGGGGTTGTCGTGGTACAGGCGGGATCGCAGTTGTTGCTTGGGGTGGTTGACGTGACCGTGTTTGTCAGTTGGTGGTCGCCGGTGTCGGGATTGTTGACTTGCACCGAGTAGGTGATGGTTGCGGATGCGCCGACGGCCAGGGTGCCGGTCCAGGTCAGGTTGGGTGCTGTGTAGGTCGCTGACGGTGGGGCGTCGTTGTTGTAGGTCGCGTCGTCCAGGACGTTGGTGAGGTTGTCGGTGAAGGTGGCGTTGGTCAGGGTGGTTTGGCCGGTGTTGGTCACGGTGACCGTGTACGTGATGCGGTCGCCGGGGTTCGCGGTGCTGGCGCTTGCTTTCTTCGTGATGTGGACGCCGGAGACCGGGGTGGACGTGGTGCAGTCCGGGCTGGGGCAGTTGTTGCCGGGGGTGGTGGAGGTGATCGTGTTGTTCAGGCGGTGGTCGCCAGTTTTGTTGACCAGCACGGAATACGTGATGGTCGCGGACGAGCCGATGGCCAGGGTGCCGGTCCAAGTCAGGTTCGGGGCCGTGTAGGTGACCGTGCCGGTCGTGGCCGAACCGTCGTTGTTGTAGGTCGCGTCGTCCAGGACGTTGGTGAGGTTGTCGGTGAAGGTGGCGTTGGTCAGGGTCGTCTTGCCGGTGTTGGTCGCCGTGACTGTGTACGTCACCGTGCCGCCTGGGTCGGCTTGGGTTGGGGTGGCCCGTTTGACGATCGTCATGCCTGCGACCGGGGTTGTTGTTGTGCAGGGGCAGTTGTTGCCCGGGGTCGTTGAGGTGATCGCGTTGGTCAGGGTGTGGTCGCCGGTGTCCGGGTTGGCCACGGTGACCGAGTACGTGACCGTGGCGGTGGCGCCGACCGGAAGATCACCTGTCCAGGTGAGTTTCGGGGCGGTGTAGGTGATGCCGCCGAGCGTTGCCGAGCCGTCCTTGTTGTACGTGGCGTCGTCGAGTACGCCGGTCAGGTCGTCGGTGAAGGTGGCGCCGTTCTGGGGGGTGCGGCCGGTGTTGGTGACGGTGACCGTGTAGGTGATCCGGTCGCCCGGGTTGGCCTGGGTCGCGCTGGCCTTCTTGGTGATCTCGATGCCGGCTACCGGGGTTGTCGTGCCGCAGTCGGGGCTTGGGCAGTTGGTGGCCGGGGTGGTCGACGTGATGGTGTTGATCAGCTGGTGGTCGCCGGTGTCGGGGTTCTTGATGGTGACCGAGTACGTCACGGTGGCGGTGGCGCCGATCGCCAGGGTGCCGGTCCACGTCAGGTTGGGTGCTGTGTAGGTCACTGACGGTGGGGCGTCGTTGTTGTAGGTCGCGTCGTCCAGGACCCCGGTCAGGTTGTCGGTGAAGGTGGCGGCGGTCAGGGTTGTTCTGCCGATGTTGGTGACGGTGACTGTGTAGGTGACCTTGTCGCCGGGTTTGCCCTGCGTGGGGCTGGCTTTCTTGGTGATCTTCATGCCCGCGACCGGGGTGGTCGTCGTGCAGTTGGTTGGGCAGTTGTTGCCGGGGGTGGTGGAGGTGATTGTGTTGGTCAGCGTGAAGTCGCCGGTGTCGGGGTTCTTGATGGTGACCGAGTACGTCACGGTGGCGGTGGCGCCGATCGCCAGGGTGCCGGTCCAGGTCAGATTGGGTGCCGTGTAGGTCGCTGACGGCGGGGCGTCGTTGTTATAGGTCGCGTCGTCCAGGACGCCGGTCAGGTTGTCGGTGAAGGTGGCGGCGGTCAGGGTCGTTCTGCCGGTGTTGGTCACTGTCACCGTGTAGGTGACCTTGTCGCCTGGGTTCGCGGTTTGTCGGTCGACCTTTTTGGTAATCGACATGCTGGCTACGTTCACCGTGGTGGTGCAGTTCGGGTCGGTCGAGCCGGACCGGCAGTTGCCTGTGTTCGTGGTGATGCCGTTGCGTAGTTGGTGATCGCCGGTGTCCGGGTTGGCCACGGTCACGGAGTACGTCAGGGTGATCGTCCTGCCGGGGCCCGCGTCGCCGGTCCAGGTGAGTTTTGGTGCGCTGTAAGCGAACGAGCCGGTGGTGGCCTTGGCGTCCTGGTTGTAGGTCGCGTCGTCCAGTACGGCGGAGAGGTCGTCGGTGACGGTGACGCCCGTGGTCGGGCGGGGGCCCTCGTTGGTGACGGTAACCGTGTAGGTGACCTTGTCGCCCGGATTGGCTGTGGTGCGGTCGGCCGTCTTCTTGATCAGCATCGAGTCGATAGCCAGGCGGTAGTCCTCCACCTCGCCGCTGTCGGCCAGGCCGGTCGGCACCTCGACCTGGCCTGCGGTGTAGCCGATCCGGAACCGGGCGTAGGTGAAGCCGGGTTGGACGTTCGCCGGAACCGTCCACACCAGACCAACCGAGGTCGCGCCCGCGGGCACGTTCGCGCACGCACGTTCGGCGGGATTGTCGAACACGCCGTTGCCGTTGAAGTCGATCCAGCCGCACAGCCGGCTCGCCTTGCTCCCGCCGGACACGGTGACCGGCACGGTGTACGGGCGACCGGCGTCGGCCACGTTGAGCGGCGGCAGCGGGACGGCCACTCCGTCGTTGTCGGGTGTCGTGATGTCGGCGCCCGGAGCGACCGCGTTCGGGCTCGGCGTGACGCCGCCGTTGTTCGACACCGCGGTGTTGTCCGGGTCCTCGCGGGCGCCGAGGCGAAGGTCACCGACGACGTGACTGGCGGCGACCGGGGCGTCGTAGCTCGCCGGAGCGTCGCCGAAGTCCTCGTGCACGCTGGTGCCCAGCACGAACGCGTCGGCGGTGACCGCGCCCGTGCCGTCGGAGGTCTGGTCGACATGGAACGTCAGCGACGTGACCGTGCCGACCACCGGGACGCTGCCGCACCCGGCGGTCGAGCCGCCGGACGTTGTCGTTGTGCACGACGTGTTGCTGCGCTTGGTCACCACTGCGATGGTGTTGCCGCCGGTGACCTGGAGGTTCGTGGCGCCCGAACTGGCCGGGCCGAGGCTCGCGCCCGCGGGGGTGGACGCGGTCAGCCGGAACTGTGCCTGGCTCTGCGCCGACCCGGACGACGCGCCGATGCCGGCCAGGTGCAGCACGGGATCGCGCACCGGCTGGCCGAACGACACGGTGATCGTGCCGAGGTTGTCGCAGGTCACGCCCGATGCGCACGCGGTGGGCTGGGTGGTGAACTCCAGGAACGGCGTGTTCTGCGCAATGGCCGGGGTGTACATGCCGGCCTTCATGCCTCGGCTGCCGGCGGTCACGTTCAGTCCGCTGATGGTGATCGCCCCGGTGTCGGCCATGGTGACCCGCTCGCCCGAGGGCAGCGTGGACGACGCGGACGTGTTGTTGCCGGTGCCGCCGGTCCATGAGTTGGCCGGGTGGGTCTGGTAGGCGTTGGCCTTGGTCGGTGCCAAGCCGAGAACGGCGAGCGAGATCACCAGCGCGACGCCCACACCTCGTCGAATGGTCATCCGCTCCCCCGTTGTCATGCGTCGATGCCGACCTGACCATGACAACGGGTCGCGCGATCAGCGCGCCGAAAGGGATATTTTCACCATTGGTGACGGTGGTTTCGCCCGGTCGGGTGGGTTGACTAGCGGGTGCAGCGGGTACCGGCGGGCGGCATGGTCAGGTTGAGCAGGTAGCCGGTGCCCCACTTGTCCACGCACGAGATGCCCTGCAGGAACGCGGTGTGCTGGGTGCCCTCGAACGTCAGCAGGCCACCGCCGAGTGCCTGCGCCAGGTTCACGCCCGCCTGGTACGGGGTGGCCGGGTCGTTCGTGGTGGACACGACGAGCACCGGCGCCAGCCCTGGCACGCTGGGCGTGTGCGGCTTGCTGGTCGGCGGCGCGGGCCACGACGTGCAGGCGTCCGCCTGGGCGACCGCGGGCCTGCCGTCGTCGAGGAACGGCGCGGCCTGCTTGTACTGCTGGGACGCCTGGAGCTGGAGGTTCGGGTCGGTGATGGGCGGCTGGTCGATGCAGCGGATCGCGGTGAAGGCGTCCTGCTCGTTGGAGTACTGGCCGTTGGGATCGCGGCCGTCGTACACGTCGGCCAGCGCCATCAGGGTCTGCCCGCTGCCCTGCTGCAACTCGCCGAGGCCGGTGTTCAGGTAGGACCAGTACTGCTGCGAGTACAGCGCCTGGATCACGCCGGTGGTCGCGTCGTCGTACGTGAGCCGTCGACTGCCGATCGTGATCGGGTGGTCCAGCAGCGGATTGACCAGGTTGCGGAACGCCTGGGTGGCGCCGTTCGGGTCGGTGCCCAGCGCGCACTGCTGCTGCCCCGCGCACCACTGGGCGAACTGCGTGAAGGCGGTCTGGAAACCCTTGCCCTGGTTGACCGTCTGGGCGACGACGCTCTCGGTCGGGTCGACCGCGCCGTCGAGCACCAGCGCGCGCACGTTCTTCGGGAACTGCTCGGCGTACGTGGTGCCCAGGAACGTGCCGTACGAATAGCCGAGGTAGTTCAGCTTCGGGTCGCCGAGCGCGGAGCGGAGCACGTCCATGTCCTTGGCCACGTCCCTGGTGCCCAGGTTGGCCAGCATCTCGGTGCCGTCGCCGGTGTTGCGGGCGCAGGCGGTCGCGTACTGCTTCTGCTGCTGGGCGAATGCGGCCACGCCGGCCGGTGACGTCTCGTCGTCCAGGTCCTCGGCCCGCACCGCGTCCTGCTGCGGGCCGGTCAGGCAGCGGACCGACGGTTCGCTGGCGCCGATCCCCCTCGGGTCGAAGCCGACCAGGTCGAACCGCTTGGCCAGGTCGGTGGTCGACCACGTCTTGAGCAGGCTGCCGACCAGTTCCATCCCGGACCCGCCGGGCCCACCCGGGTTGACCAGCAGCGAGCCGATCCGGTTGGCCTGGTCGGTGGCCCGTACCCGCATCACGCCGATGGTGATCGTCCTGCCCTGTGGCGCGCTGTAGTTCAGCGGCACGGTCAGCCGGGCGCACGCGAGGCGCGAGTCGTTGAACGAGCTCTGCGCCGACTGGCTGGTGGCGAACGACGAACAGCCGCCCCAGCTCAGTGGCTGACCGTAGAAGGTGGCCAGGCCAGCCGGCACCGGACCGACCGGACCGTGCCGTTCCACGACCGACGCCGGCACGCCGGTCCCCTGGCTGACCGTCGTACACCCGGCGGCGAGCACGGACGCGGCGGCGGCGACACACAGCAACGCCAACCGGCGGGACGACTTCGACACCCCGTGATCGTGCCATCCGTCACCGTAGGCACTCCGTATGGTCCACCACATCGGCGCACATCCGTGCAGGCTGTGGACGAGAATGACGGCATGCCGCAGCTGCGCGTCGCCCTTGCCCAGGTGAACACTTGTGTCGGTGACCTCGACGGGAACGCCGAGACGGTGGTGACGTGGACGCGCAAGGCCGCGGAGGCGGGCGCGCACGTGGCGCTGTTCCCCGAGATGGCGCTGACCGGCTATCCGGTCGAGGACCTTGCGCTGCGCCCGTCGTTCAGCGACGCCGCCCGGCGCACCCTCGGCGAACTGGCCGAGCGGCTGGTCACGGTCGGCTGCGCGGACGTGGCCGTGTTCGTCGGCTACCTCGACCGCGACGACGCGGGCCCACGCAACGCCGCCGCCGTGCTCTACCAGGGCGCGGTGGTCGCCCGGCAGTTCAAGCACTTCCTGCCCAACTACGGGGTGTTCGACGAGTACCGGATCTTCAAGCCGGGCAACAGCCTCGACGTGGTCCGGCTGCACGGCCTTGACATCGGCATGGTGATCTGCGAGGACATCTGGCAGGACGGCGGGCCGGTCGCGGCGCTCGGCGCGGCAGGCGTCGACCTGGTGCTGGTGCCCAACGCGTCGCCCTACGAGCGGAACAAGGACGACACGAGACTCGAACTGGTCGCAGGCCGGGCACGTGAGGCGGGCGCGCCGCTGGCCTACGTGAACTGGGTCGGCGGGCAGGACGAGCTGGTGTTCGACGGCGACTCGATGGTGGTCGACGCGGCCGGCAACCTGCTGGCCCGCGCGCCGCAGTTCGTGGAGCACCTGCTGGTGCTGGACCTGGACCTGCCGGCCGGCGACGGCCACAGGTCCGGGGACGTGCTCGGGTTCGACGTGCACCGCGTGACGCTGAGCGACCGACCCCTGCCGGCGTATCCGGCCGCACCCGCGCCGCCGATCGCGCGGCCGCTGCCGGAGCTGGCGGAGGTGTGGTCGGCGCTGGTCACGGGCCTGCGGGACTACACCCGCAAGAACGGGTTCGCCTCCGCGGTGGTCGCGTTGTCCGGTGGCATCGACTCGGCGGTCGTCGCGGCGCTCGCGGTCGACGCGCTCGGGCCGGACTCGGTGTACGCGGTGTCGATGCCGTCGGACTACTCGTCTGAGCACTCCAGGACGGACGCGGCGCAGCTGGCCGAGCGCACCGGCCTGCACTACAGCGTGCAGCCGATCGCGGACATGGTGCGGGTGTTCGTCGAACAGCTCGGGCTGACCGGGCTGGCCGAGGAGAACGTGCAGGCCCGCTGCCGTGGCGTTGCGCTGATGGCGCTGTCCAACTCGGCCGGGCACCTGGTGCTGGCCACCGGGAACAAGAGCGAACTCGCGGTCGGCTACTCGACCATCTACGGCGACGCGGTCGGCGGGTTCGCGCCGATCAAGGACGTGTCCAAGACGATGGTCTGGGCGCTGGCCAGGTGGCGCAACGTGGTCGCCGCGGAGCGCGGCGAGGTGCCGCCGATCCCGGAGAACTCGATCACCAAGCCACCGTCGGCCGAGCTGCGGCCCGGCCAGCTCGACACCGACACCTTGCCCGACTACCTGCTGCTGGACGACGTGCTCGACGACTACATCGAGGGCGACCGCGGCTACGCCGACCTACTGGCCGCCGGCTTCGACCCGGCGCTGGTGGAACGGGTGCTGCACATGGTCGACGCGGCCGAGTACAAGCGTCGCCAGTACCCGCCGGGCACGAAGATCAGCCTCAAGGCGTTCGGCCGCGACCGCCGCCTGCCGATCACCAACTGCTGGCGCGAACGCGCCGCCATCCCGTCGTCCTGAGAAACCCCCGGTTGCCGCCTATCACGTGCGAACACGGAGCGTGTTCACTCATGATGTACGCGGACGGGAGGCGTGATGGGGCAGCCGGAATCTGTGCGGTTGATTTTTACGGTGTTGTTCGCCGGGGTCACGTTGACGTGTGTTCTCCGGCTGTTGAGTACGCGTGCTGGCTTGCCGGCTCGGCACGACGATGTCAGCCACGCGATCATGGCCGCCGGCATGATCGTGATGGTGCTGTCCTGGACCAGCCTGCTGCCGACGTCCGTGTGGGTGTTGCTGTTCGGTGGCCAGGCCGCGTTCTTCGCCGCGATCCTGTTGCGACAGCAAGCCGGGGAGCGCGCCAAGGCACAGAACTGGGAGCACACGCACCATTTCGTGGGCAGCCTCGGGATGCTCTACATGGTCGTGGCGCTTGGCGACATGGCGATGGGCTCGATGTCGCCGCTGGCCGTGTCGTTCGGGCTCTACTTCCTCGTCTACGGCGTGTGGTCCGGTGTCCGTGCCCTGCAACCGGTTGCGGTGGCGGACGGGGTCCTCGGCCGGCCGCTGCTGGTGCACGGCTGCCGCGCGCTGATGGGCGGTGGCATGGCCTACCTGTTGCTGGCGTCCTGACCGTTCTCCACCGGCCGGACGAACGGGAACAGCACGGTCTGCCGGATCGTCGTGCCCGTCAGCAGCATCAGCAGCCGGTCGACGCCCATGCCGAGGCCGCCGGTCGGCGGCATGCCGTGTTCCAGTGCGCGTAGGAAGTCCTCGTCCAGTTCCATCGCCTCGACGTCGCCGCTGGCCGCCCGCAGCGACTGTGCTGCCAGGCGGCGGCGCTGTGCCAGCGGGTCGGTCAGCTCCGAATAGGCCGTGCCCAGTTCGGTGCCGAACGCGACGAGGTCCCACCGTTCTGCCTTGCGCGGGTCGGTGCGGTGCGGCCGGGTCAACGGGGACGTCTCGGCGGGGAAGTCCGTGTAGAACGTCGGGCCGACCGTGCGCGGCTCGACGAGGCCGTCGTAGGCGGCCAGGATCAGGTCGCCGTGGCCGAGTTCGTCGTGGCCGGTGAGGCCCGCCCTGGTCAGGAGCCTGTGCAGGTCGGCGTCGGTGGTGTCCGGGTCGACGTCCGCGCCGAGGGCGGCGGCGACCGCGTCGTAGACGCCGATCACCGGCCAGTCGCCGGACAGGTCGTGCTCGCCGTCCGGCCGGATCGCCACCGGGCGGCCGTGCGCCGCGATGGCGGCGTGTTGGACCAGGTCGCGGATCAGGTCCAGCATCGTGTTGTAGTCCGCGTACGCCTGGTACGCCTCCAGCATGGTGAACTCGGGGTTGTGCGTGGCGTCGGCGCCTTCGTTGCGGAAGTTGCGGTTGAGCTCGAACACCCGGTCCACGCCTGCCACGCACAGCCGCTTCAGGTACAGCTCCGGCGCGATCCGCAGGTACATCCGCGCGTCGTAGGCGTTGCTGTGGGTCACGAACGGCCGTGCGTTGGCGCCGCCGTGCACCAGTTGCAACATCGGCGTCTCGACCTCGAGGTAGTCGCGGTCGTGCAGGAACTCGCGGACCGCGCGGATCACGTCGCTGCGCAGCCGCACCATCCGCGCCGCGTCCGGGTTCACCGCGATGTCCAGGTACCTGGCGCGGACCCGGGTCTCCTCGTCGGCGAGGCCCTTGTGCTTGTCCGGCAACGGATGCAGGCACTTCGCGGTGACCGTCCACTCCTTCGCCAGCACGGAAAGCTCGCCGCGTCGGGACGTGATCACCTCACCGCGCACGCCGACGTGATCGCCGAGGTCCACGCAGGCCCGCCAGTCACGAAGGCCCGGTTCGCCGAGCTGGTCCTCGGACAGCATCACCTGCAGCTCACCGCCGAAGTCCCGCAGCCGCGCGAAGCACAGCCCGCCGAGCTCCCGCAACGCGATCACCCGGCCGGCCACCGAAACCTGGTGTCCGGTATGGGAATCCGGCGCAAGATCCGGGAACCGGGCCGACACGTCGGCCAGCAGCTCGTCCCGCGCGAAACCGACCGGATACGGGTCGATCCCGGCCTGGCGCAACGCATCCAGCTTGGCGATCCGCACCCGTACCTGTTCGGGTCGACGGCACCTCGGCGCGGCCGAACTCGGCGGCCGCTCGTCGATCGCCCTGACCCGAGCCGCGAAGCCCTCGCCCACCCCGGGTGTCTCCAGCGCGCGGTCCGCACCCCGCCGGACCAGGGACCGGACGCTGGGCACGAAGCCCTCGGCGATCCCGGCCACGATGCCCACCCTCGGCAGCTTGCGGCCACGGTGATAGCAGATGAACCTGGGCTGCCAGCCGGGCCCGTACTTGGCGTTGGACCGGTAGAGCGACTCCAGCTGGAAGAAACGGGACGCCAGGCTGAGCACCGCGCGCCAGGCCCGCAGCACCGGTCCGGCGCCGACCTTCTCGCCCGCCTCGAACACCGCGCGGAACATCGCGAAGTTCAGCGAGATCCGCCGCACGCCGAGCTTGCCGGCCGCCGCGACCAGTTCGGCCACCATGTACTCGTTCAGGCCGTTCTCGCCCGAGCGGTCCCGGCGCATCAGGTCCAGCGACAGCCCGACCCGGCCCCACGGCACGAACGACAGCAGCCCGCGCAGCCTGCCCTCCCGGTCGTAGGCCTCGACCATGACGCAGCGGCCGTCGGTCGGATCGCCGAGCCGGCCAAGTGCCATCGAGAAGCCGCGCTCGGTCTCGGCGCCGCGCCACCGCTGCGCCAGGTCCAGGATCGTGGTCATCTCGGCGGGCGGCAGGTCGGCGTGCCGGCGGATCACCGTGGTGTAGCCATTTCTCCTGACCCGGGAGACCGCCTGTCGGACGGATTTGCGGCCGGGGCCGTTGAGGCTGAACTCCCGCACGTCCAGCACGGCCTCGTCGCCGATCTCCAGGGCGCGCAGGCCCGCGTCGGTGTAGACCTGCGCGCCGCGTTGGCTGGCGCCCAGCACGCCGGGCAGCCAGCCGTAGCGGCGGCTCTCCGCCAGCCAGGCGCGCACCGCGTCCGGCCACGCGTCCGGGTCGCCGATCGGGTCGCCGCTGGCCAGCGTGGTGCCGCCGAGCACCCGGTAGGTCAGCGCGGCCTGGCCGTTCGCGGCGAACACCACGCTCTTGTCCCGCCGGGTGGCGAAGTAGCCGAGCGAGTCCAGCTCGCCGTAGTCGGCCAGCAGTTCCCTGATGCGCAGTTCCTCGTCGGGGCTGAGCAGCCGTCGGCCGCGCTCACTGCGGAAGAAGACCACCAGCGCGCCGATCGCGGCCAGCGCGCCCATCAGGTCCAGCAGCACGGACAGCCAGTCGGGGCCCTGGGTGGTCAGGCCGAGCGGGCGCAGCGCCAGCGTGTTGCCGGTCGCCTGGTTGGCCGCCCAGACGAACTTCTCCCCCATGCCGCGCAGCGTGCCGGGGAACAGCTCGGCAAGGCCCCAGCCGACCAGCGACGCCAGCGCGAGGCCGCCGACCAGCACGGCCAGTGCCCTTCGCCAGGCGCCGGGGGCCAGCTTCGCCGGGAACGCCCGCCGGATGACGAGCAGGAACACCACGACGAGCAGCCCGACCGCGTTGCCGGCGGCCAGCGGCCAGTCGATGCCGGGCGGCGAATCCAGGCCGACCAGTGGCGGGTCGATCGCCTCGAGCACCTGGTACACCAACCCCACGACCAGGCCGAGTACCTCCCAGAGCAGCAGTACCGAGAGCGCGGTCCGCTTACGCCTGCGCAACGCGCCGCCGAGCACGGCCAGTACCAGCGCGATGAACAGGTTGCCGTCCACCGGCAGGCCGACCCAGCCGAACAGGCCGACGATGTCGTCGGCAAGGGACGGGTTGCTCGATTCGACCAGCAGGACGAGGACCGACGCCAACGCGGACAGCTGCACCACGGTGGCCACGCCGCCTGCCGCGGTCCACCGCCACCCCATCGCCATCGGCCGCTCGCGCCGCACGTCCTCGCCTCCTCGCGATCGTATCGTGGCTGGTCGCGATCATGATTGTCGCGCCAGGCGCCGGACGTGCGGTCACCGGCCGGCATTGCCGTCCTCGTAGGTGTGAACCTGGTCGCACCGCGGTGCTAGGTGGGCGCGAACGGTGTCACGCTCGAGGGGTACACCATCCGCACATCTCGCGGGGACCTGGCAACAGGCCTCGACGACGGAAGGACGGTCGACGACGATGTCTGCCCCTGAGCTCGCGGCGCCGTACGGCAACGGCGCCGGTTCGCCGGTTGCCGGTTCCGCCGGTTCCCCGGTTTCGCCGAAGCGGGTGCGTATCCCGTACCTGCAGGAACTGAAGCACCGCGGCGAGCCGTGGCCCATGCTCACCGCCTACGACATGTACGCCGCGGAACTGTTCGACGAGGCCGGCATCCCGGTGTTGCTCGTCGGTGACTCGGCATCGAACAACGTGTACGGCTACGACACCTCGCTGCCGGTGACGGTCGAGAGATGGTGATGCTGCCGCTGGTCGCGCCGTGAGCAGGGCGACGAAGCGCGCGCTCGTCGTGGCGACCTGCCGTTCGGCTCCTACCAGCTGTCGCCGGAGCAGGCGCTGGCCACCGGCGTCCGGTTCATGAAGGAGGGCCGCGCGCACGCGGTCAAGCTGGAGGGCGGCCGCCGGTTCGCCGCGCACGTCGAGGCCCTGACCTCGGCTGGCATCCCCGTGATGGGTCACATCGGCTTCACCCCGCAGAGTGAGCACAACCTCGGCGGTTACCGGGTGCAGGGTCGCGGCAACGCCGGTGACGACATCGTCGCGGACGCGGTCGCACTGCAGGAGGCAGGCGCGTTCGCCGTGGTCATGGAGATGGTTCCGGCCGAGGTGGCCAAGCGGGTCACGCACGAGCTGCGCATCCCGACGGTCGGCATCGGCGCGGGTCCGGACTGCGACGCGCAGGTGCTGGTGTGGCAGGACATGGCAGGCCTGCGGCGCGGCAGGACGCCCCGGTTCGTCAAGCGCTACGCCGACCTGGCGGGCGTG
This sequence comes from Candidatus Melainabacteria bacterium, assembly GCA_963702275.1. GTDB lineage: Bacteria > Actinomycetota > Actinomycetes > Mycobacteriales > Pseudonocardiaceae > DATEPR01. Next base: position 21,803 of record CAVPCF010000101.1, read on the forward strand.
CTGTCCGACGCGGCCCGCGCGTTCGCCGACGACGTCCGGGGTCGCGAGTTCCCCGCGCCCGAGCACGCTTTTCACTGAGTGGTGCACACGGCCGGGGCCACCAGCCCCGGCCGTGCGTGGGTCCACAATGTACTGTCGGGATCGGCTACACCGTCGTCGTGGCCTTGAGATGCCGGGCGCAGACCTCCGCGGTGACCTGGCGAAGGTCCTGGTCCGACGGGAAATCGGCCCGCTCCACGTTCAAACTGATCATGCACGGATAGTCGTCCCCGGTGCCCGCCACGTGGCCGTTGAAGCAGACCGACGAGACATGTGGGTCGCTGCCGAACAGGTCTCGCACGCAGAGCAACGCGACCTGGCTGATCACACCGCGGTAGAGCGCCGAGACGTCCTCCTGCGCACGCTGCGTCGACCGTTCCTCGTCCGTGGTGGCCAGGTACTGATACGCGGCCACCGTCGGCACGATGTCCCTGGTCGGCAACTCGAACCTGACGACAAGCCGCTCGTGCTGTTGGCTGAACACGATCTCGGCGTTGCGCGGAAAGCCGGCGGGCAGCGGCATCCGGTGCACCACCAACCCGAAGTAGCGTTCGACCGCGGCCCTGTCCCGCCGTTCCAGGGCACGCACGAACTCCGCGATGTCCGCGTTGTGGGCAAGCACGACCTGCTCGTCGCGCCTTGTCTGCTCCGCGTGCAGCGCCGTCACGGCGGCGACCTTCCGCTGGCGCTCGTTCTCCGCCTGGTCCCTGCCATGACGATCCGCCTCGAACCTCGTGGTGGCCGCGGCAAGTCGGCGTTGGTACCGCCGCGTGCCGCCGACGAGCCGCGACAGCGGACCGGGTGGTGCCGGCGCGTAGGCGGGCCAGTCCGGGACCGGGATCGGCCGCCCCATGGCGCCCAGTTCCAGCGACGGAATGTCCGGTAATCGGCGCAGCGCCTCTGGATCGATCCGGGACGACCTGGTCAGGCCGCTGACGAGAATGGCGCCGAGTTCGTCGACCAGCGCCGACAACGCGCGGTTCTGCCGCTCGATCTCGCGCCTGCGGCGCTCAAGGTAGCTGTCGGGCCCGGCCTTCGCGGCCGCCGTCCTGGCCCGTTCGGCGGCAGTGTGCGCCTGCTCGGCCTGACGGGCCAGCGCTTCCTGCCGGCGTTGCCACTCGGTGGCGCCACTTCTGCGCCGGTTGGCCATGCCACACCCCACTGAGCCGGAGGACCCGACGATCGTAAGCCGGGATAGCCCGATCACGAGAGGCGTGGACGCAAGTGGCCAGGATTTCGTCCGAACGGCGGGAGCCGGCATCCTCGGTGGATGCCGGCTCCCGGTCCGTCGAGCGCTAGTTGATCATCGGTCGGATGAGAACGCGAGTGCCGGGACGAACCTGGCCGCGTTGATCGTGCCGTTGCCGCTGGCCAGGTCGTAGCCCGGTGTCGCGGAGAAGCCCTGCACGGTGTGGGTGGTGCCGTCACTGTTGGTGAAGGGACCGAAGGTGTTGTTGCCCTGGGTCACATCGACGATGCCGGCGAAGCTGCCGAACTCGGCGAGGTTGTACAGGCTGTTGTTGATGTTGCCAAGGTCGTGGTGCGCCAACTGGGCCGCCATCGCGACGACACCGGCGAACTCGGGGCTCGCCTCACTGGTGCCGCCGACCAGGTGGTAGCCCTCCCGGCCCGGCTGGAACGTGAAGTACAGCACGACCGCGCCGTCCACCGCCGCGCTCAGCGAGATGTCCGGGGTGCCACGGTGGTTGCCCGTGACGTTGCGGACGTCGCGCTGGAAGGACGGACGCGCGAACACCGACGAGACGCCGCCACCGCCGGCGCCGCCGCCGACCGTGTTCAGGTCGTTCCACACCACGTCCGGCGCCAGCCGGTTGCCGGTGGCGTCGAGGTTGAGCATGGTGCCACCGACGGAGGTCACCAGCGGGTCTGCCGACGGCCAGCTGTTCACCGGCATCGTGAAGAGGTCGCTGCCGTTGAACTGGGCGTCGGTCGCGCCGTTGTCACCGGACGATGCCAGCACGGTCACGCCGTGCGCGGCGGCGTTCTTGAACGCCGACCGCAGGTCCAGCAGCGACTGCTTGCTGGGGAAGGTCTCCTCGGTCGCACCGAAGCTCTGCGTGATCACGTCACCGAGGTGGTGGTCGATCACGAAGTTCTCGGCCTTCATCATCTCCGGGAAGCCCTGCACGCCCTCGGTTTCGGCCACCGGGGTCTCTTCGAGCAGGATCTTCGCGCCGGGCGCGAAGACGTGCGACCACTCGACGTCCAACGTGGTCTCGTCGGCCCAGCCGAGCTGGGTGCTGTCGGTCGGATCGAACGGCGGCACGACGCCGCCGTCCTGCCGGATGGTCAGCGACGGCGGGTCGGGCAGTCCGAACGTCGTGTCGAACACGTGCAGGTCGTTGGCGATGGTCGGGGAACCGAAGGAGTCCACGATCACGATCGTCTTGCCGGCGCCGGTAATGCCGGCATTGTGCAGCGGAGCGAGGTTGTACGCCTTGATGAACTGGGCCGGCTGATAGCAGTGCAGGCCGAGGTTCGCGAGGCAGAAGGCGGTGGTCGGCGGGAAGGTGAGGGTCTTCCCGTTGATCGGGTCACTGATGAACGGATGGGGCGCCACCGAGCCGGGCGCCGGTGCGGATACCGCTACCGAACTGGCGGTGGTCGCGGCCACCAGGCTCATGGCCCCGGCGGCGACAACACTCGCCATCACAAGCCAACGAACCGAACGTGAAGCCATGGCTCCTCCTCAACACTGGGGAACGCACCTGCAGGGTCGGGTGCGTCTGGGCGGTAGCCATCCACCCAGGTTGCTCATCGCACCAGATGGCACCGATGTTGCATACACGCGACGCCGGCCGGAAGTGCGGCCGTATTCCACTCCGGTTACGAAACGACCCGAAACGCCGTGGTCCGAACCAAATGAGAATCCACGAGGGACGGTCACGCCGGTACGAACGTGACCTTCCGGCGCACCGGATCGGCCTCCGCGAGGCGCACCTCGATCCGCTCCCCCTCAGGCAGTTCGTCCCCGACGCACCGGGACACCACCGGCGGATCGGCCACGAACACCTCGCCGCCCCGCGCCTCCGCGTGCAGGACCACGGCCGGGAACGTCTCGCCGATTCGCTCGGCCAGCACCCACGCCTCCACCTGCGACAGGCACGCCCGCTCGACCCGACTGGCCAGGTTGTCCGACGTGGCCATCAGGCCGGGCAGTTCGGGCAGCGCCGCCCTTGTCCACGCCGGCACGTCGCCGCCGTTCGCCACGGCAAGGCACACCTCGGTGCCGAACCGGTCCACGAGCCGCCGGATCGGCGCGGTGACGTGCGCGTACGCGGCGCCGATGCCGGCATGGGTGGTGATCTCGGCGTGCAGCCCGGCCGTCGCGTCGAGCACCGAGTAGCCGGCACCACGCAGCAGCCGGGTTGCGTCCACATGGAACGCCAGCGCCTCCGGCCTGCTGGGATCTAGGCCGGCCAGTACCCTGGCCGCCGTCGCGCCCGCCGGCCAGTCAACGCCGAGCGCGTGTGCCCGCCGCCGCAGGCTGTCCATGGCCTCCGGGTCCGGCGGCGGCAGCGTACGCAGCACGCCGATCCCCGCGCCCAGCATCAGCTGTGCCGCGACCATCCCGGTGAGCAGCGACATCTCGGCGTTCCACGCCTCGACGTCCACCCGGGACCGCAGCACGAGCCGCCAGCCGCCGGCCGAGTCGGCCACCGCCTGCTGCTCGGGCAGTTGCAGCTCGACCGCGCCCCGGCCGACCGCCAGCTCACGCCGCAGCCTGCCGAGGGCCGGCAGCAGGGCGTAGGACGGGTGCGGCGTGCCGGCCACCAGCCGGTCGCGCACGGTGTCGTAGTCGAACTGGGCGACCGACCGGACCAGCGCGCGCCGCACCCGCACGTCGACCGGCCTGCCGTCCGCGTCGCAGTCGATGGTCCACAGCACCGCGGGACGGACCTCGTCCGGCAGCAGACTGGCCGCCTCGTCGGACAGCAGCGGCGGATGGAGCGGCACCAGCTCGTCCGGCAGGTAGAGGGTCTGGCCGCGGCGGCGGGACTCCAGGTCCAGCGCGCCGCCGGGTGAGATGAAGTGGCCGGGATCGGCGATCGCGTAGTCGAGCCGGTAGCCCGCGCCCCGCCGGGTCAGCAGCATCGCCTGGTCGAGGTCTTTGGCGCCGGGCGGGTCGATGGTCACCAGCGGCAGGTCGGTGGCGTCCTCGCGCGACCCGACCGAAGCGGACACCGCCTGCTCGGCCTCGACCAGCGCGGCGGTCGGATAGTCCGCCGGCAGTGCGAACTCGGCACGGATGCCGGAGAAGTCCCGCACGCCGCGCGTCGTGTCGCTGGCCGTCGCCACGACACGACAGTAGCCAGCGCGGCGCCGGTTCGTCAGGTCCCCTCAGGCGATCATCGTCATCGGGGGTGGAAGCCGGCGGGCGGGTTCTGGTAGCCGCGGGGCCTGCGATCCTGGTAGCCGGTCGGGCCGAACGGCTGGTCGGGCGACGCTGGTGGCTGCTGCGCCGGAAATCCCCTCTGCGGTGTTTCGGTCTGGTCGTCGGGCGGCGCTTGGACCGGGCTCGGCGTCCGATCCGGGTTCTGCGGTCGATCCGGGCCCTGGGTGCGGTCCTGCTGCGCCAGCGGGCCAGGGTGCGGGGCGCCGGGTGCCGGTGGACCGGCCTGGGGCGGCGGGATCGGGTCGAGGCACGCCACCAGCACCATCATCTCCGCGGGGTGCTCGATCAGGCGGCCCGTGCGGTCCCGGTAGACCATCTCGCCGTCCGAGTCGATCTCCACCAGGCAGCCGACCTCGGCCAACTGCTCCTCGTCGAGGTCGACGAGCTTCTCGTAGCGCGACGGCACCACCCGGTACGTCGGCCACGTGACGTGCGAGAACGCCTGGTGGAATTCGGACAGCAGATAGGCCATGTGCTGCTGCCACGGCAGCGGCATCGCCTCGGCCAGCGACCGGGGCACCACGACGTAGCTGCCGTCCGCCCCCGGCCGTGGCGCGGCGAGGTAGTCCCGCACCGGTGCGCTGGACGCGGGCGGGCCCGCGGGGCGCGAGATGGGGTCGGGCGTGAACACGCTGTCCGCCTCCTGCTGCCGCCGACGTCTTCGGCTGTTCGGCGTTGTCGGCATCAGACTCCCGGACGAACGGCTTGCTGGACAAGTTGAGGGTCGTTCCACGGCATCGCGATCTGGCGCACCGGGACCCCCGTGAACGGGGCCTCGACGATCTGATTGTTGCCCAGATACATGAAGACGTGGTGGATGGTGGCGGGATCCCTGGGGTCGTAGGCGAGGAACATCAGATCACCCGGTTGGGCGGCACGGACGGGCAGCAGCGCGCCCCCGTGGTACTGGTCGGCGGCCACCCGCGGCAGGTTGATGCCGGCCGCCTGGTAGGCCCGCAGCATGAGACCGGAGCAGTCGAAGGCGTTCGGGCCGGTCGCGCCCCACACGTAGGGCTTGCCGAGCTGGGCCAGCGCGAACCCGATCGCCGTCGCGGCGGCCGCGGTGGGCGGCGGCACGAGGTTCCCGCTGCCGCCGCCGCAGCCGGTCGGGTCGGAGACCAGGCCGACGCGCTGCACCAGGAACGCGGCCATCGCCTCCCACTTGTTGTACGCCAACGGGAACGCCGAGCGTTCCACCTGCTGTGCCGCGTCGCCGGGCCGTTCGGTCTTCCAGTTCGGGTTGGCGGTGAGCACGTCGTAGAACTTGTTCACCGCGTACGTCGGGTCGGTCACCTGGGCGTAGGTGCCCCAGCCCATCGACGGGCGCATCTGGAAGATGCCGGCCGAGTCCCGGTCGCCACCGGGGTTGTTGAACAGGCCGGATTCCTGCATGCCGGCCTGGATGGCCACCTGCCAGGCCAGCGCCGGCAGGTTGCGCTGCTTGCCGATGGAGATGATCAGCGCGGCGGTGGACTGCTGGCCGGTGTTGAGCCGGGCGGCCATGCTGGCGCCGTCGGCAACGCCGGCACCGACGAACGGCCCGAGCCCGGCGTCGCAGCTGGCGTTGGCGAACGGCGCTTCGGCGGCCTGCTGCTGGCTGCCGAGCACGACGTTGATCACCAGAGCCGTGATCGTGAGGACGACGACGGCCACCACCGCGATGATCGACACGACGATGCCCGTCCTACGCATGGCTAGGACGCCTTCGTGTAGGCCGACACCAGCCAGCCGGTCGGCGTGTTGATCGCGGTGATGTCCAACTGGCCGCCGTTGGTGGGCAGCAGCGCCTCGACCGAGTCCGGGAAGGACTTGGTCACCCGCGGCGCGCCGGTCACCTGGGTGGCGCTGATGTTGGTCACGTCAACGGAGTTCATCACGGGCAGGAACTCCTGCGTGGTGTAGGGCGCGAGCTGCGCCAGCCACTGCGCCGTCGTCATGCCGACCGGATGGTTCACCCATGCCTTGCCCCAGGTCTGGATCACGTCGAGGGCCGCGGGATTCGGCGCGACCACGGACGGCGTCACCGGCGGGCCGGATAACCGGGTGATCGGCGCCGGACTTGTCGTGAAGCCCGCGCTGGCGGTGCCGATGGTGATCGTCGGCGACACGCTGCTGCCGAGCGTGGCAGCGCCACCGACACCCGGTTTCGCGGTGCCGTGCGTGCGTGCGGCGATCACCCCGATCGCGATCGCGACCACGATCAGCCCGATCAGCGCGACGACCAGGTGTCGGGGTGAACGCAACGGCCAACCCCACAGCCTGCGGTACACCGCCGCACGGCCTCGGTTGGTCCTGATGGGCATCTACCCGTGCTCCTAGCTTCTCGCCGTCCTACTGTCCCAGCTGCTGTCCCGCACTTCCAAGCCCCTTGACGGGCGGTACAGCACGAAAACCGGCCGCCCGGCCACCATCTCGGTCTCCGCGCGCCTCGGGGCTTCGCGCCTTGTCACCTGGGACGGCACCACGAAGGCGTCCTCGCCCCGGTCCCAGCCGCGGTCCACGGCGGGTGGACTGTCCACGATCCGACTCTGCGCAGCCTCCGGCACCGCCCCCCTCGGGCCCTGGCCGTAGGGCCGCGACGGCGGCAGCGCGGCCGCCGGCTGGGCGCCCGGGGTGCCGCGCAGTTCCCGCCGGGCCGCGGCGTTGCGCCGGTCCATCCGCTGGGCGGTCGCGTTGATCACGCCTGCCGCGTCCCCGTAGCTGGCCTCCGGCCGGACCCGCAGCCCGTCCGGGCTGGCCGCGGCGGTGCCGTTGCCACTGCGGACGTTGCCCCAGAACTGTTCCTGTGGCGTCGGTTCGGCGGACTTCTTGCGCAGCCGGGACATCAGCCCCGGCGACGACGGCACGCCCGCGCCCGCGGCCGAGACGGACAGCTCGACCATCTGCCACATCCGCCGGATCGGCCTGCCGATCATGAAGAACACGATGGTGATCAGGCTGGCCAGCAGCATCTGCGCGAGCAGCGAAAGCTGGGCGCCGAAGATCAGGTTCAGCAGCAACGCGTGCATGCCCGCCAACGCGGACAGCAGCAACACGTTGAACAGCACGGCCCCCGCGGCCTTCGCCACCTTGGGCAGCAGTTCGGGCAGCAGCATCGCGGCGAGGCCGATCAGCGGCGCGGCCAGCAGCAGGACGCGCAGCAGCACCTGTGCCAGCAGTACGGCGGCCTTGGCGAACAGCTGGAACAGCGAGTAGGCGAAACCCTGGAACAGGGCGAGGAAGCCGTCGCCGGTGCGGCTGCCCTCGCTGCCCTGGAAGAACCCGGCGGCCGAGCCCAGCTTGCCCGGCAGCGCCTTGTAGTCGTTCTGCTTCGCGGTCACCTTCGCCTGGTCGTCCGCCGAGTTCACGTCCTGCTTCGTCCACGCCTGGTCGTTCAGTAGTTCCGGCCCGAACTGCACCGCCTGCGGCGCGGCAGGGTCGCCGAACTCGCCGCGCAGCCAGTTGCGGTAGACAACGTTGTTGTACAACGCATCCGGCAGCGTGTTGCGCTGCGAGTCGACCTGGTCGGCGGGCAGGAAGCCGGCCTGGATCTGCGAGGTCTTCTGCAGCAGCAGGGAATCCACCTGGCCGTACACCGGCCCGAGCACCAGCACCGACGCGGCCAGCCACATGCCGGCCAGCGCCCACATGCCGCGCCTGCTGATGCTGGCCAGGTCACCGGTCCAGATGTGCCGGAACAGCAACAGGGCCAACAACAGTGCGACCGGGCCGAACCAGCGGACGTACACGTTGTCGTAGAACGTCGTCGCGGCCTTGGCGACCGCGTCATCCAGAGGCTTGAGCATGCTGTCCTGCGACAGCATCGCGTAGTGCAGGCTGTTCGTGGCGCCGACGATGTTCTTGCCCACGTTGAACAACTGGTTGCCGGCCCACGTGTCGATCACCGAGTTCGGGTCGGTGATCGTCTTGGACAGCACGCAGTTGTTGTCGAAGACGTGCCACACCGAACCGGCGTAGGAGTACTTGCCGTAGTTGGAGGTCGGGTCGCCGTGGTCCAGCGCGGGCGGGTCGATCGCGCCGACCATGCCGGCGCCAGGACGTTCCGGGACCGGCGCATCACCGCACTGGTCCGCGTACGCCGGCACGCCCAACACGATCTGGATGCCCAGCAGACCCGCCACCAGCACCATGACCGACCACTTGCGACCAGTACGCCAGCGCGCCATCGATTCGGCGCGCCGCCATCTCGCCCGCCGCCGTGCGCCGTACAGCAGCACGACGGCGACCACCGCCACCAGGGTCGGCGCACTCATGCATCGTCCCGACCGGAGCGACGGCGGTAACCGGAGCCGCCGTCCGGGTCGGGAGCGTCACCGCCCGGGGTCGGCACCAGGTCGTCGCCGAACTCGTCGACGAGGCCGACCTCCAGTTCCGCGGCGAACTCGTCGTCGAGATCGGGTTCGGCGTGCCGGCCGCGCGGCGGCAGCGACGGCTCGGCCATCAGGTCCGGCGGCATCGCGGCGAGCGCGGGCGGCCGGGCCAACTGGTCGCGCATCGCGTCCGGCGTGGTGTCCATGACGTTGCGCAGGTGGTCGAGGTGGTTGCCGGAGAAGTCGATCCGGATCCGCTCCACGCCGCCGGCACCGTCGCCGAAGATGAACTGGCGCGGCGCCCGGTCCCGCTCCGTCATGCCACGCTCGCCACCGGGCCTGCGGCCCAGGCTGGCCACGACCTGCTCGTAGCCGGCACCGACCGGCACCTTGAGCAGCCGCAGCGCGTCGGCCTGCGCGTCGTCGTCGTCCAACCGGCCGACGAACACCGAGTCCAACAGCGCCACGAACCCCTGGATCCGCAGGAAGTCCGCCGGGATCTGGCTGGACAGCAGCACGCGGACGTTCCACTTGCGGGAGTCACGGGCGAACCGGTTCATCAGCACCCGGCCGGTCGGCACCTCGGCCAGGAAGAACGCCTCGTCGATCCAGACGCCCTTGCGCAGGTCCTTGGGTCGCTCGTAGATGGACCGCTGGGTGAGCCACGCGGCCAGGTTCAGCAGCTCGACGCCGAGCGCTTCGGCGTCGGTCCAGTGCTCGCGGCCGACACCGTCCTTGGGCAGCGTCAGGCCCGCCATCGTGAGCACGGTCAGCCGGTCGTCCCTGGTCTCTGCGTACGGGTCCTCGCCGTGTTCCGGGATGAGCAGGCTCATCCGTTCCCGCATCTCGTCCAGGAAGTCCGCGACCACCATGGCGTGCTCGTGGTGCTCGCTGGCGTCCCTGCGCAGCGCGTCGAACACCTGGCCAGGATCGGCGTCGACCCGGCCGCCCACGGTCCGCACGGCCCGCAGCAACACGATCCGGGTCTGCGGCAGCCTGGCCACCTCAAAGGGCAACAGCCCGCTCAGTACATCCAACACAAGCCGACGGCGGGTAGCCGCGACCAGCGCCTTCTCCCGCCGCCACGCCCGTTCCGGATCGCTCTCGTCCAGGAAATGCTCGATCTCCGGCTCGGGCACCACCCGGTACGGGTTCAAGATGCCGGGCTGCGCGTTGAGCAGGTTGATCGGCCTGGCGTAGGGCCGCAGTTCCGGCAGGTCACACAGCCGCGCCAACGGACCGGACGGGTCGAGCAGCGTCCAGTACGCACCGGCCCGCAGCGTCTTGTAGACCAGCCCACCGCCCAAAAAGGACTTTCCGCCACCCAAGCCGGCCACCAGCGCCGTCAGGCCGGAACCGTCCCTGATCTCCTGAGCCATCCACGGATCCCAGGCCACCGGCCGGCGGGTCGCGGTGCACGTCTCGCCAAGCAGCACGCCACGCCGGTCGCCCACCTCGGCGGTCGCCGACGGCACCGCGGCCGCCGCCCAGACCACCGACCCGCGCCGCAGGTAGGCGGTGTTGGCCAGCGGCTCGCCGGGGATGAACTCCCTGGCCAGCGCGTACTGCGCCTCGGGGTGCTCGATGGCCACCTTCGGCTTGTAGAGCTCAAGCAGCTGTTGGGCCAGCCGCAGCGCCTCGCGTTCGGTCGCGCCGGACACCGCGAGGCGCCACCACGACCGCACCCGGGTGCCCAGCGCGGTGAACCCGCTGGTCATCTCGTCGTCGATCTCCAGCACCCGGGCGGCCTGCCGGGACAGCGACTGCGGCGGTTCCAGCTCGTGCTCGTCGGTGTAGTGGCGGACCTGGGAGCGGACCTTGTTCATCTGCCGGCCCAGCTCGCCGTTGACCTCCTCGGGGCGACGCACGTAGATCCGCGCCGACCACTCGACGGCGGCGGCCAGCCGGTCGGAGTGCTGCACCCACGGGTCGTCGACCTCGGGGATCTGCAGCCCGTGCATCTGGCCGACGGTGAGGACCGCGACGTGCCGCTTGATGCCGGCGTTGGACCCGGTCCGACCGCGCACGGTCACCGTGGGGGCGTAGGGCTCGGTGTGGAAGTCGGCCGCGTCGGTGAAGCTGGCCAGGTCCTCCGGTTCCCACGTCGAACTCGGCACGGCCGGCAGGTTGCGCGGCGCGGGCAGTCCCAGCGAGCACGACCGGTGCATCAGCCAGGACATCTCGTCGGCGTACACCGGCCGGCCGTCCAGGCCGGGCGAGCCGATCACCTGGTCCAGGTGCTCGACCTCGCTGTCCAGCGCGACGAGTTCGGCGTCAACGGCGTCCGGGAAGATCCGTCGCAGCAGCGGCGCGGCCCGCTCGACCGCGCGGTCCACCATCCGCCGGGTCTGCACCTGGACCCCCAGGTAGACCTCCTTCTCGGCCATCGACCGGCCCAGCAGCTGCTGCTGCTCACCGACCATGTAGTCGTCGAAGGACAACGCGCCCGACGTGTCCGGCAGCCGGTTGACGGCGTTGTGCACGTGCGCCTCGGCCCACATCCGGATCGGGAACGGCCGGGTCGTCACCCGCAGGTGCATCCAGCGGCCCTGGAGCTCGGCGTACTGGCCCGCGATGGCCTCGATCAGGTCCTGGCGCTGCGAGTCCGAGCGAAACGACCAGCGCTGCGGGCCAAGCCGGTACCAGGCGTAGACGTCCTGACCGGTCCGCAGCAGGTGCCCGTCGATGGTGCGGGCCGAGATCGACGGGGTGTAGTTGGGGACGGCCTGCTCGCCGGGCAGCCGTCGGCCGCGCCTGCTGTACACCGGCCGTTCCAGTTGTGGCGGGACGAGCTGCGGGGGCACCCGGTGGGCCGCTCGGTGATCCCGTCCCGGATCACGTCCTGCCCTGCGTCCGAACACCGCCTACCTCCTTGCTGCGAGGTCGTCCCGCACCGCCGGCCGGCTGGGGGGGCCAGCCCTGGGCATGTTGGACATACTGGACGTGTTGGACGGGCCGCGCGGGTTGGCTCGCCCGCCTGCCCTGTTGGTTCACTCGGCGGTGACCGCCTTGCCGCTGCTGGTTTTTCTGTTGCCTCTTCTGGCCTCGTTGCCGGGGTCGCGGCCGCCCGGACCGCATCCGCACCCGGGTCGCGCTGGCCGCGCCACCCGCGCCCGCGGACGTCTCACGGGGCGAGTTGAGCTCGCGCACCCACATCGTGAACACCGCGCCCAACGGCCGTTCGTGGCTGATCCGGGAGCAGATGAGACGAGTCAGCACGATCGTGGCCACCAGGGCCCAAGCCACGCTGAAGAAGCCGAAGCTGAAGCCGATGAACCGCTCGCCGGTCAGGGCGAGCAGGAACACCAGGATCCCGACCCCCCAGGCCACGTACCTCGCCCGCCAGGGAAAGGTCGCCTTGGGTGGGCCGAGCCAGACCGCGTCAACGCGGTAGATCTCGTCGTCGGTGCGAACCCGCACAACCGCCCCCAGGTGGTCAGCCGGTGAACAGATTGGCGAGCCACTTGCCGAGGTCGACGCCGGCGCCGGAGACGGCAAGACCGATGATGGCCAGTGCCACGAACACGCCACCGATGCGGCGCATGACTCCCGCGTTGTCGCCCTTGCCGCCGCCCAGGTAGAGCAGCAGCAGCGCGACTACCAGTAGTAGCAGCGGGACGGCGTTGTTCAGGATCCACTGGCTGATGCCGCTGGTGCCGAGACTTGCGGCGAGCGGTTTGAGGGCCGAGCCGGTCATCTCGTCCTCCCTGGTGCGAGGGGTGCGACTGGCTGCCACCTGCCGGTGATGGCACCTGCCTCATGTAGTGCTAGTGACGAGTACAACATGTCAGCCTGACGAGGTGTAGTGGTCGATGCGCGCAGCGTAGGTCCAATCCCGTTTCAGTCGTCGAGTATTACGTCTAATCTGACCACACACATCATCGGTTGCGGGAGGGCCGGACAGGTATGGAATCCACCCGTTCGTCCCAAGGCCCCGGATAGTTCACTCGGCCGCGTCCCTGCTGGTAACGGCCTGTATACGCATCGATGGGCTGGGTATGGACGTCGCCCACATAGTGGAACCCATCCGGTCTACCTGCGGTAAGCGGTGCCAAGACCGTCAGCCGGCTAGTGAAGTGCCCTGCGTCACAATGAGCACTCATTCGTGCCGGCCCGGCAAGGAAGGACATCGTGATCCAATCTCCGGACGACACCACCCCTCAGCCGGACGACACTGAGGTTACCGGTCGGGCGCCCGCCACCGCCCGAAGGGTGCAACGCACGGTGAACTTCGACCGAGAGATCCTGGACCGAGCCAGAGCCGCCGCCACCTACCTGGCCCGCAACGAGCCGTCATCAGGCATCCGGAGCCTGGCCGACATCGTCAACCCGGCCGTGGCCGAGCGGGTCGCGGAACTGGAGGCCAAGTTCAACGACGGCCGGCCGTTCCAGCCGGTCTTCCGAATGCCACCGGGCCGCCGCGCCGGCCGCACACCCGAGGTGACACTCGATGCGCCGGCCCACCCACCGCCTGTCGAATAGGCCCGTTGTATACCCGATTGGCGTAGTCAGGCAGGTGTGTCCACTGCCGATGAGTTGAATGTCAGCCGCCCACGACGTCCACCCCGTGGCGGCGCAGAATCTCGATCACCTTGTCCGGCTCGTCCGGCGTGATCACCGGCCTGATCCAGCCCCCAAGATCCAGCACGATCGAGGTCTTCTTGTGCGGGCGGGTGGCGTCCAGGTTGTACCAGTGGCGAAGGTCCGAACTCCCCCAGATCCGGTACCGCCCACCGAGAACGCCCATGTCCCCGGCCGTAGCCCTACGGATCCGGCCGTACGGCACCCTCTTGGCACCGAACAACCCGTACCAGCGGATCACCAATCCCCGCTCGTCGCACAGAATCCTGCCGTCGTCGTACTCCACCGACCGACGATAACTCGACGAGTGACCCACTGCCGCCTCACCGCCATACGATTCGCTTGGCGGCCAAGCGAATCCGGCAGTTCGGGAGGTGGGGGCGGACGAGTCGGGTGGTAAGCCGGATTCTGTTCCTGGTCGCCTTTCGGCGGTCAGGTGGCGGCCATCCATCTTGGCCTGTCGTTGCCGGCAGGCTCCAGCGGCCTACCCGCAGGCATCGGGCGGGCAGCCCTCGAACGCCTGCGCAGGAACTGCGAAAACCTACACAGCTCCCTTTTGGCCTTGCTCCGGGTGGGGTTTACCTAGCCACCCCGGTCGCCCGGGGTGCTGGTGGTCTCTTACACCGCCGTTTCACCCTTACCCGACCGGAGTCGGGCGGTTTGTTTTCTGTGGCACTGTCCCGCGGGTCGCCCCGGGTTGCCGTTAGCAACCACCGTGCCCTGTGGAGTCCGGACTTTCCTCGACCGGCTCGCGCCGGCCGCGGCCGCCCTGCCGACTCGTCCGCGTCCTCGATCATATCGTTCGGGTGCGCGAGCCGGTGGCGGGCTACCGTGCGACGGTGCGGGAGTCGGTGGCGGAACTGATCAGCGTCGGGCTGCTGGTGGTTGTGCTCGGCTTCGCCATCGCCCGGCCCAGGCGGTTGCCTGAGGCGCTGGTCGCGGTGCCGGCTGCCGGGGTTGTCCTCCTGCTCGGGCTGGTCCGTTCGGCCGCTGCTGGGCGTCGGGTGCTGGAACTGTTGCCCACCATCGGGTTTCTCGCCGCGATTCTGGTGCTCGCGCACCTTGCTGATCGTGCGGGGGTGTTTCGGTGGCTGGGCGGGGTGTTGGGCCGCGCCTGTCGTGGGAGTCCTCTGCGGCTTCTTGTTCTCACCTTCGCTGCCGCTGCTGGGATTACCGCGGTGCTCAGTCTCGATGCGACCGTTGTGCTGCTGACGCCGGTGGTGTTCGCCACGGCCGCCAGCCAACGGGTTCGGGCCAAACCGCACGTCTACGCCTGCACCCATCTGGCCAACTCGGCTTCGACCTTGTTTCCCGTGTCGAACCTGACCAACCTGTTGGCCTTCGGCGCCACTGGGCTGTCCTTTCTGTCCTTCACGGGACTCATGGTGCTGCCATGGCTGGTCGCGATCGGTGTGGAGTTGGTCGTGTTCGTCAGGTTCTTCGCCAGTGATCTGGGTGGGCGGGGTGAGGTCCGGCACGAGCGGGAGGCCGCGCCGACTTTCGCCCTCGCGGTCTTGGGACTTGTGCTGGCCGGGTTCGGGTTGACCTCGCTCGTCGGGCTGGCGCCTGCCTGGGTCGCGGGTGCTGGGGCGCTCGTGTTGGCGGTCAGGGAGAAAGCCCGTCCGAAGACGGTGCTGGGTGCGACGGCTCCGCTGTTCCTGCTGTTCGTGGTCGGGTTGGCCATCGTGGCGCAGGCTGTGTCGGATCATGGGCTCGGGCGGGCGTTGGCCACGATCGTGCCGGGGCGACCGACTCTGCCGGGGCTGCTCGCCGCTGCCGCTGTCGCGGCCGTGTTGGCCAATCTGTTGAACAACCTGCCGGCCATCCTGGTGTTGCTGCCGGCGTTCGGGGCGCATCCGTCGGCGGGCATCGTGCTCGCAGTGTTGCTTGGGGTGAATCTCGGGCCGAACGCGACCTACGTCGGGTCGCTGGCCACGCTGCTCCCTG
>CAVPCF010000102.1:0-10818 GCA_963702275.1 Candidatus Melainabacteria bacterium
CGGGCACGCGCACAGGTGCCCGATCGAGTCCGCTGTCCGCCTGGACGGTGCGGGCAGTCCACAGCCCTCGCCTACGGCCGACTGTCGCGATGATCGGAGCGAGCCGCGGACAGGTGGGTCAGCCGACGGCGTCAGGCCGGCGGCTGAATCTGGAAGAAGTTGAGCATGGTGACGGCGGTCACCAACGCCTACGATTAAGGCTCTCCCAGCGCCTGGGAGGCCGAGGCATGAGGACGGTCACGGCAGGCCCGCCCAGGGCAACGCTGCCGCTGCGAACCGGTGCGGCACACGACAGGTGTGCCACGGCGGGTACGGCGCTGCCGGCGACGGCATCCCCCTCGCCTGCGTCGCCACGCGATCCTCAAGCATCGTGGCCGCCGCGCCGGGAGGTTGGGCGGCGATGGTGATGACCCAGCACTATCTCGCCGGGGAACTATCGGTGTTGCTGGCCCAGATGCAAACCACGGTCAGCGACCAAGCTGCGGCGCGGACGGCGGCGCGTCTGCGCGGCGAAGCCGAAACCCTGCCAGTGACCGCGCTGGCCGCGGTCGCGACGCGGGCGTTGGATCTGATCAACGCCGCGTGTTGGGATTCGGTGGCCAGCGGCGATACGGCGGCGTTCCACGGCCAGGCTGTTGTTGCGGCCGAGTTGTACGACTTCGGCGTGTGTGCCGGCCTGCTCGCCCAGCGGTAGCACTTCCCATCACGGTCCCGTCCTTGGATGTCATCACGGCAGCGGAGGTTTCAGCCATGACCACGGCACACAACTCCCAGGTTGACGCGCAGGTCTCCGAAGCGCAGATCGCAGTCCACTGGCGTGAGGAGGAGTACGTCGCTCCGCCGACCAGCTTCATCGGCCAGGCCAATCACGCTGATCCGGCGATCCTCGACCGGTTCGCCGAGTCGCGTTTTCCCGACTGTTTCAAGGAGTATGCCGACCTGCTGTCGTAGGACGCCTACTGCCACACCATGCTGGACACCTCCAATCCACCCTTCTGGAAGTGGTTCGTCGGCGGTCGGCCGAACGCCTGCTACAACTGCGTGGACCGACACCTGGCGGCCAACGCCAACAAGGCCGCGTTCCTGTGGGTGCCCGAACCGGAGGCTGACGCCACGCTGGCGATCACCTACCAGGAGCTGTACGGGCGGGTCAACGAGTTCGCCGCGCTGCTGCGCGACTGGGGCGGTGTGCACACCGCGGATCGAGTGACGTTCCACCTGCCGATGGTGCCCGAGTTGCTGGTGTGGCGCCGCAGGCCCGGCCAGTACGCCTTCGCCTCGCCGATGGTGCAGCCTTTCGGACCCGAGACCTTGGCCCGAGGGGCCGCGCTGGGCCTGGTGTCACTCGTTCGAGCGCAGTCGCTAACGCTGCATAGCGAGCTGGTCCAACTGTCGCGGACGATGTCAGACTTGCCCCGGCAGTGGTCAGTGAAGCGAGGTGGGCGCGCGTGGTTACGGTGCACCGGCTGTCTGGAGGTCAGCCGTATGCGGTCGAGCTGCGTCCGGACGCGACCGTCACCGTATGCGCCTCGGCCGAGCCCGGCGTGGTCGAGATTGTGTTCACCGATAGCACCGCGGTCTCGGTCACGTTGATCTTGCCGATTGACGTCGCTCGCCAACTGTTCGGCCAGCATCTGGAGTCGCTGGCGTCGCGCGTGGTGCCGTGACATGCCGGGTTGGCTATGTCGGTTACGTGGGCCGTCGGCGGCAGCAACCCCTGTTGCTGCGTGGCATGCCGCGCCTCTGGCGACCAGCCCGAGCGTAAGCGGCCGCCGCGTCGTCGGGCCATCTGTCGGTGCTGCCAGCGCGCCCCTGCCGTGCCCCGCCGTCGGGGCGCCTTGATCTATCGAGCACATTCAGCAAGATCGGCATTCACCTGCGGCGCGTGTCGGCAGGCGGTTGCGACTGACGCTTGGCACGAGCGGGCTCGGCTTGGCCCGAGGCTCGCACGACAAGGGGCCACGATGCTGGTTTGTTGATCGCGAGATCACCCACGCGGCAGAGCCTCCAGCCCTGTTGAGTTCACGGTTGAGGAGTTGCTAAAGTCTGCAATTGCTACAGTCTCTTGGGCTGCGGCGGTGCCCCGTTCCTCGGATCAGGCGGGGCGCCGGCTGAGGAAGGATCGGCAGCATGCAGACGACGAGAGACGCCCGGTGGGGGTGGTCGGGTGAGTAGGCCGCTGTACCAGCTCAAGGCCGAGTTCTTCAAGACGTTGGGGCATCCGGCGCGGATCCGGGTGTTGGAGTTGCTGTCCGAGCGCGAGCATGCCGTCGCCGAGATGCTCCCGGAGGTGGGTATCGAGGCGGCCAATCTGTCGCAGCAGTTGGCGGTGCTGCGTCGCGCTGGGCTGGTGACGACCCGCAAGGAGGGCTCGTCGGTCTACTACTCGCTGACCAGCCCGTACGTGGCTGAACTGCTGCGGGTCGCCCGCCAGATCCTCACCGGCGTGCTGTCCGGGCAGATCGAACTGCTGGAAGACCTGCGTTCCCCGGTCACCTCGGGCGCGGGCCGCGAGCTGCCGGAAGGCGCGTCGGAGTAGCCGAAAGCCGCAGTCATCCCGCTGCCCCTCCTCTCCGGCAGCGGGGTGACCGCACCTGCCCGTAGTCAGCCGTCAGATGTAGGTGGAGTGTCGCGTGTTGAGGTTGTGGCGCAAGATCCGCACCACCGGCCGGGTCGCCGAACCCGCACCGGAACGACCAACCGGGCAGCGGCCGGCCGCTGCGGCCGAGCTCTCGGGCTCGGTGCAGATCCGGCACGTGGACGCTGGGTCGTGCAACGGGTGTGAGGTGGAGATCGGGTCGGCATTCGGCCCGGTCTATGACGCCGAACGCTACGGCGCACGACTGGTGGCCTCGCCCCGGCACGCCGACGTGCTGCTGGTGACCGGGCCGGTGACACGGAACATGGCTGAGCCGTTACGCCGCACCTACGACGCGGTTCCGGCGCCGAAGTTGGTGGTCGCGGTCGGCGACTGCGCCCGCAACTGTGGCGTGTTCGCCGGGGCCTACGGCGTGGCCGGTGCGGTATCCGACATCGTCCCGGTCGACGTGGAGGTGGCGGGCTGCCCGCCCCGCCCGGAGGCGATCGTGGCCGCAGTCCGGACACTGACCGGCCGGTGACCGGATGAACCTCGCGCTGTCTGGCCTTGGCGTGGCCGTGGCCGTCGGTGTGCTGACCGCCGTGCTCGCCGTGGTCGTCCCGGTTCGGGTGCGCGCTGCGATGACCGGGGTGGGTACCGCGCTGACCGGCGCTGTGGGTGTTGTCACCGGGATCGCGGCTGTGGCCGGCCAGTCGTTCACGCTGGACTTGCCAGGGTTGCTGCCACTTTCCGGAGTGGTCCTCGCGCTCGACCCACTCGGTGGGGTCTTCATGGCGGTGACCGGCGGAGTCGCGGTCACGGCGGGGATCTACGCGATCGGCTATGCCCGCTACGGCGGCGATGCGCGGCTGGTGAGCGCGGCGCTCCCGCTGTTCGTGCTCGCGATGCTGCTCGTACCGGTCGCCGCGAGCGTGGGCACGCTGCTGGTCTGCTGGGAGTTGATGGCGCTCACATCGCTCTTGCTGGTGCTGACCGAGCACCGCCGCCGCCCGGAGGTCGCCGAGGCAGGCCGGTGGTATGCGGTGATGACTCATCTGGGCCTGGTGGCGATCCTGATAGGCCTGATGATCTTCGCTGGGCACGCCAGCGGTGATTCGTTCGCCGCGCTGCGCGCCGCCGCCGCGCATTTGTCGCCGGTCACGGCCGGGGTGGTGTTCGTGTTGGTGCTGGCCGGGTTCGGGTCCAAGGCGGGCATGGCGCCGTTGCACGCCTGGTTGCCTCGCGCCCATCCGGAGGCGCCCAGCCACGTATCGGCGCTGATGTCCGCGGCGATGGTGAACCTCGGGGTGTACGGGATCGTGCGGGTCGGGTTCGACCTGCTCGGCGGCATTCGTGGTGGCGATACTCGCTGGTGGTGGCTGCTGGTGCTGCTACTCGGCGCTGTCTCAGCGGTGTACGGGATCTTGCAGGCGGCGATGAGTACCGACCTCAAACGCCTGCTCGGCTATTCCACGACGGAGAACATGGGGCTGGTGCTGGTCGGGCTGGGCGCGGCTGGGCTGTTCGCGACCTCGGGTGACCGGGTGCTGGCCGGATTGGCGTTGGCCGCCGCGCTGCTGCACGTGCTCAACCACGCCGGGTTCAAGACGCTGCTGTTCCTGGCGGCCGGGTCGGTGCTGCACGCCACCGGCACCCGTGACCTGGACGAGTTGGGTGGGCTACGTGCCGGGATGCCGGTGACGACGGCGGCCTTCGGGTGGGGCGGGCTCGCCGCGTCCGCGCTGCCGCCGGGTACTGCGTTCGTGTCGGAGTGGCTGTTGGTGCAGGCGTTGATCCACGGCCTGCGCACGTCCGGGGTGGCGACGGCGATCGTGCTGCCGGTGGCGGTCGCGGCGGTGGCGTTGACCGCCGGGCTCTCGGTGGCCACGTTCGTGAAGGCGTTCGGGGTCGGGTTCCTGGCCAAGCCCCGCAGTGACGCGGCGGCCCGCGCGAGGGAGAGCCCGGTGACCATGCTGGCCGGCATGGGGCTGGCCGGGGTGGCGTGCGGCGTGTTGGCCTTGGCGCCGATGGTGGTGCTGTCGGGGTTGGGCCGGGTCGCCGCCACGATCGCGGGGTCCGGCAGCCCGGCGGTCACCGGGGCGGTCACTGTGCGGTTGACCGGGTTGGCCGGGTCGTTGTCGCCGTTGCTGCTGACGGTGGCGCTGCTGGTGGCGATGGTGTTAGCCGTGGGCGAGGTGCGGGCGGTCGCGGTCCGCAGGGCACGACGCGCGGCGCGGTTGTGGGACTGCGGCGCCGGCCCGCTCTCGACCCGCATGGAGTACACCGCGACGTCGTTCGCCGAGCCGCTGCAACGGGTGTTCGACAACGTGCTCGCACCGGAGACCGATGTGGACGTCACTCGTCACGAGGAGTCCCGCTACCTGGTGGCGGCGGTAGCGTATCGGCGGCGCGTGCCCGACCGGATCGAACGGCGCCTGTATCAGCCGGTGTTGGACGCGATCTGTGCGTGGGGGCGGGTCGGGCGTCGGTTGGCGACGGGCAGCGTGCACCGGTATCTGGGCTATGGCTTCTACACGGTGACCGCCCTGTTGATCGTGCTGGCGGTGACTCGGTGAGCGGGCTGGGCGTGGCCGGCGGCGTCCTGCAAGGGCTTCTGGTGGTCGCTGGTTCGCCGTTCCTGGTCGGGATCATGCGGCAGGTCCGTGCCCGGCTGGAAGGCCGGGCTGGTGCTGGGATCGGTCAGCCGTGGCGGGATCTGCGCAAGTTGCTTGTCAAGGAGCCGATCACTCCGCGCGGCACCAGCGAACTGTTCCGGATCACGCCCGTGCTGCTGGTGGCCACGACGCTGGTGGTGGCGGTGGTGACGCCGTTCGTCACGACAGCCTCGGCGATCGGTCCGGTGGCGGATCTGTTCGCGGTGGTGGCGCTGCTGGCGATGGGTACCGCGACCCTCGCGCTGGCCGGTCTGGACACCGGGACCGCGTTCGGCGGGATGGGCGCCAGCCGGGAGATGACCATCCTCGCGTTGGTCGAGCCCACCCTGCTGGTGTCGATTTTCGCGTTGTCGGTGCGGGTCGGGTCGACCAATCTGGCGGCGATCGTCACTTCGACCCTGCACGATCCGGGCCAGGTGCTCTCGCCGGCCAGTCTGCTGGCGGCGGTCGCGCTGGTCGTGGTGACGGTGGCCGAGACCGGGCGGTTGCCGGTGGACAACCCGTCGACGCACCTGGAACTGACGATGGTGCACGAGGCGATGATCCTCGAATACGCGGGCCCGGACCTGGCATTGATCGAACTGGCCGCTTCGATGCGGTTGAGCGTGTTCCTCGGTCTGCTGTCCAGCCTGTTTCTGCCGTGGGGGATCGCGACCTCGCTCGGGCCGCTGGCGGTGCTGGTGGGTGTGCTCGCGTTCGCGGTCAAGGTGGGGCTGCTCGGCATGGTTCTGGCGGTCGGGGAGGTGTTCACCGCGAAGCTGCGGCTGTTCCGGGTACCTGAACTGCTCGCCGGCTCGTTCCTGCTTGCCTTGCTCGCGGTCGCCGCGTCGTTCTTCCTGGCGTGACATGGAAAGGAACACCCTCGAATGTCCATACGCGACCGGCGGTGTCCCGGTAAGTCGCGGCCGGGTAGGTGGTCGCCGTGAGTGAGACGGGTTACGTGCAGGTGCTGGATCTGGCCTGTGGGGCGCTGTTGCTGACCGCGGTGCTGGTGCTGTGGCGCCGGGAACTCGCGGTGATCATCCGGGTGTTCGCCCTGCAGGGCGTCGCGCTGGCTGTCCTGGTGAGCGTGCTGGCCGCCCGCCAACAGGACATCGAACTCGGCGGTGTCGCGCTGGGCATCCTCGTATTGCGCGCGGCGGTACTGCCGTGGCTGCTCCGTCGCGCTCTGGCTGCCGCCGGGCCAAGGCAGCGGGAGACCCGGCCGTTGGTCAACGTCGCGGCCTCACTGCTGGCCGCCGCCGTGCTGGTGCTGCTGGCCTACGCGGTGTCCCGACCGCTGGTCGCACTGGCGCCATCGCCGGCCACGCACGCGATCCCGGTCGGGATCGCGGTGGTGCTGATCGGGTTCTTCGTGCTGGTCACCCGACGCCACGCACTGTCGCAGCTCATCGGGTTTTTGTTGATGGACAACGGCATCACCGCCGTCGGATTCCTCACTACCGCCGGAGTCGGGCTGATCGTCGAGGTGGGTGTCTCGCTGGACGTGCTGCTGGCCGTGCTGGTGTTGCAGGTGCTGACCAGCCGGATGCGGGAAACCTTCGGCGACACCGACCTCGACGAGCTGCGGGAGCTGCACGACTGATGATCATGTTGTTGATGCTCACCCCGCTGATGGTGCCGCTACTGGGTGCGCTCACCTACCTGACCGCCGGTTGGCGCCCCGCCACCAGCTGGGTCAGCGCCCTGTGCACCGCGCTCGTGCTGGCCGCCGCGATCACCCTGGCCGTCATCGTCGCCCGGCACGGCGCCCAGACCGACGTGGCCGGCGCACTGCGGGCTGATGCGTTGTCGGTGTTCATGCTGATCGTGATCGGCGCGGTCGGCCTGTTGGCGACCGCCGCGACGCCGGCCTGGTTGCGCGGCGAGATCACCGCCGGCCGCGCCAGCGCCCGCACCGCGGCCCGGCACAGCCTGCTGGTGCAGTGCTTTCTGGCCGCGATGGCGCTGGCCGTACTCGCCGCGAACCTCGGGCTGGTGTGGGTGGCGATCGAGGCCACCACGATCGTGACCGCGTTCCTGGTCGGCCAGCGCCGCACCAAGGCGGCGGTCGAGGCGGCGTGGAAGTACGTCGTGATCTGCTCCACCGGCATCGCACTCGCCTTGTTGGGGGTGCTGCTGCTCAACGATGCGGCCAGCCACGGCCCACAGCCGGCCGGTCTGGACTGGGCAGGGCTGGTCGCCGCCGCACCGCACCTGGACCCCGGCGTCACCCGCATCGCCGTCGCGTTGCTGATCCTGGGGTTCGGCACCAAAGCCGGGCTGGCACCGTTGCATGCCTGGTTGCCCGACGCGCACGGCCAAGCCCCGGCGCCAGTGTCGGCGTTGATGTCCGGGGTGCTGCTGTCCGTCGCGTTCTCGGTGATCCTGCGCGTCAAGATGATCTCCGACGCCGCGTTGGGTACTGAGTTCGCCCGCGTCCTGCTGGCCGTGCTCGCCGTGGCCTCGCTGCTGCTCGCCGCGTCGCTGCTGATCCGGCAGCGGGACTACAAACGGATGCTGGCCTACTCCAGCATCGAACACATGGGACTGCTCGCCCTCGGCGCCGCAGCCGGCGGGCCACTCGCCCTGGCCGCGGTACTGCTGCACGTGTTGGGACACGGTCTGGCCAAGGGCACGCTGTTCCTCACGGCCGGACGCGTGCTGCAAGCCACCACGACCAGCCGGATCGACCGAGTCCGCGGGCTCGCCGGGCGGGCGCCGGTGCTGGCCGGGTGCCTCGGGTTCGGGGTGCTCGCGCTGATCGGCCTGCCACCGTTCTCGATCTTCGCCAGCGAGCTCGGGATCGTCCGCGCCGGCTTCGCCACCGGGCTGGGCTGGGTCACCGCGCTCGCCCTGCTGCTGGTGCTGGTGATCGCCGCCGCGCTGATCGGACACACCAGCCGCATGGTGCTCGGTACACCCGACCCGGCCCGGGACGGTCCGGGCGCGGCCACCGCGCCACGTGATCGCCTATCGCTGGCCGGCGCCCTGCCGCTGGTTGTGGGCTTGGCGGTGTGCGCCGTGCTCGGCGTGACCGCTGGGCCGTTGACCACGTTGCTGCATCTGGCCGCTCACACTCTGACGGGGACGCCATGACCCTCGACAACACCACACATCGGGCCGCCGCCGATCCGTACCGGGCCGGTGAGCGGGTCGGTCATCGCCGTACCCGCCTGATCATCACTCCGGCCGACCTACCTGGACACGCGGCCGTGTTGCTGGGCGACGGGTTCCGGGTTGCCCTGATCGCCGGACACCACGATCAGGGCACCGGTAGCCACGGCGCCGGCGAGCAGTTGCGGGCGGTGTATCTGTTCACTGCGGCCGACCCGGACCGTCGGATCGAACTGCACGTCCCGCTGGACCCGGACGCACCGCACCTGCCCAGCCTGGCTGGACTGTCCTTCCCGGCCGGGCGGTTCGAACGCGAGATGCGCGACCTGTACGGGATCGTGCCGGACCACCATCCGCTGCCTCGTCGGCTGGTGCGGCACTTCCACTGGCCGCAAGGCTGGTATCCGATGCTCGCCGACGCGGGCGACCCACCCGCGTTCGCCGAACCGGACGGCCCGTATCCGTTCCGCACCGTCGAGGGGCCGGGGGTGTTTGAGATCCCGGTGGGCCCGGTGCACGCCGGCATGATCGAACCCGGCCATTTCCGGTTCTCGGTCGTGGGCGAGACCATCCTGAACCTCAAGGCCCGCCTCTGGTTTGTTCACAAAGGAATCGAGAAGCTGTTCCAGGGCCGTGTTCCCCGGCAGGGGATCGAGCTGGCCGAGCGGATCAGTGGGGACACCGCCATCGGGCACACGCTGGCGTATTGCCGCGCGGTCGAGGACGCCCTGCACCTGTACGTCCCGGACGGCGCGCACCACCTCCGTACGATCCTGCTGGAGCTGGAACGCCTCTACAACCACGTCGGCGACCTCGGCGCGCTGTGTAACGACGTCGGTCACGGCATCCTTCACGCCCACGCCCAGCGCGTCCGGGAACAACTGTTGCGGCTCAATGAGCGCACCACCGGGCACCGGCTGTTGCGCGGGGCGATTCACCCCGGCGGCGCCTGCCTCACGCGGTTGCCCGGCCCGGATGAGCTGGCCGCGATCGGCGCGGACATCGCCGAGATCGTCGAGCTGGCCCTGGGTCACAGCGTGGTGCGCGACCGGTTGACCGGCACGGCCGTGCTTACCGCCGGTCAGGCGATGGATCTGGGCGCGCTGGGCTACGTGGCCCGCGCCAGTGGCCTGACCGTGGATGCCCGCCACCAGCATCCACCCTCCGGAGTCGTGTTCCCGCGCACCACGCACGCCCAGACCGGTGGGGACGTGCTGGCCCGGTTCCTGGTGCGCGCCGAGGAAATCACCGCGTCGATCCAGTTCATCAGCCGCGAGGTCCGGTGGCTGGATGGCTATCGGGGCAGCGCGGCGACCGAGTTGTCACCGGCACCCGGTGAGCCGCGGTCGGGGGTGGGGATCGTGGAAGGCTGGCGCGGCACCATCGTGCATCGTGTCGAGGTCGACGCCGCGGGCCGGCTGACCCGCGTGAAGGTCGCCGACCCGAGTTTCTTCAACTGGCCGGCCCTGCCGGTCGCGTTGGCGGACACGATCGTGCCGGACTTCCCGCTGACCAACAAGAGCTTCAACCTCTCCTACGCCGGTAACGACCTGTAATCAACGACTCGCGTTCGGTGTCAAATCGTGTCCGGTCTCGCACGACGTGTTAGTTGCGAAAGTCTTTAAGTGCCGAGATGATGGAAGTCTTCAGGCGAGGATGGGAACAGTCGTGAGTGAGTTCGTCGCAGCGTTGCGTACGCAGGTCGACCAGGCCCAGCAGGCGCTGGAACAGGCCCGCATGGCCGGTGACCGCGACCAGGTGCACCGGCACGGTGCCCGGTTGCTGGACTTGCTGGAGCGTGCCGCGTCGCATGGTGTGGACACGACCGGCTGGGTGTCGCCCGAGTTGGTCGCCGCGGCCTCGACCGTGGCAGGGGACGGATCTTGATGTCGGCGGGTACCAACGGGTCGGGTGTCCCCGCCCCACGCAACAGCACCGACCCAGCTATCGCAGGCTGGCAGCAGGTGCCGCGCGTGGTGGCGGTGCTCAGCGACGGAAGCGCCCTGGGCGGCGGCGCTGCGACCCATGACCCGGATATCGCGCCGGACTCGCTGGCCGTGTTGCTGGAGGATGACGCAGCTGGCTTGCGCGCACGAGCGGGCGTGCCGATCTGGGCAGCGCCGCTGTCCGAGCGGGACATCGATGACCTCGCCGCGCACCTGCATGCCCTGCCCGCCGACACCGGGGCAATCTTCCTCACCCACACCGACCCGGCCCGCGCCCGCATCGCCCAGCACGCCGTCCACGAAGCGGGCGGGCCCCCGACGCTCACCGACGCCGACACCACCATGATCAGCCTCACCGCCGCGCTGCTCACCACGATCGCCCGCACGGACCGTGAGCCGTCGACCAGTCGGGTGGTCATCGCCGGGGCTTCGGTCCTGCCCGAATTGTGCCCGCTGCTGATCACCGCCGGTATCGGCGACATCAGCAGTTGGAACGCCTCGGACGCGCACGCCTTCCCGCTAC
>CAVPCF010000103.1:0-54083 GCA_963702275.1 Candidatus Melainabacteria bacterium
AAGCGAGCGTTATAAAGCTTCGAGAAAGTACTCGGTGTAAATAATATCATGACTTATATTCTTGCGCTTAATACATTGCGGGGTCTCGGCTTTCTTTTCGAATATTAAGCCGATTTTATAAAAGCTAAGATTATATATTTAAAGGCACTTGCAAGATATAAGAAAGTTATAAGACTTGATTATCTTAAGTGTTAAAGTCAACAAGAAATTCTTTAGGTTTTGAATATTGTAATAGAAAAAGAGACTATAAAAGGCTAAAAGGGTTTACGAACAATTCTTATAAAGAAACATTATAATTAGATACTGATAGAGGTCTATCAAATCATAACGTTGTAAGCTATCCAGAAAGCTTGGGTTAAGGCAAGCCCTTGAGATATAATATATATTTCTTTTTCCCCTTATAGTTAGTCCCAATCTCCCTCTATCATCTTAAGTAAATCATCGCATCTGTTGCGTTCCTCGCACTCTTCATCAGAATCGTAGTATCCGTCCAATTCACTAACCCAATGATAGTCTGGGTTGAATCGACGGGCGGCATAATCCCGAGCATCTGCTTCTATGTATTGTTAGTTTAAGGAATCTTGTCCTTGGTAAATAAGCCTACGTACCTTGTTCCCAGATTTCTCCCAGATCTCTTTTGCTTACTAGAGCCTGAGCCGGAATGCGGTGCAGGAATAAAAGTTCATGGGTTGATGTCGGATGAACAAAGCCTAACGTGGCCTTCAGTAAGTCTACGTCAAATAGGTACGTGTCGGTTGGCAAGTTCGTCGTGTCTATCTTATAAATGTAGACTTCGGATTGTGTTTTCTCGCGTTGCTTCGCCCAATTACGAGCATGTTCCTCGTCAATAAAGACCGATAGAAAGCAGCTTGGTCGGCGGCTCCACCAGTCGACATGTGCTTCGATTGCTTGCTTAGCTCTAATTTGTCGCTAATAATACGGGTGCTGTCCGACGCAATAAGATCTCCTGTAAGTGGATCTTGTCGAGATTGGGGCCCCAATGTATCACCTTCCAAAGCGTCATTGGAAGATGAGTACCCTTGTAGGAGTTGAGATTCCAGGGCTCAATCATATCTTTGAGGATGTAGGCATGTTTTCGAGGACAGTGATATCTGAGGGTAGGATTTTTCACCGAAGTGAAATAAGGAATTCTTAAGGAGCTTATGTGTCACTCGGTCATTGGACGACAGTGTAAAGTCGCAGGTTACACGACATGGCTGGAACTATGCCGAGATTCCATTCGTCACACGTATAATTGGACTGTCGACTCCCCAATTCCAATACATCAATATGTCTAAATACTTCTAAGAAGTGAATCAAATCGGTATAAAACCTTTGATACTATGAGCTCCCGCTGTATTCTCTGCGATCGATCTTTCGGTAGCGAAGAAAGCCTGCAGTCAGCCAAGGAAACGCTCGTTATAACTGGCGTTTGTCCGGCGATAAGTGATGACAGAATACCCAGCACGATATCGGCGATGCCAAGCGCACCGCCTCGGCCGGCTTGAGCATCTTGTTCTGGTTCAACGCGTTCTCGATGATCACCTTGACCGCGCCGTCCGCGCCGATCAGGTTCGGCAGCAGCTGCGTACCGCCCAACCCGGGAACAGGCCGAGGAAGCACTCGGGGAACGCGATCGCGGCGGCGTTGCTGATCAGCGTCCGGTAGTGGCACGACAGCGCCAGTTCGAGCCCGCCACCCATGACGGCGCCGTTGATGAACGCGAATGTCGGCACCGCGGAGTCGGTCAGCCGGCGGAACACGTCGTGCCCGGTCCGGGTGATCGCCAGCGCCAGGTCGCGCGATGCGATCTGCTCCACACCGGACAGGTCGGCGCCGACCGCGAAGATGAACGGCTTGCCGGTCACCGCGATCGCGGCCGGCGACGCCGCGAACGCCTCGTCCAGCGCGGCGTTCAGGCTGGCCAGGCCCTGCGGCCCGAAGGTGGACGGCCGGGTGTGGTCAAGACCGTTGTCCAACGTGATCAGCGCGACCGGCCCATCCAATCCGGGCACCCGAGACCAGCCGCATGACCGAACGTGTGACCACTTCGTCCGGGAAGGCGGTCTTGGCTTCGTCGATGGAGATGGTCACTTCGCGCCTTCCCAGTTGGTGTTCTCCCAGATCACGGTGCCGCCCATGCCGATGCCGATGCACATCGTGGTGATGCCGTAGCGGACGTCCGGCCGCTCGGCGAACTGCCGCGCCAGCTGCGTCATCAGCCGCACCCCGGAGGACGCCAGCGGGTGGCCGCACGCGATCGCGCCGCCCCACTGGTTCACCCTGGGGTCGTCGGCGGCGATGCCGAAGTGGTCCAGGAACGCCAGCACCTGCACGGCGAACGCCTCGTTGATCTCGAACAGGCCGATGTCCTCGATCGTCAGCCCGGCGCGGGCCAGGGCCTTCTCGGTGGCCGGCACCGGTCCGATGCCCATCACCTCCGGCTCGACCCCGACGAACGAGTAGCCGACAAGGCGCATCGCGGCCGGCAGGCCCAGCGCACGGGCGGTCTCCTCGTCGGCCAGGATGCAGCCGGTCGCGCCGTCGTTCAGGCCTGCCGAGTTGCCCGCCGTGACCCGGCCGTGCGGCCGGAACGGGGTCTTCAACTTGGCCAGCGCCTCGACCGTGGTGCCGGGGCGGGGCGGCTCGTCCTCGGTGGCAAGGCCCCAGCCCAGTTCGGCGGACCGGGTGGCGACCGGGACGAGTTCCGGCCCGATCTTGCCGGTCTTCACGGCGTTGGCGTAGCGCTCCTGGCTGGCCGCCGCGTAGGCGTCGCACCGGGCCTTGGTGATCGCCGGGTAGCGGTCGTGCACGTTCTCCGCGGTCTGGCCCATGACCAGCGCGGACGGGTCGACCAGCTTGTCGGCGATGATGCGTGGGTTCGGGTCGACACCCTCGCCCATCGGGTGGCGGCCCATGTGCTCGACACCGCCCGCGATGACGACGTCGTAGGCGCCGAACGCGATGCCGGCCGCGGTCGTGGTCACGGCGGTCATCGCGCCTGCGCACATCCGGTCGATCGCGAAGCCGGGCACCGACTTGGGCAGCCCGGCCAGCAGGCTCGCGGTGCGGCCGATGGTCAGGCCCTGGTCACCGATCTGGGTCGTGGCCGCGATCGCGACCTCGTCCACCCTGGCGGGCGGCAGCTCGGGATGGCGGCGCAGCAGTTCGCGGATGACGTCGACGATCAGGTCGTCGGCCCTTGTCTCGGCGTAGATGCCGGTTTTGCCTGCCTTGCCGAACGGCGTGCGCAGGCCGTCGACGAAGACCACGTTGCGCGATGCGGCCACAGCGAACCCTCTCTGGCTGGGTGACTGACCGGCTCATGATGGACGGCAACCTGCCTACCGGCCGGTAATAGCCACTCTAGCCCTGGTTACCCGCCAGTAACCACCGGGTCCCGGTCACACCTCGCGCGCGACCGCCGTGGCCCGCAGTGCCTCGGTCAGCGCGGCGACCGTCAGGCCGATCTGCCACTCGCGCGCCCCGCCTGCCCGCAGCACGTCCACCACGGTCGATTCGTCCACCGTGGCTGGCGGCTCCAGCAGGTCCGGCGGACCAGGTCGGGCTGCAACAGGTTCTCCACCGGCAGCGGTGTGCGTGTCCGCGATCGAGGTGAGCGCGGCGCGTGCCGCGGCCAGCCGGGCCGCCGCGTCCGGGTCCTTGTCCGCCCAGCGACTCGGTGGCGGCGGGCCGTCGTGCGGGGGTGTGGGATCGGGCAGTTCCGACTTGGGCAGCGCGCGTGCCGACCGCAGCGCCTCGGTCCAGGTGCCGGCCAGCCGCCGCTGGGCTCTGCCGCGGAACACCGCCAGCTTCACCAGCTCGACCTCGTCGGCCGGATCGGTCAGCGCGGCCTCGATCACCGCGCGGTCGGGCAGCACCCGGCCGGGGGAGAGGTCCCGTTCGCGCGCGATCACGTCCCTGACCTGCCACAACGCCCGCACGGCGGCCAGTTGGCGCGGGGTGCGCAGCCGGTGGATGCCCGACGTGCGGCGCCACGGCTCCGGTCGCGGCCGGGGCGGCGGTGCGGTGCGCACCGCCTCGAACTCCTCAAGGGCCCAGGTCAGCTTGCCCTGGTCGGCCAGTTCGCGCTCCAGGGTGTCGCGCAGCGGGATCAGCAGTTCGACGTCCAGCGCCGCGTAGTTCAGCCAGTCCGCCGGCAGCGGCCGCTGCGACCAGTCGGCCGCGCCGTGGCCCTTCTCCAACTGGAAGCCGAGCAGCCGTTGCACCAGCGTGCCGAGCGCGACCCGGTCGTACCCGGCCAGCCGACCGGCCAGCTCGGTGTCGAACAACGACGACGGCCGCAGGTCGAGTTCGGCAAGGCAGGGCAGGTCCTGGGAGGCGGCGTGCAGCACCCACTCGGTGTCGGCCAACGCCGTGGCCAGCGGTGACAGGTCGCCGCCGAACGGGATCGGGTCGACGAGGACGGTGCCCGCGCCGTCCCTGCGCAGCTGGATCAGGTAGGCGCGCTGTGAATACCGGTAGCCGGACGCACGCTCCGTGTCCATCGCGACCGGACCGGATCCGGCGGCCAGCGCAGCAGCGGCGGCCCGCAACTGGGCCGGCTCGATGATCACGGGTGGTACCCCGTCGGCCGGCCGGGTCAGTGGTACCGACTCCGGCTGCGCGTCTGTCGGCACCGGCTGCTCTGCCGGTGCCAGGGGTTCGTCGACGGGATCTTCCTCCACGTGGTGACCCTACGTGCCAGGCACGCGCGATGTGCGCGACTTGCCACGACTGGTGGCAGCGACATGGCGCGCGGGCGCGCAGGGCCGAGACACAGGCCGACTGCCCGTGTCCCCGTGCGTTGCCGCACGGGGACACGGGAGCGATCAGTCGGTGTCCTGCCACCGCGCCCGTGGTGAGCAGGACGAACCGTCCGCCGATCCTTGCCGTGGACGAGACGAGCTAGCGAATGACGCCGGCTCGCATCGCCAGAGCGACCATCTGCGCCCGGTCTCCGGTGCCGAGCTTCCGTCCGATACGGGACAGATGGCTCTTCACCGTGAGCGCCGACAGGTTGAGCGCCTCGCCGATTTCCTTGTTGCTCTGGCCATCGGCGACGAGTTGGAGCACCTCGACCTCGCGCGCGGACAGTTCCCGCGGCGTGTTGTCGGTGCCCGGCACCCTGGTGCCCGTAGCGAGTACGGGCGCCACGCTCGGATCGGCGTACACCCCGCCGTCGAGGACTCGGCGCACCCCGTCGGTGACCACCATCGGCGATGCGGACTTCAGCAGGTAGGCCTGTGCGCCCGCCTGGAAGGCCGATCGGACCGCGTAGGGGTCGTCGGAGGACGCGAGTACCACGATCCGTGGCCAGCCATGGGCACGGAACTCCGTGACCAGGTCTATACCACTTCCGTCGGGTAACCCGAGATCGAGAATCGCGAGGTCACACGGGCCGGTCGCGAGGGCTCTGCGCCCTTGCTTCCGCCACCGAAGCGGCCTCATGTACAGTGCCCGCGCCCATTTGAGTGAGCCGGGCGGCTATCGCCTCCCTCAGTAGCGGGTGGTCGTCAACCACCAGCACCGAGAACAGTTCCTCCCGCGGGTGCGGGACCATGTTCGCCGGCAGTACGCCGGCTGGCGTGGTTCGAACGGCCTGACCTAAGCCGACGGCAGCCACGTCACTACCTCCCTGGAGTCGGTCGTGCCCCCCGACCGGCACCGGGCCCCTCGTCCGATCAGCCGCGCCACTGATCGACCGAAAGTGGTGTCGACGTTGGCAGCGTAGCCGCCCAAGAGGGTCAGCGGGACGATCAATTGGGTGTCTGTCGCGATCGAGATAGTCACTCTTTGCCAAGTTTTGTCACACTATCGGGGGACAAACGGGGTATCGGCTAACACGAAGGAGCCTCACAACGACATCCCCCTTTGGGGGTTGCGCACCATGGTCGACACCTCGCATTCGGAGGTATCCGACGACCCCCGATCGGCGGTGGGGGAGATGGCCGAATCGTGTCGGATGCGCGGATCCCCGGCAGCCGAACGGATTAATCCGTTGCACCGACCGCTGCACTTGCCGCTGCACTTGCCGAAGTACCGAGGCGTCGTGTCGCTGAGCTGTTGTATCAGTTGGCTGTGGCTTGCTGAGCTGCCGTGACGGGCTTCAGCCGCCGTTTCGCTGGCCGAACAAGGTCACGCCCACCGGCGGCAGACCAACAGTACTCGCCATCAGCTCACAGAAGGCCTCGCCGTGCGCGGCCAGTTCGGCGTCCAGCGCGGTCCAGGACGCCCGCAGTTCGAGATCGTCGGTGCGCGCCGGTCCGGCGATGTCGCCGAACCGGGCGGACGACGTCTGGGTGACCGTGCCGCCCAACGACGTGTGAGCTGCGCCACAGGTGTCCAGCGCGTCGGTGAGCCACGACCAGCCGACCTCAGGCAACAGCGGGTCGGTGGCCAGTTCCACGTCCACCTCGGCGCGCACGTAGACCACCAGCCGCAGCACCCCGCCCCAGGCCTGCTCGCCCTCCGGATCGTGCAGCAGCACCAGCCGGCCGCTGCCCAGCTCCCCGGCCGGCCCGCTCACCTCGGCGGACACCGCGAACGCCCACGGCGCCAGGCGCTGCGGCGCGCGAACGTCGCCAAGCTCGATCTCCGGCCGCGGCCGGACCGACGACAGCGACGCCACCGCCTGCCGGAACAGCGCAGGCTCCTCCGGGGTAACCGTCACCGGCCCTCCTCGCCCGATCACGACCACCTCACGGTTGCCGTGACTGGTCACATGAGGTGACTTTAGAGCCACCCGGACGTGGGGTCGGGCTCGCCACGCCGGGCCGGCGCCGTCACGTGACGGGACCTCCGTACCGTGACGGGGCACCATGGAACGATGGAGGTGACATGACCAGGAGCGCACCCGTCTCGGCCCGCCGGGACCTTTCCAACGCCCCCCTGCTGGTTGCCGCGCGGGGTGGTCGACCGGACCGCCAGCCGGTCTGGTTCATGCGTCAGGCCGGCCGTTCGCTGCCCGAGTACCGCAGCGTCCGCGAGGGCGTGCCGATGCTGGAGTCCTGCCTGACACCCGATCTGGCCTGCGAGATCACCCTGCAGCCGGTCCGTCGTCACGGTGTGGACGCCGCGATCCTGTTCAGTGACATCGTCGTGCCGCTGTACGTCGCGGGCATCGACGTGGACATCGTGCCGGGCACCGGTCCTGTGCTTGGCAAGCCGATCCGGACGGCCGCCGACGTGGCCGCCATGCCGGTGCTCGACGCGTCGCAGGTCGACCCGGTGGCCGACACGATCAGTATGTTGATCACCGAGCTGGGTGACACCCCGTTGATCGGCTTCGCCGGTGCGCCGTTCACCCTCGCCTCCTACCTGATCGAGGGCGGACCCAGCCGCCAGTACCTCCGCACGAAGGCCCTGATGCACGGCGATCCGGACACCTGGCACCGGCTGCTCGACCGGCTCGCCGACCTCACGCTGACGTTCCTGGGCGCCCAGATCGCGGCCGGGGTGGACGCCGTGCAGCTGTTCGACTCGTGGGCCGGGGCGCTGTCCGAGCGGGACTACCGCCGGTTCGCGCTGCCGCACTCGGCGAAGGTGCTCGGCGGTCTCGCGGACGCTGGCGTGCCGCGTATCCACTTCGGCGTCGGCACCGGCGAGCTGCTCGGTGCCATGCGGGCGGCCGGCGCGGACGTGGTCGGCGTCGACTGGCGGGTGCCGCTGGACGTGGCCGTGGAGCGCCTGACGTGCGCCGTGCCGGACGGGCCCGCGCCGGTCGTGCAGGGCAACCTGGACCCGGCGCTGCTGCTCGCCGACTGGTCGGTGGTCGAGTCGGAGGTGTGCCGTGTCCTTGACGACGGTCGCGCGGCCGGTGGGCACGTGTTCAACCTCGGCCACGGCGTCCTGCCCGAGACCGACCCCACGGTGCTGACCAGGGTCACCGAACTGGTGCACAGCCTGACGGGAAAATGAGTTCGATGCGGGTGGCGGTCGTGGGCGGCGGGATCAGCGGACTGGCCGCCGCGTACCGCCTGCGCCGCGAACTGGGCCCGGACGTCGAGATCACGGTGCTCGAACTGTCCGACCGCATCGGCGGCAAGCTCCGCACGGTCGAACTGGCCGGCCACCGCTACGACGTGGGCGCGGAAGCCTTCCTGGCCCGCCGTCCCGAATTGACCGCGCTGATCGGTGAACTGGACCGCGCCACCGAACTGGTCCACCCGACTCCGGCGAGCGCCGGCATCCGGGCCGGCGGCCGGACAAGGCCGATCCCGCCCGGCACGATCGTCGGAGTTCCGGTCAGCGCCGCCGCCGTGGCGGACGTGCTGTCCGCGGACGGCCTGCGGCAGGTGGCGGCCGAAGCCGACCTGCCGCCGCTGCGCCTGGACGGCGCGGACGTCGCCGTCGGCGACCTGATGACGGCCCGGCTGGGCGCCGAGGTGTCCGACCGGCTGGTCGACCCGCTGCTCGGCGGCGTCTACGCCGGCCGGGCCGGCAGCCTCGGCCTGCGGGCCACCATGCCGGCGCTGACCGCGCAACTGGACGCCGGTGCCGGCTCGGTGCTGGCCGCGGCCGCCGCCCTGGCCCCCGCGCCCACCCGGAACGGCAGCAGGGCCCCCGTGTTCGGCACCATGCGCGGCGGCCTCGGCGCACTGGCCGACCGGCTCGCCACCGCGTCCGGCGCGGTGGTGCGACGCGGCCTGCCGGTCCGTGTCCTGCACCGCACGCCGGAAGGCTGGCGGCTGGAACTCGGCCCGGTGCCAAGCCCCGAGTTCGTCGACGCGGACGCGGTGATCCTGGCCGTCCCGGCGCCGTCGGCCCGCCGGCTGCTCGCCGACCTCGCGCCGGCCGCGTCGGCGGCCTACGGCAAGATCGAGTTGGCGTCGATGGCCGTGGTCGCGCTGGCGCTGCCCGCCGACGCGCCGCTACCCGACTCGTCCGGTGTGCTGCTGGCCTCCGGTGAGCGGCACGCCGACGGAACCCTGTTCACCGCCAAGGGGTTCACGTTCTCCAGTCGCAAGTGGACACACCTGGCCGGCGCCCGTCACCTGCTGGTGCGTGGCTCGGTCGGCCGGTTCGGCGAGGCCGACGTGCTGCGCCGGGACGACGCCGACCTCGTCGCCGCCGTCCGCGCCGACCTGGCCGAGCTGACCGGCGTCACCGCGACACCGCTGGACAGCCTGGTCACCCGGTGGGGCGGCGGGCTGCCGCAGTACGGCGTCGGGCACCTGGACCTGGTCGACACGATCGAGCGTGCCGTGGCGGAGCTACCGGGCCTGGCCGTCGCGGGCGCCGCACTACAGGGTGTCGGCCTGCCCGCGTGCGTCGCCTGCGCGGACAGCGCAGCGCGGCGGATCGTCGAGTTCAGTCGGCAATCGCGCCCCGTGCGATGACCTTGGTGATCCGGCCCCGGATCAGCAGCTCACCCGGCACGGCGTTGCGCTTGCCGAACGCGTCGGCCAGGTCTGCGCCCATGTAGCGGCCGCCCACCTTCGTCGACCAGACCAGCATCTCGTCCAGGTCCTCGGAGATGTCGGCCTCGCAGTTGAACGTCACGAACGAGAACGGCGGATTCTCGTCGTCAACACACAGGCCGAACCGCGGTTCGCGCCGCAGGATGCGGGCCTTGACGCTGTCGCCGGGCACGGTGAAGACCACGTAGTCGTGCTCGCCGTCGGAGTCAAGGACGAACCAGATCGGCACCACGTGCGGTGCGCCGTTCGACCGGACCACGGCGATCTTGCCGGTCCGCGATCCGGCGGACGCGAACTCCCACCATTGCTCCCGTGACATGACGTACATGGGCAACCTCCGACATTCAGCAGGAACCGACAGGGCGATCAACGGCGACCGGTGGAATCATGGTGGCATGGCCCGTCTGAACTACAACGAGCTCAACAGCACGATCCGTTACACCATGTGGTCGGTGTTCCAGGTCGAGGCAGGTCGCCTGCCCGACGACCGCGGCCCGGCCGCCGCCGAGGCTCAGGGCTACCTGGACGGCCTCGCCGCGAAGGACGTGGTGGTGCGGGGCGTGTACGACGTGGCAGGGCTGCGTGCCGACGCCGACTTCATGATCTGGTGGCACGCCGAGGAGATCGAGCAGCTACAGGCCGCGTTCAACGGGTTCCGGCAGACCGCGCTCGGCCGGGTCGCCACCCCGGTCTGGAGCCAGGCGGCGCTGCACCGGCCTGCCGAGTTCAACCGTAGCCACGTCCCGGCGTTCCTGGCCGACGAGGAGGCCCGCCGGTTCGTCTGCGTCTACCCGTTCGTGCGGTCCTACGAGTGGTACCTGCTGCCCGAGGAGGAGCGCCGCCTGCTGCTGGCCGAGCACGGCCGCCTCGCCCGCGACTACCCGGACGTGCGCGCCAACACGGTGTCGTCGTTCGCGCTCGGTGACTACGAGTGGATGCTGGCCTTCGAAGCGGACGAACTTCACCGGATCGTGGACCTGATGCGTCACCTGCGGTCCAGTGAGACCCGCCGCCACGTGCGCCTTGAGGTCCCCTTCTACACCGGCACCCGCCTGCCGGCCGCCGAACTGGTCAAGAACCTGCCGTAGCCCCCGCTCGCTCAGGCGAGGTGTGTTCGCGGACCGCGCGAACCAGGTCGCCTTTTCCTCTGGGGACACCCCAGACCCCGGGCTAACGCGGCGGGTCGACGATCTGGATCGTGTTCCGGATGCCGGCGCAGCCTTTGTCGATCATGGATTGCTGCTGCGCCCACTGGCAGTCGAGTTCGACCTCGGTGTAACCGCGGAAGGCGAAGTAGAGCGTCGACGTGAACTGGCCGTCGGTCTTGCTGACCGTCAGCCGCACCGCCCGCGCGCCGTCCACCGACGTGATCGTGGACTGGCCGACGACCTTGATCCCGGCTGCCGCGCTGTTCGACAGCGCGCTGTCGATCAGGTCGGACAGCGCCGGCTCGCTCAGTGAGTCGCTGTCCAGCCGAAGCGGGTAGACCGCCACGATGATCGTGTCGTACGGCGCGACGGCCACCGCGCTGACGTAGCTGCTCGGATTCGCGCTCTGGTACTGCAACGACAGTTTGCCCGTGGTGTC
This sequence comes from Candidatus Melainabacteria bacterium, assembly GCA_963702275.1. Lineage (GTDB taxonomy): Bacteria > Actinomycetota > Actinomycetes > Mycobacteriales > Pseudonocardiaceae > DATEPR01. Next base: position 11,010 of record CAVPCF010000103.1, read on the forward strand.
GGTGAACCCGGCCGGCAGCTGGTAGCAGTACGGCGCGCCCTTCGGCTGGATCACGTTGCCGCCAGAACACGCGGCGGCGGCCACGACCCGTCCGGCCGCCGGCACCGCCGACCCGGCGATGGACGTCGCGCAGCCCGCCGTGACCAGCAGACCGGCCAGCAACACCGCTACGCCCGACCGTCGCACCCCGTCACTGTACTTTTCGGTGATGGGCAAGGCGAACGAAGTGTTCCGCGACCTCTACCGGCTCGTCGCCGGACGCGAACCGGACGACGCCGTCCTGACCGGCGACGCACCGGCCCTGCCCGGCGGTTTCCTGGTCGGCCCGGCCGCGGCCGCCTGCGTCGCGACGACCACCGTGGCGGCCGCGGACCTGTTGCGCGCCAGGGGAACCGAGGCCGGCCCGACAACGGTCGACGCCCGCGCCGCCACCCTCGCCTTCGGCACCGAACGCTGGCTGCGGGTCGATGGCGAACCACCCGGCGAGGTCTGGGCCGAACTGTCCGGCGCCTACCCGGCCGCCGACGGCTGGGTCCGCCTCCACTGCAACTACCCGCACCACGCCCGCGCCGCCTGCCGGGCGCTGAGCGTGCCGGCGACCCGGGACGCGGTCGCCGAGGCGGTCTCGCTGCGCCCGGCACTGGAGATCGAGGAGGGCGTGCTGGCCGCCGGGGGAGTGGCGGTCGCGCTGCGCACCAACGCCGACTGGCGCGCCCATCCGGCCGGCCGGGCGGTCCGCGCCACGCCCCTGGTCACCGTGGACCGCCTCGGTGACGCGCCACCCGGGCCGCGGCCCCCGGCCGACCAGGCGCTCTCCGGCGTTCGGGTGCTGGATCTGACGCACGTCATCGCGGGCCCGGTGTGCGGCCGGACGCTGGCCGCGCACGGCGCGGACGTGCTGCACGTGGGCGCGGCGCACCTGCCGACGGTCGGCCCGCTGGTGATCGACACCGGTTTCGGCAAGCGCACCACCCACCTCGACCTGCGGACTCCCGCCGGCCGGGACGTACTGCGCGGCCTTGTCGCGGCTGCCGACGTGCTCGTGCAGTCGTTCCGACCCGGCACGCTGGCCCGGCGCGGCTTCGGTTTCGCGGAGTTGGCGGCGTTGCGCCCCGGCATCGTCGTGGTGGAACTGTCCGCCTACGGCCACGCCGGGCCGTGGCGCGCCCGCCGTGGCTTCGACAGCGTGGTGCAACTGGCCACCGGCATCGCGTCCGACGGCGCCACCGCGACCGACCGGCCGGTGGCGCTGCCGCTCCAGGCCCTCGACCACGGCACGGGCTGGCTCGCGGCGGCCGCCGTGCTCACCGCGCTGCGCCGGCAGGCGGCGCAGGGCGGCTCGTGGCGGGCCCGGTTGTCGCTGGCCAGGACCGCCGCGTGGCTGGACGACCTCGGCCGCCAGTCACCCGGCGAGCCACTGGAGCCCAGCCCGGCCGACCTGGCCGAGACGGACAGCCCGTTCGGCCGCCTGCGCCATCTGCCGGTCCCGGGCGGGGTGCCGCTACATGCCCCGCACCTGCCCGGTTCGGACCCGGCGGCTTGGTGGTGACTACTTGTCCGCTTCGTCGGGCACCAGCGTCAGCGAGATCGAGTTGATGCAGAAACGCTGGTCGGTGGGTGTGCCGTAGCCCTCGCCCTCGAACACGTGCCCGAGATGGCTGTGGCACGTCGCACACAGCACCTCGGTGCGTACGCCACCGAAACCGCGGTCCTCGCGCAGGATCACGCTGTCGCCGGCCAGCGGCGACCAGAACGACGGCCAGCCGCAGTGCGAGTCGAACTTGGTGTCACTGCGGAACAGTTCCGCGCCACACGCCCGGCACTGGTAGACACCGATCGTCTTGGTGTCGGTGTACTCGCCGGTGAACGGCCGCTCGGTGTCGGCTTCGCGGAGCACCGCGTACTCCTGCTTGGACAGCTCGTCGCGCCATTCCCGTTCCGACTTGACCACTTTCGGCGTGGCGCCGACTACCGGTTTCATACCTCCACGGTAACCGCTAGGTGAAGGTCGAGAAGACTTCGACGATGGTCTGCCACGCGGCCCAGATCACGCCGAGCAGGAGCAGGCTGACCAGGATGACGGCCATCAGCCGCCGATGCCCGTTCGCCCGGTTCGCCGAGTTCGCGAACTCGCCGACCCCCCGCAGGTAGCCCTCGACCGTGAACGAGTTGGTCGGCGCCTGCATCCGCCGGAGATGCTCGGCGAAGGCGCGCGTCTCCGGGTCGTCGGGGTCCAGTCCGATCAGTTCGTCGCCGATCGGATCGGAGTCGTCGTCATCCTGACGAGCGGTCACTCCTACACGGTAGCCGTCGGTCACGCCGGGCACGAGCCACGGCGGTTACCGGGCTGTGACGGCTCACTGGGCCTTGGCCAGTTCGCCGTCGGGCCGGATCGCGCCGACCGGCTCGCCGTGGCCCAGTACCGGGGCTTCGGCGAGTTCGGCCAGGCTGTCCGCGCTCACGCCGAGCCTGCGCAACGCGGCCACCATCACCACCGACCGGGCCCTGGCGGCGCCATCCGCGATCTTCAGCGCGACCGCCCGACCGTCCGGCAGGCCGATCGCGTACACGCCCTCCGCCCCGTCCTTGGCCACCGCGCCCGGCAGCGCCCGCATCAGCCGGGCCACCTCGCTGCCGGTCCCGCCGACCCATTCCGGATAGGTGCGCATCGCCGTACCGACGGTGTGTTCGACACTGTCGTCCGGTGCGGTCGCCAGGTGCTGGAACGCCCTGGCCAACCCGGTCAGGGTGATGCCGAACAGCGGCGCGCCACAGCCGTCCACCCCGGTGGCGCCGACCGGTTCGCCGGCCAGTTCGGCCACGGTGTCCCTGAGGGTTAACTGCAACGGGTGACGCGGCTCCCGGTAGGTCGCGGTCGGCCAGTCGTTGCGCGCGCACGTGGCGAGCATCGCCGCGTGCTTGCCTGAGCAGTTCATGTAGAGCGGTGTCGGCAGCGCGCCCTCGGCCAGCCGGGCCCGCCTGCTCGGTTCGTGCAGCGGCAGGTCCGGCGGGCACTGCAGGTCGGCCGGGGTCAGCCCCGCGCCGGCCAGGATGCGCCGCACGCCATCGATGTGGAAGTCCTCACCGGGATGGCTGGCGCAGGCCAGCGCCAGCAGTTCGCCGGTCAGCCCGAGCCCGGCCCGCATCATGCCGGTGCCCTGCAACGGCTTGGCCGAGGACCGCGGATACATGAGGACGTCGGGTTGGCCGATCGTGAACGCGACGCTCCCGTCGACGTCGAGCGCGACCACAGAGCCGTGGTGCACCGATTCGGCCACCTCACTGCGCCACACCGTGGCAACCACCTCGTGCACGCCGGGCTCCTCATAATCGATATTCGTGCGGTATCGGGCACTCTTGACAGTAGTGTGCGAACTGCGCTGGACTGATCACTGTGCGTTGACCTGCGAACTGCCAACTGTTGACAGTTTGCGCGTTGTTTGTCGATGTTCGCCGTTGGGGGCTGTCTCGTTGTTTCGTCTCGTCATCTCTCGTCGAAGGGAGCCGCCGGATGACAAGCCCGGCCCCGCAGCGCCAGAGCCTCGCCGGCCAGACCGTGGACGTGCTGCGCGAACTGGTGCTCACCGGCGAGATCCCCACCGGTCAGCGGGTGAACGAGGTCGAACTGGCCCACCGGATGCACATCAGCCGGGGCCCGCTGCGGGAGGCCATCCGCCACCTGATCAGCGAGGGCCTGTTGGTCTACGTCCCGCACCGCGGTGCCCACGTCCGCCAGGCCGACGCGGCGGAGCTGTACGCTCTGTTCGAACTGCGGGCGGCGCTGGAGTGCGCGGCCGCCCGGCTCGCGGCGTTGCGCAGGTCGGATCGGGATCTGCAGACGTTGCGCGAGGTCAGCGCCGAGTCGCGGCACGGTTTCGAGGCGGGCCAGCGGTTCCCGTACCGGCTGGACCTGGCGTTCCACCGTTGCCTGCTGGACGCGTCGGCCAGCCCGCGCATCGCAGACCAGGTGAAGCTGGTGCAGCAGCAGGTGATCCTGTTGCGCAGCCGCCACGAGGTCGACGCGGCCCACACCCACGCCTCCATGGACGACCACGACCAGCTCATCGCCGCGATCGAGGACCGGGACGCCGACCGCGCGGCCAAGGTGATGGCACAACACCTGGACCGGGTACGGGACCAGATGGTCACGGCACTGGCCGACGAGCCACTGGGCAACAGCCATGTCGGCTGAACCCACCTCAATCGAACCGTGGGAATGGCAGGAGTCGACGTGGCGAACGCACGTCGACCGGGTCAGGGCAGGGCGATCCCTCGCACCGGCGCAGTGGCCGGACGGCGCCCGGGTCGCGGTAGCCCTGTCCTTCGACTCAGATCACGAAACGATCTCGTTGCGCGCCAACGAAACCAGCCCCGGCAAGCTGTCACAGGGCGAATACGGCGCGAGAGTCGGCGTACCGCGAGTGCTGGAGCTGTTGTCCCGCCACGACATCCCGGCGACGTTCTACGCGCCCGCGGTCTGCGCCCTGCTGCGGCCAACCGAAATCAAGTCCTATGTGGACCAGGGCCACGAGGTGGGCATGCACGGCTGGATCCACGAACGCAACGTGCTCCTGGATCCACCCACCGAGCGAGAACTGGCGATGCGCGCATTCGACGCCCTCACCAGGACAGCAGGCGTGGCACCGGTCGGCATCCGCACCCCGTCCTGGGATTTCAGCCACCACACCCTGGCCATCTCCCGTGAACTGGGCCTTGCCTACGACTCGTCCCTGATGGCCGACGACGAGCCCTACGAGATCCTGGCCGACGGCGAACCCACCGGCATGGTCGAGATCCCGGTCGAGTGGATCCGCGACGACGCCCCGTACTTCACCATGGACCGCTTCACCAACTCCCGCCCGTACACCGCGCCTCGCCAGGTCCTGACCATCTGGCGCGACGAGTTCGACGCCGCCTACCAGGCAGGCGGCCTGTTCCAGCTCACCATGCACCCGCACGTGATCGGCCACCGCTCCCGCTTCGCGGTGCTGTCCGAACTGGTCGACCACATCGCTGGCCACCCGCAGGTGTGGTTCGCGACACACGCCGACATCGCCCGATACGTGCTGGCCAACACCTGACGGTGCTCATGGGGCGGCGTGCAGTGCCGCGTCCGCTGGTCCGGTCGTGAAGCGGGTGAAGCGGACCTTCAGGCCGGAGCGTTCCGGTGAGCAGCAGTACGGGCCCGCTGTCGCCACCGCGTCGGGGGACAGCGGAGCCAGGCGGATGGTGCGCCACGGGTCACCGTCCGCCTTGGCTCGGATCGTCAGCGCGTCGCCCGCTCTGCTCGCGCGGATGGTGATCTCGCGGCCGGACCAGTCGGGGACGGGGGCCTGGGACCAGTCGGAGACGTCGTGGGTGACCACCGTGCTGAGGTGCGGCGCGCCGTCCGTCAATTCGGTGCCGGCCTTCACCCACGCGCTCGGGTCCACCCGGACCAACAGGCCCGCCTGGTCGTACAGCTCGTCGAACTGGGCCACGTAGCCGACCTCGACGGCCGAGTCGACCGGGAACTCCGTCAGCAGCGCGTGGCCGGTGTCCCGGACGTACCCGTAGCCCGTCGTTCGCCAGAAGTCCGTTGCCGGGCCGGTGGTCACCAGGAGGTCGCCGCCGTCGGTGCGCACCTTGGGTGGGCGGTTGAGCCAGGTCGCGGTTTCCCATGCGATGTCGCCCATCGCTCACCCCTGTTGTTCGGTCGCGGCTGTTTTATTCGGTCGCGGAAGTGCCACTCCGCGGTCAGACTGCGGATCATGCTGGCACGGGACCTGCACGAGGACAATCGACAGTCGTGGAACTCGGCGACCAAGGCGCACAACAGCCACAAGGGGGATCAGGCCGAGTTCCTCCGATCCGGTGGCAGCACCCTCTTTCCCGAGGAGTTGGACCTGTTGGGGAACCTCGCCGGCAAGCGCCTGGTGCACCTGCAGTGCAACTCCGGTCAGGACACGCTGAGCCTGGCCGCGCTCGGCGCCGACGTCACCGGCGTTGACATCAGCGACGAGGCCATCTCGTTCGCCACTCGACTGTCCGCCGAGTCCGGCATTCCCGGCACGTTCGTGCGCGCGGACCTGTTCGACTGGTTCGAGCGGGCCGACGAGCGGTTCGACATCGTCTTCTGCTCCTACGGCGCGCTGTGCTGGCTGTCGGATCTGGCGCCGTGGGGTGCCGGCATCGCGAAGGTGCTCGCGCCGGGCGGACGGTTCGTCACCGTCGACTTCCATCCGATCAGCGGCATGTTCGACCACAAATGGCGCCTGGCGGACCCCTACTGGATGCACGGCGGCCTGCCGCATACCTGGGATGACGGTGTCGGCGACTACGTGGCGATGTCGCGGGATGGCCTGGTGCCGTGGGGCTATCAGGAAGGTGTCGGCGAGGTGCCCGACCCCAGTCCGTGCCACCAGTTCACGTGGGGGATGTCCGAGATCATCGGCGCGCTGCTGTCCGCGGGTCTCACGCTGGATGTGTTCCGTGAGTATCCGTGGAGCAACGGGGCTGTCCTCTGGGCCGGGATGCGCGAGTTGCCCGGCCGCCGGTTCCTGCCGCCCGCGGAACTGCCCGCATTCCCACAGATGTACGGCATCCGGGCAATCAAGCGGTGAAGACCGCTCTGCCTCGGTCCAGCACCACGTCACCGTCGGCGTTCGCGGTGCGGAAGATCACCGCGTCATCGCCGTCGCGCCACGCGTTGACCACCAGCTCGTCGCCAGGGGTCACCGGCTTGGTAAACCTGCCCTCCACAGTGGACAATCGGCTCGGGTCGCCGGCACAGAACTCGTTGAGCAGCAACCGGACCGTGATGCCGTAGGTGGCCAGGCCGTGCAGGATCGGCCGGTCGAAACCGCCGGCGGCGGCGAACGCGGGATCCGAGTGCAGCGGGTTGCGGTCGCCGGTCAGCCGGTACAGCAGTGCCTGGTTGACCGACGTGCGGAACGTCAACCGCGCGTCGACCGCCCGCTCCGGCGCGGCGTACTCGCTGGATGGCCCGCGTACCCCACCGAAACCGCCAGCGCCCCGCACGAACACCGACGAGCGGGTGGTGAACAGCGGTGAGCCATCGGCGGTGCCGGTGGTGCTCGTCACGACCAACGCGCCGGACTCCTTGTCGAAGATGTCGGTGATCATGCTGGTCAGCTCCACCGACCCGGCAACGGGCAACGGCCGGTGCAGGGTGAGCGACTGTTCGGCGTGCAGGAGCTGGGTGAAGTCCACCCCGGTCAGGCCGAGCTGCGGGCCGCCGAACTGAGCCAGCACGATCGCGTATGTAGGCAGCGCCAGCTGTGCCACGCCCGCGGTGTTCTCCGTGGTGAACGCCAGCTCGGCGGTCGGGTCGACCTGCCCCGCGCCGACACCGAGCGCGTACAGCAGCGCGTCGTCCGAGGTCCACGACCTGCTCCACGGCCCGCGTTCCCTGCCGACGACGCTTAAATCCATGCCGTGCCTCCTAGAACCAGGCCGAGAGCACCACTCTCGCTACATGAGAGCACCGCTCTCAAACGAGAGCACTATCGAGAGCACTGATCACCAACGAGAGCAGTGCTCCGAAACGAGAGCACCACTGAGAGCACTGATCACGAACGAGAGCAGTGCTCTGAAACGAGATCACTGATCACTGACGAGAGCACTGCTCCGAAACGAGAGCACCGTCGAGAGCGCTGATCACTAACGAGAGCGCTGCTCTGAAACGAGGGCACTGTCGAGAGCGCCCGCTCTCTGGTGAGAGCAGTGCTCTCGCTAGCCGAGAGCGCCGCTCACACTTGTGTGGCCCTTGATCAGGTTGCGGGCGATGGTTCGGCGCTGGATCTCGTCGGTTCCCTCGTAGATGCGCAGCAGCCGCAGTTCCCGATACCAGCGCTCGACCGGCAGTTCCCGCGTGTAGCCCATACCGCCGTGGATCTGTAGCACGCGGTCCACGATCTCGTTGGCCTTCACGCCGCCGTAGAGCTTGGCCATCGACTGGGCCTGACGGGAGTCCATACCGGCGTCGACCTGCCACGCGGCGTGCAGCACGAGCCAGCGCAGCGCCTCGATCTCCACGGCCGAGTCGGCGATCATCCACTGGATCGCCTGGCGGTTGGCGATCGGCTCGCCGAACGTCACGCGGGATCTCGCGTGCTCGATGCCCATCTCCACCAGGCGTTCGCACGCGCCGAGGGCCCTGGCCGGCAGCAGGTAGCGGCCGCGGCCGATCCACTGCATCGCCAGTTCGAAACCGCGGCCGACCTCACCAAGGATGTTCTCCGACGGCACCCGGACGTGGTCGAACACCAGTGCCGCGGGGCCCCACTCGCCCATGGTCGGGATCGGCTCGGACTTCCAGCCCATGTCGCGGTCGACCAGGAAGCACGTGACGCCGCCGTCGGCACCCTTCTCCTTGTCGGTTACCGCGAAGACCATCGTGAAGTCGGCCTCGTTGCCGCCGGTGATGAACGTCTTCTCGCCGGTGATGATCCAGTCCGTGCCGTCCTGATAGGCCTGGGTGCGGATGTTGCGGGCGTCCGAGCCGGCACCCGGTTCGGTGATCGCGAAGCAGGAGTGGCGCTCGCCCTCGATGGTCGGCAGCAAGTAGCGCCGTTTCTGCTCCTCGTTGGAGTGGAACAGGATGTTGTCCGCTGCGCCGCCGAACCGGAACGGCACGAACGACCGGCCCAGTTCGACCTCCAACAGGGCCGTCATCACGGCGGACAAGCCCATGCCGCCGTACTCCGTCGGCGTCTGCACGCCCCAGAAGCCGGCCTCGCGGGCCTTGGCTTGCAGCCCGGCCAGTTCGGTCAGGGTGAGGCCGGGCTGTCCGGCACGTTCGCGGCGCAGCATGTCCGGTTCCAGCGGGAGGATCTCGCGCCGGACGAACGTGCGCACCCAGTCACGAACTTCCTTCTCCTCGGTACTGAGCGTGAAATCCATGCGCTGGCCCCTGACTCCAAACCGAACACTGTTAGGTTATAAGTTAGCCTCGTGGTCCGGCGGTTCGCAAGGGGTGAGGTTGGCAAGGGGTGAGTGACGTGGGTCGACCGCGCACACCGGTGTTGAGCAGGGCACGCATCCACCAGACCGCGCTGCGCATCGTCGACGCGGACGGCCTTGCCGGCTTGTCGATGCGCAAGCTGGCTGCCGACCTCGGCGTGCGGGCGCCGTCGCTGTACGGGCACGTGGCCAGCAAGGACGAGCTGCTGCACGCGGTGGCGAACGATCTGATGGAAGCCGTCGACATCAGCGGTTTCGGCACCGGCGACTGGCGCGTCGGCCTGCGTACCTGGGCCCGCTCGTACCGTGCGGCGCTGGGCGCGCACCCGAACATGGTCCCGTTCCTGGCCTTCGGGCCCGCCCGGCGCGCCGCTTCGCTGCGGGTCGCGGACGCGGTGCACGGCGGGCTGGTCGGCGCGGGCTGGCCGCCGCGCTACGCGACCATGATCGGCGCGTCCACCAAGTACCTGGTGGTCGGCGCGGCCATGGGCTCGTTCGCCCGCGGTTTCGACGACGACGTGCAGGTCTACCGGGACCGCTACCCGAACCTGCTGGACGCGCCGTCACTGCGGGAACACGCCGACGAGATCGACGCGGACAGTTTCGAGTTGGCGCTGGACGCGTTCCTGGACGGATTGAGCACCTTGTACCGCACGGTCGTCGGGCGGACGCCGTAGGCTCGGCGCGTGCCCAAACCACCGGCTCTCGAACTGACCGTCGGCCAGCGCACCGTGCGGGTGTCCAATCCGGACAAGGTCTATTTCCCGGCGCGCGGCATCACGAAGCGGCAGGTCGTCGAGTACTACCTGGCCGTCGCGACGCCGTTGTTGCGGGTGCTGCGCGACCGGCCGACGACGCTGAAGCGGTACGTCGACGGGGTGACCGGCGAGGCGTTCTACGCCAAGCGGGTGCCCAAGGGCGCGCCGGAGTGGGTGGAGCAGGTACGGATCACCTTCCCGTCCGGCCGGACCGCCGACGAGGTGTGCCCGACCGAACCCGCGGTGCTGGCGTGGGCGGCGAACCTGGGGACGTTCGACTTCCACCCGTGGCCGGTGCGGCGCCCCGACGTCGATCACCCGGACGAGTTGCGAATCGACCTCGACCCGCAGCCCGGCACCGATTTCGCCGACGCCGCACGGGTGGCCGAGGTGCTGCGGTCGGTGCTCGAGGACGCCGGGCTGGTCGGCTACCCGAAGACGTCCGGCGGGCGCGGCATCCACGTGCTGGCACGGATCCGGCAGGAGTGGGACTTCATCGCGGTGCGGCACGCGGTGATCGCGCTGGCCAGGGAGGTCGAGCGGCGCGCGCCGAACCTGGCAACCACGTCGTGGTGGAAGGAGGAGCGCGGCGAGCGGATCTTCCTGGACTTCAACCAGGCCGCCCGCGACCGGACCATCGCGTCGGCATGGTCGGTGCGCGGCACGGAACGGGCGACCGTGTCCACGCCGGTGACCTGGGACCAGTTGACCGACGTCGCCCCGGACGACTTCGACGTGTTCACGGTGCCGGACTGGCTGTCCGCCCACGGCGACCCGCTGGTCGGGCTGGACGAGCAGGTGTTCGGCCTGGAACAGGCACTGGAGTGGTACGCGCGGGACGAGCGCGATCACGGCCTGGGCGATATGCCCTATCCGCCCGACTACCCCAAGATGCCCGGCGAGCCGATGCGCGTCCAACCCAGCCGGGCCCGTCAACCGACCGAGTGATCTTTTACCGGCCGGCCGTGAAGTGCGCCTCGATCGTGGTGCCGACGGCCGTGGTGTGGACACGGACGAGATCGGCAAGGTAGTTGACCATCAGCAGGCCCCGGCCGCGTTGCTGGCCGCGTGCGGCGGGTCGGCGGCCGGCCAGCGGGTCGGCGATGTGGCCGGTGTCGCGCACCTGGCACACCACGTCGTCGTCGGTGCCGCCCAGCAGGACCGTTGCCGTGGAGAGCGCGTGTTCGATGCTGTTCGTGGCCAGTTCGGTCACGGCGAGCACCAGGTCCTGCGTGCGGTCCGCCGTCAGGCCGCGCCGCAGGCCGAACGCGGCTGCCGTGCGCCGCAGGTCGGCCAGGCCGGTGATGGTCACGGCCACGGTCAGCGCGTGGCTCGGCGGCGGCAGCGGCGTGTTGTAGTCGGTGACGACCTCCGCCGGGGCGAAGCACCGGCTGTCGCGGGTGCCGTTGTCGTCGACGAGGACCGGGTGGGTTCGGGCCGCGTCCGCGAGGACGTGCTCGTCCAGGTGCGCGGCGTCGTACGGGCACAGGATCGTGATCCGGCAGCCCGTGAAGGCGTCGTTGATCAGCGCCTCGTGTTGCGCGCACGCCGGATATTCCATCGCGGACCGTGCCGGCCAGATGGGCTCACCGATGATCCGCACGTGGTGGTCCGGGTGCTGGTCGGCGAAGGCCCGCAGTACACCGGGGATGATCCGACCCGGATTGCGGCCCACCACGGTCATGTCCAGCAGCAGCACGTCCCGCACCGCCGGGCCCAGCGCCGAGCGCAGGACGTCGAGCTGCGGCGACGGCACGGCAACGGCGACCGGCTCACCGGCGGCGAGGCCGTCGGTGATGAACGGAACGGTGCCGGACAGATACTCGGCGTGACCGCGATAGAAGAACGCTGGATGGGCAAAGGGGTCGGTGATGACCGTGCTCATCCGGTTCTTCTCCATCGGGGGCTTGCCGGCAAGCATACGACCGATGCGTTTCGGCGGGCGCTTTCCGGGATTCCGGTGGATACCCAGGAGTTCGGCACGGTAGTCGTCTGGCAGGCTGGGGGCGTGATGAGGGACGACTGGGCCGTTGCCGACGCGTGGACCGGGCTCGGCATGCACTGGCACGGCTACGTCGAACGAGTTGCGCTCGCGCACGCGGCCACCCGGGACCAGCGCCTCGGCACCGAGCCGGACGAGGTGATGGTCAACCCGGACGAGGTGGCCGCCTGGCTGGAAGGCACGATCAAGGCGGCCACGTCGCCCGCGCCGATCAAGGGCGCCACCGTGGAGGACGTGCGCGACTTCGCGGACTCGATGCGGGTGTGGCGCTCGCTCGCCTCGCGCGGCGAGTCGGTGTCCACCGGGATCGACGGCCAGATCACGGTCACGGCGGAGGCGGTCACCGAACGGGAGTGTGACTGCCAGATCGCCGGCCCCGGTCCGGTGTCCAGGTTGAGCAAGGGTCGGCGCAGATAACGGCACAGTGGCGTTTTGTGTTGGTGGTATCGGAAATGTCGTAGCCGACCGGCACGATGCACGTGTCCGCCACCCGCGTCACAGGAGTCGCGCATGCCCACCCGCCGTCCGCCGTCGTTGTCCGTCGAGCAGATCGAACACGTCCGCGCCGAACTCGATGCCGGCCGGACGCCGATGGTCTGGTTCACCCCGGCCGCGGTGGGTGTCGATGCCGGACGGTCGGCCAAAGTGGTGTCGCTGACCGAACCGTACGAAGGTGACTTCATCCAGGTGCGGCCGACCGGGTCGCACGACACGTTGTCGTTCTCCACGAGTGAGCTGACCATGGACAAGCCAGCCCGTCGCGCGAAGGCAGCTGCCAAGACACCGGAGCCGCCGGCGAAACCCAAGGCGGAGCCGGTCATCGGCGAACTGCTCGTGGTGCGCGAGCGACCGCCCCGCAAGCCACCGGCCGTTCGGCCGGCCGACCCGCCGCCGCCGGCATCGTCGTCATCGGAGCCGGAGCCGAAGCGGCCCACTCGTGGTCGCGGCCGCCAGCCCGCGCCGATTACCGTCACGCTCAGCTCGACACCCGACGGCGAGTGGACGGTCGAGGTCCAGGCCGGCAGCAGGCGGACCGTCCGGCCGCAGCCGGTGTCCGCCGGTTCGGTCGCGGCGGCCGCCAAGGCGCTGGGCGGGGACATCGAACAGGCCATCGACGGGGCGATCACCGCGGCCAGGGAACAACAGCAGGCCAGGGTGGCGCAGCTGGAGGCCGAACTCGAAGTGGCCAGGCAGGCTCTGGCGGAGCTGTCCGACTGACGTCCCTCGCATGGCGGTGCACGCATGAATGCATCGGTAATACCGTTGTGCAGCAACGACAACCGTATTCACCACGGGAGGTCGTCATGGAACCGACACCAGGTGGCTGCAACTGCTGTGCCAGTTGCACCGGACCAGGCTGCGGTTGCTGCGGCAGCTGCAAGTAGGCTATAGCAAACTTGCTATAGCAAGTAGCAGTAGCAAGTAGGCTATAGCAAACTTGCTATAGCAAGTAGGCTACGGCAGGTAGGTAAACAGCAATTTGCTATAGCACGTAGGCAAATGCCAAGTAGCTATAGCAGCGTAGGCGCCCGACGAATACGGCGACTTCGACCTGCGTGCCGGACCCGCGCTGGAGCTATTGCCTACTTGCTATAGCAAGTAGGCAAGAAGCCACAACGTGAGGACCAAGCCCCATAGCGGACAGCAAGACGCCGACCACCCTAAAGGACAGACCCAGGCGACTTCGGGGACAGCCCATGACCTACACGAATACCAACCAGACGACCATGCTGTGGGCGACGACAGATGCTGACCAGCCCCACAACCTCCCGAACAGGGCGGAGCCGCCGACGGACTCCTGGCGTGACAGAGCAGCCCAGACTCCTGCCAACCGCATTCCCGCAGCTCACAACCCCCATCCTGATTCACCAACAACATCCCAGCGTTGGGCGGGGGCCTGCGCTGTGTGCTCGGCGAAATCGCGAAGTTGTGAGCGGCCGCCAGAAGCGTGGCCACCGTCTTAGTGTCGGGTTGGCTGAAGCGATGTCACAGCCATGCGGCGACGCCGCCGTGGTGTGAGCAGGTGCCGCTGCGGTGTTGGCTGAAGCTGTAGGTGCCGTCCTGGCACTTGGCGGTGGCGCCAGCCGGCGCGGCGGGGGCCTGTTCCGGGCGGTGCACGCAGTTGCCGTCGGAATTGACGTAGTAGTCGCCGTCGCAGGCGGCGGGTGGCGCTGCCTGAGCCGGCGTCTGGACGACGGGCGCGACCGGCGCCTGCTGGACCGGTGGGGCGACGGCGGCCTGGGTCGCGGCTTGCGTCGTCGGGGCGGGCACCGTGGTCGTGACGACCGAGGCGGGTGCGTCGACCTGGCTGACCCCGGGATTGGTCGGGACGGCCGCGACGCCGCAGCCGGCGAGTACGACCGCGGCGGGCACCGCGAGCACGGCCAGCAGTCGAACCACTCGATTCATCGGTAACCTCCGCGCGACAGGGACGAGACGTGTCCTGCTGTCGGCGGATCGTGCCGGCTCGTTAGCCGGCTGTCACACGCCATCCCCCTTGATGTGGTGACATGCGTTCAACGGGTAACGATCGGTGTCCACACGCGATCAGTCCGGTTCCGGCCGATCGGTCCTGCCCAGGACGTCGCGGAGGATCTGTTCGTCGGTCTCGTCGAGGGCGCCGACGAAGCGGCGCAATACCGAGCGCCGGTCCGGGCCCGCGGTCAGCAGCAGGTGCATTCGTTCCGCGGTGAGTTCGGCGCGCTGTTTCGTCGGTGAGTAGCGGTGTGCGCGGCCGTAGGGGTGGCGCTGGACCAAGCCCTTCTCGTGCAGCCGGACTAGAATGGTCTGCACAGTGTTGTAGGCGAGGTCCGCACCGAGCGTATTGTGCACCTCGCGCGGAGTGAGCGGTCGGCCCGTCGCCCACAGCGCCGCCAGTATCTCGTTCTCCAACTCACCACCGGCCCGACGGCGAGTACGTTTGGCGCCGGCCGAATCCACTGGCATCCTCCACCTGTCGTGGTATCTGATGACCTTACGACAGCGGGGGACCGGCGGATTTCTCCTACACCATGTAGGGATATGCTGGCGCGGCCGCGGCCGACGTAACGTTCGGGCCGGCCGGCCCGAAGGTCACGGAACACGGCCATCACAGCGGGGAGCAGTGTGGGACGTATCGCGATCGTGTCCGCGAGTCTCGGCGCCGGCCACGACGGAGCAGCTCACGAGATCGGACGCAGGCTGACCGCGGCCGGTCATGACGTGACCTGCCACGACTTCCTCGACCTGCTGCCGTGGGGCATCGGCGGGCGGGTGCGCGCGGCCTACCGCAAACAGCTGGACATCGCGCCGGGCAGCTGGGAGTGGCTGCTGAACACGCTCCAGCGCCGCAGGACCATGAGCGCGCTCACGATCTGGCTGGCGGCGAGTGCGTCTCGCCGGATGCGCAAGGCGTTCGGGTCGGATGTGGACGCCGTGGTCTGCACCTATCCGTTGGCCAGCCAGGTGGCCATGCGGTTGCGGCGGCGCGGCCGGCTGTCCGCGTCCGTGATCACCTACCTTACCGACCCGTCCGTCCATCCCCTGTGGATGGCCAAGGGCACCGACCTGTACCTGGCCGCGCACCCGGAGATCGCGGCCCAGGTGCGGCTGCTGGGCGCGGAGCGGGTCGCGGTCGTCGCCCCGGCCGTGAGGCCGGACTTCCGGCCGCCGTCCGACGCGGACGAGCGGGCCAAGGCACGGGCCGAGTTCGGCCTGCCGGCAACGGAACTGCTCGCGCTCGTGGTGTCCGGCTCGTGGGCGGTCGGCGAGATCGAGGAGTCCGCGCGCGAGGTCGCCGCGGGCGGTATCGCCACGCCGGTCGTGGTGTGCGGGGAGAACACGGCGCTGCGGGAACGGCTGCGTGACCTCACCCCTGGCATCGTGCTGGGTTGGGTGCACGACATGCCGGCGCTGTTGCGCGCCTGTGACATCGTGGTACTCAACTCCGGCGGCCTCACCTTCTTCGAGGCGCACGCCACCGGGCTCCCGGTGTTGGCCTACCGGTGCCTTGCCGGGCACGGCCGCACCAACGCCCGCTCGCTGGAACACGCCGGGCTGGCCAGGTGGCTGCGTAACCGGGACGAACTGACCGGCGCGCTGACCGAATTCGCCACCACCATGAGCAGCCACCGCAGCGCGGAGCGCGCGCCGATCGAGGTCGGCACTGCCGACCCGAGCGTGGCGATCACCGGCCTGGTGCGGCAGCCGTTCCCGCCGCCGGAACGGGATCGGGTGGCCCGGCGCCGGGTGCGGCGGGTCGCCTGGGTGGCGGCCAGCCTGGCGTGGCTGCTGTGGGTGTTCACCAGCGGCATGAGCATCGCCGTGGCACACGGTTTCCGCGCGGTCGGCGAGACCGGCGTGCCGGCCAACCAGGTGTACTTCGTGGTGGAGGCACCCGACCAGGCAGTCAGCGACCAGGACATCGGGATGCTGCGCGGCATGAACGTGGCCGTCGCGGTGAGCGTCAAGACCGCGGCGGACAACCCGACCGTGGTGCGGCGGATGGCGACGGCCGGGCTGCTGGTGGTGAACGCGGCCGGTGGCCAGCCCTACGAGACCGGCTGGTTCGCCGGGCGCAGCGCGATCGGCGCCGGGGCCCGCGCGATCGGCAGGATCACCACGCACCGGCCGAAACTGATGCTGTCCAACGGCGACCTGGACGCGGTGGACGTGAGCCTCGCCGCGATCTACGGCGAGCGGATCATCATCCCCAAAGCCACGATCAGCTGTGGCGCGCTCACGAAGCTGCCGGTGCGCGGCGGCATCGTGCTGATCCGGCAGGATCCGCACAAGCCGTGCGCCATCGGGCCGATGCTGACGGGTCTCGCGCAGCAGGCGGGCCGCCAGAACCTGCATCCCACCGCGTTGCGGAACCTGACGACGTGAACCGCCTGACCAGGACAGCCATTGGCACGGCGGCGGGCGCGCTGGCCGTGCACGCGCTGCCGGCCGCCATGTTCTGGCCGCCGCTGCGCGCGCACCTGCTGCCCCGGCTGGCCGGGATCGGCGACCCGAACCACGTCGCGCTGACCTTCGACGACGGTCCCCATCCCAGGTCCACCCCGTTCTTCCTGCGGGAACTGGCCAGCAGGCAGGTTCGTGCCACGTTCTTTCTGCTGGGCAGCGAACTGGCCCGCACGCCCGCGCTCGGCCGGGAACTGGCCGGCGCCGGGCACGAGGTCGCGCTGCACGGCTGGTACCACCGCAGGCTGGTCTGGTACGGCCCCCGGCGGACCTACGACGAACTGGCGAGGGGCCGTGACCTGATCGCGGCCACCACCGGCACGCCGCCGCGCTGGTTCCGGCCGCCGTACGGGGTTTTGACGACTTCGGCGTTGGTGGCCGCGCACCGCCTTGGCATGACGCCGGTGCTGTGGACGTGCTGGGGCTGGGACTGGAGCAGTCGGTCCACTCCGGACAGTGTGTTCGACACCGTGACGAAGTCGCTGGCCGGCGGCGGCACGATCCTGTTGCACGACTCGGATGTCGCCGCGTCGCTCGGCGCGTGGAAGTCCACATTGGGCGCGCTGCCCAGGCTGCTGGACGAGTGCGCGGCGCGCGGCTTGACGGTCGGGCCGCTGGGCGAGCACGGTGTCCGTGCCCGGCGTGCTGCCGACTGTGCACCGACCGTCAATACGGATGCCATGTTCAGGACCGCCGTGGTGCGGTAGCTTCCCGACTGTGGGAGCGGGGCCGTCATGATCGTGTCCATCTACCTGCCGCTGGTGCTGCCGGTGTTGGTGGTGCCGATGGTGCGGTGGCTCTGTGGGCGGCTGCACCCGGCCCTGGCGAGTTGGCTGGCCGTGGTCTCCGGACTGGTGCTCTGCGTCTGCGCCTTCATGGTGCTGGGGCTGTTGGCCTTCGTCTCGCTGTCGACGCTGAGCGTGTTCGCCCGGGTCGGCCACTGGTCCCCCACCGCGTTGCAGGAGCTGGACCTGGTGCACCAGCCGATCGACCTCGCGGCAGGCGCCCTGCTGGCGGTGTTCCTGACGACGGGGACCGTGGCGGCCCGTCGGCGGCTGCGGGCGCTGGCCGATGCCTACCGGGTGGCGCGGCGGTGCCGGGACGGCGGCGAGTTGACCGTGCTCGTGGACGACCGGCCGCTGGCACACGCGCTGCCGGGCCGGCCGGGTCGGATCGTGGTGTCGACCAGCATGCTGGCCGTGTTGACGCCGGCCGAGCGGCGCGCACTGCTGGCGCACGAGCGGGCCCACCTCGACCGGCGCCACCACCTGTTCGTGGCGGTGATCGACGTACTCGCCGCGGCCAATCCCCTGTTGCGCCCGCTGGCCGGCACGATCCGGTTCACCACGGAACGGTGGGCGGACGAGATCGCCGCACACCGGGTCGGTGACAGAACGGTGGTGGCACAAGCGGTCGGGCGAGCGGCCCTGGCCGGCCGGGCGCCGTCCGGCGGCACCGTTGCCATGGCGGCAACCGCGGGGCCGGTGCCGAGGCGGGTGACGGCCCTGCTGACCGCGCCGCCGGTGGTGCGGCTGTGGTCGGTGCTGTTGTCGCCGGTCGGCCTGTTCACGTTGGTGGTGTTGGGACTGGTCGTCGGCTCGGCCATGTTCTCCGCCGACGCGGCCTACGACCTGCGCCGCGCGCTGGTGGAGGCCAAGGCCTAGGGCAGGCGTAACGCGGCCAGTACGAAATCGGCGATCTCGTTGCCAAGATCGGTCGCCGACTTCGGGCCGTCCGGGCGATACCAGACCGGCAACTGGTTGACCACGCCCATCGCGATCTGCACCACGGTGTCCGGCGGCACGACCGCCGCGAACTCGCCGCTGGCCTGGCCGGCCGCGATGACCGTGCGGAAGCTCTCGTGGTAGCGGCGCCGGTCGGCGCGGAACGCGGCCATCCGGTCGGCGTCCAGCTTGTGCGCCTCGCGGTAGAACACGGCGGCTTCGGACAGCCGGTCGACGGTCGAGCACACCACGTTGACAAGGATCGCCCGGACGGTCTCGGATGCGCCGAGGTCGCGGGCGACGATCTCGTCCAGGTCGGCGTTCTGGGTGCCGATCAGCGCGTGGTAGATCTCGTAGAGCAGGTCGTCCTTGGCGTCGAAGTAGTGGTACAGCGCGCCTTTCGTGACCTCGGCCCGGTCGACCACCTGCTGCACTGTGGTGGCGTCGAAGCCCTGCTCGGCGAACAGCGCGACGGCGGAGGCGATGATGCGCTCCTCCATCGGACTGCGCACCCCATCGCGCCGGGTGGCGCGCGGCGCGCGGCTGGCTGTGGTGCGTGCCATCATCCACCCCCTTCCACGACGGTCAATTGTGCCCGGTCACCATGACGGAGCCAGCGCCCGTGCCATCTCGGCCGGGTCGGCGCCGGTCGGCAGGATCGCGATCGCCGGGGTGTCCAGGCCGTTCGCCACGTACTCGGCCACCTGGTCCCGGCACCGCGCTGGACTGCCGTGCACGATGAGCGCGTCCACCACCTCGTCGGGAATCGCGGCGTTGGCCGCCGCCCGGTCGCCGGCCGCCCACGCGTCGTGCATCGGCTTGAGCAACTCGCCCCGGCCGAGCCAGTCGTGGAACGCCGCGTACACCGGCACGGTCAGGTAGCTGCTGATCAGCAGCCGGCCCAAGCCGCGTGCGGCGTCGACGTCCTCGGTGGGGCAGACGAAGATCCGGGCGGCCAGCTCGACGTCCGTGCCGAGCTCGGCACGGACCTGCGGCACGTCGGTGGCGGCGAGCCAGTTGGTGATCGCGCCGTCCGCCTCGCGGGCCGCCAGCCGCAGCATGCCGGGCCGCAGCGCGGCCAGCATGATCGCGGGTGGCTGCGCGGGCGGGCGTTCCAGCTTGAACTTGCGCACGGCGAACGTCGGGTAGTCCTCGGTGACCTTCGCGCCGGACAGTGCGGCACGCAGGAACCGCAGCGTGTCGCGGGTGCGGCCGTAGGGATCGGTGAACTCGGCCGCGTTCCAGTCGTGCACGATCACCGGCGACGAACTGCCGATGCCCAGCACGAACCGGCCGGGCGCGAGCTCCGCGATGGTCGCCGCGGACATCGCGAGCAGGCCGGGGCCGCGCGTGTAGACCGGTGCGATCGCGGTGCCAAGCCGCAGTTCCGGTGCCCACTCGGCGACCAGCGCCAGCGGCGTGAACGCGTCGGTGCCGGCCGTCTCGGCGGACCACACGTCGGTGTAGCCGAGATCGGGCAGTTCGCAGACGAGGTCACGGTGCGCGGCCAGCGGCACCCCGGTCAGCGGCAGGGTGATCCCCCAACGGCCGGTGGTCACCCCAGCACGTCCGAGATCGTCGGCCGGACCAGCGCGCCGCCGTCGACCACCAGGGTCTGGCCGGTGATCCAGGAGGAGTCCTCGCCGAGCAGGAACAGCGCGGCCTTGGCGATGTCCGCCGGCTCGCCGATCCGGCCAAGCGGCAGCGACGCGTTGAGCTGCGGCTCGAAGTTCTCCCACAGTGCCTTGGCGAGCTGGGTGCGCACGATTCCCGGCGCGATCGCGTTGACGCGGACCCGGGGCGCGAGCTCGACGGCGAACTGGCGGGTCAGGTGGATCACCGCGGCCTTGGTGGCGTTGTAGTAGCCGATCCCCGGTTCCGAGCTCAGGCCGCCGATCGAGGCCATGTTCAGCACCGTGCCGCCGTGCTCGGCCATCGACGCCTTCCAGGCCGCCTGCGTCCACAGGATGATGGACAACTGGTTGACCTGCACGGTCTTGTCGGCCCTCGGCACGTCGAGGTCGACCAGCGGACCGTAGTACGGGTTGGTGCCCGCGTTGTTCACCAGCACGTCCAGCGAACCGAACTCGGCAACGGTCGCGGCAACGCAGGCGATGGCCTGGGCCTGCTCGCCCACGTGCGCGGCCTTGGCCAGCACCTTCGCCTTCGGGTGGGCCGCCACGATCTCCGCGGCCACCGCGTCCAGGCTCTCCTGCCGGCGCGACGACAGGACCACGTTGGCTCCCTCAGCGGCCAGCGCGAACGCGATCGCCCTGCCGATGCCGCGCGACGCGCCCGTCACCAGCGCGGTCTTGCCTGCCAGGCCGGTACTCACCCGATAGCCTCCCTTGCCAGCCACATCACTGGGCCGTACGGTACTACATACCGACTAGTCGGTATACACGTCACCGGGAGTGTTCATGCTTGTGCGCGACAAGGTCGTTGTGGTCACGGGTGCCGCGGGCGGCATCGGCGCGGCGCTGGCGAGCCGGTTCGCCAACGAGGGCGCCGCGGGGGTCGTTGTGTCCGATGTGGACGGTGATGGCGCTGCGAAGGTCGCCGCCGCGATCGGCGGCAGGGCGATCGCGGTGCGGACGGACGTGACCGATGCCGCGCAGGTGGCCGAACTGGTGGCGGCGGCCGAATCGGCGTTCGGGCCGGTGGACCTGTTCTGCTCCAACGCGGGCGTCGCGACCGGGATCGGCATCGACGCGCCCGCGCAGGCTTGGGCAGTCAGCTGGTCGGTGAACGTCGTGGCGCACGCACTCGCGGCCGACGCCGTGCTGCCCTCCATGCTGGCCCGCGGCGAGGGCTACCTGTTGCAGACGGTCTCCGCGGCCGGCCTGCTGACCTGCCCCGGCGACGCGCCCTACACGGCCACCAAGCACGCGGCGCTCGGCCTGGCCGAATGGCTCGCGATGACCTACGGCGCCGCCGGCATCCGGGTCAGCGCGCTGTGCCCGATGGGCGTGCGGACGAACATGCTGATGCCGGGCATCGAGTCGGGCAACGCGTCGGCACTCGCGGTGGCGGCGAGCGGACAGATCATCGAGCCGGCCGAGGTGGCCGACACGGTGATCGCCGGGCTGGCCGACGAGCGGTTCCTGATCCTGCCGCACCCCGACGTGGCCGCGATGCACGCGGCGAAGGCGGCCGACCCGGACACGTGGCTGTCGAAGATGCGCCACGCCGTCGGCAAGCAACTGGAGACGCCCGGTACCGTCGCCGGATGATCTCCGTCGGCACCGTCGAGGCACTGTGGCGCTACCCGGTCAAGTCCATGCTGGGTGAGCGGCTGACACAGGCACCGGTGGACGCCCGCGGTGTGCTCGGCGACCGGCTGTACGCGGTCCGCGACACGGACGGCAAACTCGGCAGTGGCAAGAACACCCGGCGGTTCCGCCGGATGGACGGACTACTGGACCTGTCCGCCGGATACGACTCCGATCTGGTCCCGTTGATCACGTTGCCGGACGGCAAGACCGTGCGCGGCGACGACGAACATGTGCACTGGGCGATCGGGAACAGCATCGGCAAGCCCGGTGTCACACTGACCAAAGAGGACGTCATCCCGCATTTCGACGAGGAGCCGATTCACCTCGTCACGTCGGCCAGCCTGCGCTGGCTCGCGGATCTGGTGCCGGCAAGCGAGATCGACGCAAGACGGCTGCGGCCCAACCTGGTGCTGAAGGTGGCCGAGACGGCCGCCCGGCCTGAGGACGCCTGGGTCGGCCGGGAACTGCACATCGGGACGCACCTGGTGATCTACGTGGTGGACCGGACCGAACGCTGCGTGATGGTGAACCAGGCACAGGAGGAGTTGCCGCACAGCACGGACATCCTGAACGCGGTGACCGAGGCGAACAACATGACGCTGGGCGTGCACGCCCGGGTCCGGATGTCGGGCCGGGTGCGCGTGGGCGACCCCGCCTTCTTGAACTGACCGAGCCTGAGCTGAGCACGGCTTCTCGACCGCCGCACCTGCGGAGAAGACAACCGGTGCGCGCGGCGCGCACGCTGGATTTCGACATCCGGCCGCGCCGTGAGAGGACAGGCACGTGACAGATCTCCAGGACGTGATCGCCGCACTGGTCGCCGAAGGCGACGACATCGATCGCCTGGTTGCCGACCTGAGTGACGCGGCGTGGTCCTTGCCGACGCCCGCGCCGGGCTGGACGATCAAGCACCAGATCGCCCACCTGACCGCGACCTTCAAGATCGCCGGGCTGGCCGCCCGTGACCCTGAGACGTTCACTGCCATGACATCGCGGCTGTCCGACGACTTCGACGCCAACGTGCACGCCACGCTGAACCCGTACCTGACCGACTCGCCCGCCGCACTGCTGGAGAAGTTCCGCTACGAGCTCGCGGCCGCCGCCGACGCGCTGGCCAGGGTGCCGGCCGACCAGGTCGTACCGTGGCTGGTCCGCCCGCTGCCGCCGACGGTGCTGGCCTGCGCCGGCATGATGGAGCTGTTCGGCCACGGGCAGGACATCGCGGACGCCCTCGGCGTGCGGCGCACCCACACCGACCGGCTGGCCTACCTGGTCGGCTTCGGCGTTCGCACGTGGGACTTCGGTTACCTGGCAAGGAATCTGACCGCGCCGGACGAGGAGTTCCGGTTCGAGATCACCGCGCCGTCCGGTCGCGTGTGGACGTTCGGGCCCGAGCTGGCCAGTCAGAAGGTGGTCGGCCCCGCGGTCGACTTCTGCCTGCTGGTGACCCGGCGCCGCCACCACCTCGACCTGGAGATCACCGCGACCGGCCCGGATGCCGGGTACTGGTTGGAGATCGCGCAGGCCTACCGTGGCCCGGCCGGCGAAGGCCGCGCCCCCAGTCAGTTCGCGGCCTGAGACCGCTGCACTCGTTCAGGGAGACGCTCACATGTCCAGTGTGCTTGGTTCGCTGCGCCGGCTCGCGCTGGCACCGTCGTTGGCCGAGGTGTCGTTCGCCGAGCGCGGTTTCCCGGTGACCCCGTCCGCCGCGACCGAACGGCTGGAGGCCATCCCCCAGTCCGTCGTCGTCGGCTTCGAATGGGCCATCGAGGCCAAGGACCAGTGGGAGGTCGAGCGTCGGCTGGACATGGTCGAGCCGGAGCTGCGCGGTTTCGCCTACGAGGGCGCCACGATGGCCTACACCGTCCGGGACGCGATGCCAGGGCCCAGCAACCGCACCAGGGACCTGCTGATGGGGCCGGGCCAGCCGCACCTGCTGCTGGCCTACATCGGGATCGGCTTCGCCATGGCCCGACTGCCGCGTCCACTGTGGAAGAAGATCGTCCCGGACCTGAGCGGCTCGCCGTTCTACCCGGTCATGACCTGGCTCGCGGTGGACGGTTACGGCTTCGACCTTGCCTACTTCCACACCAAGCGCTGGGTGGACGAGCAGCGGCGGCCCGCGCCCTACCCGTGGCAGGGCGCGCCGGACTACTTTCTGCGGGCCGTCGACCAGGGCATCGGTCGCGCGCTCTGGTTCATCAACGGCGCGGATCCCGACGCCGTGACAGCCGCGGTCGGGCGGTTCGCCACCGAACGGCAGGCCGACCTGTGGAGTGGCGTCGGCCTTGCCGCGACCTTCGCCGGCGGTACCACCGCCGACGGCCTGACCGCGCTGCGCGCCGCGGCCGGTGACCACCACGCCGACCTCGCGGTTGGCTCGGTGTGGGCGGTCACCGGCCGCATCGCCGCCGGTTTCACGCCGGAGCACACGGAGTTCGCCGCCGACGTGTTCACCGGTCTGTCCACTCAGGACGCCGTCATCCTGGCCGGCAACGCCGCCGTCGACCCGGGCGGCGCCGGTCCGGTCCCGCCGTACGAGGTGTGGCGTCAGAACGTGCGCACGCATTTCGCGTCGGTCGGCTCGGCACGGTGGAAGAAGGCCAGTTAGTCAACTGGCTGCGATGATTCGTGATCGGTATGCAACATTCCGGTGAGGAGGGGACGACGTTGGCCAGCAAACTGCGCCGGCGGATCCTGACGCCGCCCATGTCCGAAACGAAGCTATCGGTGCGCGGCTTCCACGAGAAGACGCCGGAATCCCGTGACCTGCTGGAGAAGGTGGGCGAGTCGTTCCTGACCGGCTACGCCTACGCGGCGGAGGCGGGCCGGGCGATCGAGGCCGAGCGGAACCTGGAGACGATCCCGCACCGATTCCGCGGTTTCGCCTACGAGGGCGCCGGAATGGCGCTCGGCGTGCGCGACGGACTGCCGTTCGGCAGCAAGAACCACCTGAGCGAATTCCTGGCCGGCACCGCCGTGAAGCACCTCTACATGGTGTACGTCGGCGTCGGCTGGTCGCTGGCGCGGGTGCCCCGGTTCCGTTGGCGTGCCGCGACGAACGGCATCACCGACCACCTGCTGCGCTGGCTGGTGCTGGACGGCTACGGCTTCCACCAGGCGTACTTCAAGACCGACCGGTACGTGCGCGACCAGTACCGGGAACCGAACTTCCCGTGGCCCGCCGACGATCCCACCGGCTACGCCGACCACGCCATCGACCAGGGCATCGGCCGCGCGACCTGGTTCGTCTGCGGCACCGACCCGGAACTGGTGGCCACGACGTTCGCCGAGTTCGACGAGCACCGCAGGCCCGACCTGTACGCGGGCGCCGGCCTCGCCGCCAGCTACGCGGGTGGCGGTGACGAAGCCGAACTGGTGCGGTTCCGGGACCTGGCGGGCGAGTACCGGCCGCAGTTGGCGCAGGGCAGCGCGTTCGCGGCGTCGGCCAGGGTGACCCAGGAACTCGTTGTCCCGCACACGGAACTGGCGACAAGGGTGTTCTGCGGCCTGACGCCGCGGGAGGCCGACCAGCTCTGCACCGACACCCGCCCGACCGGCCAGGAAGGTGACACACCGGCGTTCGAGGTGTGGCGGCGGCGGATCGCCGAGAGCATCGCGACCAAGGGCGGTGCCCGGCCGTGATGACGAACCGTCCGTTCGTGTCCTAAAGAAAAGACGCAGGGAAATCAGGCAGCACGAAAGGACGGGGTCGATGCAACCGGAAACTCCGGCAGAGGACCAGGCCCAGATCATGACGCTCGAGGCGTTCGCGGACACCATCCTCCCCGGCGAGAAGCGCTTCCCGGACGACAGGGCGATCGCGGGCGTCTCGACCGGCGGTGGCGCGGTCGCCGCGGGCGCCATCGAGGTGTTGCACACCGAGGCGGGCGGTCTCGCGCCCGCGCTGCCGCACCTGGTCAGCTCGCTCAACGGCCACGCCGAGGCGTACGCCGCCGAGCACGGCCTGACGCTGGACGACGACGTCCCGCCGTTCGTGGCACTCGCGTCGGAGCACCGGATCGCGCTGGTCGACCGCCTGTGCCGGCCGGGGCACCCGGAGAAGCAGATCTGGGTGAACCTGGCCGTGTTCAGCAACATGGCGTTCGACACCGCGGTGCACCTGAGCACCCCCGAGGCACTGGCCGCCGGGCACCCCGGCCTGACCCAGATCGGCTTCCGCAAGCCGGACGCCGACGGCATCTGGCGGTTCCCGGACTACACCTACCACCGGCAGCTCGCGCAGCCGCACCCGGACACGACCCCATCAGGGAGCCCCGCATGACCACTTCGGAGACCACCGATGTGTTGGTGATCGGCAGCGGCTTCGGCGGCGCGATCACGGCGTACCACCTCGCGGCAGGCGGCGCTCGGGTCACGGTGCTGGAGCGCGGGCCGTGGCTGACGGCGGACGAGTTCGACCACGACTTCAAGCTCGGCTCGTCGAACACGCGGATCTTCGACTTCGTGGTCGGCGACGGCATGAGCGTGCTCGGCGGCAACTGCGTCGGCGGCGGCAGCGTCATCTACTTCGCCGCCATGCCGCGTGCGCCGAAGTTCATCTTCGACCGCAAGGGCAGCATCGGCCGCCGCATGTGGCCCTCGTCGGTCAGCCGGGAGAGCCTGAGCCCTGGTACGACCGGATCGAGGAAGCCCTGCCGGTCTACCAGCAGGAGTGGTCGGACGTGCCGTTCGCGGGCGGCCTGTTCGGCGCGGCCTGCGCGCACGCCGGTCGCAGCGCGAACGCCGTGCCCACCGCGGTGGACGCCAGCAAGTGCACCAACTGCAACTGGATGCTGTCGGGCTGCAAGTTCGACGCGAAGCGATCGATGCTGCTGAACTACCTGCCGGCCGCCATCGCGCACGGCGCGGTGATCAAGCCACTGCACGAGGTGCAGCAGATCGAACGGACCGACGACGGCGGCTACCGGGTCAGCTACAACGTCCTGCACGACGTGGACTACAGGGTGGTGCAGGAGAGCGGCACGATCGACGCGAAGGTCGTGGTCGTCGCGGCCGGCGCCGGCGCGACCCCGGCGATCCTGCAGCGGTCCGAGGCGAGCCTTGGCACCATGCCCGACGCCGTCGGCAAGTACTTCTCCGGCAACGGCGAGCGCCTGAACACCGCGATCCTGAACGAGGACAAGGTCCGCGACGTGCTCGGCCTCACCCGCGACGACGGCGTGCCCTACAGCGCGTACCAGATCGGCAAGGGCCCGGTCGTCGCCACGTGGGACAACCTGGACGGCAGCCTGCCGGAGTACCAGCGCTACTCGTTGGAGCAGCTGTGCTTCCCGCCGGGCCTCGGCACGATCCTGGTGCAGGTGCCCGACGCGACCGGGCCCGCCTGGTTCGGCGCGCAGAAGAAGGAACTCCTGCGCGAGTGGCAGAACTGGCTGACGATCTTCACCATGATCGAGGACGACAACGAGGGCGTCTTCGGGCCGCCGCCGGACACGGGCAACTCGTGGCGCGTCTCGCAGCAGATGTTCGGCCTCGGCACGCTGAAGTACGACCCGCACCAGTCCACGTTGGACGCATGGGACGTGACGGACGCCAAGGTGCGCGAGATCATGGAACGCGACGGCCTGTCGCGGGTGATGCCGTGGACCAACGACCTGATCGGCGCCTACACCGTGCACCCGCTGGCGTCCTGCCGCATCGGTGACGACCCGGCCACGTCCGCGCTGGACGACACCCACGAACTGCGCGGCCACCCCGGCATCTTCGTCACCGACGGCTCCGCGGTGCCCAGCGCGCTGACGGTGAACCCGGCGATGACCATCGCGGCACTGGCCGAGCGGGCCATCCCGGCCATTGTCCGCGCCGCGCAGCAGCGCGGTGTCGACGTGAAGTACGGCGCCCCGTCCCCCGGCGGCGAGACCGCGGGCCGACGCGGTGTCAGCAAGCTGCTCAGCGAGTTGGTCAAGGACTGAGCGGGCCCACCGTACACAGCCGGTCCGACCGTGACGGTCGGACCGGCTGTCGGCATTCCGGCGCCCGGTGCGCGGCCGCGGCAGCAATCCTGAACAAACAAACCCATTCGACTCCCCGCCGGAATGCGCTGTATTCCGCGTCGTCGCTGCTCCGGACCGCTCGGCAACGTAAGAGAAGACTCGGGTGTCCCCGGTGCCGGATGCTCGATCAGGAAAGAAAGTCCAGCAATTCCGACAGAATACGCTGTTGCCGGTGGGCCGTGCGCGCGCAGGTCGGCGATGTTTCGCACAGACAGCCAGCAGTCGACGTCTTGCTCCTGCGGAGGGGAGATCATGGCAGTGCCACGCGAACGCATGCGGAAGGTGATCCCTGGCCTGGCGGCCATCGTCCTTCTTGTGTCGGTCTTTTTTGTCGCGCAGTCACAGGTCGCGGTAGCCAGTGCCGACCAGGTCGCCGCGCCATACAAGTTCACCCAACTGCCCATCGCGCTTCCGCCCGGCTACAACAGCCAGAAGATGAACACCATCCGCCCGGTGAACCCGGCGTACGACCACATCGTGTCCTGGATCTCCTCGGTCGGCGCGGGCGTCGCGATCAACGACCTCACCGGCCACGGCCGGTCGGACGCGATGTGCATCGTCGACACCCGGACCAACGAGGTGATCGTCACCTACACGCCGACCGCGCCCGCGCAGGACCGCTTCACCCCGTTCGTCCTCGACGCGGCCCCGCTGCCGATCGACTCGACGATGGCGCCGACCGGCTGCACCCCCGGTGACTACAACGGGGACGGCCGGATGGACCTGCTGGTCAGCTACTGGGGCCGCACCCCGATCCTGTTCCTGGCCAAGTCGACCGCCACGACCGTGTCGCAGTCGTCCTACCAGCCGCAGGAACTGGTGCCGTCGGTCTCGGTGGACGGCAAGTACCACGGCCCGCGCTGGAACACCGACAGCATCAGCGTCGGCGCCTACGACGGCACCGGCCACCCGGACATCTTCGTCGGCAACTACTTCCCCGACTCCGACGTGCTCGACCCCAGCGGCCAGAACAACGTGCAGATGAACCAGTCGCTGTCCAGTGCCGGCAACGGCGGCGGCGACCACATCCTGCGCTGGTACAGCGCGACGAGCGGACCAAAGCCGACGGCGTCCTATGTGGAGGACGAGGGTGCCATCCCGTTCGCCGACGCCACCGGCTGGACGCTCGCGGCGGCCTCGGCCGACCTGACCGGCAACGGCCTGCCCGACCTCTACATCGCCAACGACTTCGGCCACGACCACCTGCTGTACAACAGGTCGACGCCGGGCCACATCCAGTTCACCGACGCCATCGGCAGCCGCGCCCCGACGACGCCCAAGTCGTTCGTGCTGGGCAGGGACTCGTTCAAGGGCATGGGCGTCGACTTCGGTGACATCAACGGCTCCGGCAAGTTCGACCTCATGGTCAGCAACATCACCACATCGTGGGGCCTCGAGGAGAGCAACTTCGTCTTCGTCAACCAGGCCAAGAACAACGCCGACATGGCGACCAGCCTGAACAACGGCTACGCGCCGTTCACCCAGGAAGCCCAGCAGTACGGCATGGCGTGGAACGGCTGGTCGTGGGACGTGAAGTTCGGCGACTTCCTCAACAACGGCACGCTGGACTCCGTCCAGGCCGACGGGTTCCTCCGTGGCACCACGGACCGCTGGAACTGGCTGCAGGAGATGGCCATCACCAACGACGACCTGCTGACCAACCCCGCGATGTGGCCGAACTTCCAGCCGGGTGACGACATCGGCGGCCACCAGGTGATGACGTTCTGGGCCAAGGGCCCGGACGGCAAGTACGTGAACATCAGCAAGCAGCTCGGCATCACCAACGACATCCCGTCCAGGGGCATCGCGCCCGCGGACACCAGGGGCAACGGTGCGCTGGACTTCGCCGTGGCACACCAGTGGGGCGCGCCGGACTTCTACGCCAACAACTCCCCGAACCTGGGCAACTACCTGGACCTGCAACTGTTCCGGCCGGCAGTGGGCAACACCGACCCCGGCATGGGCCTTGCCAACCTGGGTGCCCCGGCGTACGGGACAACGGTGAAGATCACCACCCCGGACGGTCACACCCAGATCTCCCAGCTGGACGGCGGCAACGGCCACGCGAGCTACCGGAACTTCGACGTCCGCTTCGGCCTCGGTTCGTACCGCGGTCCGGTGCGGGTCGACCTGGAATGGCGTGACAACGCAGGCCACCTGCACACCCAGACGCAAGCGCTCTCGACCGGCACGCACGCGCTCATGCTGACCGGTACCGCCAAGGAGGTTTCGAGCCGATGACCGCGCCCGCCGCCCACAAACCGGATGCCAAGCCCACGAAGGCGAAGCCGGATCCCCGCTACCTGGCGCTGCGCAACTTCGCGATGTCGATCAGCGCGTTCAACATCTTCGGCTACACCCTGCTCGGCTTCGAGCAGCCGTGGCTCTGGCCGATCCTCGCGGTGCTCACCGCGTACGCCACGGAGATCGTGTTCGAGATCATCAGCGCCTGGGCGTACAAGCGCCCGGTCGGCTTCCGCGGCCAGGGTTTCCGTGGCCTTTACGAGTTCCTGCTCCCGTCGCACATCACGGCGCTGGCCGTGAACATGCTGGTGTACACCAACAACCAGTTCTGGCCGGTGGCGTTCGGCGTGATCGTCGGCGTCAGCGCCAAGCACGTGCTGCGGGCGCCGATCGCGGGCCGCATGAAGCACTACATGAACCCGTCGAACTTCGGCATCACGGCGGTCCTGCTGTGCTTCAGCGCCTGGACCAGCCTTGCCCCGGCGTACGAGTTCACCGAGATCGCCAACACGTTCTTCCGTGTCATGATCCCGATCATCATCATCACCGCCGGCACGGTCCTCAACGGCCTGCTGACCAAGAAGGTGCCGCTGATCGTGGGCTGGATGGGCGCGTTCGCGATCCAGGCGTTCGTGCGGCACTGGATCTGGCACGTGTCGCTCTACTCCGCGCTGGGCACGATGACCGGTGTCGCCTTCGTGCTGTTCACCAACTACATGATCACCGACCCTGGCACCACGCCGTTCAAGGCACGCGCGCAGTTCATGTTCGGCTCAGCCGTGGCCGTCGTGTACGGCATCCTGATGCAGTTCAACGTGGTCTACACGATGTTCTTCGCGGTCTGCATCGTGTGCCTGGTACGTGGCCTCGGCTGGTGGGGCGCGCACTTCATCAAGAACAGCAAGGAACGCAGGGCCTCGGGCACCGGGGCCACGGTGGTCGCGCTGCCAGCGACCGACGGCAACACGGACGCGATCGCGGCGTGATCTGATTTGACGCAGTCTTCGGTGGCTCACCCGACCTGGACAGGGTGAGCCACCGATCCCTTTTACAGACCAAGGGCCCGCTTCAGCCAGTTCAGTTGTAGCAGCATGAAACTCTCCGCGGCCCGCTCCTCGGTCGGGCTCATGTGCGTGACGCCGGTCAGGGGCAGCACGGTGTGCTCCCGGCCTGCCGCGAGCAGCGCGGCGGACAGTCGCAGCGTGTGCGCGGCGAACACGTTGTCGTCCGCGAGGCCGTGGATCAGCATCAGGGGCCTGCGCAGGCCATGCGCGTCCGGCATCAGCGAATTGCGTTCGTACACTTCGGGATTCGCGTCCGGGTGGCCGAGGTAGCGCTCGGTGTAGAACGTGTCGTACAGTCGCCAGTCGGTGACCGGGGCGCCGGCCAGCGCCGCGTGCACCACGTCGGGCCTGCGCAGCACCGCCGCCGCGGCCAGGTAGCCGCCGAACGACCAGCCCCGGATCGCCACCTTCGTCAGGTCGAGGTCGTCCGGGTAGCGCTCGGCGACAGCTGTCAGCGCGGCCACCTGGTCGGCCACCGCGACCTCGGCGAAGTCCCACGCGATCGCGCGGTCCCAGTCCGGGCCGCGGCCCGGCGTGCCCCTGCCGTCCGCGACCAGCACGGCGAA
This sequence comes from Candidatus Melainabacteria bacterium, assembly GCA_963702275.1. Classification (GTDB taxonomy): domain Bacteria; phylum Actinomycetota; class Actinomycetes; order Mycobacteriales; family Pseudonocardiaceae; genus DATEPR01. The sequence continues at coordinate 42,568 of CAVPCF010000103.1, forward strand.
ACCCTGGTCCGCCAACCACTGCGGGTGCAGGTAGGAGTTGCGGGCGTGCAGCACCCGCTGCGCGTGCGGGCCGCCGTACGGGTCGAGCAGCACCGGCAGTTTCCCGCTGCCCGGCTGATGACCGGTCGGGAACAGCAGGGCACAGCGCAGGTCGCGCGCGCCCGCGGTGAGCAGGTTCACCTCCGGCGAGAGCGGCGGGACGACGGCGAGCGACGCGATCTCGCCGACCGGCTTGCCCTCCCGGCGCACCGTGGCGCGCGGCCCGTCGAACGCCATGCTCCACGACACCAGCACGGTCACGTCCCCGGACCGGGTCGCCGAATGCACGCCGTCCACATCGGACAGCCGCGACTCCGCACCCGTCGCGTACACGTGGATCTGGGTCGGATCGGCGTCGGACGCGGTGAACAGCACGTCGTCGGCGCCCGTGTCGAGCACGGCCCGCACCTGCAGTTCCGTCCCGGTCACCGGCTCGCCGTCCACGAACACCCGATAGGCGCCGTCCCGCGCGCCCGCGGTGACCAGCCGGCCGTCCGGCGTCCAGGCCGGCACGCCAGCCACGACGTCCACCCAGTGCGGGTCGGTCAACTCCTGGCGCACCTCGGTCGTGCCGGAGTCCGGGTCGACGGCCAGTATCACCATGCGCCGCTGGTCGCGGCTCTGCACGGCGAGCAGCGGCGGGCCACCGGCCGACCAGTGCGCCGACGTCAGGTAGGGCAGGTCGACGTTGTCCCAGCCGACCGGGGTCCGTACCCCGGCCAGGTCCACCACGGCGAGGCTGACCACGACGTTGTCCGTGCCGGCCGCCGGGTAGGCCACCCGGTTGGCCGGGTGGTCCGGGTTCGCCGGGTCCGCGATGTACCAGCGGCGCACCGCGGCGCGGTCGGTCCGGGCGGTCAGGATGCGCTCGCCGTCCGGCGACCACCAGTAGCCGCGGGATCGGCCCATCTCCTCAGCGGCCAGGAACTCGGCGAGGCCCCACTCGACGTCGTCGCCGTCGCTGTCCCCCGGCCCGGCCAGCGCGTGGTCGCCGGTGCCGTCGACCGCGACGACCCGCAGCGTGCTGCCGGCCACGTACGCCACCTGTCGCCCGGTCGGGTCGATCCGCGGGTCCAGCACCGGGCCGGTCACCGGCAGTTCGCGCACCTCGTGGTCGCCGGCCAGGTCGACCACGAACAGCCGGCCGGACAACGAGAACACCGCGAGCCGGCAGCGGGCGTCCGTCGTGTAGCCGACGATGCCGCCGGCCTGGGTCCTGGTCCGCTCCCGGGCCGCCCGCTCGGCCGCGGACAGCTCGTCGTGGTCGCCGAGGGTGGCCGGGTCGACGATCCGCGTCTCCCGCCCCGACTCGACGTCAAGGCACCACAGGCTGTTGCGCTGCTCGGTACCTGACGCGGACCGCAGGAACAGCACCCGCGAACCGTCCGGCGAGATACGGAACTCTCTCGGGGTGCCCAGGGTGAACCGCTGGGTGCGCGCCTGCTGACGAAGGAACGAATCCTCGGTGTGCGTGGTCACCAACGAACCCTGTCAGAACCCTCGTCAAGGACGCCAGGGTGGCCCGGTTCATGGCGTGTTGACGGCCGCGACGTAGTTGGCAAGGCAGTAGTCGTAGCCATTCGGGCTGTTGACGCCGTCGCGGACGCTGTCCGCGCCGTCGCCGTGACGCTCGAAGTGCCGGTGGGTCACCTCCACCCGGGTGGTGTTCGGGCCTTCGGCGATGAACCGGATCTCGACCTCGCTGGCGCGCGCGGGATCGGCGTCGTACCGCCAGTCGCCCTGTAGTTGCCACGTGTGCACCAGCCGGTGCGGCGGTTCCCAGGCCAGCACCCGGCCCCAGTCGCACTCGCTGCCGTCCACACCGGTCTCGTACCAGCGGCCGCCGACCTCGGGCTCGAACGTGGCCGTCCGCATGTCGGCGGTGCCGATGTGGTGTTCCTTCGGCCACCACGAGCCGAAGCCGGCCGTGTAGACCTCGAAGGCCCGCTCCTGGCTCGCGGCCACGGTGATCGTCTTGTGCATGCTGAGTTCGGTCTGCTGCGCCATGACTACTCCTCTGCTTTCTGCTCGACGGCTGGTTTCTGCTCAACTGCGGATGCGAAGGCCGCCAGTGCCTGGTCCCACGTCCGGTCCAGGTAGTCCCGCATGGCCGCGATCCCGGCCGGATTGATCCGGTACAGCCGTTTCGTGCCGTCCGCGTGGTCGATCACGAGGCCGGCGGCCTTGAGCACCTTCAGGTGCTGGGAGACCGCGGGACGGCTGATCGGCAGCCGCGCGGCCAGCTCACCGACCGCGATCGGCCGGGTGGTCAGCAACTCGAAGATGGCCCGCCGGGTCGGGTCGCCCAGGGCGCCCAGCGCGTCCACTCCGTAAGTCCCCACGAACGGTAAGTCTGAACTTACCAAGCACCGCGGTCAACCGCCGCGATGCGCAATGCAACAGATCGGCGCGTCAGAGGCGAACCGCACAACGAAACGACCGGACGTGCAACGGATAGCGGATGAGATCGCCGCGACCAACCCCGTAGCCTGGGCACATGACCGCCATCGACAGCGCTCTGGACCGCGCCGCCGCGCCGCACGAGACGGCCGACTTCGTCGCCATGGACGAACGGTGGAGCACGCACAACTACCACCCGTTGCCGGTGGTGATCGCGTCGGCCGACGGTGCCTGGGTCACCGACGTCGAAGGTCGCCGTTACCTGGACTTCCTCGCCGGCTACTCGGCGCTCAACTTCGGCCACCGCAACCCCACGCTGATCGCCGCCGCCGTCGAGCAGCTCGGCCGGGTCACCCTGACCAGCAGGGCGTTCCACCACGACCTGCTCGGCCTGTTCTGCCGCGAGCTGGCCGAGCTGACCGGCACCGAGATGGTGCTGCCGATGAACTCCGGCGCCGAGGCGGTCGAGTCCGCGATCAAGGTCGCCCGCAAGTGGGCCTACCAGGTCAAGGGCGTACCGGACGGCACGGCCGAGATCGTGGTCGCAGGCTCGAACTTCCACGGCCGCACCACCACGATCGTGTCGTTCTCCACCGATCCGGTGGCACGCAACGACTTCGGCCCGTTCACCCCCGGCTTCACGGTGGTCAAGTACGGCGACGCGGACGCGCTGGCCGGCGCGATCACCGAACGCACCGCGGCCGTCCTCGTCGAGCCGATCCAGGGCGAGGCGGGCGTGCTGGTGCCCCCGCCCGGCTACCTGCGCGAGGTACGCCGAATCTGCGACGAGGCGGGTGCCCTGCTGATCGCCGACGAGATCCAGTCCGGCCTGGCCCGCACCGGCGCCCTGCTGGCACTGGACCACGAAGGCGTCCGCGCCGACCTCTACACGCTGGGCAAGGCGCTGGGCGGCGGCATCATGCCGGTGTCCGCGGTGGTCGGCGCCCGATCCGTGCTGGGCGTGCTGCGGCCGGGCGAGCACGGCTCCACGTTCGGCGGCAACCCGCTGGCCTGCGCGATCGGCCGCGCCGTGATCGCCATGCTGCGCACCGGCGAGTTCCAGGCCAGGTCCCGGGAACTGGGCGCACACCTGCACGGCCGACTCGGCGAACTGGTCGGCCGAGGTGTGGCCGAGGTCCGCGGCCGTGGCCTGTGGGCCGGCCTTGACATCGCGCCGGGCGGCCCCACCGGCCGGGCGGCGTCGCTCGCCCTGGCCGGCCGAGGCGTGCTGTGCAAGGAAACCCACGACGCGACACTGCGAGTCGCGCCGCCACTGATGATCAGCAAAGCCGACCTTGATCGGGGCATCGACACCATCGCCGACGTGGTGACCGCCTGAGGTCGGCAAGCTGTGGCGCGGTGAGTGCGGCGACCAGGACGCAGGCCAGCGCGACGTACCCGGGAACGAGGAGACCCCGCAACTGCACGACCCCGCCGAGCGGGCGGATCATGGTGGCGAGTGCCCACAGCAGTACCGGCCACGCCAACGGCACCACGGCCCCCAGCCGGACGCCGACCAGCCGGGCACCGCACCAGCTCAGCAGCCCGCCCGCCACGAGCGTCACCGCGGCGACCACCAGCAGCCAGCGCAACAGGCCGAGGATCAGGCCGCCGATCGGCGCTGCGATCGCACAGGCGATGCCGCCCGCCGGTCGGCAGGCCACCGCCACCGACGTGGCCGGCATCAGGTGTCCGGCCAGCAGTGCGGCACCGCCGGTCAGCGCCCAGGCCACCACGGCAACGCCCAGCCGCGCGGGCAGGCCCGACCGCCGGTCGGCGTGTGCCTCAGTGGAGATCATGCGCGGATTCTGCCCCGGTTCCCGGTCCGCCGTGGCCGGATCGGGCTAACGGATTCCGGCGCGCTGGACCTTGCCCTCGTCCCACACCGGTTCGTCCACTTCGGACACCGTGCCGTCCGCGCGGAAGACGAGGTAGCGGTCGAAGGAGCGGGCGAACCAGCGGTCGTGGGTGACCGCCAGTACCGTGCCGGCGAACTCGGACAGTGCGTCCTGCAGCGCCTGCGCCGAGGTCAGGTCGAGGTTGTCGGTCGGCTCGTCCAGCAACAGCAGGGTCGCGCCGGACAGTTCCAGCAACAGCACCTGGAACCGGGCCTGCTGGCCGCCCGACAGCGTCTCGAACCGCTGGTCGCCCGCTGCCGCGAGGCCGTAGCGGCTGAGCGCGGACATCGCGGTTCCTCTGTCCACACCGGACCGTTCGTGGTCGCCGTGCCACAGCACGTCGACCAGGGTGCGGCCGAGCCATTCCGGGTGGGCGTGCGTCTGCGCGAACAGTCCTGGCACCACCCGGGCACCCAGCCGCCACGAACCGATGTGCGCCACGTATTCGTCGCCGGCCAGCAGCCGCAGGAAATGCGACTTGCCGGAACCGTTCGAGCCGAGCACGGCCATCCGGTCGCCGTAGAAGATCTCCACGTCGAACGGGCGCATCAGGCCGGTCAGTTCGAGACCGGCACACGTGATCGCGCGCACGGCGGTCCGGCCACCCCGCAGGCGGGGTGTGACCTTGTGCTCGCGCGGGATCTCCGGTGGCGGGCCTGCCTCCTCGAACTTCCGCAGGCGGGTCTGCGCGGCCGAGTACCGGGACGCCAGCGCGTCGCTCACCATGGCCGCCTGTTGCAGGGTGCGGACCAGTTCGCGCAGCTTCTCGTGTTCCTCGTCCCAGCGCCGGTGCTGTTCGGCCACCCGTTCCCAGCGAGCCTCCCGCGCCGCGGGCCAGGTGGCGAAACCGCCGCTGTGCACCCAGCACGTGCGCGCCTCCAGGGTGATCACGACGGTCGCCACGTTGGCAAGCAGCTCACGGTCGTGGCTGACCAGCAGCACCGCCTTCGGTGTCTCGGCGAGCTTCTGTTCCAGCCAGCGTTTGCCGGGCACGTCGAGATAGTTGTCCGGCTCGTCCAGCAGCAGCACCTGTTCGTGGCCGCGCAGCAACGCCTCCAGCACGAGCCGCTTCTGCTCGCCGCCGGACAGCGTGCGCACCGAGCGGAACCGGGCCCGGTCGAACGGCAGGTCCAGTGCCGCGACCGTGACGGTGTCCCACAGCACCTCGATGTCGTAGCCGCCCGCCTCGCCCCAGTTGGCCAGGGCGGTGGCGTAGCGGAACTGGGTGGGCTCGTCGTCGGTCGTCATGAGGGCGAGTTCCACCGCGTCCAGTTCCGCCGCCGCGGCCCGGATCGGCGGCGGGGCAACGGCGAGCAGCAGGTCGCGCACGGTGCGATCGTCGCGCACCGAGCCGACGAACTGCGGCATCACGCCGAGGCCGCCCTGCACCTGGGTGCCCCCGGCGGGCGCGACGAGCTCACCGGACAGCAGCCGCAGCAGGGTGGTCTTGCCGGCCCCGTTGGCGCCGACGAGCGCCACGACGCTGCCGGCGGCCACCCGGAACGACACGTCCCGGAACAGCTCCCGGCCGTCCGCCAGCCGATAGCCGAGACCGCTGCACTCCAGGTAGCCCATGAACGGCAATGGTCCACGGCCGCGCCGACCCGCGCGAACCCATTTCCAGGTAACGACGTGCGACGATCGGACGATGTCGGCTCAAGGGGGTGGGCGCATAGTGGACGGTGTGGCCGCCCCACCGCTGGTATCGAACCGCCCGGTCGCACTGACCGCGGCGGTCTGTGGCGTCATCGTCGCGCTGGTGCTCGGCATCCGTTACGCGGGTCGTTCCAGCGCGGGACGACTCGACACCGCGCTCACCCACGGGCTGCGTGCGATCGTCGGCAACCCGACGCCGCTGGGCAAGTGGGCGGTCACGCCGCCGACCGTGCCGACGCGGGTGCTCGGCGCGCTGTCGAACCCCGTGCTGATCTACGCGGTGCTCGTGGCGGTGCTGGTGTTCGCGCTGTGGCGCCGTCGGTGGGAGGCCGCCGCGCTGGCGGTGCTCGGGCCGGGTCTGTGCGTGTTGCTGGTCGAGGTGGTACTGAAGCCGCTGTTCGACCGGCTGCACTCGGGCTATCTGAGCTACCCCAGCGGCCACATGGCCAGCTCCGCGGCCGCGCTCACGGTCGCGGCCCTCGTCATTCGACGGTCGGTCGTCTGGGGAGCCTGGGCGCTGGTCATGTTGGGCACGGCGGCGGGTCTGGTCGCGATGAACTACCACTACCCCACCGACACCATCGGCGGTTTCGGCATCGCGCTGGGTGTGGTGCTGCCGCTCGCGGTGCTGGCCGACGTGCTGACCGTGCGGCGGGTGCGGACCGGCGCGACACGGACACGGCCGAAGGTAATGCTTGGATGAGGTGGTGGATCAACTCCTGCCGCCCGGCCCGACCGAGGTCGACGACGACGCGCTGATCCGGCTGTACGACTTCCCGCCGGGTCTGGACCGGCCGTGGGTGAAGGTGAACTTCATCAGCAGCGCGGACGGCGCGGTCACCGTCGGCGGGCGCTCGCGCGGCCTGTCCGACGCCAACGACAAGAAGATCTTCCAGCTCGGCCGGACGCTGGCGGACGTGGTCCTGGTCGGCGCGGGCACGGCGCTGATCGAGCGCTACCGGGGTGTCAAGCCGAACGAACTCCGTGCCACGCAACGGGTCGAGCTGGGCCTGGCGCCGGTGCCGCCGATCGCCGTGGTCACCCGCCGGTGCACGGTCGCGCCGGACTCGCCGCTGGTCACCGACGCGATCGCGCCGACCATCGTGTTCACCGCGGCCGCGGCGGCAGCCGACCGCCGCGCGGCGCTGGCCGACGCGGGCGCCGACGTGGTGCTGGCCGGCGACGACGACGTGGACCTGGCCGCCGTCGTGGCCGAACTCGACCGGCGCAAGCTGCGCCGGGTGTGCTGCGAGGGCGGCCCGCACCTGTTCGGCTCGCTGATCGCGGCCGGGCTCGTGGACGAACTGGACCTGAGCATCGCGCCGCTGCTGGTCGGCGGCGACGCGGGCCGGATCGCGGCGGGCCCGCTGCCCGTCGAGCCGACCCGGCTGCGGCTCGCGTCGGTGTTGCACGCCGACGACATGCTGTTGCTGCGGTACCTGCGAGGTGCCTGATGGTGCTCCCGGTGAACCCGCCGGTAATGCCGATGCTGGCCACCCTGACGCCGAAGATCCCCGACGGCGACCGGTTGCTGTTCGAGCCGAAGTGGGACGGCTACCGGTGCATCGTGTTCCGGGACGGCAAGGACATCTTTCTCCAGTCGCGGGCCGGCAAGCCGTTCAACCCGGCGTTCCCGGAGATGGTCGCCGAGTTGCTGGACGTGCTGCCCGACCGGGTGGTGGTCGACGGCGAACTGGTGGTGGACAAGGACGGCAGGCTCAGTTTCGACGCGCTCGCCGAGCGCGCCCAGGCAGCGGCGGACCGGGCGCGGGCGCTGGCGGCCGAGTCGCCCGCCCGGTTCATGGCGTTCGACCTGCTCGCGTTGGAGGACCACGACCTGATGGGCGTGCCGGGCAAGGACCGCAGGCAGGCACTGAACACGTTCGTCACGTCGTCGGACCGGCTGCACGTCACCGCGTTCACCCGCTCACCCGACGTGGCCCGCGAGTGGTTCACCCTGTTCGAGGGCGCCGGGCTGGACGGCGTGATCGGCAAGCCGGCGAACGGCCCGTACACGCCGAACAGGCGCACCATGTTCAAGTTCAAGCACTCCCGCACGGCCGACTGCGTGGTCGCCGGCCTGCGCTGGCACCTCAACACCGTGCCCGGCACGGCCGTCGGGTCGCTGCTGATCGGCCTGTACGACGAGGCCGACGTGCTGCAGCACGTCGGTGTGATCGGCTCGTTCCCGCTGGCCCAGCGCCGGCAGCTGGCGCAGGGCCTCGCCGGGCTGATGGCCGACGGCGAGCGCGACCACCCGTGGCTCGGGCCGGACGCCGGGGACGGCCGCCGGCTGCCGGGCGCGCTGAAGGTCACCCGGTGGCGGCACGAGGAACTGCCGTGGGTGCCGCTGCGCAGGGAGCGCGTGGTCGAGGTCAGCTACGAGCACACCGACGGCGAGTACCCGCCCCGGTTCCGGCACAACGCCCAGTTCATCCGCTGGCGCCCGGACCGTGACCCGATGTCGTGCCGCTACGACCAGCTCGAACAGCCGGCAGGCTACGACCTCGACGCCGTGCTGCGCGGCGAGATCAAGCGACTCTGAGAGAGCACCGCTCTCGAAAGAGAGCATCTGTTCTCAAATAAGAGCACTGCTCACAAAAGAGAGCACCTGCTCTCAACCCCGCTCTCAACAAAGATCACCTGTTCTCAACAGAGAGCACTGCTCTCAATCGAGAGCACCTGCCGACGACTACGGCTAGGACTCCGGGGCGGCCGTCGAATTCGTCCGCGTCGCGCCGACAGAAGCGCCGACCACCAGGCAGACCGCCAGCCACTGCGTGAGCCCGAGGCGCTGGCCGAGCACGACCAGCCCACACAGCGCGGCCACGGCAGGCTCCAGGCTCATCAGCACGCCGAACACCCGGGGCGGGATGCGCCGCAACGCCTCCAGTTCCACCGAGTAGGGCACCACCGACGACAACAGCGCGACACCGAAACCGGTGACCAGCGCCAGCGGCTGCATCAGCGCGGTGCCGGCGTCGGCCACCCCCAGCGGCAGGACAAGCAGGCCACCGATGCCCATCGCCACGGCAAGCCCGCTGCCGCCGCTGGTGTGCTCGCCGAGCTTGGCCGACAGCAGGATGTAGCAGGCCCAGCAGGCGGCCGCGCCGAGCGCGAAAAGCAGGCCGACCGTGGACAGGTGACCGCCGCCGTTGGTGAGCAACGCCACACCGCCGGCCGCCAGCAGCGCCCACAGCACGTCACGCCAGCGGCGCGAACCGGCCAGCGCCAACGCAAGCGGCCCGAGGAACTCGATGGTCACCGTGACACCGAGCGGGACCCGGCTGATCGCCTCGTAGAACATCGCGTTCATCACGCCGAGCACCGCGCCGAAGGCGACGACCACCAGCCAGGCCCGCCGCGTCATGCGCAGCGACGGCCGCCACGCGACCAGCAGCACCGCGGCCGCGAACACCAGTCGCAGCGTGACAACGCCGATCGCGCCCGCGATCGGGAACAGCAGCTTCGCCAGTGCGGAGCCGATCTGGACGCTGACGATGCCGGCCACCACCAGCATCGGCGGCGGCACGCTGCCCAGCCCCCGACCGGTGATCGCGACCAGCGCCGACCGCGACCAGAACCGCCGCGGTGTCCGCTCGACATGCACCGGCGTGCTCCTCCGTTTGGCTCGCTCCGCTCGCGGGCCGGCCCGGCCGCCTTTTCGCAGTGTCTTCCCTGCGCTCCGCGTCGCGCCGCTGGCGCGTCGCGCCACTCCACTCCGGGCTGTGACATCAGCTCGCTGCGCTCGCCTGGCACCGCGGCGGCCGTGCCGGCCGCCGCACTAGAACCAACCCGCTCACCAGGGTCATACCATGCACATGCGACGCTTCCGTTGTCAGTTTTCAGTATCCGGGAAGCGAGGAATCGCCGTTGCCGCGCCGCGCCTGGCCATCCGCCCTCGGCCTGGCCGCCATCGCGTTCGCCCTGCTCGCCGCCGGTTGCACGGTGGGCCCGTCGCAACGGCCCGCCCTCGTGGTGGCCGGCAACCCGCCCGCGACGCCCGCGCCGCCATCGTCGTCGGCCCCGCCACTGCCCAAACTGGACACTCCGTCCGGCGGTCAGGTCAGCTGGACCGACTGTTCGGTCAACACCCGCCAGCGGCTGAGCCCCGCCACCGTGCCGGCCGGGCTGAAGTTCCAGTGTGCCAGGGTGGTCACCGCGCTCGACTCGCCCAGCTCCCCCGGTAGCGGCTACACCCGGCTGGACCTGTTGAAGGTGGGCACCGGCCCGACCCCGCTGCTCGTGGTGAACGACCTGGACAGCCTGCCCGGCACGCTGTACGCGGCCACTCTGGCCAGCATGCTGCCCAGCCAGGTCCTGCACACGTTCTCGCTGATCGGCGTGGACCGCAGGGGCACGGGCGGCTCGGACGCCGTGCACTGCGTGCCGGAGTCCGACCGGGCGCAGATCGTCGGCTACGACCCCACCGACACCGACCTGACCGGCCTGCTGGACGCCAGCCGGGACGCCAGCCAGCAGTGCATCCTGGCGCTGGACACCAGGTCGGCCGCCCTGGACACCACGCGCTCTGCCGAGGACCTTGAGGCGATCCGCCAGCAGTTGGGCGTCGCGCACCTGAACGCGATCGGCCACGGCGAGGGTTCCCGGGTGCTCACCACGTACGCCAACCGCTATCCGGGCCAGGTCGGCAGGCTGGTGCTGGACGGCTCCCCCGACCCGACGCTCAGCGCGACCGACACGGTGATCGCCCGGGACACCGCGGCCGTCGCCACCTTCGGCGCGTTCGCCACCGACTGCGTGCAACGCACTTGCCCGCTGGGCGCCGACCCGAAGGCAGCGCTGACGCAGCTACTCGGGCAACTCAGGCAGCAGCCGCTCGACCTGCCCGACGGCACCGCGGTGACCAACGGCAGCGCAGTGCACGCCGTGCTGGTCGGCCTCGCCGACCGGGCCAACTGGCCCGCGCTGGCCACCGCGATCGCCGATGCCCGCAACGGCGACGGCAGCGGCCTTGCCGCGCTGGTCGGCCCCGTTGTCGGTGGCACGTCAACCGATCCGGCCCGGTTGGACGCCGCGCTGGTGTCCGGTTGCAACGACCAGCCGGAGCGGCTGGCCCAGGATCAGGTCGCCGCGTCGGTGCGCTCGCTGAACACCAAGGACCCGCTGTTCGGCGGGGTGCTCGCGCAGAGCCTGCTGCTGTGCGGGCCGTGGCCGGTGGTCAGCCAGAAACTGGCCGCGCCGACCGCGAAGGGCGCGCCGCCGATTCTGGTGCTGGCCACCGCGAACGACCCGATCACCCCGGGTCCGGGCAGCCAGCGCACCGCCCAGCAACTGGACAACGGGATCCTGGTGAACTGGCTGGGATCGGGGCACGGCGCGCTCGGCCAGTCATCGTGCGCGACCCTGGCCGCGCAGAGCTTCCTCGTCAACGGGCACGTGCCGGCAAACCCGACGACGTGCCCGCCGTGATCAGGACGATTGCATATTTGCTATAGCATACTTGCTACTGCCAGCTCGCGGCCAGCGCAGCCACTCTTGCTACTGCCCACATACTATTGC
>CAVPCF010000104.1:0-46510 GCA_963702275.1 Candidatus Melainabacteria bacterium
TACCGGGCCGAGGACTGTGCGCTCGACGACGTGGGGACGGAATTCGCCCGTATCTACACGCCGATCGCGGCTTCTGTCGGCGAGCCTCTTCAGCCTGGCTGGCCGGTATCCGAGATCGAGAGGCTGATCAGCCGATGCGGGCTAAAGGTCGTGGACCACCCCGCACGTGCAGACCTCCAGCAGCGGTACTTCGCCGGCCGTACCGATGGCCTGCGGCCCTATACCTTCGAGACCCTGGTGGCCGCGCGGGTCACCTGAGCGAGCGCAGGCCACGTCGGCAACTTCACCGTCTGCGAGGGCCAGGCGGTGACGGTACGGCAGAGGAGTACAGCAACCTCCAGGCCTCGGTGTAGCCGCGTCGTGTCCGTTTTGCTGATGCTGGGCGTAGTCCGAGGGTTTCGAGGGTCCGGGTGGCGTCCCGGGCGTGGTGCCTGCAGGCGGCGGCGATGCTGGCGTGCCCGGCCGTTTTCAAGATGCCGATGGCCAGGTTGCGCAGGGCGGCCATGGCCCGGGGTCCGCTGCCGGTGCGGATCTGGGAGGCGTCTTCGCCGTAGCTGACGTCGCGGAGGTGGTAACGCAGGCACGGTCTTCCGCAGCGATCACTGGATTCGACACCCACATGATCTTGGAACCGTGCCCGCGCCGCATCCCGGTGAGCGAACCAGACACCCGGTCATAAACAAGCCATCACGCCACTATGCCGGGACCCTGCGGTCGCCGGTGGTTGCTGGCGCCTCGGTTGTGAGCCCGCTTCCGCTCGTCCGGCGGGTTCCGGTCGGGGGGATCAAGTGTCGGGACGGCCGTCAAGAGTCTGGTGTGTTCTCCGGGAAGTGGCATGCGACTCGGTGGCCTGTTGCCAGTTCGGCTAGTGGTGGTTCTTCGGTGCGGCAGATCTCCTGGGCCTTCCAGCATCGTGTGTTGAAGCGGCATGCCGGTGGCGGGTTCAGGGGGCTGGGGACGTCGCCGGTCAGGCGGATTCGTTCGCGGTTGGTTCGGCGGCCGGGGTCTGGGATCGGTACTGCCGACATCAGGGCGACCGTGTACGGGTGCCTTGGCTTCGCGTAGACCTGAGCTGCTTCGCCGATTTCCACGATTTTACCCAGGTACATCACCGCTACCCGATCGGACACGTGGCGCACGATGGAGAGGTCGTGCGCGATCATCACGTACGTCAGGTCCAGTTCCTCCTGGAGGTCCTCCAGCAGGTTGATCACCTGTGCCTGGATGGACACGTCCAGGGCCGACACCGGCTCGTCGGCGACTATCAGTTTGGGGCGCAACGCCAGCGTGCGTGCTATGCCGATGCGCTGCCGCTGGCCGCCGGAGAACTCGTGTGGGTAGCGGTTGTAGTGCTCTGGGCTCAGGCCGACCAGTTCCAACAGGTCCTGTACGGCCTTCTTGATGCCGTTGGGTGTCTCCACATTCTGCAAACGGAACGGCGCGCCGACGATCGTGCCTACGGTGTGCCTTGGATTCAGCGACGAGAACGGGTCCTGGAACACCATCCCGATGTCCTTGCGCAGTGGGCGCATCCGGCCGGTGGACACGTGGGTGATGTCGTGACCATCGAAAATGATCTTTCCGTCTGTCGGTTCCAGCAACCTTGTCAGCAGCCGGCCGGTGGTGGTCTTGCCGCAGCCGGACTCGCCGACCAGCGACAGGGTCTCGCCCCGCCGGACCGTGAAGTCCAGGCCGTCGACGGCCTGTACCGCGCCCTGTTTCCGCTGCAGCAGGCCGCGCCGCACCGGGAAGTACTTCTGCAGGGCGGTGACCGTGAGCAGATCGGTCTTCTCCATCGATCGGTCCCCACTCACAGGTTCGGCTTGATGTCGGTTTCCCACGCCTTCAACCGCTGCTCCGCGGTCAGGTGGCAGGCAACACTGTGTTCACCGTCCACACTATGCAACACCGGCACCTCGTCGGTGCTGCGGCCCGCGGTCAGCGACGCGTAGGCGCACCGGGGGTGGAACGCGCAGCCCGACGGCACGTTGATCAGGCTGGGCGGGGTGCCCATGATCGGCAGCAGCCGGTCGGCCCGTTCCCGGTCCAGTCGGGGCATCGAGCCGAGCAGGCCCCACGTGTACGGGTGCTGCGGGCGCCGGAAGATGTCGTCCGTCTGTCCGTACTCGGCCGTGCGGCCCGCGTACATGACCATGATGTTGTCGGCCAGTTCCGCGACTACGCCCAGGTCGTGCGTGATGATGATGACCGCGGAGTTGAACTCCTGCTGGAGATCCCGGATCAGGTCCAGGATCTGGGCCTGCACCGTCACGTCCAGCGCGGTGGTCGGCTCGTCCGCGATGAGCAGTTCCGGGTCGCAGGACAGCGCCATCGCGATCATCGCGCGTTGCCGCATGCCGCCGGAGAACTGGTGCGGGTAGTCGTCCACTCTGGACCCGGGCTGCGGGATTCCGACGCGATCCAGCATCTCGATGGCGTGCCGGCGCGCGGCCGCCTTGCTGACCTTGTTGTGGATCCGGTACGCCTCGATGATCTGCGCGCCGACCGTGTAGTACGGGTGCATCGCGGACAGGGGATCCTGGAAGATCATGGCCATCTTCTTGCCGCGCAGTGCCCGCACCCGCTCGACGGTGGCCCCGACGAGTTCCTCGCCGTCCAGCCAGATCTCGCCGGTGATCTTGGCCCTGGTGTTCTTGTGCAGGCCCATGATCGCCAGGCTGGTCACGCTCTTACCGGAACCCGACTCACCGACGATGCCCAGCGTGCGGCCGCGTTCCAACGTGAACGACAGGCCGTCCGCGCTCTTGACGAGGCCGTCGTCGGTCGGGAACTGCACCCGCAGGTCGCGCAGTTCCAGGAACGAGTCCGACGGCGTCGGCGCGGAGTCGTAGTACTCCGCCTCACCCGGTCGCGGACGGACGTCCACGAATCCGTCCTGACCACCACCCCAGTTGCCGGCATCAGTCATCAGTACCGCACCCTCGGGTCGACTACGGCGTACAGGACGTCCACGATCAGGTTGGCGAGGACCACGAAGAATCCGGCGAGCAGCGTCACACCCAGGATCTCGGGCAGGTCCTGGTTGGTGATCGCGTTCACCGCGAAGCGGCCGAGGCCCGGCAGCGAGAACGCGGTCTCGGTGAGGATCGCGCCGCCGACGAGCAGGCCGAGGTCGAGGCCGAAGATCGTGACGATCGGGGTCAGCGTGGCCCGCAGGCCGTGCTTGACCACGACCTTCCGCTCGGAAAGGCCCTTCGCCCGCGCCGTGCGGATGAAGTCCTCGTTCATGGTCTCCAGCATGCCGGCCCTGGTCAGCCGCGCGTAGAGGGCGGCGTAGAGGAACGCCAGCGTCACCCACGGCAGCACGAGCGCCTCGGCCCAGCGGCCGGGACTCTGGCTGAACGGGATGAAGTTGCCCGCGTCCGGGAACAGCGGCACGCTGTCGCGGAAGATCGCCAGCGACAGCAGCGCGGTGAAGAAGATCGGCAGGGACACGCCCGCCAATGCCGCGCTCATCGCCGTCCGGTCGAAGATCGAGCCGCGTTTCAGCGCGGACAGCACACCGATGCCGACACCGGTGATCAGCCAGAGGATCGCGGCACCGATGGCGAGCGAACCGGTCACCGGCAAGGCGCTGAGCATCTGCGGCCAGACCGGTTGCTGATTCTTGAACGAGTAGCCGAAACACGGCGCGGGACAGTGCGTCTTGTCAGGGCCCGCGTCGTAGTCCGCGCCGGCCACGATGCCCTTGAGGAACCGGCCGTACTGCACGTAGATGGGCTGGTCGAGGCCGAGTTTGACCTCCATGGCGTGGATCTGCGTCACGCTGGGATTGCGGCCGACGTACTGCGTTGCGAGCTGGTCGGTGGTCTGCCCGGCGAAGCGGGGCACCAGGAAGAACACGGCGAAGGTCACCATGCTGACGACCAGCAGCATCAGCGCGGCGCCGAGTAGGCGCCGAACAATGAAGGTGATCACATCGATCGGCGGCGGTGGCCGGCGGGTTCGCCGCCGGCCACCGGTGCCTTCACCTGCCTTGGTTCGATTCGGTCAGCACGGCCTTGGCTACGCCTTGCCGAGTTGCGTGTAGTCGTACATGCCGTAGGCCTCGGTCACGAACGCGTTGGTGATGTTCGGGCTCCGGTAGAGCAGGGCCTTGGAGTAGGCCTCAGGCAGGACGACCGCGTCGCTCATCAGCATCTGGTCGATCTGAGCGTAGATCTTGTTGCGGGCACTGGCGTCCGTGGTCTGGGTCGACTTGTCCAGCAGCTGGTTGATCTGCGGGTTGTTCTCTTCCTGCAGGTTGTTGTTGCCAGCGGCCTTGATGGCCCGCCCGTCCACGATCTGGGACAGGAAGCCGAAGCCGTCCGGCCAGTCGGCACCCCAGCCTGCCATCAGGATGCCGAGGTCGTGCTGGTGCACGAAGTTCGGCACACCGGCGTAGCTGGAGAAGTAGCTGCCGGTCGGGTACTGCTGGATCTGGACCTTGATCCCGACCTGGGCCAGCGCCTCCTGGATGCCCTGCGCCGCGGAGACCTCCTTGGGCCGGTCGCCACGTGCCGCGATGTTGACGCTGAACCCGTTGGGCTGGCCGCACTTCTGGAGTTCCGACTTGGCCTTGGCGACATCGCCGTTGGGCTGGTTGGTGAAGCCGTACTGGTCGGCCCGCTGGTAGCCGGACACGGTCGGCGGCAGCACGGTGGTCGCGATGTCACCACCGGCGATCGGGCCGCCGTAGGCCGTCTGCTGGGTGGTCTTGTTGACCGCGTACTCGATCGCCTTGCGGCAGTCGATGTTGTTCAGCGGCGCGACCTTCGTGTTGATCGCGGCGTACCAGAGGAAGCCGGTCGTCGCGTCGTCCGCCTTGACCTGCAGTGCCTTGTTGCCCAGGATCCGGGCGCGGGCGGCGGTCTGCACGCCGGTGCCGTCCATGTCGACGTCCAGCGAGCCGTTCAGCAGCCTGCTGTCGATGTCGGCGGCCTGCACGTTGAACGCGACGTTGATCGTGTTCACGAGCTGCTTGTCGTTGGGGTCGCTCGATGCCGTCCACTGCGGGTTCTTCACCAGGGTGAAGCCCTTGTTCGGGTCATAGGTGGAGAACATGTACGGACCGCTGGAGACCGGGTGCGTCTGGTAGTTGGACCCGGTGTCCTTGAGCGGTGGCACCGGCGCGGTCTGCGGGTTCGTGACCAGGTAGTCGAAGTCCGCGAACGGGTGCTGCAGGTGGAACACGATGGTGGTGTCGTTCGGGGTGTCGATCCCCTTGAGGCCCATCTTGTCCGGCGTCGTGTCCTTGTAGGCGCCCGGGTAGGTCGGGTCGGTCAGGTACTGCTGGAAGTACGTCGGGCCGTTGGGCAGCACCGATGGCGAGTAGTTGGTGCTGCGCTCGATGCCGTACTTGACGTCCTTCGTGGTGATCGGGCTGCCGTCCTCGAACTTCAGCCCGGACTGGATGGTGTACGTCCAGGTGAGGCCGTCCGAGCTGACCTTGCCGAGGCCGGTGGCCAGTCCGGGTATCAACTTCAGGCCGTCCGCGCCGGGCGCCGACTTGAAGGTCAGCAGCGGCCGGGCGTACAGCCGGCTGAAGTCCCACATCAGGGCGTAGTAGGTGTTGCCGGGGTCCGTCGAGTCCGGTGTGTTGGACAGCGCGTAGTTCAACGTGCCGCCGGCCTTGGTTGACGGGTTGACCACGCTGGTGAGGCCGGCGTTGTAGGCGGGCGCACCCGCGCTGTTGCTACTGGTGCCCGTTCCGCCGCTCGACCCGCTCCCGCAGGCCGTCAGCAGGCTCAGCCCGGCACAGACGGCGGCGAACGCCATTGCGTTCTTGCGTTTCATACGACTGACACGCCTCCTCGTTGGATGGTTGGGTAGATGGTCAGGGATCTAGTGGGAGCGCGGATCCAGCGCGTCCCGCAGACCGTCGCCGAGCAGGTTGAACGCCATCACGGAGACGAAGATCGCCAGGCCCGGCACCAGGATGTACTCGGGATCTATCGAGTAGTACTGGTTGGTCACCGCGTCGGCCAGCATGGCACCCCAGCTCGGCGTCGGCAGCTTCAGGCCGACGCCGAGGAAGTCCAGCGCGGCCTCGAACAGGATGTTGGTCGGGATCAGCAGCGTGGCATACACGAGGATCGGGCCGACCAGGTTGGGCAGCAGTTCGTGCCAGAGCACGTAGAAGCTGCGCGCGCCGAGGCTGCGTGCCGCGTCGACGAACTCCCGCTCGCGCAGCGACAGCGTCTGGCCGCGGATGATCCGGCCGATGTAGGGCCAGTTGAAGAAGCCGATGACGAAGACGAGCACTGTGATGTGCAGCGCGTCGCCGGACAGGCCGAACGCGGAGTTGGTGCCCTGCACGACGCCGGTCAGCGCGATCGCGAACAGCAGCAGCGGGAAGGCGAGGAAGACGTTCATCAGCCAGTTGATGACGGTGTCCACCCAGCCGCCGAAGTAGCCGGCGACGACGCCCATGATCACGCCGATGACCACAGAGAGGACGGTCGCGGTGAAGGCGATGAGCAGGGAGTACTCCGAGCCGACGAGCACCCGGGAGAGCATGTCGCGGCCGTACTGCGGGTCGACGCCGAACGGGTGCGACAGCGAGATGCCGCCGAAGAAGCCGAGCGGCTTGTCGGTGTTGTGGTCGATCAGATCGGTGTGGTAGGTCGAGATGTCCAGCACGCCCGCGCTCTTCAGGAACACCGACGCGATGGCGATGACGACGAACAGCACGATCACCACACCGCCGGCGAGCGCCCATCTGTCGCGCTTCAGGCGTGTCCACGCGATTTCAGCGAGTGACCGGCCCAGGATCGCCTTGCCGCCCACCAGTTCGCCCGGTCTGGGCTCACTGGCCGGGCTTGCCAGATCAAGTGGCTCCAACGGCGCTGCCAACGCTCTGGCCCCCTTCCGCCTGGGTACGGCAGTGTGATAGTCGCCCCGCCGGCTCCGGGCCGCACGAAGGTGTCAGCCGACTTTCCAATCCCAGACCGCGGGAATGCTAGGTCCCCGGGCCGTCCGTGGCGCGATTGTGATTCTACGATACGCCAAATGGGTGATGCGACACCTTCAAGTGGTGGATGGTTTATAGACGTAATGAGATATTTGTGCAGTTACGGCCGCATGTCACGGGCCGCGCCCGGTGACCCACTGGGGTCGACCAGCGCAGTCAGGTTCAGCCGATCGGACCAGCCAATGCTGATCTTCAGCCCACCAGAGCTGCGGCAAATCGGACATTCTCAACGATCTTGCTCCCGCTGTCAACTGTCAACAGTAGCTGGTAGTCTGACCGGTCTGACCCGACGGCGACCGGATCGCGACGCGGTTCCGGCGGGACGGCGAGTGGCACGAGCACGGCTCGCCGATGATCTCCGATCGCGTGATCCATGACAAGATTGACGGATCGGTTCCATCGAGTCCGGATCATCATCGAGGACGCCCATGACTGGCACGGCGCCGGCGGCACGCCGAGACTATGGCGGCCGAACGGCCACCCAACGCCGAGCCGAACGCAGGCAGCGGTTGTTGGCCGCGGCTTTGGATCTGTTCGGCACAGAGGGTTATCCGGCTACTTCCATCGAGCGGTTGTGCGCGCGGGCCAATGTGTCCACCCGCAACTTCTACGAGGAGTTCGCCAGCCGGGAAGCCCTGCTCATCGCATTACACGACCACATAACACAACAGGCCTCCGACGCGATGCTCGCCGCGGTCGGCGAAATCCCGGACGAGCCGACGGCGGTGCGCATCGACCGCGCGATCGAGGCGTACATCGGGACGACCTCCAGCGATCCGCGGTGGACCAGAATCGCCTACGTAGAGGTGATCGGGGTCAGCGCGGCGGTCGAGCGGCACCGCCTTGCGTGGCGCGCGCGGCTCGGCCAGATGCTGGAAGCCGAAGCGGCGCTCGCGGTGGAACGCGGGGAGGCGACAAGACGCGACTACAGCCTGACCGTGATGGCCTTCATCGGTGCGGTGAACGAACTCGTTTACCACTGGTCCATTCATGGCCGGCAGGTTCCGCTGGAGGTCATCCGAGGTGAGTTGACCCGATTGGCGTTGGCGGCGCTGCGCGCGGACTGATTGTTCTCGCGATTGATCGACGCCGACTTGCCGTAAGTATCAGGTCCGACCCGCATTACCGACCGGACAGTAGGAACCGATACCCGGTATCGCACCGACGACAATTCACCGAGTGGCGCGGGCGGCCGCGGCGGCCTCGCGCGCCAGGTTGTCGCGCGCCGGGCAGGCCGACCGGCGAACCCGTGCCCTGCGGCGGGGCGAGCGGATGGGATAGTCGGGCAACGGCGAGTTACCAGGAGGTAGGCATGGCGGACTCGATCGCCCACGAGCTGGCCGGGCTGGTCGGCGAGAGCCACGTGCTGGTGGGTGCCGCGATCTCCGTGGACTATCAGCACGACGAGGCCCTCAGCGCGACCCCGGTCCAGCCGGGCTACCTCGTCCGCCCGTCATCGGCGGACGAGATCGCGGGCGTGGTCGAGCTGGCCCGGGAGTACCGCGTGCCGATCACCGCGCGCGGTTCCGGCAGTGGGATGTCCGGTGCCTGCGTGCCGCGCGACGGCGGCATCGTGGTGTCGTTCGAGCGGATGAACGCCGTGCTGGAGATCGACACGGACAACCACGTCGCGGTTGTGCAGCCGGGTGTCACGCTGGCCGAGCTGGACGTCCGGACCGCCGAGGTCGGCCTGACGTACCCGGTCCATCCTGGTGAGCTGTCCGGCAGTCTCGGCGGCAACGTCGCGACCAACGCGGGCGGCATGCGCGCGATCCGCTACGGCGTGACCCGGCACCACGTGCTCGGCCTGACCGCCGTGCTGGGCACCGGCGAGATCATCCGCACCGGCGGCCGGATCGTCAAGGCCAGCAGCGGCTACGACCTGACCCAGCTCATCATCGGCTCGGAGGGCACGCTGGCCCTGGTGGCCGAGGCGATCCTGAAGCTGCACCCCCGGCTGGCCCACCAGCGGACCGTGCTGGCGCCCTTCCCGGACCTGGACGGCGTGGTCCGCGCCGTGCCCAAGGTGGTGGCCACCGGACTGGCGCCGAACATCCTGGAGTACATCGACGCGTTCACGATGGCCGCGATCACCTACACCACCCAACTGTCGCTGGGCATCCCGGACACCGTGCGGGACGCGGCGCAGGCGTATCTGGTGGTGTCACTGGAGAACACCGACGCCGACCGGGTGGACGCGGACATCGAACGGCTGGGCACCCAGCTCGACGAACTCGGCGCGATCGACGTCTACGTGCTGGACGGCCCGGCAGGGCACAAGCTGATCGAGGCGCGCGAGAAGGCGTTCTGGACCGCCAAGGTAGCGGGCGCGCACGACATCGTGGACGTCGTCGTGCCACGCAACGCGATGCCGGAATTCCTTGCCGCGGCACGGAAACTGGCGCAGGAGACGGGCTCAGGGGTGGCCGGCTGCGGGCACGCCGGGGACGGCAACGTGCACTTGGCCGTGTTCCAGGCCGATCCGGTGGTCCGGCACCGGCTGCTGCACGGCATGTTCGAGACAGGGCTGCGGCTTGGCGGCGCGATCTCCGGTGAGCACGGCATCGGCCGGCAGAAGAAGCCGTACTTCCTCGACCTGACCGATCCGGCCGAGATCGCGCTGATGCGGCGCGTCAAGGCGGCGTTCGACCCGGCCGGCATTCTCAATCCGGACGTGTTGCTCGGCGACAGCGAGGAGACCAAGGCGTGAACGGCGCACAGGCACTGATCCGCACCCTGGTCGACGGCGGGGTGGACGTCTGCTTCGGCAATCCGGGCACGTCCGAGATGCACTTCGTGGCGGCGCTGGACTCGGTGCAGGAGATGCGGGCCGTGCTGGCCCTGTTCGAGGGCGCGGTGACGGGTGCCGCGGACGGCTACGGCCGGATGGCGGGCCGGCCCGCGGCCACGCTGCTGCACCTGGGACCGGGCCTCGGCAACGGACTGGCCAACCTGCACAACGCGCGCCGCGCCAAGACGCCGATCGTGAACGTGGTCGGCGACCACGCCACCTACCACAAGCGGTTCGACGCGCCGCTGGAGTCGGACATCGACGCGATCGCGGGCGCGGTGTCCGGCTGGGTGCGGCGCAGCACCCGGGTCACCGACGTGGCGGCGGATGCGGCGGCCGCGATCGCCGCGGCCTGCGGCCCGCCGGGCCAGGTGGCCACGCTGATCCTGCCGGCCGACGTGTCCTGGTCGGACGGTGCGGTGCCGGTCGGCCCGGTCGGCCCGAGGACGCACGCCACGGTGCCCGACGACGTGGTGGCGTCGGTGGCGAAGGTGCTGGGTTCCGGCGAGCCGACGGTGCTGCTGCTGGGCGGTGCCGCGGTCCGCGACGATGGCCTTGCCGCGGCGAGCCGGCTGGCCGCGGCCACCGGCGTCACGGTGCTCGCCGAGACGTTCCCGGCCCGGATGCGCAGGGGCGCCGGCATTCCGGCCGTCGACCGGCTCGGCTACCTGGCCGAGCACGTGCAGTACCAACTGGCCGGGGCAAGGCACCTTGTGCTGGCCGGGGCGCGGTCGCCGGTGTCGTTCTTCGCCTACCCCGGCAAGGCCAGTGACCTGGTGCCCGAGGGCTGCACGGTGCACACGCTGGCGGACAACGTCGACCAGGATGCCGTGGGCGCACTGGAAAATCTGGCGGATCTCCTGGCCGCCGACATCGAGCCGGTCCGCGCTCCGGCCCGCCGCCCCGAGGTGCCGACCGGTGACCTGACCCAGCAGAACTGGGCCGACGTGATCGGCGCACTGCTGCCGGAGAACGCGATCATCGTGGACGAGGCGAACACGTCCGGCGTGCTGGTCCCGGCCGCCACGGTCGGCGCGCCAGCGCACGACCTGCTGACGCTGACCGGCGGCGCGATCGGCCTTGGCATGCCGGCGGCCATCGGCGCCGCGGTCGCGTGCCCGGACCGCCCGGTGATCTGCCTGGAAGCCGACGGCAGCGCGATGTACACCGTGTCCGCGCTGTGGACCCAGGCAAGGGAGGACCTCAACGTGACCACGGTGGTGCTGGCCAACCGGGCCTACGCCATCCTGCGGATGGAACTGCAACGTGTCGGCGCGGACACCGACGGCAAGCGGGCCGCCGAACTGCTCGACCTGTCCCGCCCCGACCTGGACTTCGTGGCCATGGCCACCGGCATGGGCGTACCGGCGACCAGGGCCCGCACGGCGGCAGAACTGGCCGACCAGTTCAGCAAGGCGATCGCCGAACCCGGCCCGCACCTGATCGAAGCAGTGGTGCCGTCGCTGATGTGATCAGTCCTTGGGGCCGCCTGCCACGTATATCACCTGGCCGGACACGAACGAGGCGTCCTCGCTGACCAGGAACGAAACCGTGGCGGCGATGTCCTCCGGCCGACCGACCCGACCGACCGGGATCTGGCTGGCCGCGCCCTGCTGCAGGTCCTCGAAGGACACGTTCATCCGCTCGGCCGTGGACCGGGTCATCTCGGTGACGATGAACCCGGGCGCTATCGCGTTCGCGGTCACGCCGAACCTGCCCAGTTCGATGGCCAGCGTCTTGGTGAAGCCCTGCATGCCGGCCTTGGCCGCCGAGTAGTTGACCTGCCCCCGGTTGCCCAGCGCCGACGTGGAGGACAGGTTCACGATCCGGCCCCAGTTGGCCTCGACCATGTGCGCCTGCGCCGCCCTCGACATCAGGAACGCGCCGCGCAGGTGCACGCCGAGCACCGTGTCCCAGTCGTCCACCGACATCTTGAACAGCAGGTTGTCCCGCAGCACACCGGCGTTGTTGACCAGTACCGTCGGGCCGCCGAGCCGCTCTGCGACCTCGGCGACCGCCGCGGCGACCTGGTCCTCCCGGCTGACATCCGCGCCGAGGGCGATCGCAGTGCCGCCGGCCGCCTCGATCTCCTTGACCACCGGCTCGCCCGCCGCCGCGTCGAGGTCCACGACGGCGACGGACATGCCGTCCCTGGCAAGGCGCCGCGCTGTCGCGGCACCGATGCCGCGAGCCGCTCCGGTCACGATCGCTACCCGCTCGGTCACTTGTCCTCCTGTTGATCAGGGTGCACTACCACGCGGACGACCCGGCCCGCGGCCAGATCGTCAAAGCCTTGTTGGACACCGGAAAGCCCGATCTCCCTGCTGACCATGGCACGCAGGTCGAGCGCGCCACCGCGCACCCGGTCGAAGTAGCCGGGCAGGTCACGGTCGGCGTCCAGCGAACCGTTCATGCACGGCAGGATCCGGCGGGCGAAATGGAACAGCTCCAACGACGAGAACTCCACCACCTCGGACTTCGCGCCGATACCCACGACTGTCAGCGCGCCACCGCGACGGGCGAGGCGCCAGCTGTCCTTGATGGTCCTGGCCAGTCCGACGCAGTCGAAGACGTGGTCGGCGCCGCGGCCGTCGGTCAGCGCACGCACCTCGTCGCGGACGGCACGGCCCGCGGGCAGCGCGTGGGTGGCGCCGAACGTGCCGGCCAGTGCCAGCTTCTCCGGCACGGTGTCCACGGCGACGATCGGCGTGGCACCGGCGATCCGGGCACCGGACACGGCCGCCAGCCCGACCCCGCCGAGCCCGACCACCACCACCGACTCCCCCGGCCGCACCCCGGCCGTGGTGAGCACGGCACCGACACCGGTGGTCACCGCGCAGCCCAGCAACGCGGCCAGGTCCAGCGGGATGTCGGTGGGCAACGGGTAGCAGGCACGCGCGGGCACGACGGTGTGCTCGGCGAACGCGGCCGTGGACAGGCCCGGGTACAGCGGCGCGCCGCCCTCGTCCCAGCCGTACGGCTCGCCGACCCGGTCCGCGGCGTGTTCGCACAGGTGGGGCTCGCCGTGCCGGCAGTACCAGCACTCGCGGCAGGGCGGATTCCACAGCAGCAGCACGGGATCGCCGACCGCGAAGTTGTCGACGCCTTCGCCGAGCTCGGCGATCGTGCCGGACGCCTCGTGGCCGAGCACGGCCGGCAGCGGCTGGGTGAGCACGCCGGTGGCCAGCGACAGGTCCGAGTGGCAGAGGCTGGCCGCGGCGACCCGCACCAGCACCTCGCCGGGCCCCGGCGCGCGCAGCGTCACCGGCTCGACCCGCATCGGCACGCCGACCTCACGCAGCACGACCGCCGTCGTCGCGCGGGAGTCCGTCACTGATCGCCACCTCCATTAACCGAACACCGTTAGGCTACCGGTTCCGGCCCGTGCCGCCCAGACTGCCATCCAGCGCCGCGCGCTGGACCGTGGTCAACCGCTCCGCCCGCGCGACCACGGTGTACGCGCCGGTCTCCGTGCGGGACAACGCAACCGGGTCGGCCATGTCCGGCCGGTCCGCCGCACCACGCAGCGCGTCCGCCAGCCGTTCCGGCGCCCAGCCCAATGCGCAGGCCAGCTCGTCGGGCTGAAGCGGGCGTCCGGCGTGCACGAGTGCGGCGAGCACGGTCAGTGCGTCGCCCGCGATCGTCGCGGTGAAGCCGCTGACCATGTCGGCGGACAGCCGGTCGAAGAACTGGGCCAGATATTCCAGCCGGGCGCCCGCCGGTGTGGTCGGGTCGAAGATCGCCGCGCCCTGGCGGGTGACCGTTGCCCACATCGCGTTCTTGCGGGCGCTGGCCGACCAGGCCCGCAGCCAGAAGTCGTCGTCGACCACGTATCGCTCGCGGCGGCGGGTGTCGCGCTCGCGGCGGACCAGGTCCAGCCCGGCCAGGTAGCCGACGGCCTTGGAGATCGACGCGGGGCTCACGCGCAGCGACCTGACCAGGTCGGCCGCTGTCAGGCTGCCGCTGTCGGTGATGTAGAGCCGAGCCAGCACCCGGGCCGCCATCCGCGACAGGCCGGTGTCGACGATCATGGCCGCGAACTCCGCCTCGAACACCTGCACCACCGCTGGGTCGCGCCCGTAGGCGTCCGCGTCGAGCGGCGCCGCCGCGGGCTGGGTCGGCTTGCGGCGGCGGGCGCGTCGCGCGGTCGCGCGGCCCGCTTCGTCGGCGTGGTAGCCGTCGGGTCCGCTGTTGCGGGCCACCTCGCGGCTGACCGTCGACGTTGGACGGTCGAGCCGTCTGGCGATCTCGGCGTACTCGAGCCCCGCCGCCAGCCCGGCGGCGATCCGCTCACGGTCGGTACGGGTCAGTCTTCCGCCAGGCACCGGACCAGTGTGCGTTCACGTCGAACTCATTGCAACGCCAATTGCGTTTACCTTCACTACCATTGCAATAATTGGCCGCTCTTCGTTGAAGAACCGCGAAACGCAACGTAGCTTTCAGTCATGTCCGAAGACCAAGTCGTACAGCTGCCCACGGCTCGCCCCGCCGGGTGTCCGTTCGATCCGCCCGAGGAGCTGGCCCGGCTGCGTGCCGAGCGGCCGCTGGCGCCGATGGCCTATCCCGACGGGCACGTGGGCTGGCTGGCCACCAGCTACCTGCTCAACCGCGAGATCCTCGCCGACCTGAGGTTCAGCTCACGGCAGGAACTCCAGCACTCCCCGATGCCGGGCGCCGGTGCGCTGGCCGGCCTGCTGCCGCCCGCGCCGCCGGGGATGTTCATCGGCGTCGACCCGCCGGAGCACACGCGCTATCGGCGGCTGCTCACCGGCAGGTTCACCGTGCGGCGGATGCGACTGCTGACCGAACGCATCGAGCGGATCGCCGCCGCCCACCTGGACGCCATGGCAGAGCACGGCCCAACGGTCGACCTCGTGGCCGCGTACGCCCAACCCATCCCGGCCCAGCTGATCTGCGAACTGCTCGGCGTCCGGTACGAGGACCGCGAGTACTTCCAGCAGCACGCGATGACCATGAACAAGCGCGACACCGAACCGCGGGACCAGTACGAGGCCATGACGGCGATCCAGGACTATCTGCGCGAACTGGTGCTGGCGAAACAGAAAAGTCCCACCGACGACCTGCTCAGCGACCTGACCACCGGCGACCTCACGGACGAAGAACTGAGCAACATCGGCACGCTACTGCTGGCCGCAGGCCTCGACACGACCGCGAACATGATCGCGCTTGGCATGTACGCCCTGTTCCGCAACCCCGACCAACTGGTTGCCCTGCGCACCGACCCCACCATCGTCGACGACGCGGTCGAGGAACTGTTGCGCTACCTGAGCATCGCCCACACCAACGTGCGCACGGCGCTGGAGGACGTGGCTGTGGCTGGCCAACTGATCAGGAAGGGCGACTCGGTGACCCTGTCGATCCAGGCCGCGAACCGTGATCCCGACCGCTTCCCGAACCCGGACGTCCTGGACCTGAGGCGCCACGCCGTCGGCCAGCTCACCCTCGGCCACGGCGTCCACCAGTGCCTCGGCCAGCAACTGGCCCGCGTGCAGCTGCGCGTCGCGCTCCCCGCGCTGCTCGGGTGCTTCCCCACGCTGGCCATCGCGATTCCCGAGGCGGACGTGCCGCTGCGTACCGACCACGACATCTACGGCGTGCACGCGCTGCCCGTCACCTGGCAGACCTAGCCGGGCTGCTCGTCAAGGAACTTGTCGAGGTGGCGCCACGTGGTGTCGCGGGCGGCGCGGCCGGTGAGCACGCCGAGATGGCCGCCGGGGCACAGCTCGAACCGGACGTCCCGCGCGTTCTCCAGCACGTCGACCAGCCGGTACACCGCCCGCCGCGGCGCGATGCCGTCGCCTTCACCGGCGATCACCAGGGTCGGCACGGTGATCTCGGACAGCGAGATGATCCGGCCGTCCACGGTGACCGTGCCGTCCGCCAGGTCGTTGGCGCGGAAGAACCGGTGGTAGAGCTGGCCGAACGTGCGGCCGGGGTAGGCGATCATGTGGTTGGTGAACCGGTCCACGGCCTCGATCTGGGCCAGGAACTCCGGGTCGTCCAGGTGCCGCAGGATCGCGATCGGCTTCGTGACGTACTTGTCGAACGCCGAGAGCTGGTAGGCAAGCCGCACGAGCTGGCGGGGCGCGTTGCCGAACAGCCGGTACGCGGCCGTCAGCACGAGCCCGTTGGTCAGGTCGGCCAACGGGCGGATCGGGGCCACCAGCGGGATCGCGGTGAAGTCGATGGGGCTGGCGACCGCGGTGATGGACGCCACCGGCAGGTCCGCCCGGTCGGCCGTGGCGAGCAGCGCGAAGATCCCGCCGAGACACCAGCCGACCAGGTGCACCGGCCGGCCACCCGCGTCGGCGCTGGCCGCCAGGATCGCCCTTGGCAGCACGTCGTCGATCCAGTGCTCGATGCCGAGGCCGCGGTCGGCGAACGCAATCGTGCCGTAGTCCAGCAGGTACGTGCGGCGGCGCTCGGCCACCAGGTGCTCGGCAAGACTGCAACCGCGTCGCAGGTCGAAGCACAGCGCGGGCGCGGCCAGCGGCGGCACGAGCAGCACCGGCGGTCCGTCGAACCGGCCGTCGTCCGGCTCACCCGGCTCGACGTCGTCGGGCGCGAGGCGGAACACCGACCGGCGCGGCCCGCCGTCGATCAGCGTTCTCGGCATCGGCCGCAGATCGGCCAAGCCGTCGCCCAAGACCTTTGCGGCGAGGTTCGCCGCGGCGGTAGCCAGGTTTGCCGGAGTCGGCAGCATGCCGAGAGTCTCCTCTCTGCGACATTGCTCGCTCCGTTCGCGGGCTTCGCCGCCTTTACGCAGTGCCTTCCCTGCGCTCCATTCCTCGCCGCTGGCGCGTCGCTGCACTCCGCTCCGGGAAAGCACTGCGGCGGCCAAGCCGCCGGCCACGAACGGCCGCGAGCTACGGTAACCCAAGGTCGACGCACTTGACCGGCGTTCGTGGAGGTGAGAATGGACATGGCGGGCCTGTCCCCGCTGACGTGGGGCACGGCCGTGGGCACCTGGCACCTCCGGCCGATCACCGACGCGGTCCTGTTGGTCACCGCAGGCTGCTACCTGTGGCGGGCACGGCATGGCTGGCCGATCGGCCGGACCCTCTGCTTCCTCGGCGCGTTGGCGCTGCTCGCCGTGACGTTGCAGAGCTCGGTCGACGTGTACGGCCACGAGCTGTTCTGGCTGCACATGATCGAGCACCTGCTGCTGATCATGTGCGTGCCGGTGCTGTTCGTGCTGGGCCAACCGATTCGCCTGCTCACCACCGAGACAACGGCCCTACTGCGCAGCCGCCTTGTGTCCGTCCTCACGTTCCCGCCGCTCGCGCTGGCTTTCTACGCGGTGGTGCTGGTCGGTACCCACCTGACCGGGTTCATGCCGCTCATGCGCACCCACGAGTGGCTGCACGAAGTGGAGATCGTGCTCTACCTGGGCAGCGGCTACCTGTTCTTCCTGCCGCTGCTGGGCCACGAGCCGCTCAGGCGACAGCTTTCGTATCCACTGCGGGTGTTCCTGCTGTTCCTCGGGATGACGGCGGACACGGTCGTCGGCGTCCTGCTGATGATGACGACCCGGGAGCCCTACCCCGGTGCCGACCTGTCCGACATTCATACCGGCGGCGGGATCATGTGGGTGGTCGGCGACGGGCTGATGTTCGCCGTCATGGTGCTGGTCGTGGCGCAGTGGATGCGCGACACGGAACGGCAGAACGACACCGGCCAGTGGCTGGAGTCGGCCCGTCGGTCCACATTGGCCGGCCTGGGCATGGACGCGGTCGACCAGAACACCGAGGCCGACATCGACGACGACGATGCCGCACTGGCCGCCTACAACCGGATGCTGGCCAAGCTCAACCAGCGGGATCGCGGGGCCTAGTCAGGGCCACGATGCCCAACACGCCCGCCAGTGGGAACAGCACGAGGCCGGGCAGCTGGTAGCGCCACGAGAATTCGAACAGCGCCGCCGTGCCGAGCACCGTGATCGCCACCGCAGTGACGAGCAGTGTCGGCGCGGCCAGCCCCGACCGGCGAGCCCGGCCGACGCCGAACCCGGCGATCAGCCCGACCACGCCGAGCGCGGCGAGCAGCGGGCCCGGTGTGTAGACGTAGGTCTGGTACCCGGTGAGGAACTGGGCCAGGCCTGTGTTCACCGAGAGGCCCTGCCCGCCGAACTGGAGCGCCACCGCGTTGGCCTGGTCGAACGGGTTGGTCTTGGTGTCGTTGGGATCCATGGTGTACGCGGGGTAGAAGGGCGCGAACGTCCACAGGGTCGCGGGCGGATCGCCGGGCAGCGACGAGTGGGTCGGCAGGAAGCCCTTGCCGAAGTCGGTCAGGATCGCGCCCAGCACGTCGAGCGGCTGCTTCTCCAGCACCACAAGGGCGAACTGCCGGTCCAGGGTGTAGACGGTCTCGCCGGGCGGGATGTAGCCGGGCCAGTTCGGGTTGCCGTCCAGGTGCGCGTAGATGTTCGGACCGAGGCGCTGGCCGAGCGGCTCCTTGGGGCACAGCTGGGCGAGCACGCTGTTCAGGTTCAGCTTCGAACAGTCGGCCACGTTGGCGGTCCGCCCGTACAGCGAGTTGCCCGACGACGTGCTCAGGCCCCAGTAGCCCGCCTTGAGGTCGAAGTACCCGGCGTAGGCCACGACGACCACCCCGAACACGCCCACCAGCGCGCCGACCCGCGCCGCGATCTTGCGCCACCCCCCTGGCAGCCGCCACTGCCGGCCGACCAGCAGCGCGTAGATGACGGCCGGCACGATCAACGCGATGGCCACCATCCGCACGGTCATGGCCAGCGCGAGCACCAGACCGGCCACGGCCATCAGCGCGGGCCGCGGCACGCCCCGGCCGACGAGCAGCCACACCAGCACCACCAGCAGGACTTCCAGCCAGACGTCGGACAGGATGTTCTGCTCGATCTGGAGCTGGAAGCCGTCCAGCAGCACCGGCGCGGTGACCAGCGCCGCCAGCCAGCGCCGGGCGCCGCAGCGCAGCGCGGTCCGGTACAGCAGCAGCGCCATGCCGATGCCCGCCAGGTGCTGCACGGCGCTCACCAGTGCGAGGCCGCCGATCGGCAGCAGCGGCTTCAACACGAACAGTGGATACCCGATCGGGTCGAGGTACTGCGGGTTCAGCGGATCGACGTTGAAGAGGTAGTAGTACGAGTCGGTGTAGAGCAGCGCGGGCTGGTACGCCAGCCAGGTGATCACCCGCAGTGCGCCGCCGAGCACCAGCAGCGCCGTGAGCAGCCAGTTCGTGGCCAGCAGGGTGTTCAGGCGCTGCCAGCGGCCGGGTCGCGCGTCCGTGGCCCGCGACACCGGCTCGGTCGCGGCCTCGACCTGGTCAGACGTTGGAATCCGCATCTCGCCGATCATTCTGCCCGACCGTGCTGTGCGCGAACTAAGGTCACGGTCGTCGAACCTGGGAAACGATTAAGCTTTGTTAGCGCGGACCTCATCCGGGCGATACTGCCAAGTCGACTTTTCGGACGGTTCGCGCATCACGGCGGGGCATCGGGGACCGGTGTCGTTCCTGGTCAGCCCGGGTATGAGTGGTGGGTCTGATAGCGGGCTGAAGATCGTCGCGCCGACCCCAAGGATGACCCAAGAAAGTGCTACCGTCCCGCTTGGAACCGCCGGCAGAGACCGGCGGACGGCTGGAGTTCGCCTGGTTCTCCCGGTGGCAATCGTGCGATATCGGCACGGCTGTCGCGGTTGTGCCCCTTGACTAGTCCGGAGGCTGCGTTGTCCTTCCGAATCGGTGATCGCGAGGTCGGGACCGAGTACCCGCCGTTGGTGGTGGCGGAGATCGGCATCAACCACGAGGGTGATCCGGCGAAGGCGCACCGGATGGTCGATGATGCCGCAACCGCCGGTGTGGAGTGCGTGAAGTTCCAGACACACGTCGTGGCGGACGAGATGATCCCCAACGACGTCGTGCCGGGCAACGCGGACGAGCCGATCTACCAGATGATGAACCGCTGCGCCCTGTCCGAACAGGACGAACGCGACCTCAAGGCGCACGCCGAGGAACGCGGCATGATCTTCCTCTCCACGCCGTTCTCCCGCGCCGCCGCGGACCGGCTTGCGAAACTCGACGTGGCCGCGTTCAAGATCGGCTCCGGCGAGTGCAACAACTACCCGCTGATCCGGCACGTCGCCGGGTTCGGCAAGCCGGTGATCCTGTCCACCGGGATGAACGACGTTGTGTCGGTGCGGCCCGCGGTGGAGTTGCTGCGCGCCGCAGGCGTCGGCTTTGCCGTGCTGCACTGCACTTCCCTCTACCCGACACCGCCCGAACTGGTGCGGCTTGGCGCGCTGGCCGAACTGGGCGACGCGTTCCCGGACGCGGTCCTCGGCCTGTCCGACCACACCACGTCGATCTACCCCTGCCTCGGGGCCGTGGCGCTGGGCGCGCGCGTGCTGGAGCGGCACTTCACGTCCGACATGAGCTGGCCGGGGCCGGACATCCCGGTGTCGTCCACACCGGACGAGTTCGCCCGACTGGTGGACGGCTCGCGCCTGATCCACGCCGCGCTCGGCGGCCGCAAGGAGATCCTGGCCGACGAGAAGCCGACCATCGACTTCGCCTACGCCTGCGTGGTCACGACCGACTCCATCCCGGCCGGCACCCCGCTCACCACCGCCAACACCTGGGTGAAGCGGCCGGGCACCGGCGAGATCAAGGCCGCCGACTACGACACGGTGCTCGGCCGGACCGCCGCCCGTGACCTGGCCCCGGACGTCCAGATCCGGTGGGGTGACCTTGTCAGCGCTTGAACCGACCCAGCCTGACCCGACCGAGCTTGAACCGACCGAGCTTGCGCGGGCCGGTGTCGGGCGGGAGATCCTGTTCGTCACCGGCACCAGGGCCGATTTCGGGAAGCTGCGCGACATCATGATCGCGGCGCAGGACGGCCCGCACCTGGCCGCGCGTGTCGTGGTCACCGGCATGCACCTGTTGCGCCGCTACGGCTACACCGTGCACGAGATCGAAAGGGCAGGGCTGCGCAGGCTGCACCTCATTCCGAACCAGGTGGACGGCGAGCCGGCGGCACTCGTGCTGGCCAACACCGTGGCCGCGCTGGCCCGGCTGGTGCACGAGGAGCGGCCGGACGCGATCGTCGTGCACGGGGACCGGGTGGAGGCGCTGGCCGGCGCGATCGTCGGCTCGCTGACCAACGTGCGGGTGATCCACATCGAGGGCGGCGAGCTGTCCGGCACGATCGACGACACCATCCGCCACTCCATCTCCAAGCACGCGCACGTCCACCTGGTCGCCAACGACGACGCAAGGTCGCGGCTGTTGCAGCTCGGCGAGGAGACGGACCGGATCTTCGTGGTCGGCAGCCCCGAGGTGGACGTGCTCACGTCCCCGGACGCGCCGAGCCTTGCGGCGGTGCGGTCCCGTTACGACATCGGGTTCGACACGTTCGGCGTGCTGGCCATGCACCCGGTGACCACCGAACCGGACCTGACCGCGCCGCACGCGGCGGCCGTTGTCGACGCGGTGCTCGCCGACGGCGGCAACTGGGTGATCATCGACCCGAACAACGACGAGGGCTGCGACCGGATCCGCCAAGAGCTCGACCGGCTGACCGGCGACCGGTTCGTCCGGCTGCCGTCGATGCGGTTCGAGTACTTCGTGTCGCTGATGCGCCACGCGGACGTGATGCTGGGCAACTCGTCGTCCGGTGTTCGTGAGGCCCCGGTGCTCGGCACGCCGTCGGTCAACGTCGGCACCCGCCAGCGGCGCAGGTCCACCGCGGGCAGCGTGCGCAACGTGCCACCGGAACGGGACGCGGTCGTCGCGGCGCTGGCCGCGGCGCGGGCGTCCGGCCGGCAGCCCAGCGACACCGGTTTCGGCAAACCCGGTGCCAGCAAGCACATCATGGCCCTGCTGGCCGGCGAGGAGATCTGGTCGATCCCGCTGGACAAGGAGTTCGTGGACCGCACCTGTGTGGAGGGCGACGAACTTGTCTGGTGACTATCGCGTCCAGCCCAGGTCCTCGGCCACGCGCACAGCCGCGGCCAGGTCCGGTGGACTGTCCACATCGATCGATCGCGCTGCCGGTATCACCTGGGCGAGCACTTCCGGCACGAAGAACCTGTGGTGTGCGCGCAGGTCTCCCGCGCCGACCACGTACACGCCGCCGGTCGGCCGCAGCGCCGGGGGCAGTGACTGCCGAGGGGCCTCCAGGTCGGCCCAGTCGCGGACCGGCCGGAGCGTGCCGTCCGACAGGACGCAGGACTTCCACGGGTGGTGGTCGGATTCGGCCACCTGTACCACCGAGCCGGTTGGCCGGTTTCCGTGCAGCCGCAGGCATTCCTCGACATCCGCCGCCGTGCGCAGTGGCGATGTCGGCTGGAGCAGCACGATGATCGTGTCGTCGGGTAGTTCCTGGTCGTCGATGGCGTGGCGTACCGCGTCGACCGTGCGACTACTCGGTCCGGCCAGTTCCGCGGGGCGGCGCACGAGTGTCGCGCCCGCCGCCACCGCGACCTGGCCGATGTCCCCGTCATCGGTGCTGACCAGCACCCGGTCCGCGCTGGCCAACCCGACGCCGACCGCGGCGGCCACGAGCGGGCGGCCGAGAAAATCGGCCAGGTTCTTGCCAGGGAAGCCGACCGAGCCGCCGCGCGCCGGCACGACGGCGACCACCTGCACTGTCACGGCCCCAGCATTCCGTACCGCGGTGTCCGATGTGTAGCCAGCCGGCGACCGTGGCGCCGGAGACCACGGACGGCCTGCGCGAGCTGCTGGTCAGCTACGCGCGGCACGGCACGCCGGTGTCCGTCGCGGTCGTCGGCAACGCCCCGATGTCACCCGACCCGGCCCGCGCCGCCGCCATCGACGACGCCGATCTGGTGGTCCGGATGACCAGCCTTGCGCTGGACCCGCCCGCCGGGCCGAGGACGCTGGGCAGGCGGTGCGACGTGGTGGTGCTGCACCGGGGCGTGGTGGCCAGCCCGTACACGTTCGCCGACTACTCCAGCCGCCTGTATCTGCTGGTCGAGCCGGGCCGGCTGCACTGGGAGCCGCACAAGCTGCCGTACTGGTGGCCGCCCGACCTGGGTTTCGTGCCGATCCCGAACTGGCGGTACACCGTGCCGATGCTGCACCTGCTCGGGTTGGACGCCGAGCAGGCGGTGTGGCCGACCACCGGCACGCTCATCACGTACGTGCTGACCGAACTGTTCCCCACCGCGTCGGTACTGTTAACCGGAATGTCCATAGTGGATGAACCAGATCAGGTGACGTTCCGGCACGCGTGGGGCGAACCGGTCAAGGTCACCCCGGAACACCGACTGTCCGCCGAAGCCGAACTGCTGCGCCGCTGGCACGCCTCAGGAAGGATTCAACTGCTGCCTTGACGTTTCTCCTCGTCGTGAACGACGAGGATCTCACTCGCCTCGCGGCGTGTGGTTCCTGCTTCCGTCCCCGGGAAGGGGGTTGCGACAGATGCCGTACCGACTGACGTCAGCTTGGTCCTACTCCGTCTCCACAGGCTGCAACCGCCCGCCCGGCGGCCAGAATGTTCAGTGCCGCGTTGTGGTCACGATCACGAACCAGTCCACACACGACACACTCAAAGATGCGGATTCGCAGCGACAGGATCTCCTTCAACTGCCCGCATGCACTGCAGGTCTTACTGGTGGGCAACCAGCGATCTACCGCGACGACCCGGCGTCCATACGACGATGCTTTGTATTCCAACATCGATCGGAACGCCGACCAGGCCGCATCACTGATCGCGCGAGCCAGCGACCGGTTACGGGCCAGCGCGCGCTGCGCCCTGGCCAACCGAACACGGTCACGCTTTTCGTAACGCGGGTTGGCGATCTTCTCACCCGTCGACAACGTCACCAACGAGGTAAGACCGACATCGATACCGATCGCACCCCTACTTGCCGGCAACTGCTCAACGCTGGTCTCGACCAGGATCGACACGTGCCATCGGCCCGCCGGATCCCGAGACACCGTCACCGTCGAAGGCTGGGCATCCGCTGGAAGGGGCCGCGACCAGCGAATGTCCAACGACTGGTTCATCTTCGCCAGAGTGAGTTGACCACCCCGCCAGCGAAATGCCGATCGGGTGTACTCCGCGCTGGCCTTGCCCCGCTTGCGGGATTTGAACCTCGGGTAACGGGCCCGCTTGGCGAAGAAGTTCGCGAACGCGGTCTGTTGGTGTCTCAGACTCTGCTGCAACGGCACACACGACACCTCGTTGAGAAACCCGAACTCCTTGGTGGCCTTCCACCCGGTCAGCATCGCCGAGGCCTCAACGTAGGTGATCCGCCGCTGTTCCTGCTCCCACGCGGTCGTGCGGACCTCCAGTGCCTGGTTGTAGACCACGCGCACGCAGCCGAAGGTCCGCGACAACTGCGCCGCTTGCCCTTCGGTGGGATAGAAGCGGTACCGGTACGCCCGCTTCACCAGCGTCTTCGACACATCCCGCAGCCTACACAAATGAACCGTACGGATCAAAACGGACTATCTGTACCGACCTCGCTGGTGCCCTGCTGTCTGTCCGGGGCGGCTTCCTCCCCACGTCCATTCCAGGGTATGCACCGATTGGAGATCTGGTGACCACCCCCCGCGGCAAGAACGCCCTACGCGTCCTCGCGAGGTGGACCGGCGCACCGGTCTGGAGCCGGATCCGGCCACGGGTCGACGCCATCGCCGCAGACCGCTCGGCCGAAGTGGCCAGGGTGCTGCGCGCCGAACTCGCCGACCTGCGCGCGGAGCTGCGGTCGAACGTGACCGACCTGCGGTCGGCCGTGTCCGCCACCGACGAACGGATCAACCAGGTGGAGTGGACCCAGGAACGCCTCGGTCCGCAGCTCGCCGCGGTGGACGAGCGGCTGGCCTCGGTCGAGCGGCCCGCGCCTGCCGCCCTCGACCAGTCCGAACAGGACGAAGCCAGGTCCCTGGTCGAGGAGGTTCGGTCCGAGCACGCCAGGGTGCGGGCCCGGTTGTCCGCGGTGGCCAGCTACGAGCACCGGATCGCCTCGCTGGAACAGACCCTCAGCACGTTGACCGGCAACTGACTCCTTCGCCCCGACCCGGTCGCCGGCCGGATCGGGGCGTGCGGGGTCAGCTCGTGGACGTCGGCTCCCAGTCCGGCCGCAACGGCATACCGGACCGCGAACCGTCCGGCCGAACGCCCAGAACCTGGTGCAGCTGAATGAAGTTCCGCTGGAAGCCAAGCCGCGACCCTGCCATGTAGAGCCGCCACACCCGAGCCGTCCCGTTGCCGACCTCCTGCACCGCCTTGTCCCAGTTGTCGTCCAGGTTGGCGCACCAGGCGGCCAGGGTCTTGGCGTAGTGCTCGCGCAGGTTCTCCTCGTGCCGGACCTCGAAACCCGTGTCGTGCATCAGGGACACGAGTTCCCCGGGGCTCTCCAGCTCGCCGTCCGGGAAGACGTACCGGTCGATGAACGCGCCGGTCCGCGCCTCCTGGTGGTTGTCCGGCCGCGTGATGCAGTGGTTGAGCAGGCGGCCACCTGGACGCAGTTTGCCGTACAGGAAACGGAAGTAGGCCGCCACATTGGCCTGGCCGATGTGCTCGGTGAGGCCGATCGAGCTGATCGCGTCGAAATCCGTCTCGGCCACGTCCCGGTAGTCGAGGTGCCGGACCTCGGCCAGGTCGGACAGGCCGGCCTCGGCGATCGCCCGCTGGGCCCACTCCGCCTGGTTGCGGGACAGCGTCACGCCGAGCGCCCGCACGCCGTAGTGCCGGGCCGCGTGCATCACCATGCCGCCCCAGCCGCAGCCGACGTCCAGCAACCGCATCCCGGGGCGCAGCGCGATCTTGCGGGCCACCAGGTCGTGCTTGGTGAACTGGGCCTGTTCCAGGGTGGCGTTCTCGGTCGGGTAGACCGCGCACGTGTACGCCATCGACGGGCCGAGTACCCACTCGTAGAACTCGTTGGACACGTCGTAGTGGTGCGAGATGGCCTTGCTGTCGCGCTGCTTGGAGTGCCGCCTGCCGAGGCCGAGCCGGTACAGGCCGCGTTGGCTGCGCCGCTCCTGCGGCGGCGGCGGGACCGGCCACCACAGCCGGGCGGCGGCAAGGCGCAGCACGACCTTCGCCCGCATGTCGCTCGGCAGCGGGGCCAGGCTGATCTTGGGCAGGCTGGCCAGTGCGGTGTACATGTCACCGACCACGTCCAGCGTGCCGGACACATATGCCCTGGCCAGGCCCAGTTCGCCGGGCGCGGACGCCAGGTAGGACAGCGCGAGCGGCGACCGAACGTCCAGCCGCACGGCCGAACTGGCCGAGCCCGCCCTGCTGCCGTCGTAGCCGGTGATCTCGATCGGGACGTCCGGACCGACCATCCTGGTAGCGACATCGGCCAAGCCCATGGCACCGCTCCTTCCGTTCGTGGCACCAAAGTAAACCAAACCGACTGGTCAACGACCCCGCACGCACTTGGCGTACAGGTCGGGCAGGCGCCCGTCCGGGTCGTACCGCTGCTTCAGCTTCCGGTACTCGTCGCCGTTGTACAGCCGCCAGAAGTCCTCCTGCGAGTAGAACGACGTCGAGTACAGCGACTTGTGGCCGCCCAGTTCGGCGACCTTGTCCTCGATGAGGCGGTTGTGCGTGCCGTCCGTCTCGCCCGGCTCGAGCGCCACCGTTGACCAGAAACCGACGTTCACGTACAGCGTGCCCGGCTCGAGCGGGTACAGCGGCCACGCCGTGTCCGACCGCAGCCGCAGCGGGCACAGCCAGACCGGGCTGATGCCGATCTCGGCGTGGAAGAACGCCATGAACTCGGCCAGCCGGTCAACCGGGATCTCGACGTCCTGGATGACGGGCTCCCGCGCGGGCAGCCCGCGCAGCCGCAGCAGCCGGTCGGAGAACTGGTGGCGGCGGTCCAGCGCGACGAGCTTCCGGTAGACGTCCGAGCGCAGGTAGCGCTGCGGCCACAGGCGGCGGACCAGCGGGTTCTGCACGCCAAACGCTTGCGAGCACCAGAACCAGTCGGTGTCCCAGCGCCACAGGTAGTCGCGCACGCTGAGGAAGTCCTCGGCCCGCTCGCCCACCGACTTGTAGAAGATCCGCTGGCCGGTGTAGTCGCTGCGGTAGGGCGCCTCGTCGACGAAGTCGGCCAGCGTCAGGTAGTTCCGGTCGCCCGCGAAGACCGTGCCGTCCACGAAGTCGACCGGTTGGCCGTCGAACGACCGCGACGCGCACACCGCCGCGATCGCGGCGGCGCACTCGGCGGCGGTGTCGAACCGGACGTGGCGCAGCCGGACGTACGGGCTGACACGTTCCAGCTCGATCCGCAGTCGCAGCGAGTAACCGAGCGTGCCGTAGGAATTGGGAAAACCGCGAAACAGTTCGGCGTGCTCGTTGTCGGCGCGCGCCACCACGATCCGGCCGTCGCCGGTGAGGATCTCGGCCTCGACCAACGACTCGTGCGGCAGGCCGTTGCGGAAGGAACTGGACTCGATGCCCAGCCCGGCGACCGCGCCGCCGAGGGTGATCGTTTTCAGTTGCGGCACAACGAAGGGCATCAGGCCGTGCGGCAGCGTGGCGTGCACGAGATTCTCATATGTGGTCATGCCACCGACGTCGGCCACAGCGGCATCCGGATCGACGGCGAGCACCGCGCCGAACCGGCTCACGTCAAGGCCGGGAGCACCCGTCGGATCGCGGAACCGGAACAGGTTCGACGTCGGTTTGGCCAGCCTCACCGGCGAGCCCGCCGGCAACGCGGAGTATTCTGTACGGAGCTTCGCAACAGCCACGTCGTGGCTGTTCAGGTCGGTTCCGTCGAGGTAGGCAGCACCCATGAGCACCGATGCTATTGGTCGGTCGCGTCCGGGTCACCGGATGACCAACCCGCGGGCATGTGATCTCAGTGTCATCCGGCGATCTCGGGTCATCCGTCGATCTCGGGTCATCCGAAGGTCTCGGTGTCGTCTCGGTCTGGTGATCCGAGCCTGAGCGGACAACGTTTTCGGTACAGAAGCGTCTTATGGGTAGCGGGCGGAACCGGGCGCGCCCGGCCAGTGACAGGTGAGGGGCAGATGCACTACGGCAACAGGACAGGCCGCCGACACCGTCGGGCGGCGGTCAGCGTCATCGGGTTGACGGTTGCGGCGGTCGTGCTGGCCGCCTGTTCGGCCACACCCGGTGCCACCGGTACCGCGAGCGCCGGGGGTGGCGCAGCCCAACAGGCTGCCAGCGCGAAACCGGTGTCCATCGACATCCAGCCGGCCGCCGCTGCGGTGATGAATCCGGCCGACCCGGTCGTCGTGAAGGCCACCAACGGCACGCTCAGTGATGTCACGGTGACCAACACGGTCAAGGGCACCGTCGTCACCGGCGACTACTCGACCGACAAGTCGACCTGGACGTCCAACGAGCACCTTGGCTACGGCTCCACGTACGCGGTCAACGCGACCGGTGCCGGCAGCGACCACAAGGCGGTCACGCAGAAGGCCACCCTGACCACGGTCACCGCGACGAAGACCAGCTTCCCGAGCCTGATCCCGGCGCCCACGTTCGTGCAGAGCACCGGCGTCGGCGTCGGCCAGCCGATCACGGTCCAGTTCGACCACGCGGTGACCAACAAGAAGGCTGTCCAGGCCGCGCTGACCGTCACCACGGTGCCCTCCCAACCGGGCGCCTGGTACTGGATCTCCAGCGAGCAACTGGACTACCGCGCGCAGACCTACTGGCAGGCCGGCACCACCATCACGCTGACCGCCAACGTCTACGGCGTCGACCTCGGCGGCGGTGTCTACGGCTCGACGGACCGCACGGCCACCTACAAGGTGCACGACGCCCTGATCGCCAGGGCGGACGGCAACAC
Organism: Candidatus Melainabacteria bacterium; assembly: GCA_963702275.1. Lineage (GTDB taxonomy): Bacteria > Actinomycetota > Actinomycetes > Mycobacteriales > Pseudonocardiaceae > DATEPR01. Next base: position 28,571 of record CAVPCF010000104.1, read on the forward strand.
CGAGAAGATGCAGATCTTCGACAACGGCACCCTGATCAACACCCTGCCGATCAGCATGGGCAAGACCAGCACGCCAACGCACAACGGCCCGCACGTGATCTCGGAGAAGGCCCAGTCGGTGCAGATGAACTCGTGCACCTACGGCGTCTGCCCGCCGGACCCGCGCGCCTACAACGAGACCGAGTACTGGGACGAGCGCATCTCCAACAGCGGCGAGTACGTACACGAGAACCCGGCCACGGTCGGGGTACAGGGCGCCGCCAACGTCTCGCATGGCTGCATCAACCTGAGCCTGGCGAGCGCGCAGTGGTTCTTCGGCAAGTTCGGCATCGGCGACGTGGTCGAGGTCACCAACTCCGGTGGCCCGATCCTGCCGATCTGGGACCGGTACGGCGACTGGGAGATCCCGTGGACCACCTGGCAGGCCGGGAACGCCTGAGCTTGCTCTGTGAGGCATGAACGGGCGGGGTCGGCCGACCCCGCCCGTTTCTCTTCGTGTCGAAGCACGAACGGGCGGCATCAGCTGGCCCGCCCGTATTCTCTTGGTGTCGAAGCACGAACGGGCGGCATCAGCTGGCCCGCCCGTATTCTCTTGGTGTCGAGGCATGAACGGGCGGGTCGGCTGGCCCCGCCCGTTTCTCTTCGTGTCACCGCATGGCTCGGTGAGCGAGTTGTCCACAGTCGCCCGATCGGGAAGCGCGGATCGACAGCGAATCGCGATAGATTTGAGATGGGTCGCGGTTCCCCTGGGAGGGCGGGGCTTCGGGCCAAGCTGCGAAAGCGGCCGCAAGTCTTGGTATTTCGGTGGACCGGAGTGTCCGCGGGCTGAAATCGTGGACAGATGGCTCACGACGTTGCTCTGGTTCTCGGCGGTGGTGGGGCTGCCGGACAAGCGTGGCAGATCGGTGTCATCGCAGGCCTGGCCGAAGCTGGTCTCGATCTGACGGAGGCCGCCGATCTGGTGATCGGCACCTCGGCCGGGGCCACCACGGCAGCGCAGGTGCGCAGCGGTAAACCAGCTGTCGAACTGTTGGCCGCGGTGCTGTCCCCGCCGGCTCAACCGGCCGGACAGAGCGGGGAACGGCCGCCGTCCCTGCCGATGGCCACGGTGTTCGAGCGGATGCGGGCCATCGGCGCCGCCGCCACCTCGGCAGCCGACCTACAACGTGCGATGGGCGCGTTCGGGTTGGAGAGCGACGCCACACTCGGACCCGCGGCGGGACAGCGGCGCGCCATGGTCGCCGCCCGGTTGCCTCGCCCTGAATGGCCGGACCGGCCGATGATCGTGGTCGCCGTCGACGCGCATACCGGCGAGTTGGCCACGTTCGACCGCGATTCCGGCGTCGACCTGGTCGACGCGGTCACCGCGAGCACCGCACTGCCCGGTATGGCCCCCACGCACAACATCAACGGCACTCACTACATCAACGGCGGCGTGCGCTCCGGCGAAAACGCCGACCTTGCCTCGGGCCATGCCAACGTCGTGGTGCTCTCGCCGTTGGGCGGACGGAGCGGGACACTGCCGGAAGGCCAGTTCGAGGGCCTGCGCAGAGACCCGGAATGGGGCACGGACCTGGCAAGCCAGGTCGAGGCCCTGCGCGGGCAGGGCAGCCGCGTCGAGGTGATCACACCGGACGCCGATTCCCTGGCCGCGATGGGCACGAACCAGATGGATCCGGCGACCCGCATCCCCGCCGCCCGTGCCGGCTACGCCCAAGGCAGGCAGGAAGCGACCCGCGTGAGGTTCTGACGATCCACACGCCGCGAAACGGCGTGGCTTCAGCCCGATGCGTGAAACAGCGGGGCCAGGAGAACCCTGGCCCCGCTGTTTGGTTGTGGCGCTAGGACAATGCCAGGAACAGCACGCCCTTCGGGGTGCCGACGCCGGTCACGTTGTCGTAGCCCTTCGCCGTGTGGATCGTCTGGTCGGGGTCGTTGAACTCGCGTACCGAGGTGACGAGACCCCCGGTGGCGTCCGTGCCGTTGACGAAGTCGACCCTGGCCACGGCCGCGGTCTGCGGCAGCACGTCCGAGATCGCCGGGGTGCGTGCCGTGAAGTGGTAGATCATCGGGTTGATGAAGCCGTGGTGGAAGTGGGTGAACTGGTCCGAGTCGGCCATCATGCCGGCCATCAGCGGGCTCGCCAGGCTGGTGCCGCCGATGCGGAACTGGTCGTAGAACACGCCCTCCGGGAACGTCTGGGTCTCGCCCATCAGGAAGCCGGTGTTCGGGTCGGCCAGCATGGAGATGTCCGGCACGACGCGACCGCGGTTGGTGCCGGTCTGGTTCTCCGCAGCGAGCGCGTCGGGCACCACGCCCTTCTGGTAGAACGGCTCGGCGAAGACGCGGCTGGTGCCGCCGCCTGAGCCGCTCTGGAACACCGGTGCGGCCCACGCGCCGTTGACCAGCGCGCCCTTGCCGATCTCCCATCCGGTCTGCACGACGACCTTGTTGTGCTGGTCGATGCCCAGGCTCGTGCCGCCGACCGCGGTCACCCACGGGTCGTCCGCGGAGAAGTCCGCCTCCGGCCTGCCGACGTTCGCGGCCTCGTCGCCGCTGTCACCGGAGGAGAAGTACACGCCGATGCCTTCGAGGACGGCCTGGACGGCGATCTGGTTGAACGCCTGGATGTCCGCGGCGGTGACGTCCTCGCCCTGGTTGCCGTAGGAGTTGGACACCATGTCGGCGCTGTGCGCGGCGACGATGCTGTTCAGCGACGCGTCCAGCGACAGGTTCTGGCAGTCCGCGCCACCCACGTACAGGATGTTCGCGCCGGGTGCCATCGAGTGCACGGCCTCGACGTCCAGAGTCTGCTCGCCGTACCAGCCCGCGGCGCCGCACTGGCTCGGGTCTTCCTGGCCGGGGGTCGGCGGGGCGACCTGCTCGGTGAACTGCGACGCCCGCAGCGGGTGCGCCGGGTCGTTGCGCTGGGCGTACTGGGCCGCGTCGGCGAACAGGTTCGGCGAGCCGAACGCGTCCACGATGCCGACCGTGACGCCGCGGCCGTCGATGCCGGCGGCGACCGTCTGGCTGATGCCGTAGGCGCCGCGGAGCTGGCTGGGGACGTAGCCGCACGGCGCGTAGGGCAGTTGCTTGCCGTTGAAGGTCGGGTCGGTCGTGTCGATCTTCTGGCCGAAGAACTGGCTGCACGGCCGCGCGTTGCGGAAGCCGGCGGGCGGCGGCACGACACCGGGGGTGACCTGGTTGTTGACCGCGTTCGCGCTCGCGCTGCTGGTGCCGGCGTCGGTCGGACCGCCGACGAGGTCGGGCTTGAGCAGGTTCTCCGACTGGTCGACGCCGACCGTGCCGAGCACGACGGAGGTCAACTGCGCCGGGATGGACAGGTTGGTGTCCGGCGCGCGCAGCGTCTGACCCTTCACCTGGTACTTGCCGAGGTGCACGTTGAACGCGCTGTCCACCTGGGCGGCGGTCCCGGTCGCCTCGACGAAGGCGTTGTTGGACGGCACGCTGTCGATGGCGAAACCGGAAGAGTTCAGCCAGCCGCGGACCGAGTCGACCTGCGACTGCGTCGGCGCGAACTGGGCCCTGACCTGGGCCGGGCTGAGGTAGTGCGCGTAGGTCGCGCTGGTCGGGTCGGACACCGCCTTGGCGAGTGCCTCTGCGCCGCTCTCGTCGCGGGTCTTGAGGTAGACCCGGAAGGTGATCGCGGAACCGGCCGCCACGTCGGCGACCTTGCTCTGCGGGGTGGCCCACTGCGGATGGGAGGCAGGGATGGCCGACGGCCCATCCGCGGCGGCTGCCGGCAGGGCGGCGGCCATGCCACCAGCCACCGCCAGGGCAACGATTATTGCGGGGGTTTTTCGCACTGCAGGGTTCCCCTTCGTTCCGGCGTGGCCGTCGGGGTGTCGGACGGCCACGGCGAATCTACGGTGCATGTCACCCATTAGTGAAGGAAAAGCTTCGCTTCGGATCGATTCTGTAACGTTCAGTACACCCCATGTCCGCCGAATGGAGTCATCCACATGAGCGATCAGACGGCTGATCTGTCGTCACTATTGCGCTCGATCCGGGCGTTCGACGGCCCACTCCCGTCGTTCGATCCCGCTTCGGTGCCGGACGACCCGCTGGACCTGTTCGCGTCGTGGCTGTCGGCGGCCGTTCTGGCCGCGTTGCCCCAGCCCAACGCGATGATCCTGTCCACTGTGGATGATCTTGGCCGGCCCGACGCGCGGGTCGTGATCCTCCGTTCGGTGGATACGGCCGGCTGGTGGTTCGCCAGCACCGCCGTTGGCCCGAAAGGTGCGCAGTTGGCGGCCACACCGTGGGCCGCGCTGACGTGGTACTGGCCAGAGCAGGGCCGCCAGATCCGAGCACGTGGCTCGGTCCGTGCGGTCGACGGTGAATCGGATTTCCTGGCCAGAAGCCCCGCCGGCCGAGCAGAGGCGGTGGCGGCCGCGCGGCAGAGCCAGCCGCTTGGCTCCGTTGCTGAACTGGGTGCGGCACTGGCGGCGGCGGAACCGGACCAGGTTCCGAAAGGCTGGACGCGGTACCAGGTGTGTCCGACCGAGGTGCAGTTCTTCCAGATCGCCGCATCGCGGCAGCACATCCGAGTGCGCTACGAACTCACCGACAACGCCTGGTCCCACACCCTCCTCTGGCCGTGATCCGCCTCGATCGGCAGCGACCTCTTCGCAAGCCTTGATGGCTGAAGCGAGGTGTAGCCGGCTGATGCCTCAGCCGGCTACACCGTCCTTTGTGGATGATTACTCGTTAGTCGCCGCCGCCGTCGCCGCCTCCGCTGCTGACGCCGGTGTCGATTCCCGTGCTGATGCCACTGTCCACACCGGAGCCGATTCCGGTGTCGATACCGGTGCCGGTGCTGCCGATACCGGATGTGCTGGTATCGACTCCCGGGTCAATCGGCGGTGCCGTCGGTATCGGGACGGGCGCGATCACCGGTGCCGGTAGTGGATCCGGAGCCGGTACGACTATCGGCGCCGGGGCCGGCACGGAAATTGGATCGATCACCGGAGCAGGTGCCGGGTCCGGAGCCGGGATGACGATCGGCGCCGGGGGTGGCACAGGAGCGGGGTCGATCACGGGAGCCGGCACCGGTGCCGGAGCAGGCGCTGGTGCCGGTTCCGGAGCCGGCGCGACTGCCGGAGCAGGTGCTGGTTCCGCAGCAGGCGCCGGCTGGTTGGGGTCCGCCGGCTGACCTGTCGCGGCCGGCGGAGTGACGCCGGCGGGCGCGTCCGGTGCGACGGCCGGCTGGCCGGTGCCCGGTTGTGCCGCGCCTGATGGGTCGGTACCGGCCGGTTGGCCGGTATCCGGTTGGGCAGGAGCGGGCGCGGCGGGTTGATCAGCGGCCGGTGCCGTCCTGTCCGTTGGCGTGCTGTCGGGTGTCGCGGCACCACCCGGCGTCGCGGCTCCCGGGGTTGTCGCGTCCGGAGGTGTCGCGCCTGGCGCTGCCGCGCCCGGGGTTGTCGCGTCCGGCGTTGTCGCGGCTGGTGTCTGGGATGTGTCTGTCGCCCCGGCCGGTCCGGTGTTGTCGGGAGTACCAGCGGGTTGGCTGGTATTCGGTTGCGCTGCCGGCGCCGTGGTGCCGTCGGCCGGCGGGCTGGCGCCCGTCTGCTGGTCGACGTTCGGTTGCGCAGGGGCGGGTGCCGCCGGCGTATTCGGCTGGTCGGCAGCGGGTGGTGCTGGTGTATTCGGTTGATCGGCAGCGGGTGCTGGTGGTGTGTTCGGTTGGTCAGCGGGTGCTGCCGGCGGGGCTGCCGGTTGGTCTGGGGCAGCCGGTTGATCGGCCGGTTTGCCGGTGTCCTTCGGTTGGTCGCCGGTGCCATTGGCGTCCGCGGGGGGCGTCGGCCATGACTGTGCCGGCGGGTTCTTGAAGGTCAGGCTCGGGTTGTTGGGGTCGGTGCCCAGCGGTGGCGGTGCCGTTGCCTGCATCTGCAACGGCAGTTGCACCCGCAGGTTCCACTGGTAGGAGAACGTCGGGGTGATGGGAGCGACGTTGTCCGCGCCCTGGACGCCCTGCTGGGCCAGCTGGTTGTTCACCGCCTGCTGGACGTAGGGCATCAGGACGCTGCCCAGCAGCACCTGCCCCAGCGGGTTCGGGTGGTAGGAGCCCGCGATGTTCGTCAGGTCGGTGCCGTGCAGCCCTTCCTGACTGGTGAACAACTCGTGGCCCTGCAGCGCATTCGACACGTCGGCGTAGAGGAACTGCTGCGTCGGATGCTGAGCGCCCACCGTCATCGATGCCTGCTCGTTCGCCGTGTTCAGCGCGCCGGCGAGCTGGTTGGACATGTCGGCTTCGCCCTGGCTGATCGTGGACCAGCTGAACGGGTCCCACCACGTCGGCGTGCCGGGCACCTGAGCGGGCATTGCCTTCGGGTATCCCAGTGAGACGATCGAGGCGTTCGGGCCTGCCAGCGCCGAGATGTCATTGAGCAGACTGACCTGATTGTTGAGATACGAGCCGTCATTGAACGGCGCCATGAACTGCGGGAATTGCTGCGCCGACGTCGATTCACGCGACGAGAGCACCGTGGTGATCCAGTCGGTGAACCGCGCGTCGTTGCCGCCGATGCCGACGATTACCACGTCGGCATTCTTTACCGCGTCGATCTGCGCGGGCTGCTCGAACGGCGTACCCGGCTTGGTGACTTGGTACAGGCTGGTCCGGGTGGCACCGGAAACGGGCACGAAGGTGACCTGGATGTCGACGCCCGGATTCGCCGCCTGGATCTGGTTGAGTGCCTGCAGCGTCGGCGCGGTGCTCGACTGGTGCGCCGGATCGACCGCGACCTGCTGGCCGTTGCCGCCGGGAACCGGCACCGTCTTGTAGGTGGCCGGGTCGGCGCCTTCGCCGCTGGTGAACGAGTCACCGACGACGACGACCTTGATCGTCGTCTTGGCCACCGTCGCCGCGGCACCGCCGGGCGACGAGGCGAAGGCGTTGGTCGCGGGGACGAAGAGGATCGCACCCAGGACCACGATGCTCAACAGGCGCCAGAGCAGACCCCTGCCGGAACGAGATGCGGGCGCCTCAAGGGGCGGCGGCTCGCCGCCCGGTGGGCCAACCCGCTGGAGCGGCGTCCTGCGACGCCGTCCCAGTCGCGATGGAGATATCATGCTGGTCACACTCCTGGCCTCCTTCGAAACCTGTGAATGCAGCGCGAGCACGACTCAGCTTTTTGTCGACAACTCCAGTTTCAATTCTGTTAACGCGTGAGCTGGTTCGGCTCGCCAAGTACGTGAGTACTCCACGAACCGTGGGCCCAAGACGTAAGAACTGTGTCCATCATTTCGGCTACTCCGTTCGCCCGAACGGAGGTGTCGACCGCTACAGGCCCAGGTGGCGACTGATGACCATCCGCTGGACCTCGCTGGTGCCCTCGCCGATCTCGAGGATCTTGGCGTCCCGGTAGAAGCGGCCCACCGGGGTCTCGTTCATGAAGCCGTAGCCGCCGAACACCTGGGTGGCGTCGCGGGCGTTGTCCATGGCCGCGTTGGATGCCACCAGCTTGGCGATGGCGGCCTCCTTCTTGAACGGCTCGCCGCGCAGCATGGTGGCCGCGGCGTGGTAGTACGCCAGGCGCGCGGTGTGGGTGCGGACCTCCATGTCGGCGATCTTGAACTGGATCGCCTGGTACTCGCCGATCTTGTGGCCGAACGCCTCGCGCTCGCGGGCGTAGCGCACGCACTCGTCGATGCAGCCCTGCGCCAGACCGGTAGCCAGCGCGGCGATCGCGACCCGGCCCTCGTCCAGAATGGACAGGAACTGGGCGTAGCCGCGGCCCCGTTCGCCCAGCAGGTTCTCCGCTGGCACCCGGCAGTCGGCGAAGGACAGCTCCCTGGTGTCCGACGCGCTCCAGCCGACCTTGGAGTACTTCTTCGAGACCGTGAAACCGGGAGTGCCGGTTGGCACGATGATCGCGGAGATCTCCTTGCCGCCATCGGGCTTCGTGCCGGTCACGGCGGCCACCGTCACCAGCGACGTGATGTCCGTGCCGGCATTGGTGATGAACGCCTTCGTGCCGTTGATCACCCACTCGTCGCCGTCAAGGCGGGCCGTGGTGACCACGGCACCGGCGTCGGAGCCGCCGCCGGGCTCCGTCAGGCCGAAGGCACCGAGACGCTGGCCCGCGCACAGCGCGGGCAGCCAACGCTGTTGCTGTGCCGGCGTGCCGAAGCGGTACAACGGCATGGCACCAAGGGAAACGCCTGCCTCGACCGTGATCGCGACCGACGAGTCGACTCGCGCCAACTCCTCCAGCGCGAGGCACAACGCGAAATAGTCACCGCCCATGCCGCCGTACGCCTCGGCGAACGGGAGTCCGAACAGGCCCATCCGGCCCATGCCGGCGACGATCTCGTACGGGAACTCGCCGCGCTCGTAGAACTCCGCGATCACCGGCGCCACCTCGTGCCGGGCGAAGTCCTCGACCGTCTTGCGCAGTGCCTCGTGTTCGTCGTCAAGCCTGTTGTCGATCATTGTCGCTCCTCCGGGTTCTCCGGCGTGACTACGGCCAAGGGTTGGTCCAGCGCGACCTGTTGGCCAGCGTGGACGAACAACTCGGAAACCACCCCATCGACCTGTGCGGTGATGGTGTGTTCCATCTTCATCGCCTCTACCACCAGCAACGGTGTGCCGGCTGCTACATGTGCGCCCTGCGAAACGCGAACGGCGAGAACGGTTCCCGGCATCGGACTGGTGAGCGGTCCACCGCGGAACCCGCCCGATTCGACCGCGGTGGCGCGTTCGATTTCGGTGAGGGCCCATGTGCGGCCCTCGAAACCGAGCCACAACACGGCACCGTCGCGGGCGCACCCGTAGCGGCGTGTGGTGCCCTCGTGGGTGACGACCAGGTCCTCACCGGACCAACGGGCCGCTGCCGGCACCGGGTCGTCGTCGCCGATCGCGACCGTCGCCCGGTCGGCGCGGCCACGCAGCCGGACCCGCACCGGGTCGTGCCCGGGCACGCCGATCGACCAGGACGTCCAGGCCGGCTCGCCGATCCGCCAGCCGCCGGGGATGTCCCACGGGTCGGTGCCATGTTCCAGCGTGAGCGCACGTTCCAGCGCGGCCGCCACCAGTACCTCGGTTGGCACCGCATCGTCGATCAGATCGGGGAGCGAACGTTCGACAAGGCCGGTGTCCAGCTCGCCCGCGACCACGGACAGGTCGGCCAGCAGGCGGCGCAGGAAGCCGATGTTCGTGGTGACGCCGAGCAGCAGGGTGTCGGCAAGGCCGGCACGCAGGGCGCGCAGGGCGTCCGCGCGCGTCGGGCCGTGGGCGATGTACTTGGCGAGCATCGGGTCGTAGTCGCTGCTCACCACCATGCCGGGCATCAGGCCCGAGTCCACCCGCAGCCGGTCGGTCGGCTCGCGCAGCGCCAGCACCTTTCCGCCGGTGGGCAGGAAGCCGCGGGCCGGGTCCTCCGCGTAGACGCGGACCTCGATGGCGTGGCCGTCCGGCGGGCCGGGGCGGATGGTCAGGCGTTCACCCGCCGCCACCCTGACCTGCTGTTCCACCAGGTCGATGCCGGTGACCAGTTCGGTCACCGGGTGCTCGACCTGTAGGCGGGTGTTCATCTCCATGAAGAAGAACTCGCCGGGCTCGTCGGCGGACAGGATGAACTCGACCGTGCCGGCGCCGGCGTAGCCCACGACCTTGGCCGCGTCGACGGCGGCCTGGCCCATCCGCTCGCGGGTGGGCTCGTCCAGGATCGGGGACGGTGCCTCCTCGACGATCTTCTGGTGTCGCCGTTGCAGGCTGCACTCGCGTTCACCCAGATGTAGGACGGTGCCGTGGCTGTCCGCGAGGATCTGGATCTCGATGTGCCTCGGTCGGGTGACGAACCGTTCCACCAGGAGGGTGTCGTCGCCGAAGGACGCGGCGGCCTCACGGCGGGCCGACGCGATGGCATCGGCAAGCCCGTCCGCGCTGTCGACCCGGCGCATGCCCTTGCCGCCGCCACCCGCGGATGGCTTGAGCAGCACCGGAAAACCGACCTCGATGGCCGCCGCGGCCAACTGGTCGTCGGACATGCCGGGCTCCGTCCGGCCGGGGACCACCGGCACACCGGCCGCCTCGACGGCCAGCTTGGCGCGGATCTTGTCGCCCATGGCCTCGATGGCACCGGCAGGCGGCCCGATGAACACCAGCCTGGCCGCCACGCAGGCGTGCGCGAACGCGGCGTTCTCGGACAGGAAGCCGTAACCTGGATGCACCGCCTGCGCGCCGGTCCGCAGCGCCGCCTCGACGATCCGCGGTATCGACAGGTAGCTCTCGGCGGCCCTGGCCGGGCCGATGCGCACGGCGACGTCGGCGGCCAGCACGTGCCGGGCGCCGGCATCCGGGTCGCTGTAGACCGCGACAGAGCGGATGCCCATGCGCCGCAACGTGTCGATCACCCGGACGGCGATCTCGCCTCGATTCGCGACCAGCACGGTGTCAAACAACGCGGTGCCTCACATTCTGAAGACGCCGTAGCCGACCGGCGGCAGCGGCGCGTTGGCCGCCGCGGACAGGGCGAGGCCGAGCACGGTCCTGGTGTCCTTCGGGTCGATCACGCCGTCGTCCCACAGCCGAGCAGTGGAGTAGTACGGGCTGCCCTCCGCCTCGTACTGCTGCCGGATCGGCTGCTTGAACGCCTCAGCGTCGTCGGTCGTCCACGGCGTGCCGGCCGCCGCCAACTGGTCGGCGCGCAGCGTCGCCACCACGGACGCGGCCTGCTCGCCACCCATCACGGAGATCCGGGCGTTGGGCCACATCCACAGGAAGCGGGGCGAGTACGCGCGGCCGCACATCGAGTAGTTGCCGGCGCCGAAGGAGCCGCCGATGATCACCGTGAACTTCGGCACCCGCGCGCACGCGACGGCGGTGACCATCTTGGCGCCGTGCTTGGCGATGCCGCCCGCCTCGTACTCCCTGCCGACCATGAAGCCGGTGATGTTCTGCAGGAACACCAACGGAATCGACCGCTGATCGCAGAGCTCGACGAAGTGCGCGCCCTTGAGGGCCGACTCGCTGAACAGCACGCCGTTGTTGGCCACGATGCCGACCGGGTGGCCGTGGATGTGGGCGAAACCGGTGACCAGCGTCGGGCCGTAGAGCTGCTTGAACTCGGCGAACCGGCTGCCGTCCACGATCCGCGCGATGACCTCGCGCACGTCGTAGGGGGTGCGCGGGTCGGTGGGGACGACGCCGTACAGGTCGTCCGGGTCGACGACGGGCTCCTCGGTCGGCTGTGTCTCCCACGGCCGGGCGGAGCGCGGGCCGAGCGTGGACACGATGGTGCGGACGATGCGCAGCGCGTGCTGGTCGTCGTCGGCAAGGTGGTCGGTCACACCGGACGTGCGGGAGTGCAGTTCGCCGCCGCCCAGGTCCTCCGCGGACACCACCTCGCCGGTGGCGGCCTGCACCAGCGGCGGGCCGCCGAGGAAGATCGTGCCCTGGTTGCGGACGATCACGGCCTCGTCGCTCATCGCCGGGATGTAGGCGCCGCCGGCGGTGCACGAGCCGAGCACGGCGGCGACCTGCGGGATGCCCTGGCGGGACATGGTGGCCTGGTTGTAGAAGATCCGGCCGAAGTGCTCCCGGTCCGGGAAGACCTCGTCCTGCCGAGGCAGGAACGCGCCGCCGGAGTCGACGAGGTACACGCACGGCAGCCGGTTGTGCAGCGCGACCTCCTGAGCCCGCAGGTGCTTCTTGACCGTGATCGGGTAGTACGTGCCGCCCTTGACGGTGGCGTCGTTGGCGACGACGACGCACTCCCGCCCGGCGACCCGGCCGACGCCGGTGATGATGCCGGCCGCCGGGGCCTCGTCGTCGTACAGGCCGCCCGCCGCGAGCGCGGACAGTTCGAGGAACGGCGAGCCAGGGTCGAGCAGCGTGTCCACCCGGTCGCGCGGCAGCAGCTTGCCGCGCGACACGTGCCGTTCCCTGGCACGCTCCGGGCCGCCGCGCCGGGTGTCGGCCAGCCGGGCGTGCAGTTCGTCGACCAGCGCGGTGTGCGCCTTCACGTTGCGGCGGTGGGTGTCCGCCGTCGGGTCGGCAGCGGTGCGCAGCACTGGCGCGTCCATCGGTCCCCCTCGCCTCATCAGGTTAGTGTGCGTTAACACCAACGATACCGCCAGACGAGGGTGCCCCCGATGTCTTCGCCGACATCGGGGGCACCGAACCGATCGAGCCGGTGGTCAGCCGGTGACGAGGTCCATCACCGGCAGGTAGCCGCCGGAGTAGCCCGCGGCGAACGGATGGTAGGAATCGGTCAGATTGGTGAAGTCCACACTGTGCAGCCAGGACGTGCCGGACGAGCAGATCTCGTGCGGGTTGAAGGCGCCCCGCACGTCGGCGAAGCGGAAGCCGCCGAACTTGCCGACCTCCGTCTGGATGGCCGCGTCGAGCACGTCCGCGCCACTGTTGATCGCGGTCCGCTTGGTGTTGTCAAGGCCGAAGATGCAGGAGCCGGGCACCTGGTAGAAGTGCGGGTAGTCGAGCACGACGACGGACGCGTTGGGGGCGTGCGACCGGATCGCGTTGTAGGTGTTGTCCAGCAGGGCGGGCAGCGAGTTGTGGACGAACGTCTCGGCGTTGTTGATCGCGGACTGGCAGCCGGAGTCGTTCTCCAGGATGCAGTTCTCGATCACCGTGGTGAAGCCGGCGTCGTTGCCGCCGATGGTGACCGAGACCTCGGTGGTCGACGCGGAGAGGCCACCGAGTTGGCCACTGAGCACGTCACCGGTCTTGGCGCCGGAACAGGCCGCCAGGGTGAAGGACGCCGCGTGGTGGGCGGCCGACCAGAGGGCCGGATAGCTCTGCGGGCTCCGCAGGCAGTTCGTACCGTCGTTGACGTAGTTGTCGGTTCCGACACCGGATGCGTAGGAATCGCCCAAGGCGACATAATTGACGGCGGTAGCCGCGGAAGCCGGGGCCACCACCCCAAGCATCGCCGCGACGGTAAACACCGCCGCGCCGGCAACGATTCTTACCAGACGCATGGCACCTCCTTGGGCCGCAAAAGGTCTACCCATGAGTACCAAGTTTTGACCAACTAAAGAAGTAGTGGGTCAAGAGTTAACCAACTCGGGGGAAAAGGCCGGATAGTCGTTGCTCCAAGGACACTTGACGTACGAACGGCGGCCTACTGGGTGTGGGTGAGTTAACCTGCACTAACCTCATGTGGTGGCGTTCTCCGCGGATCCGGACGTGACGGCCGGCAAGCCGACCCGCCGCGAGCAGATCCTGGCCGCCGCGGCCGAGCTGTTCGCGCGGCGCGGCTTCCACGGTGTCAGCATCGACGACATCGGCGCCGCGGTCGGCATCTCCGGCCCCGCGCTGTACCGGCACTTCCGCAGCAAGGACGCGATGCTGGGCGAGATGCTCACGTCGATCAGCGAGTACCTGCTCACCGGCGCCCAGCGCACCATGGACACCAACGCCGAGCCGGACCGGGCACTGCCCGAGCTGATCCGGTTTCAGGTCGACTTCGCGCTGGACAATCCGGCGCTGATCACCGTGCAGGAACGCAGCCTCGCCATCCTCACCGACCCGGACCGGCGCCGGGTACGCGCGATGCAGCGCCGCTACGTGGAACTCTGGGTCCGCACCATCATGGCGATGGTGCCCGGCGTGACCGAGCCGGGCGCCCGCGCCGCGGCACACGCGGTGTTCGGCCTGATCAACTCCACCCCGCACAGTGCTGTCTTCCAACCGTCCCGCCCGGGCGCCTACCTGGACCGGGCCCAGATGGCCGAGTTGCTGTACCGGATGGCACTTGCCGCGCTGGTCAGCCCTGGCAGCCTGACCGACCAGACTTGACAGCTCCTACCAAGTGGTAGCTACACTCATTTCTTCTCGGGCTGAGTGTTCTCGCCCACCCGACCTGCGAGATGCGCGATGATGTCGTCGGTTCGGGGACGAAACGGAGCGAATGGGAGCGTGAGTCCATTGCATGGCCCTCGTCCCACCGTCGGGTTGCGCGAACGCAAGAAGGCCAAGACGCGCGCCACCATCAGGGAACACGCGATGCGCCTCTTCACGGCGCAGGGCTACGCCGACACCACCGTCGACCAGATCGCCGATGCCGCCGAGGTCTCCCCGAGCACGTTCTTCCGTTACTTCCCCACCAAGGAAGACGTCGTACTGGGCGACGACTACGACGAGTTGATGGTCGAGGCGTTCCGCGCCCAGCCGGCCGGGCTGACACCGATGCAGGCCATCCGCGCCGCGCTGCGCGCCACCTTCGCCGACATGTCCGACGAGGCGCTCGCCCGCGAGCGGGATCGGATGCGGCTGGTCAAGGCGGTGCCGGAACTGCGCGCCGCGGCGATGGACGACTACACCAGGTCCATGCGGCTGCTGGCCGAACTGCTGGCAGAGCGCCTTGGCCGGGAGCCGGACGAGTTCCCGGTGCAGGTGTTCGCGGGCGCGGTGATCGGCGTGGCGCTGGCGGCCATGCAGTTCGATCTGGAGCAGTCCACCGACAACTTCACCACGGTGCTGGACCGCGGCTTCGAACTGCTGGAATCCGGTCTGCCGCTCTAGGGTTCCCGGTTCTGGCGTTCCCGGCCCGCGGCGCCGTAGTCGCGGATCAGTTCGGTCACCGTGTCGAGTTCACCCGGCGGCAGTGTTCTTGGTTGGCCCGCGGCCCGCGCGGTGAGCCAGACCTGGCAGAGCCATTCCAGTTGGAGCGCGCGGTCGTAGGCAGCGGCCAGTTTCCCGCCGACGGTGACCGCGCCGTGGTTGGCCAGCAGGCAACCGGTCCGGTCCCCCAGTGCTTCGAGGGTTCGCGCGGCGAGTTCTTCTGTGCCGAAAGTGGCGTACCGGGCGACCTGCACGGCGCCGCCGAAGATCGCCAGCACGTAGTGCACCGGCGGGATGCAGTCCACCAGCAGTGAGGCGGCCGTGGCGTGCACGGCGTGGGTGTGCACGACGGCACCGATGGTGTTCGGCCTGCTCCGGTGCAGCGCGAGGTGCAATGGTGTCTCGCTGGTCGGCGCCAGGTCGCCGTCGACCCGTCGGCCGGTCAGGTCCAACACCGTGATCGACTCCGGTGTCAGCTCCGCGTAGTCGATCCCGGTCGGAGTCACGGCGATCAGGTCGTCCCGGCGGCACGAGATGTTGCCGGACGTGCCGACCACCAACCGGTCCGCGGACATCCGTCGGGCGTAGGCGCAGACCTCGGCTCGCTCGGCCGCCAGCAGCAGTTGGCTCATTCCCCTTGTGTACGCGCCCGAGGGCGTCGTGCGCCGCACGAGGTCGGTCGGTAGGGAAAGATGGGCCGTGTGGCATCGGCTGAGCAACCGGATCGGCGGCAACGAATCATCGTGGTCGCCAGTCAGGCCCTGGCCGCCGCACAGGAGGGCGACGACGGGGACGCGGTCGAGCGGCTGATCGAGTTCGTCCGGGAGTCCCGTGACGAGCACACCGACGTGCGGGAACTGGTGCTCCTGCTGTTCGCCGAGTGCAGCAAGATGGTGACCGAGCTGTCAGAGGGCGGCGCGACACCGGTCCGGATGCAGGTCTTCGACGAGGACGGCCAGGAAGTACCGATCGACGAGGCCGACCCTCCTGTCCGCACCGCCGTGCGCACGCTACTGGCCGAGGTGCACGGCGACGAGGACGCCGCGGCGGAACAGGTGGAGATCGCCCTGTCCAGCGCGGCCCCCGAGGAAATGGCGACGGTGGTGATCCAGGCACTGCGCTGGACAATCCGCCTAGCCACCGCCTGCGACGAACGAGACCTCCCGGTCCCCGACTGGATCGCCGAGGCCCTCGGCCACTGAGTCTTACGCTGGGCAAAAAAGAACCCGGCCCCTCGCGAGCGAGAGAACCGGGTGGTGTGATCGAAGTATACATCAGCTGGATGCCGCCCGCATCAGGGTCACCAACCGGGGGGCTTGGCGTAGGGGCCGACGGGGTCGGGCAGTTGATGGTTGAGGAAGTCCGCGGGTCGGAGCTTTCGCCACCAGTGTCGTCCGGCACCCTCGCACCGATCTCCTCTGAGGTCGGTTGCGGTGCGGCTGGGGCTCGGGTTGACGGTTGCGACCGGGACGTGCAGGCGGGCTTCCGCGAGCGGAAACCGTAGGTCGCTGTCGTTGGAGAACACAATCGCGGCATCGATCTGGCCGGTGAGGACGTCGATCAGCAGATGACTGGCCACGTTGACATCCGAGCCCTTCTCCTCGAAGGTCGACACGGAGGCCAGCAACTCAGGATGCCCGGCAGGGCCGGGCACCTCTTCAACCGGGAGCCAAGTCGGTAGATGTGCTGCGCCGGGCGAGGGGACGCGGCGTGGCTGTCGACCGTTCTTGTCGACGATGATCCCGCTCTTGATGCGTGGCGCATACTTGCCGTCGGTCACGGTCACCCTGTCGTTGCTGTGCTGCAGAGCACTGACATAGGTCCATTGGTCCGCTCGTGAACTGGGGTCACCTTCCCGGTCCCTGGGTGCCGTGCAGTAGACAAGCCGGGTCAGTTCGGGAGTCGGCCAAATCCGTGGATTGATCAGGTCCAGGGCCAGGTCTGCGATGTCCAGCCACCGCCATCCTGGCGTGCCTCGACCACAGATCGCGCGGCCGCCGTAGTAGAGGTTGAACGCGTCGACATACACGCCGACCCGCGTTGTCGATGGGAGCGCTGGCATCGTCACATCGACACAATACTGAGCACAGAGTGATCGCTGGCATACCGTCTGTGGTTCACACAGCAACCATCGAGCCTCACCCTTGACTCTCTAAGTATCTCTATGTCTAAGATATTTAGAGAGAGTCATTACAAGGGAGGGTGAGATTCATGCAAGCTGAACGAACCAGTGTGCTGGTCGCCGGTGCCGGGCTCGCCGGTTGCTCCACGGCGCTGTTCCTGGCCGATCGGGGCATCGACGTGTTGCTCGTGGAGCGTCATCCAGGTACGTCCATCCACCCGAGGGCGACCGGGCAGTTTCCGCGGACGATGGAGTTGCTGCGGGTGGGTGGGGTGGCCGACAAGGTCATGGCGGCGAGCTACGGCCTTGGCAGCGGGCTGACCATCAAGATCGCGGAATCGGTGCGTGGCAAGGTGTTCCAGACGATCCTGCGCGGCATCGAGGACGTCGACACCTCGCTGATCAGTCCGGCGCCGTGGGGCATGGCGTCGCAGGACCTTGTCGAGCCGATCCTGCTGGAACGGGCGGTGGAGTTGGGTGCGCGGGCGCGGTTCGCCACCGAACTCGTGTCGTTCCAGCAGGACGGGCACGGGGTGACCGCGCGACTGCTGGACGTGGCAAGCGGACGTCTGAGCACAGTGCGCGCGAACTACCTGATCGCCGCGGACGGGCACCGCAGCCCGATCCGGGAACAGCTCGGCATTCCTCGGCACGGCAAGGGCCCGCTGAGCCACGCGGTCGGCGTGCTCTTCGACGCCGACCTGAGCGAGCACATCGACGAGGACTCGGTCGCGCTGTACTACCTGAAGAACCCGGCGTTCACCGGCGTGTTCATCAACACCAGCACACCGGACCGGCACCTGATGAGCTTCGACTACCGCCCGGACCGCGGCGAGTCGGTCGCGGACTTCACCGACGCACGGGTGACGGAGTTGATCCGCATCGGACTGGACGATCCGACGCTCAACCCGGACATCAAGGCGGTGCAGGCATGGGAACTCGCGGCGAGCGTCGCCGACCGGTTCGCCGACGGCCGGGTGTTCCTGGTCGGTGACGCGGCCAAGGTCACCCCGCCGACCGGCGGCATGGGCGGCAACACGGCGATCGGCGACGGCTACGACATCGCGTGGAAACTCGCCGACGTGCTCACCGGAGTCGCCGGGCCTGGACTGCTGGACAGCTATCAGTCCGAGCGCGGGCCCTATGCCGAGCAGGTGGTGATCCGGTCGCTGCACAACGCCAAGGAACGTCTGCTGCCGACATTGGACCTGAGCGACATATCCGGAACCGCTGGACCACCTCGGTCTCAGCTTCGGCTTCCGGT
>CAVPCF010000105.1:0-3314 GCA_963702275.1 Candidatus Melainabacteria bacterium
GTGTGCTGCATCACATGGCAGGCACTCGCTCAACCAGCTTGGCTCCTTGACACTGCGAAGTGCTGTCCCGACAACTCCCGACGATGACGACGGAGGTTATCGTGCACGCCCTACCCATATTCCGACGGCGCATGCGGCTGCTGGTCGCGCTGCTGGCGGTGGCGCTCGCCGTGCCGGTCGCCGGCCTGGCGACGACGCCGGCTTCTGCCGCGGCGGCGCAAAAGCCCTGCGACATCTTCGCGTCCGGTGGTACGCCGTGCGAGGCGGCGTACAGCACCACGCGCGCGCTGTTCGCGTCCTACAACGGCCCCCTGTACCAGATTCAGCGCGCCTCGGACAACAGCAGGCTGAACATCGGCCTGAACTCGGCAGGCGGGGTGGTCAACTCCGCGCCGCAGGTCTCCTTCTGCTCCGGCACGACCTGCACCATCACCCAGCTCTACGACCAGACCGCCAACGCGAACAACCTGCCCATCTCCCCCGGCACGACGTGTTCGGGCTGCTCGGGCAGCCTCAGCGGGCCCGCGAACGGCGCGGACATCGGCGCGAACGCGATGGCGCTGCCCGTGACGACCAGCGGCCAGCCGGCATTTGGCGTGCTGGTCAACAACATCGGCACCGGATACCGCAACAACGCCGTCAAGAACGTGCCAACCGGCTCGCAGCCCGAGGGTATGTACATGATGACGTCGTCCATGCTCACCAGCGGTTCCTGCTGCTTCGACTTCGGCTCGGCCGAGACCAACGATTCCGACGACGGCAACTCGACCATGAACGCGATCTACTACGGCTCCGCGTGCTGGGTCGGCGGCTGTACCGGCTCGGGTCCCTGGGTCGGCGGCGACCTCGAGAACGGCATGTACTTCAGCGACAACGGCCGGAACCCGACGAACATCACGAGTGAATCCGGCTCGTTCGTCTCGGCATGGGAGAAGAACAACGGCACGACCAACTTCACCCTCAAGTTCGGCAATGGCCAGTCTGGCGGGTTGACGACCTCATACTCCGGGCCCATGCCCAACGGCTACAACCCGATGAAGGTGCAGCCCTCCATCGAACTTGGCACCGGCGGCGACAACAGCCCGATGGGCAAGGGCGAGTTCTTCGAAGGCGCCGTCACGGCCGGCCTGCCCTCCGACGCCACCGAGAACGCGGTGCAGGCCAACCTTGTCGCGGCCGGCTACGCCAACAACACCACCACGTTCAAGACGAGCACGTCCGTGGTGAGCTTCCGTGCCCACGCCAACGGCAAATTCGTCGACGCGGCGAACAGCACCACGTCGCTGATCGCGAACGCCACCTCGAACGGCACGGCGGAGACCTTCGACATGTTCACCAACACCGATGGCACCATCAATCTCCGGGCGCACTCGGACAATCAGTGGGTGACCGCGGAGAGCAACGGATCCGCACCGTTGATCGCCAACCGAGGAGGGCCCGGGCCATGGGAGACGTTCTATCTGATTCACAACGGTGACGGCAGCGTGAGCTTCCGTGCGTACAACAACCAGCACCTCGTCACCGCGGAAAACGCCGGCGCGTCGTCGTTGATCGCCAACCGCACGGCGATCGGCCCGTGGGAGGAGTTCGACCTCATCACCGACTGACGACCGTGACGAACGACCAGCGGCGGCTGACCCGCCGCTTGATGGCTTTGCTGTTCAATAGGTGTCGACCAACGAGAAAGGTGCTCCGAGCTGGTTCGGACATGACTTGTTGATTGTCATGTCCGAACCAGTTCAGGAGCACCTTTCTACGGTGCCGGCACCGTGGGCTCTGGCGAGCTGATAGGTCGCGTTTCCCGACGGAGCCGCCGATTCCCGGAGCGAGCACCGTCATGCCTTGCTTGAATCCGGCCAGCGTCAACGTGACCTGCGCGGTCAGATACGCCACCGGCAGGCCGGCCGCGACGACGTCGTCGATGGCATCGGGCACTGGCGTGAGATGTTCCGCCCTGACCAGCAGCCATTCTTGCCACGTGCCAGCTTCACTGAGGCCGTACGGGCCCGTGAACATCACGCGGCTGCCCACTGGCAGGCCGGAGTCGCCGGCATCCTCGATGACACCGGCACCTTCGTTGCCGAGCACGAGCGGAGCCCTGGCTCTGGGATGGCCTCCTGGCAAGTTACCGACCTGTACGTCACATTACAGGTGACGGACAGGTCTGTCACTATGTCAACGACCACGGCAGAGCCGCCCAGACCTCGACGAGGCGCCCCACCGAGCCACGCTGATGTCGGACAGCGCAGCAGGCGACATTTGCGGTGAGAGTACTCAGAAGTATTTCCGGCCGATTCGGTCAGGAAATCGCGCCGAATGAATGCATCCCGTCGGGAACTGCCAACGTCATTGCGGATCGAATCCGACAGATCTCCGGTGCCGGTTCCTCCCGCCGCTGGCTGGCACGATACGACGCTGGTAACGTAGCTCAACGCTGCCTCGTCCATCGAGCCGGTCCGAGGTGTCGTGCTGGGCAGCTTGGGAGGTCCAGCTTCGTCATGGTGCTCCGACGGCGGCCGCCTGGCGCGGCGTGTTCGTGGTCGCCCGCCTCGGCGCCGTACTTCGAAATGTTCGGGGGCCACCGTTGATCGGTGGCCGACCGGTTCAATTCCGACGCAGTGGGTTGCGTCGGAAATGGCGTTTGGCGTTCGCCCTGATGCTGTCCGCCCTCAGCATCGCGGTGGCCGGCACAATCGTGGCCGATTACCAGGTGGTCGGCCATTACCGGACGGCGGCCAGCCAGATGCAATTGGCACTGTCGCTGTCCGCGCAGTTGACCGACGCCATCACCGCGCACGAGGCGCTGGCCCACGGGCTGTGGAACGGCGACCCGATCGACAAGGTCCTTTACCAGCGACAGCAGAATCAGATCAACGCGCTGTTCGACACGGGTATCCGCGACCTCCACAACCCGGACCAGCACGCGCTGCTGGTCAAGGCGTCCACGACCTGGCGGCAGGTCCTCGTCAGCCGCGGCCTGTGGGCGCCGTTGGCCACCCCCGATCCGCGTGGCACCGACGCCATGCAGCAGCAGTTCGCCACCGCATCGGACGAGGTGGGCGGTGTGATGGGCCAACTGTCCTCGGCCGCGATCGAGGACGGCCGCAGTGACCTGGCCACCGCAGACACGTTGCAGAACCTCGTGCTGGGACTGCTCGGGGCGATGTTCGCCGTGGTGGTGGGGATCGCGCTCTACCTGGCACGCCGGATGACGACCGACGTCGTGCGGCCGCTGGAGGTGTTGCGGCGGGCGGTGGTGACACTGCGCGAAGGCGGCCTCGAGCACCGGATCGAGGACGTGCCCGACCAACGCT
>CAVPCF010000106.1:0-32726 GCA_963702275.1 Candidatus Melainabacteria bacterium
TGGCCGTCGTTCATTTTGACCTTAACCCCACTTCTGGCGTC
This sequence comes from Candidatus Melainabacteria bacterium, assembly GCA_963702275.1. Lineage (GTDB taxonomy): Bacteria > Actinomycetota > Actinomycetes > Mycobacteriales > Pseudonocardiaceae > DATEPR01. Next base: position 42 of record CAVPCF010000106.1, read on the forward strand.
AGCGGGGCGGTTGCGGAAACGGCCACGCCGGGTTGTCCCCGACCTGGCCGCGGTGACGTAGATAATGATCGGCGATGACGCACGCCACCATAGCTTCGCCGACGGGACCGCGCGGATGCCGACGCATGGATCGTGGCGGCCGGTGGTCGAGATTTCGATCTCGCGGCCGTAGCGGTCGACGGTGCGGGCGCGGGGTAAGGATCGACGACGTCGGCTTTACGGCAAAGCGCGCCACCACCGGCTGACCGGTCGAGACGCCGCCGAAAATGCCGCCGGCATGGTTGGACGTCATCGTGCCGACCCACGACCTGCTGACCAGTCCGCTGCGGGTGTTCATGACGGCGCCGGATCGATCTACTGTGGACGATGACTACGAGTTCATCGACTCCGTTCGCGAATCGGTTTTCGAGGTTCGGCCGTGAAACCCGGGCTGCGGGCGAACATCGCGGGTTTGCGCCCGATCGGCGGCCTGCTGACGGCGGTGGCCGTGGCACGGAGTGCGGTCATGCTGTTCCCGTTCTACGGCGTGTACCTCGCATCCAGCCGGCACGAGTTGACCGTCGGGACGATCGGCCTGATCGTCGGCACGTTCGGTATCGGCGCGCTGGTCGCCGACGTCTCAAGCGGCCCGCTCGCGGCCAGGATGGCGGAGAAGCGGATCGCGATCGTGGGTTTCGCCGGCGTGGCCGGCACGGTGCTGGCCATCTCGGTCGCCACCGAGCTGTGGATGCTGGTCGGGCTCACCGCGCTCTGGGGTTTCTGCTACGAGTTGGTCAACCCGATCGCGTACACGATGGTCTCCATGGCGATGCCGGCGGCGAACCGGCGGTTCGGATTCGCCGCGGTGCGGCTGGCCATCAACCTGGGGATGGGCATCGGGCCGGTCATCGGCGGGTTCCTGTTCCGGTTCAGCCCCGGCCTGCTGCCCTGGGGTACCGCGATCGGCTACGTCGTGTCGGCGGTCATCCTGGCGCGCACCAGAATCATCGCGCTCCCGGACACCGACGACGAGCGAGCCCTGGACACCACCGGTGCCGACGGCGGGTCGGACCGGCACGGAGTGCGCTTCTGGAGCTTCGTCGCCGCCACGACGCCGATCCACTTCGCCTACGCACTGCCGACCACGGTGGCCAGCGTGTACGTGATCCACACGCTGGCAAGGCCGGCCGGCTGGGTGAGCGCGATCTTCGCCGTCAACGCCGTCCTGATCATCACCTGTGAGATCGCACTCAACCACGCGATGCTGGGCCTGTCCCGCAGGACGACCCTGCTCATCGGTTATGCCTGCGCGACGGTCGGGTTCGTGCTCATGGGCTTCGGGACCGTCACGACGTGGCTGCTCCTCGTCGCGACCGCGGTGTGGACGCTGGGCGAGATGATCATCTACCCGGTGCTGCCCGACCACATCAGCGCGATCAGCCCGAACCGGCTCAAGGCCCGCAACATGGGTTTCTACACGGCGCACTACAACCTCGGCGTCGTGTTCGCGCCGCTGGTCTTCCTGCCGCTGATGGTGGTGCTCGGCCCGGTCGCGTCGTGGTCGCTCGTCGGCGGGGCGCTGCTCGTCGGCCTGCTGGCGACCACCGTGATCAGCAGGTCGCCCAGGATCTGGGGTGTCGACAAGGCTCGGCCGGCCCCTGTGCTGGTCGAGACGTAGAGCCGCGACTGATGTCAGTTCCAGTTGATCGCACCGGAAGGTAGGCAGTGAAGTGGACATCGATCTGTTGGGGCCGTTGGCAGCGAGGCAGGACGGCGTCCCGGTCACACCGACCGCCGCCAAGCCGAGGAAGTTGCTGGCGATACTGGCCGTGAACGCGGGGCAGGCCGTGCCGAGGCGCACGCTGTTCGAGGAGTTGTGGGGCGACGCCGTCCCGCGCTACGCCCACAACTCGCTGCAGACCTACGTCCTCCAGTTGCGCAACCTGATCAAGACGGCCGACCAGCACGGCACGGACCGCTGCGACGCCAAGCGGATCGTGGTCACCTGCCAGGGTGGCTACCTGCTCAATCCGATGGGTGGGCGGATCGACGTGCGCGAGTTCGACCGGCTCGCGGCGGCCGGTCACCGGGCGCACGCGCTCGGCGACTTCGAGGCGGCATCGCGCCGGTTCACCGAGGCGATGGCGGTGTGGCGCGGTCCGGCCTTCGTCGACGTCCAGGTCGGCGATGTGCTGGAGGCCGAGGCGCACCGGTTGCAGGAGGCCTGGCTCAACGTGCTGGACCGCCGCATCGACGCGGACCTGCGGCTTGGCCAGCATCACGAACTGCTCGGCGACCTGGCCGGCATGGTCAGCAGACACCGGTCGCACGAGGGCATGCACGCGCACTTCATGGTGGCGCTGTACCGGTCCGGACGGCGCTGCGAGGCCATCGACGTCTACCGGCGGCTGCGCGAATGGCTGGTCGACCAACTCGGCCTCGAGCCATCGATCCGGCTACAACGCTTGCAGCAGGCCATTCTCCGGTCGGACTCCTGGCTGATCGAGCACACCAGCGAGCCGGTGCTCGTCGCGCGGGCGAGCTGATCGGGACCAGGGCGATGTCAGCACCCGTGACCCAGTCAACCTGAGGGATCATGCGAAAGATCATCATCATCGGGATCAACCCGGCGAGCGCGAAGTACCTGCCACGCTCGCTGCGCGACGTCGGATACGAGCCGGTCTTCATCCTGGATCCGGACGACTTCGCCGGCGAGGCAAGGGCAGCGCTGCGCGGCTGTACCTGCTATCCCGCCGACATCGAGAACTGGCCAGAAGTGCTGCGGATGTTCGCGGAGCGCCCGGAGATCACCCGAGGTGCCGACGCGGTCTCCAGCCTCTACGACGAGAAGTTCCCACTCACCGAGCACATTGCCAGGACCTACGGCCTGCACCACCCGGAGCCGGCGTTCGCCCGGCTGGCCGCGAAGGCCGAGGTGCTCAGGCTGATCCCGGAGTACTGCCCGCCGACGCACGTGTTCGCGGCAGGGAACTGGACCACTGCCGACCCCTCGGTTGTCGGGGCCAGGTCCGGTGGCGTGGTGCTCAAGCCGTCGGTGCAGGCCGGCGCGGTGGGGCTGACCAACCTCACGTCGAGGGACACGCCGGAGACCGTGCGGGACGCCATCGCCGCCAGCGGTCTGTGGGATGCGCAGGAGCAGACCTGGCTGCTGCAGGCCAAGATCGCCGGCAGGCTGATCAGCCTGGAAGGCTACGTCCGGGACGGCAAGATCTTTTTCATCGGCTTCTCGATCCGAGGCCGGATCGAGTCGACAGAGGTGAGCAACCTCTTTCCCGGCCACGACCGGCTGTCCGAGCAGGTCAGGGTCTGCTGCACCGAGGCGGTGACCGCACTGGTCGAGCGGTCCGGCATCCGCAACTGCTACTTCCACTGCGAGTTCATCGCGACAGAGGACAGCGCGTACCTCATCGACGGCAACGTCGGCCGGATCGTCGGTGGCGCCGTGATCGAGCAGATCGCCATGTCCCACGGGTTGACGCCGTACGAGATCCTCGGCCACGTCATCACACTGGGCCTCGGCGCCGAGTACGCCGCCGCCGACCCGGCCTACCTGCCTCCCGAGTTGGCCCGGCCGACCATGAGCTTCCTGTACGGACTAGAGGGCGGTGGAATGGTCAAGTCCATCAGCCTTCCGCCGGACACCGGATGCGTGCACACGCAGGTGACCCCGGACGGTGCCGAGGTGCTGCCGATCGGCGTGAACGACGATGCCTGGGTCGGCATGTTCACCGGCTTCCTCGACGAGGCGGTCCGCGACATCGACCGGATCACCATCGAGACACCCGGCGGCCCACGCAGGCCGGCATACGTCGTGGCCGGTTGACGGCATGTGCCACGACATCCAGCTTCGCCAGCGACGGCGCGGGCCCGCCACCGGCCCTGCCGCGGTCGCGTTGCCGCGCCGAGTAGCCCGGTTCTGGCGGGTGGAGGTGCCCCGTGCCGGATAGCAACGGGCTCGCCCTGACCACCCGGCCGCCTGCCCTCGGCGGCACGGTCCGGCTACGCCCGGCAGGCGCCGAGGACGCACCCGAGCTGTACCGGCTGTCCGCACCGTCGATGCCGGACGCGTTGGTCGAGCGTCGGCCGGCGTTCTACCGCGGGCGTGCCGGCGACTTCGTGGTCTGCGTCGTGGACGGCGCGATCGCCGGATGCGTTGGCGTGCAACGGTTCGGTGCGCTCGCCGAGCTGTACAACGTGTGCGTCGGCGCGCCATGGCGCGGCCGAGGGCTCGGCGGACTGCTGACCGCGTCAGCGGTCCTGCGGCTGCATCTGGACGGCGTGCCCGAAGTGGTGCTGTTCTCCCGCACCGCGGTGACCTGGTTCGCCTGGCTCGGGTTCGAGCAGGCAGACGAGTCGATCCTGCCGGCCGAACGCCGCGACCTGATCGACCGGTGCCGGGGATCGCTGCTGCTGCGCAGGCCGACGCGACCCGACAACCTGCTGGTCGCCGCACTGCGGGCGGACCGGCCGATGATCGGACCGTCGCCGCACAGGCCGCCACTCGCGTCGGTCAGCAGAAGCCAGTCGGGCAGTTGACGAGCCAAGACCAGGACCACTGCCGTCAGCCTGCATCCGCAAGAAGCAGCGTCCGAATTCACTCTTCTCCGGACTCGTGAACGATCCGCGACTTCCGCATCTTGTCCGCGGTGCCACCGGCGCCCGACGATTCGCAGTGGCCCATAACCGTTCGCGGCATCGATGGGCGCGGGCGGTGATGCCCGCGCCGCGAGGAGAACGCCATGCGATCATCTGTAGCCAAGGCCCTGATCCTGGGGTCAGCCGTGGCCGCGACCACCGCCGGGTTGGTGCCCGCCGCACACGCCGCCGCTCCCACGCCGGTGCCACACGCGGGCGCGGTGATCCAGGTCAGCTCGGACCCGTTCGCCGACACCGACGCGCAGCACGCCACCCAGGTCGAACCGGACACGTTCTCCGCAGGCAACACCGTGGTCTCGACGTTCCAGGTCGGCCGGATCCGCAACGGCGGCGCGTCCGATCTCGGCTGGGCCACCTCCACCGACGCCGGCGTGACCTGGCAACACGGGACGTTACCCGGCCTGACGGTCAACCAGGGCGGCCAGTTCACCGCGGCCAGCGACGCCAGCATCGCCTTCGACGCACGGCACGGCATGTGGCTGATCGCGGGCCTCCCGATCGATGGCAGCGGCAACGCCGTCGGCGTCAGCGTCAACCGCTCCACGAACGGCCTGACGTGGCAGAACTCCATCCACGCGGTCGGTTTCGACGGCAGAGGCTACGACAAGAACTGGATCGCCTGCGACGACACGTCGACCAGCCCGCACTTCGGCAACTGCTACATCGAAGCCGACATCACCTCGTCCGGCAACGCCGAGATCATGTCCGTCTCCACCGACGGCGGCCAAACCTGGGCCGCGCCGCGCCAGCCCTCCGGCCGGCCAAGCGGCCTGGGCGGGCAACCCCTGGTGCAGCCCAACGGAACCGTGGTCGTGCCCTACTCGGCCAACGGCGGCTCGATCCGCTCGTTCACGTCGACCAACGGTGGCACGAGCTGGAACGCGAGCGTGCTCGTCAGCACCGTCCAGTCCCATGGTGTCGCGGGCAACCTGCGCGGCGGCGAGGGCCTGCCCACCGCGGAGGTCGACGGCAGCGGCAAGATCTACGTCGCCTGGCAGGACTGCCGATTCCGCTCCGGCTGCCCGTCCAACGACATCGTCTACAGCACGTCCACCAACGGCACCACCTGGTCGGCAGTGACCCGGGTACCGATCGACGCGGTCACCACCACCGTGGACCACTTCATCCCCGGCATCGGCGTGGACCACGCCACCTCCGGCGCGACGGCGAAAATCGGCCTGTACTACTACTTCTACCCCACCGCCAACTGCACCGCCGCCACCTGTCGCCTGGAGGTCGGCTACCTCTCCAGCACCAACGGCGGTAGCAGCTGGAGCACACCCACCACCGTGGTCGGGCCGTTCGCCCTGTCGCTGATCGCGAACACCAGCCAGGGCTCGATGGTCGGCGACTACATCTCCTGCTCGGTCGTTGCCGGCGCCAGCGTCGCCCTGTTCGCCGTCGGCAGGACCCCGACCAACGGCAAGGCATTCGACGAGGCCATGAACACGGTATCCGGCGGCCTCCCGGTCACCGGCGGAGCCATCCGCGCGACCACCGGGCCGACCTACACCGGCGCGACCACCCCCGCAACCAGCATCAACGCCCCGACACGACAGTGAACCGCTACGACGCAGCTGTCGTATCGGGGTTCCGTCACTCACAGTCGTCTGGCTCCGGGGCTGGGCGTTTCTGGGCGACACCGGGACCGGCGTTCATGTTGCCGCGCTGAACTTCAGCTCCACCCGGCCGTTGTTGAAGCGCTCGACCGTGATGGACACACCGTTCTCGGTGTCTTCGCTGTCCGGGCCGAGTGTGACTGTGAAGACACCGTTGCTCTCGTTGCTGTCGCACTGACCGGTGCACGAGCCGGAACTGGAGTTCCCGGTGTCCTGGCCGGTGAGGGTCACACGGTCGCGGGTCACGGTGGTCACCATGACGTTCTGGACCCGGGCGGTCGCGGGTAGCGGGATTGCCGTTCCCGGGCCGACGATGACTTCGCAGTTGGCGTGCGAGCAGGCTGAGACGTTCGTGCCGTCCGCGGGTGTTGGCGCAGGCGATGCCGGGGTCGGGGTGTTGGGCCTCGGGGCGGTCGGCTGTGGCGACGCCGTGCCGGACTCCGCCACGCTGCACCCGCCGAGCAGCACTCCCATGGCGATGATGGCGATTCCCCTGCGCCACATGGGTTCCTCCCTGGTCCGACCATGCCGCGGTGACGTCGCCGCGCAGCGTAGGTCACCTACGGAGGGACCGGTCCCGGCGTACGGCGCACGCCAGACCGGCTGGCGCCGCCCGGGCCGTACAGGGAGACGCGTCAGTCCTGGTCCGACGACGGGGCGGCCGCCGGCGTGCTGGCGACCAGGATGAACTCGTTGTAAGGGAAGAACTTTCCGGTGAACCGGGGCAGCGGGAAGGAAATCCGCTCGTGTACGGCGAGGCCCAGTTGCTCGGCCACGTCCGCGAGACCGTCCAGGTCGGTGTACGCGACGTGCGTCGAGTCGGTGGCGTAGCCGGCTTCCTGCGGGCAGATCAGCACCACTCGGGCTTCTGGCGCGAGGTACGGCAGGTAGCCGCGGAGAATCCGCACCGCGTCCGGCCTTGGCATGTGTTCGATCAGGTGCGCGGCCAGCAGGCCACCGAAACGGCCGGGGCGGGCGTACTCGGTCGAGTCGAACTCGTCCGTGGTGAACGCGGTCAGGCCCAGCTGCCGGCACACTCCGACGGAGTGCTTGTTGTGGTCGACGCCGACTCCCCGGGGGGCCAGGTGGGCGAGACAGCGCCCTACGCCGCAGCCGATGTCGAGGACCTCGCGGTCGCCGAACAGGCTGCGGAGCTTTCGCCGGTACGGCGCCTGGACGTCGAGGATCCGCTTCCACCTCGGTTGCGCCAGGCGGATCAGCCGTTCGGTGTAGTCGGAGTACTCGGTCGATTCGAGTTCAGCCACCGTCGGATGGTACCGGGGGTCAGCCGGGCGGCCGCCTGCTGGGGGCCAGCGCGTGCCGGGCCAGCGTGCCCGCGGCGGTGCGGTCGGGGCTGCGCAGCGCCTGTGGCAGCTTGGTCAGGGCGAACAGTCGGGAGGACAGGTGCAGTCGGGCGACCCGCGCCGCCTTTGGCCAGCCGTGGGCGCGCATCTGCTCGGCCACGTCCAGGAAGAAGGTCTCGGCCTCCGTGAAACGGGAACCGTTGATCGCGGTCGAGGACGACTCGCTGGTCAGGTGTCTGCGGTACCGGAAGCACACCGTGTCGTCCACGACCAGGCTGCAGCCCCGCTGGATCAGGTCGACCAGCAGGGCCAGGTCCTGGATCACCCGCAGTTCGTCGCGGAACCGGACGGTGCCGATCGCGGACGCCCGCCAGCACAGCGCCGGGAAGTAGAGCCAGTCGCCGCGCAGCAGGCTGACCGCCAGCCGCTCCCCGGACAGCACGAGGCGGCCGCGCACCTTCGGGGCGTAGATCTTCCGCTTCACCTCGTCGGTCAGCGTCCTGATCGGATTGCCGTCGCCGTCCACCACCTGCACGCCGGGCTGGATGATGTCCGCGGTCGGCACGTCGCGGTGCACGGCGAGCACCGTGGCGACGTAGTTGGGCAGCATCAGGTCGTCGCAGCCCATCAGCATGACCAGTTCGTGTTCGACCAGGTCGAGGCAGCGGTTGAAGTTGCCGGTCACCCCGAGGTTGCGCTCGTTGCGCAGGTAGCGGACCCGGTCGTCGCCAAGGCCGGCGAACCACTCAGGCACGCCGTCGGCATTGCCGTCGTCCACCACGGTCAGCCGCCAGTTCGGGTCGGACTGCGCGATGACGCTGCGCACCGCGTCCCGCATCATCGGCACGTCGCCGTAGTAGGGCATCAGGACGTCGACGGTGGTCACGGGCGCTCAGTCCTTCTCGGTCTGCTGTAGGTGTTCGTCCAGGTCGAGGCGCAGGATCGCCAGGTCCTCGGCGAGCTTGCGGGTTTCGTTCTCCAGTCGGGACAGTTCCCACGACAGGTGCAGCGCGACGCAGATCAGGAACACGATCGCCACGAAGAACAGCAGGTTCGTCGGCAGGGCGACCCCGACCGACCGGCTGATCCCGGTGAGCAGCCCCGGGAAGATCGTCAGCACCAGCAGGACCAGCCCGACCACCAGCCACAGCACGGCGTACTTCTCGCCGAGTTGCCTGCGCCGCAACAACTCGAAGATGCCACTGAGGATCAGCAGGCTGCCGATGACGGCGACGATGTAGGAACTCATGTGGCGAACCCATCCGCCATCAGGGCCGTTCGGTGCGTCGCGGTCGCCGTTGCTGTCACCCGCCAACCGTAGCCAGTCGGTTCTCGGGCCGCGCACGGGCGATGGCCATCCTCGGGTCGGCACCCCCGCTGAACTGTCCGAATGCCCGGAATTGAGCCGAGCAGTCTATCGATTCTGATCTTCCGATCTGCGAGGATTCCGGGTCGGGATGCCATCCGATCTTCATTCTCCTGGGGGGACGTAGTGAAACCTGCGAGATCTGCCCTGCTCGTTTCCGGCGTGGTCGTTGCCGCGCTGTTGTCGGCGGTCTTACCGGCCGCGGGCGCGCCGCACGTGGCACCGAGGGCCGCCACGCCGGCCGTGGCCGGCTCGGTGTACACGCCGGTGGCGCCGCACCGGCTGCTGGATACCAGGACGACCGGCGCGAAGATCGCGGCGAACAGCGGGATCGGCCTTGAGCTGAACAACGATCTCCAGCACACGGTGCCACCGGACGCCACGGCCGTCGTGCTCAACGTGACCGGCACCGACTCGACCGGGCCGACGTTCCTGACCGTCACGCCGCTGGGCGACCGCAGTCTGACGGCGGTGTCCAGCCTGAACCTCGCCGCCAACGAGACGCGGGCGAACCTGGTCACCGTGGCCGTCGGCACGGACGGCTTCAGCCCCGGCGAATCGCTCAACGCGGGCCCGTCCGCGCTGGACGTGATCGTCGACATCGAGGGCTACTACTCGCCCACCGGCGGCACGCCGTTCACCTCGGTCGCGCCGCTGCGGGTGCTGGACACCCGAGACGGCACCGGCCAGGGCGGCCAGGTGGCGCCGGTAGGCCCGAACACCGCCATCACCCTCGACCTGTCCTCGGCCGTGCCGGCCGACGCGACCGCCGTGGTGTTCAACCTGACCGGCACGAACCCGACCGCGCCCACGTTCGTCACCGCGTGGCCGTCCGGCACCCTGCCCACCGCGTCCAACGTCAACCTGGTGGCGCATGCGACCACGCCGAACCTGGTCACTGTCGGGCTCAGCGCCAACCGCACGGTCAACCTCTACAACTTCGCCGGCTCGGTCGACCTGATCGCCGACCTGGCCGGCTACTACTCGGCCGGTTCCACCCAGGCCTACTTCCCGCTGGCGCCGGTCCGGGTGCTGGACACCAGGGACGCCAACGGGAACCCGAGGATCCCGCTGGGACGGGGCGCGACGACCGCGCTTGACCTGAGTGGCTGGCTGCCCTCGAACGCGTCGTCCGCCGTGTACAACCTGACCGGTACGAACGTCACGGCCAGCACGTTCGTGACCACCTGGCCCGCGGGCGGCGGCCTGCCGCTGGCGTCCAACCTGAACCTGGTGCCCGGCCAGACGTCGGCCAACCAGGCGCTGGTCGCGCTGGGCGGTGGCGGCGTGGTGAACCTGCACAACTTCAGCGGCCGGGTCGACCTGGTCGTCGACCTGGCGGGTTACTTCGCACCGGCGATCCCGGCGTGCACCACGGGGTGCGTGTACGGCCTCGGGGTCGACACGTACGGCAGGCTGGGGAACGCAACGAGCACCGACACATCCCAGACACCGACCAGGGCGTTCGGGGTGTCCGGTGTGACCGCGGTCAGTGGCACGGACTCCAACGGCTACGCGCTGCGTTCGGACGGCACGGTGTGGGCGTGGGGCCTCAACGCGGGCGGTCAACTCGGCAACGGCAAGGCAGGCGCCGGCGACGTCCCCGGCCTCAACCTGAGCTACTTCACCTCAGCGGTGCCGGTCCAGGTCAGCGGCCTGACCAACGTGACCGCCATCGCCGGCTCGCACGCGCTCAGGTCCGACGGCACGGTGTGGGCATGGGGCACGAACTACATGTGGGACCTCGGTGACGGCAACACCGACGACACCGCGATCGCGGCGGTGCCGGTGCAGGTGACCGGGCTGACCGGTGTGGTCGCCATCGCCGGCGATCTCGGCAGCATCTACGCGCTCAAGTCCGACGGCACGGTGTGGTCCTGGGGCCAGAACGTGTTCGGTGAGCTGGGCAACGGCACCAGCGGCAACGAGACCGTGTGCTCGGCGAACGAGGGCATCTCGCCGGTCGGGCCGAACTGCGCGTCCGCGGTGCCGGTACAGGTCGCCGGGCTGACCGGGGTCACCGCGATCGGCGTCGGCAGGGCCGCCAAGTCGGACGGCACGGTGTGGCGTTGGGGTCCGAGGAACTTCCCCAACCAGGACAACGCGCCGGTGCTGATACCCGGCCTCTCGAACGTGAAGCAGTTCGCGAGCGGCGGCAGCAGCGACTACGCGCTGTTGGCCGACGGCACAGTGCGTGCCTGGGGCAACAACTTCAACGGCTCGTGGGGCGACGGCGAGACCTGCGCCCCCGCCTGTTACACCGACACGCCGGTCACGGTGAGCGGATTGTCCGGTGTGACGGAGATCTCGGGAGGAGTGACTACTGGCTACGCGCTGCGCTCGGACGGCACGGTGGTCGCCTGGGGCGGTGGCCAGAACGGCGAGTTGGGCGACGGCAACGAATCCTCGTCCAGCAACGTGCCGGTCCAGGTGCCCGGCCTGGCCGGCGTGACGGCGATCGGCAACGGTGGTTTCGCGGTGGTGCCGAACCCGTAGCGGAACGGCGAAAGGGCCGGGACCGCCATGCGGTCCCGGCCCTTTCCACGTGGTCAGGGGCGGGTGTCGTCGGCGCGGGTGCGCGCGGTGTGCTCGTCCAGTTCCAGGCGCAGGATCGCCAGGTCCTCGGCGAGCTTGCGGGTTTCGTTCTCCAGCCGGGACAGCTCCCAGGACAGGTGCAGCGCGACGCAGATCAGGAACACGATCGCCACGAAGAACAGCAGGTTCGCCGGAATGGCCACCCCGGCCGACCTGCTGATCGAGACCAGCACGTTCGGGAAGACGGTCAGCACGAGCAACACGACGCCGACGACCAGCCACAGCACGGTGTACTTCTCGCTGAGCTGACGGCGGCGGAGCAGTTCGAAGATGCCGGCCAGCACCAGGATGCTGCCGATCACCTCGATGATGTACGGGCTCATCTGGTCCTCCCTGGTCCGGCAGGGCCGCCGGTCAGCTGCCTTCCATGCTGGGGGCCACCTGCTGGGTGACCGTGGTGACGTCCCATCGGCGGACCAGCGCCAGCAGCAGGGCGAAGCCGGCGCGGAACAGGTAGACCGTCGCCTTCCACGGGGCGTGGCTCGGCTTGCCGCCACGCCGTGCCCGCATGTGTGCCGGCACCTGGGCCACCCGACAGCCGGCGCGCAGCGCGATCACCAGCGACTCGACGGTGTCACCCAGGTACTCGACCGGGTAGTACTGGGCGAACAGCGGCAGCGCGCGGCCGCCGGTCGCCTTGAAGCCCGACGTCGTGTCGGCCAGCCGGGTGCCGGCCAGCCGGGAGAGCACCTTCGACAGCGCCGTCATGGCCCACTTGCGCGGGCCGGAAACCGCGTAGTCGTGGCCCTCCTCGAACCTGCTGCCGATCACGATGTCCGCTTCGCTCAGCTTGGCCAGCAGCACGGGCAGGTCGTGCGGGTCGTGCTGGCCGTCCGCGTCGACCTGCACGGCCGCGGTGTAGCCGTGCCGTACGGCGTACCGGAATCCGGCGCGCATCGCGCCGCCGACCCCGAGGTTGTAGGAGAGTTCGAGGACCTTGGCGCCGGCGGCCCTGGCCACCTCGGCGGTCCGGTCGGACGAACCGTCGTCGACCACCAGCACGTCGACCAGGGGCATGACGGAGTAGATCTCGCGGACCGTCTCGCCGACGGCCTGTTCCTCGTTCCAGGCGGGCACCACGATCAGGGCACGCTCGCCGGCGGGTTCGCTCGACACGAGGCAAGACTAGGTCACGCCGGCAGCGGTCCCGGATCGGGTCGACGGTGTGCCGACCCGATCCGGGAGTGTCGCACCTATCCGATGTAGTAGCCGAAGACGTCCGCTATCACGTCCACGATGCCGGACTTGTTGTAGAGGTTCACCGAGCCGTTGGTGACCGGGACCATGACCAGGTTGGGGATCGTCTCGCCCTTCGTGAAGTTGAGGTTGCTCACGGTGGGCAGGACGGCCTGGCCGCCGGGGAACACCGACAGGAAGCTCGGCGCGGTCGGGTTGGTGACGGTGACGTTCAGGACGATGACCGAGGCGTTGGACGGGACACCCGCGAGGTTGGCCACGTGCAGGTTCAGCGTCTGGTTGGGCTGCACCTTGGCCACCGGCGCGCCGGTGCCGTTGCGGGTGTCCAGCAGTCGCGCCGGCGAGACCGGCGCGAAGTTGCCGCCGCCACTGCCGGCACCGTTCGCGTAGTAACCGAAGATGTCGGCGATGACGTCCACCGAGCCGAATTTGTTGTAGATACTCACGTTGCCGGCGATGACCGGGACGACGACCAGGTTGGGGATCGTCTCGCCCGCGGTGAAGTCGAGGTTGCTCGCGGTCGGGACGGCCTGGCCGAAGGGGAACACCGAGAGAAAGCCGGACTCGCTTGGGTTGGTGACAGTGATGTTCAGGACGACGGCCGAAGTGGTGGACGGGAGACCGACCGGGGCGTCCACGATGGTCAGGTTGAGTGTCTGATTGGCCTGGACCTTGGCCGCGGGCGCGCCGATGCCGCTCCGCGTGTCCAACACTCGTGCCGGCCCTGTCGGATTCAGCGCCTGACCGGCGTCGGGCGCGTAGTAGCCGGACAGGTCGGCGATGACGTCCACCGAGCCGGTCAGGTTGAAGAAGTCCACCGAGCCGTCCGTCACCGGGACGACAACCAGGTTGGGGATCGTCTCACCGGCAGTGAAGTTGAGGTTCGACGCGCCCGGCACGCTCCCGCCGTCCGCGAACACGGTCAGGAAGCCGGCGGCGGTCGGGTTGGTGACGGTGACGTTCAACACCACTGCGGTCGCGTTGATCGGGACGTTCGCGGTGCCGCCGAGGATCGGCAGGGCCAGTGTCGCGCCGCCGCCCAGCTTGGCCTGCGGTGCGCCGGTGCCGTTTCGGGTGTCCAGCACCCTGGTCGGTGATGTCGGGACGAAGCCGCTGGTCACCGGCACGGCCGGGGTGCCGGCGACGCCAACGTCGAGCTGGTCGGAGTCGATGTTGATCGTGACGCCGTTGTAGGTCTCGGCGTGTCCGCCCTGGTACTGGTGGGCGCGCTGGTGGCTGGCGAAGTCACCTGCGGGGATGACCGTGTCGTCCGTGGTCGCGACGCCGTTCCACCGGGCGGTGAACGCCACGTCCGGGGTGGTCAGGCCGCCGTAGTTGGCGACGAGGTCGGTGATGCCGGAGTCGGCGCTGCTGTAGACGCTGGACCAGTAGCCCGCCCGGTGCAGTTCGGTGGTCCAGGCCGCCTCGAAGGCGAGCGCCGTGCCGCGCTGGTTCGGCTGGTACGCCTCCATGTCGTAGTAGAGGACGCTGCCGGGGCCGAAGCCGAGGGCGGACGCCTGGGCGACCGCGTCGTCTGCGGCGCTGGTGCCCTGGCTCTGCGGCGCGGTGATCTGGTTGAAGAGGGCTTGCGGTCCCACGTAGAGCGGCAGCAAGTGCCAGCCCGCCGCGGACTGCGCCGACGTCCAGGCCGCGGTCAGTTGCGTTTGCGAGCAGGCCCGGTCCTGGCCGCCGATGTAGATGCCGATGGCGGTGTAGGGCGAGCCGCTGCGCCACTTGTTCATCGTGTCGGTGGTGGGCGCGGTGCAGGCGTCGAAGCCGGCCCCGGTGTCGTTGGTGGCGCTGGTGGGCAGCGCCGCGGCGTGCGGGGTCAGCGCCTGAGGCTTGCGGGTTGCCGGCGCGGGGAGGCCGGCGCCGGCCAGCGCGGTGGCGATGACGGCGCGGTCCCGGTCGTAGGTCGCGGTGATCGAGACGGTCGAGTTGGTCACCGAGATCTGGTGGGCCTCGGTGTTCTCGGTGGCGCTCGCGGCGGCGGCCGTTGCCGGTTGCACCAGCAGGGCCTCGGTGCGGCCGACCAGGTGCGTCGGACAGTTCTGGTCGCGGCCGGGCGTGCCGAGGTAGACGGCGTGCCGGTCGAACCGCACGCAGGTGGTCGAGTTCGCGGACACGGTGATCACCGGCCAACTGCTCGGCACGGTGAAGTCGAGACCCAGGTACGACACCTGCTGGACGCCGGTCAGCGGGCCAGGTGCGGCCAGGGCGACGCCGCTTCCGGCGGCCAGCGCCACCGCGACGGCACCGGCCACCACAATGGATCTTGGTCTTTTGGCACGGCGAAACCGCAACATCAACATGAGCGCATGCTCCCTTGATCGCCTGTGGTTATCGAAGATGTCCCCGACGGCATCGGAGCACGTCGCGCGCTGTGTCGGCCCCGGCAGAAGGTACACCGTGCGACGATCGCCATTGTGAACACGATCGAACTAACGCCGGACGAGTTGCTCACCACGACCCGCTCAGTTCGCAAACGGCTGGATTTCGCCCGACCCGTCCCATTGGAGCTAATCCGGGAGTGTCTTGACATCGCGCTGCAGGCGCCCTCGGGCAGCAACCGGCAGTCCTGGCACTGGATCGTGGTGACGGATCCGGCACACCGCGAGGCGATCGGCGAGTTCTACCGGCGTGCTGTCGCCGACTACCTGGCGGGGTCGGGCTTCGCCGGCAGGCTGTTCGCCGACGACCCGACGCGGGCACCGGTGCAGGCCAGGGTCGGGGACAGCGTGGCCTACCTCGGCGAGCACCTCGGCGACGCACCGGTCCTGGTCATCCCCTGCATCAGGGCCGCGCAGCTGCCCGCGGGCAACCAGGCCGGGCTCTGGGGCTCGATCCTGCCGGCCGCCTGGAGCTACATGCTCGCGGCCAGGGCCCGCGGGCTGGGCACGGCGTGGACCACCCTGCACCTGAACTACGAGGCCGAGATCGCCGAACTGCTCGGCATGCCGGCCGACATCCGCCAGGCCGCGCTCATTCCGACCGCGTTCAGTGTCGGGACCGACTTCAAGCCGGCCGCCCGGCAAGCCCTGGACGAGGTGCTGCACGTCGACCGTTGGTGACCGCCGGTGACCTATCCTCAGTGGACTCGACGGTGAGGGGGAGCATGCCAGCGACGGACGCGGTGTTCGACCAACTCGGCCAGGCCGCCCGCTGGCTGGCGCGGACCGGCTGGCGGGCGGCTCGCGGGCTGCCCGGTGGCGAACTCGCCGAGCGCAGGCTGCTCGACCTGGAAACCACGGTCGTCGAAGGGATTCGGCGCCGGCTGGAACCGGATGCCGTGGTCACCCTGGTGCGTCCGACGAACGGCCAGGTCGAGCCACTCCGCGCCGGCATGGCCGAACTGCTCAACCGGTCCGCCAACGCCGACGCCACCCGCGCGACCGGATACCTGCACAGCATGATCCTGCGCCAACTCGTCCCGGACGAGGCCCGCATCCTGGCCGCGCTGGCCGACGGGGTACCACGGCCGGCAGTGGACGTCGTGGTGCGCACCACCCTCGGCGGTGTCCAGCGCACCGTCCTGCGCAACGCGTCGTCCGTCGGCCGGCATGCCGGCGTGTCCGCGCCCGACTACGTGCCCGCCTACCTGACCCGGCTGTACCGGATGGGCGTGGTCGACATCGGCGACGAGGACCCCGCGCTGGCCGAGCAGTACGACATCCTGCTCACCGACCCGCTCGTGCGGGACGCGGAGGAGCTGGCCAGGAAGGCCCGCAAGGGTGCCGCCAGGATCGTCCGGCACACCGTGATGATCTCCGACCTCGGCGGCCGGTTCTGGTCGGCGAGCGATCCGATCGGCCGGCCGATCCGGTAGTGGCCGTGTTCCGGGACGTCGGCGAGCACTGGTACCTCTATGCGTCCATTCCGGTGCTGGCGGCGGTGATCGGCTACGTCACCAAGCTGGTCGCGATCCGCATGATGTTCCGGCCGCTGGACTACGTCGGCCGCAAGCCGTTCGGCTGGCAGGGTGTCGTGCCGCGCCGCGCGGCCCGGATGGCCAGCATCGCGTGCGACATGATGACCAGCCAGTTGGTCTCGCCCGCCGACGTGGTCCGGCGCCTGGATCCCGACCGCATCGCGCACGAGCTCGCCGGCCCGTTGCAGGCCGTGGCGGGCGAGCTGGCCAGGGAGATCGCCGAGGAGCTGCAACCCGGCCTGTGGGACTCGCTGCCGGACCCGGTGCGCAGGCTGGTGGTCCGCAGGCTGCGTGCCGAGGCGCCGAAGCTGACCGCGTCCGTGCTGCGGTCCGTGCGGGACAACGTCGAGTCCGTGTTCGACCTCAAGGACATGGTCGTCACGAACCTGGTGCGCGACAAGGCATTGCTCAACCGCATGTTCACCGAGGCGGGAGACAGGGAGTTCCGGTTCATCGCCCGGTCGGGGCTGTTGTTCGGCGGCCTGATCGGCATCGTGCAGACCGTCGCGTGGGCGCTGTTCCGGCAACCGCTGATCATGCCCGTGTTCGGCGCGCTCACCGGCTGGTTCACCGACTGGCTCGCGTTGAAGATGATCTTCTACCCGATCGAGCCCACGCGCTATTTCGGGCTGTTCACCTGGCAGGGCCTGTTCCTCAGGCGGCGCGACGAGGTGTCCGTGGCCTACGCGACACTGATCGCGGACGAGATCATCACCCCGCACAAGGTGATCGAGGCCGTGCTGCACGGGCCGCTCGCCGACCGGCTGTTCGCGATGATCCAGCGGGAGGTGCAGCGCGTGCTGTCCCGCCAGGCAGGGCCGCTGGTGCTGTTCGCCGTCGGTTCCCAGCGCTACCAGCGGATGAAGCACCTGATCGCGGAGCGGGCGCTGGCCCTGCTGCCGGACACGCTCGGCCACATCGAGGACTACGCCCGCGACGCCATGGACATCCGCAACCTGTTGATCGGCAAGATGCGCGAACTGTCCGCAGAGGACTTCGAGGGCCTGCTGCGGCCGGCGTTCCAGCAGGACGAGTGGATCCTGATCACGGTCGGTGCCGTGCTCGGCTTCGCCGTCGGCGAGCTCCAGTCCCTGGTGCTGGAACACCTGGCCCGCTGACTCAACGCGGGAAACTCCGTGCCACGGCGAGGAACGCGTCGTTCTCGGCAGGCTCGCCGATCGTCACCCGCACGCCGTCCGAGGCGAACGCCCGCACGATCACCTTCTGGTCGAGACTGTGGTCGTTGAACGCCGTGGTCCGCTCGCCAAGCGGCAGCCACACGAAGTTGCCCTGGGACGGCGGCACCTCGTAGCCCATCGCCAACAGTTCCGACCGGACCCGGCCGCGTTCGCCGACGATCTGCCGGCAGCGGGCCAGCAGTTCGTCCTCGGCGTCCAGCGACGCGATCGCCGCCACCTGAGCCAGCACGCCGACCCCGAACGGCACGAACGTCCTGCGCACCGCGGCGATGACGGACGCGGGCGCAACGCAGTAGCCGACCCGCAGCCCGGCCAGCCCGTAGGCCTTGGAGAACGTCCGCAGCACCGCCACGTTGTCGCGGCCCCGCGCCCACGCGTCCTTCGCGACCTCGATGCCGTCGGGCACGTCCGGGTCGTCCACGAACTCCCGGTACGCCTCGTCGATCACGACCAGCACGTCCTCTGGCACCCCGTCGAGGAGCCTGCGCAGTTCGTCGGCCCGCAGCGCCGAGCCGGTCGGGTTGTTCGGCGTGCACGCGAACACCAGCCGGGTGGCTGGTGTCACCGCGGCCAGCATCGCGTCGACGTCCAGCCGGTATTCGCCGGTCAGCGGCACCGGCACGGCCCGCGCGCCGACCACCTGGGTGAGGATCGGGTACGCCTCGAACGACCGCCAGCCGAACACCGCCTCGTCCGCGTGCGTGCAGGTGGCCTGCAACAGCTGTTGGCACAACGTCACCGACCCGCAGCCGACCGACAGCTGGTCCTCTGCCACGCCGAACCGAGCCGCCAGTCGGCCGACCAGCGCGCCGGAATGGCTGTCCGGGTAACGGTTCACGTCGACCCCGGCTGCCGCGATCGCCGCCACCACGCTGGGCAGCGGGCCTGCCGCGACCTCGTTGCTGGCCAGCTTGATCGCGCCGACGATGGTGCGCCCCGGCACGTAGGCGGGGAGTTGCTCGAGGTCGGCACGGGTACGGGCGGTCACGGCGGCTCCTGCTCGTCGGGCGGTCGGCGTCGGCATCGACGGTACCGAATCACATCGCTGTTACCTGGCAGTTTCCACCGTCACGTTGACTGAGCACACCGAGATGGTTGGCTTGACGAATGACGGAGACCCGAACCGAGGTCATCGAGCTCGACGACGGCCGCTCCGTGCGGCTGACGGTCGCCGAACCGGATCGGCCGGTGCGCGGCGGACTTGTGGTGCTGCACGAGTCGCGGGGGGTCACCGACGTGGTGCGCGGCCTCGCCGCCAGCCTGGCCGACGAGGGGTGGCTCGCGGTGGCGCCGCACCTCTACGGCGCGCAGAACGCCGACGAGGTGGCGGACGTGGACACCGAGCTCAGCAGACTCTCCGGCGACTCCGTGCTCGCCGACACGGACGCCGCCGCGGTCTGGCTGGCCGAACGCGGCGTGGCCGCGGACCGGACCGGGGTGATCGGGTTCGACCTCGGCGGCGCCGTCGCCATGGTGGTCGCGTCGAGCAGGGCCGTCGGCGCCGCGGTCAGCGTGGCAGGCGTCGGCATCCTGGCACCGCTCGCCGACGGCCTGCCTGCCCTCGTCGACGTGGCGGGCGAGCTGACCTGCCCGTGGCTGGGCATCTACGGCGACGACGACGCGGCCATCCCGGTCGCCGAGGTCGAGAAGCTGCGCGACGCCGCCGCCACCGCGGAGGTGGCCACCGACGTGGTCCGGTTCGCCGGCACGGACAACCGGTTCGACACCGACCAGCAGGCAGGCGCGGAAGCATGGCACCGCACGCTGAACTGGTTCGACCTGCACCTGCGCTAACCACGGGCCCGGTCGATCGGCTAGGAATGTGCCATGACCGACGCACCAGAAGTGCTCTGGCGGCCCGACCAGGCGACCATCACCAGGATCGCCGGGTTCCGCGACTGGCTGCGCGCCGAACGGGGTATCGATCTTGCCGACTACGACGCGCTGTGGCGCTGGTCGGTCACTGACCTGTCGGCGTTCTGGAGCGCCGTGGCCGACCAGCTCGGCGTCCGGTTCCACGCGCACGCCGACGAAGTGTTGGCGTCGGAGTCCATGCCCGGCGCCCGCTGGTTCCCAGGCGCCACGCTGAACTACGCGGAGCAGGCCCTCACCGGCCCGGCCGACACGGATCCCGCGGTGGTGTTCCACCGCGAGGACGGCGTCACGTCCCGCCTGACCTACGGCGAGCTGCGTGCCAGGGTCGCTGCCGCCCGCGCCGCGCTGGTGGACCTCGGCGTGCGACGCGGTGACCGGGTGGCGGCGCTGGTGCCCAACTCGCCGGACACCGTGGTGGCGTTCCTGGCCGCGGCCAGCCTCGGCGCCACGTGGTCGTCGTGCTCCCCGGACTTCGGCGTGCGCGCGGTCTTCGACCGGTTCACCCAGATCGAACCCACCGTGCTGATCGCCGTCGACGGCTACGTCTACAACGGCAGGCGCTTCGACATCCGGCCGACCGTGCGCCGACTGCAGGCCGAGATCCCTGGCCTGAAGGCGACCGTGCTGGTCGACTATCTGGGTACCGGCATGGATTCGGTGTTGAACTGGGCGGACCTGCTGGCGTCACATGCCGGCGCGCCGCTGGCGTTCGATCCGGTTCCGTTCGACCATCCGCTGTGGGTGCTGTACTCGTCGGGCACCACCGGGCTGCCCAAGGGCATCGTGCAGGGGCACGGCGGCATCGTGCTGGAGCACCTGAAGGCGTTGGCGCTGCACTGTGATCTCGGGCCGGGGGAGACGTTCTTCTGGTTCACCACCACCGGCTGGATGATGTGGAACTTCCTGGTCTCGGGTCTGCTGGTCGGTGCGACCGTGGTCCTGTTCGACGGCAGTCCCGGCCACCCGTCGCTCGCGTCGCTGTGGCAGTTGGCCGAGCAGGAGCGGATCACGTACTTCGGCACGTCGGCGCCCTACGTCCAGTCGTGCCTGAAGGAAGGCCTGCGGCCGGTCGACCGGTTCGACCTGTCCGCGCTGCGGGCGGTCGGCTCGACGGGCGCGCCGCTGTCCCCGGAGGGCTTCCGTTGGCTGGCCGATGCCGTCGGTTCGCACCTCCAGATCTGCAGCGTGTCCGGCGGCACCGACCTGTGCACCGCGTTCGTCGGTTCGGCTCCGGACGTCCCGGTGTGGCTGGGCGAGCTGTCCTGCCGCGCGCTCGGCGCCGCCGTGGCCGCCTACGACGAGGCGGGCAACCCGGTGACCGAGGAGGTCGGCGAACTGGTGATCACCAGGCCGATGCCGTCCATGCCGGTCTACTTCTGGAACGACGAGGACGGCAGCCGCCTACGCGAGGCCTACTTCGAGATGTACCCGGGAATCTGGCGCCACGGCGACTGGATCCGCATCACCGACCGGGGCTCGGCGGTGATCTACGGCCGCAGCGACTCCACCCTGAACCGAGGCGGCGTACGCATGGGCACCGCCGAGTTCTACCGAGTGGTGGAGAACGTCGAGGAGGTGGTGGATTCCCTGGTCATCGACACGTCCAGCGCGACACGGCCGGACGGCGAACTGCTCTGCTTCGTGGTACTGGCACCAGGAGTCGACCTGGCCGCCGTGAGCCCGGCTACGAACGGACCTGCGCCAACAGCTGTCCCCAAGACACGTACCGAACCGCTTCATAGCGATAGCAGCCGTCCCGAGAACCCTGAACGGCAAGAAGTGCGAGGTCCCGGTCAAGAAGATCCTGGCAGGAGTCCCCCCCGACAAGGCCATCAGCCGCGACGCCCTACGCGACCCGGCAGCCCTGGCCCCGTTCCTGGCCATGGCGGAAAACCCCAGCTGGCCGGCATGATCGGAACCTGCTTTGCCTCGCCGCAGACACCCTGTGTAGGCTACTGGCCGAGTGCCAACGGCTCCGGGAGGCTTCGCCTAGTCTGGTCTATGGCGCCGCACTGCTAATGCGGTTGGGGGCACAACCCCCTCCCGGGTTCAAATCCCGGAGCCTCCGCTAGACGCCCGGCCCAGCCGGACGACAACTGAACATGCGCCCGTAGCTCAACGGATAGAGCATCTGACTACGGATCAGAAGGTTGGGAGTTCGAATCTCTCCGGGCGCGCCAGACTTCACCTCCTCTACCTGCGAGTTTGGCTTCAACATCGGCACCGTTCATCGGTGCCATTTCTGCGTTCGGTTCCATTACGGTGCCATCTGTGCTGAGGGCCAAGTCGTTCGGTGCCCTTCGGTGCCACGGGCCGGGCGGGGGATCAGCGCCGAGATCGCCTCGACTGCGGCCGTCGACAGTTCCTCCAGCACCGAGGTGTAGGTGTCCTCCGTGAGGCGGCTGGACGAGTGGCCGAGCAGCTCCTGAACCACCTTGATCGGCAACCCGAAGCGGCCAGACCGATCGTCGCGGCAGCATGACGGAGCCCGTGAAGGCTGATCGGCGGCAATCCGGAAGACTCGACCAGTTCGCGGAACCGGGCGGACACCGCGTCCGGGTGCAGTGCCTCGCCACCCTCGGCGGTGAACACACGGCCGCTGTCGATCCACGCCGAGCCCCACGTGGCCTCCTCGGCGGATTGCTGGCGCTCCTGTTCCTGGATCAGCGCCAGCATCGGCGCGGACAAGCCGATCGTGCGCTGCGAGAACTCGGATTTCGGCGTGCCCGCCAGCACCTTCCACTCGACCACAGTCAGCTGCTCGGCGATGCGCAGCACCTTGGCGCCGGTGTCAACGTCCGGCCAGCGCAGCCCGCACGCCTCACCGCGGCGCATCCCGGTGTTGGCCACCAGGTCGTACAGCCGGGCCAGCCGCGGTTCCTCGACGTAGGCGTGGTCGAGCCACGCGCCGAGCTGGACGGGTGTCCACACCATGACCTTGCCGGGTATCTCGCCGGTCACCTGCCAAGCCGCAACGCGAGCGGTCGTCCACAGCATCGGCTGAGGCGCCTTGCCTGAGTCCAGTTCGACGGCGGCGAACGGGTTACCGGTCACGCCCAACTCGGCGGCCAGTTCCGAGTTCCACGCGGCCCGGCCGGTAGCGCGCAGCGGCTGCATCGACGCCGCGCCCATGGCCTTGCGGGTCTCGTATCCGGGCGGCGCCGACTGGCCACGACGGAGCGGCTTCTGCTCGGCCCGGTTAGCGCGGATCTCCTCGTTGACGACCTCGATGGCATCGAACATCTTGCGCACGTCGGTCACCGAGAGATCCAGCACCCGGACGCGGCCCAGGTGTGGCTTGAGGTACTTCACGATGTGACCGCGGTAGCTGGCCATCGTCGCCGGCTTTCTCCCGCGAGATGCGATCCACCGGTCGAGGAACTCGGACACCGTGACCTGATCGCTCGGCACCCGCCGGTGTGCGGCGGTAGTGGCCTTGCCGACGATCTTCGCTCGCTCGGTCTCGGCCTCCGTCTTGGTAGCGAACCCACCACGACGCACACGGCGGCGTGTCTGCCCAGTTCCGGGGATCGGCGCGGCGTCGACCTGAAACCACCATGAGCCATGCCCTCGGCTGTTCAACTTCGGGCACTTCTTGCCCAACTCGCGACGCTTGCCGCCCACGACCTCCGTGCAGCCGCACCGCTTGAACACGCCCTTGTCAGCCATCCTCGGACTCCTTGGGCCCGGCGTTCAGCCATCTCTTGAGATGTGGCCGCTCCAGCAGGCCAGCATCACGCAGTTGATCGACAGTGTCGGTTGACACGAAGGGCAGTTGCAGTCCCGACCCCAAGATTTGTTCAAGAGAGACCGCTAGCCGACGCAGTGCGACTCCTCTTTTTTCGCGGCCAGCCAGATAACCCGAGATTCGTGTCAGTTCTTTCTTAGCGTCATCGTCAAGCTCGGTGTTCGTGGCTGATGCCAGCAATTCCTGTTCCACCAGTTCGTCCCTGCGCCTGATCGCATCTGCCGTCGAACTGTCCCACGATCCGGGCGAGACACCTGCCTCTACGAAGTACCAGTTGGCGTCCCTCAAATCGGCCGATGCTTCCTCGAACTCCTCGTACAGCAACAGGTTCCCGTGCGTGCTGCTCCACATCTGACGGTGCTCGGGATCGAGGGTGAACCGGTCGAACTTCGTAAGATTCCGCGGATCGATGTCCTCGCCACGGACCCACTTGGTCGCCGACCAGGTGTCCGTGACCACGTCGGGCGTGATTCGGACCGCCGGTGCATCACCAAGTGGAATGAACATCATCACAGGCGGCACGCCCAGCACGTACGCCAAGATCAGTAGTTCGTCGATGCTGACGATGTTTCGCTTGCCTCGTTCGAGGTTGGAGACGATTTCCCGATTCCACTTCAGCCCGGCAGCCTGGCAGCGCTCGGCTAGTTCCCTGGCACTCCAGTTGCGCCGTAGGCGGTAGGTGCGGACTCGGGCAGCCACGACCTGCACCGGTCCCGGGGGTTGCGTCACAAGAACCCAACTTACGGCACTGGGTGACACATGGCAATCGCTGACGGCGCGACCGGGCCACCTCGACACCACATCAGCAGGTGGCAGCGCCGGCAGGCCACTTACGTCACAGGAACCCAAGTAGCGGTTCTAGTTGACATGTCTGGTCGAGGCAGCGACACTCCCCCTGAACCCAAGTGTGAGCACCAACGACCTTGATTGGGTTCTACGTTTGCAACAGGAGGTATCAAAGATGGCCCCGACGAGTCCCGCCCCTGAACTGAGCCCAGATCGTCCAAGTAGGTCGGGTGTGGTGTGGACCGAGGACCAGGTCCGTGCGCTCGGCGTCCGCACGGACGGGATTACCGCCTGTTCGGTCATCTACGGAGACGCGAGGACCCGCGCCTACCAGCGGTTGCGCGCCGGAGAGGTCGACTTTCCCGTCCTGCGTCGCGGCAGGCGCTACGTCGTCCCGGTCGCCGCGCTGCTGGGCCTGCTGGGCCTTGCTGCGTCCACTTCCCAACAGGTCGGCTGATGCTGTCAGGCAGCCCGCAAACGCTCGGCCTGGATGGGGCAGAGTGACAATCTGCGGTCGCCAACTCACCGACGCCGAGCGTGCCGCTTGCCGCGTGCTCGCAGCGAACGAGCGGCGGCGCTACCGGTTGGCTGGCCCCCGCTCGGCCGCGCCGAAGACCATCACGGTTCCGGTCGGTGTCGCTGAGGCAATTCGGCGGCTGTACGGCGCAGACGACACTGTTTCCCGAAATCTCCCCACCGCGCCAGGCGGTCAGGAGATGGAGCAATCAATACCGTTCCGGTAATATGGACCACGTCGCAGGCGTCGAATGCGCACCAGGTTCGGTTCCCAAGGGGGAGCGCAGGTTAGCCGCGGGATTGCGGCAAGGTTCAGCCCGGTCGGGCGCAAAAATGGCAGTAAACGGCAGTAAACGGCACTACCAAACAAACTGAAAGGTAGGAACCGTGGCGCGCCATTTCTCCGGGCGCCAGCTTCGCGCCGCGCGAATTCAGGCGAACGTGTCGCCTGAACTGCTCGCGCTCGGCATCGGTCGGAGCGCCTGGACAGTTTTCGCCAACGAGGCCGACCGAGCCAAGCCGCCAGCCGATGTCCTCGGTGCGCTCGCCGACCTCCTGGGCACCAGCGTGGACACCTTTTTCGCGGAGGAGGCTGATGCCGCCTGACGACGGTCGGCGCCAGCCCGGAACCGCAACCGGACTGGCCGCCCAGACCATCACCACGCCGCCGACCAGCGACCAGTCCGATGGTAACAGCGTTACGGCTGCCCTCGTGGCCACGACGGACGCTTGGCGACGAATCCGCTCGGCACGTGCCGCACTGCGGAGGCTCGGCTATACAGCCGAGGCCGCGCGCCAGGTTGAGGCTGCTCTGGCTGGCCGCCCAGCGCCGGATCGCGCTGCGCCGGCACGGCTAGTCGTGAGTCCGGGCACCGGGACCACTTACAGCGCGCTCCCGCACCCTCGTTCGGTCGGCGCTGACGATGCGGTCGTCCTACCTGCGGACACCTACTGGGTTTTGTGGGACGCCGCGCACCGGTCTTGGAGGCCGCTGCGTGATTGAGCCGAGCCGGGACGCCACGACGAGGGGCCATTGGACTACATCGCAGCCGGTGTTGCGGTGCTGCCCCTCCACTCAGCTCGGGACGGCCAGTGCAGTTGCCGAGACCCGAAGTGCGCGGTATCGCCAAACACCCACTCGTGCGACGCGGCAAAGACGACGCCACCCTCGACCCTGACACCGTGCAGCGATGGATGACCCGCTGGCCCTGGTGCAACTGGGGCGTCCGGCCACCGATCGGTGTCGTCGTCCTCGACGTCGACCCGCGCAACGGCGGGGACGCCACGCTCGCCGCGCTCGAAGCGGAGTTCGGCGCACTGCCCGCCACGCTCGCGGCCCGCACCGGGTCCGGCGGTCGACACATCTGGCTGTCCTACAACGGACCCGCACGGGGGCGACTCGGGCGCCGGGATCGACGTCAAGACGAACTCTGGTTATTTGGTCGCACCGCCGTCCGTGCATGCGTGCGGCGGTACGTACGAATGGACCGACCAGCGGCCCGCCGCATGGGCACCCGCATGGGTGCGGCGCATCCTGAACCCGCCTTTCACCCGGGCCGCCTACGTGGGTAGCGGCAACACCGCTGCCCTAGTCCGGTTCGTCAGCGACTCCACCGAGGGTGAACGCAACCGGCGTCTGTTCTGGGCGAGTTGCCGCGCCTACGAATCCAGCCTCGACCCGTGGCCACTCCTCGACGCCGCGCTCAGTGTCGGGCTCGACGAGGCCGCCGCGTCCGCCACCATCCGATCTGCCGGCAGGGGTACGCCGCGCGCACCGAAAGGGGCTACCTGATGGCCGCGCCCGCCCGGCCGTTTCAGGTTCTCACGGGGGACGACGGCCCACCCGAGACCGAGCAGTCCATTGGCGAAGTCCACGGCGGACAACTGCGGTTCGCGAAACGGTTCGCCCACACCTACCGCGACCAGTTGATGTTCGTACACGGGTTGGGCTGGTACGGGTGGACCGCTACCCACTGGCAGGCGGACACGGACGGCGCCCCGTCCCGCGCCGTTGCTGATCTACTCCGCGACGCCTGGGCCGAACTAGGCACTCTGGACTCCGACCAGCGCAAACAGCTCGTGCGCGACATCGGGAAATGTGAGTCCGCGATGGCGGCACACGGATGTATGACGCTGGCCGGTTCCTGCCCGGCATCACCGCGTCCGTGGACAGCATCGATGCCGACCCTGAGTTGTTCAACTGCCGCAACGGGACGCTGGATCTGGCCACCGGTCAGCTACGGCCACACGATCCTGCCGACCGGATCACCCGGTGCGCTGGCGCCGACCTCGACCCGGACGCCACGTCGCCCGCTGGGATGCGTTCCTCGACGACGTGCTACCCGACCGCGACGTCCGCTCGTTCCTCCAGCGCGTTCTCGGCATGGCCATGCTCGGCCGGATCGAGGAGCACGTGCTTCCGGTGTGGACTGGGACCGGCGCCAACGGCAAAGGGGTGTGTACGAAACCGTGCTGGCCGCATTCGGGGACTACGGAATCGTGGTGGACCCGAAGATCGTCATGGCCAGCAAGAACGCCCTCCACGGCACCCATTATCTCGATCTCATGGGGCGGAACTGGTCGTCACGAGCGAGACCTCCGAAGGTGGCCGCCTGGACGCCGCGATCGTGAAGCGGCTCACGGGCGGCGACCACATCCGCGCCAACCGGATGCACCGGGACAACATCGAGTTCCGGCCCAGTCACACGATCACGTTGGTGACCAACCACAAGCCCGCGGCCGATGCGAACGACGAGGCGCTGTGGCGGCGCCTACGGGTGATCGGGTTTGACGTCGTCGTGCCCGAAGATCGCCGCGACGCGCAACTCGGCAACAAGCTCCGCGGTGAGGACCTGACCGCAGTGTTGGCCTGGTGTTGGCGTGGCTGGTGGGACTACCGGCGCACTGGGTTGTCCGCGCCGACGGCCGTGACACGCCGTACCGACGAGTACCGCGCCGAAGGTGACTCGCTGGGCGAGTTCCTGGCCGAGCAGTGCATCACCCACCAGTACGCGCGGATCGGGGCCGGCAAATGTTCCGGGCGTGGCAGGCGTGGTCGCTGGCTAACAACGTGCCGGCCATGAATCAGCACCAGTTCGGCCGCACGGTCAAGGCCCGCGGTACAAGCGCGGCAAGTCCGGCGGCAACAAGGTCTACATCGGTCTCGGGCTGGTTGCCGAAGAAAGCGCAGGTCAGCATGCCCTCGACGAGTAGAGGGACCTTTGGGGACCTTTTTCCTGATTCTCTCCACACGTAAGCGTGTGTTGCGTTTCAATAGAAGGTCCCCCAAAGGTCCCAACACGCCGACGAGGCAGAATAAGCAGCGAGTCACCAAGGAGCGCAGAGCCGAACGCCAGGAGAGCGCCAGCGCGCCGTGCGGGGCCGAAGCTCGCTCGGACGCGAGCAGTACGGGCTACAGCGACGGCACGCCAACCGGCTCGCGCACTTCGAACAGCACGGCTGGCCCGAGCACCTCGCCGCACTCGCAGCGAAGGTCAAGGCCCGCGCGGAACGACCCATCGAACCAGCACAGACGCCCGAACCCATCGAACACGACGAGGACGAACACATGCCCGACACCGGACAGCCCAGTCCGCCCACCGGCCGGCTGGCCGATCTGATCACCCATACCGCCAGCGGCCTGAGTCTGTCGGTGACCGCGATCGAGGCCGAGGAACCGTGCGCCCAGGATGCGGCGTCCAGCCATGCCGTCGGCGCGGTCTGGGACGAGGTCCGAGATTCGCTGAGGGACTTCGCCGGCGATGCCGAGACGTTCCCGCTACCGCTGACTGCGGACTACCTCGACGCCAACGGCAACGAGCGCGTGACGCACTGGGACGCCGTCACCGATGACGAACTGCCGCCCATCGCGGCGCACGCCATCGTGTCCGCCGCCCTGCTGCGGCAGGAAGCCGACCGCCGCGTCATGGCGGCTGTCACCGCGCTCGCGCTCCACGAGCACAGCACTGCGCAATCCCTACCCGAACCGGAGACCGCCCAATGAGCACCGACCCGATCCCCGCCGAAACACTCGACGAGTTCGAACGAACCTTGGTGCCGCGCTGGCTCCAGCGAGGCATCCCACTCGCCGCGGTCAACGACTACATGACGCTGATCCGTTCGATGAGCGCCTTCAACGAGGGCCTGAACGCCTGGGAACACGCCGGGCGTCCCGAACCGGATGGCAGCGACCGATTCGGCGCGATCTACGTCGCCCGAGACACCATGATCACCGCAGCGCTGTCGCTGTCCACCCGCGACAACCTGCCCGACGACTGGGTTCGACAGTACAAGTTGGTCATCGAGGACCGCCGGATCATGCGGGCCGGGCCTCCGGCGCTGCGGATCGTGAAGGACAGCGAGAACGAATGACAGGCGACTGTGACCGACCGAAGGAGACCGACGTGACCGAACCCGATGTCGCCAGCGGGACCGTGCCGATGGTGCCGATCAGCGCGGAGCTGCTGCTCCAACTCGAACTCGTCGTCACTCGGCAACAGCTCCAGCTCAACGGCCACCAGCACCCGGACGCAGTCGACCACCTCCTCGGACTGGCCGACCAGTGTTACGCGCTGCTCGCCGAGCACACCGGCCAGTGGCACGAACAGCGTCGACAGCAGATTTTCGGCGACGACTTGCGACAGGAGAACGACCGATGAACACCAACCCGTTCGCGCCCGACCCCGACGCGCAGGCACTCGCCAAGACCATGCTCACTTTCACCACGAACAAGATCCGAGCCGCTGAGATCGAGCACGGTGTCACCTGGCTCGGCGATAACGGCCCCGTCTACAACGTGTGGGATAACAACCTCGCCCGCGCGCTCTATCGGGACGCGGCCGGCCGCCACTACATCGACCTGGCCCTGTTCCGCGAAACCCTGGGCGGCGAGCCGCGTAAGTGGGCGTGGATGACCGATGCCCTGCTCGGCGATGAAGACGGTGACCTCTGGGTGGAGCACGGGGTGGCCACGCCACAACGGGGGATCTTCCCGTGCTCCTGCGTTGACGTTGACCGTGTCGCCGAACTGTTCCACTCGCAGCCCGAATCGTTCCCAGCGTCCCTATGGGCGCGGACCTGGTGGTCCTCACCAGAGCTCACCGACGCCCACGAACTGAGCCTCGCCGAACATGCGCCCTTCCTCATGTCGCGGCTACCGGCCGAGTTGTCCTGACCGCTGGGTCACGTCGGCCAGCGGCGCCACCCAATACCCGAAAGGACGCGCACCCATGGCAGTGGAAGGAGCCGAGCACCGATGCTCGGCGAGTACCAGCAGTGGGCGACCGTGTCGCCGCTGGCCCATCGCGGGCGGTGCCGTATGTCCATCACATGGCGGATCCGCCCGGCAGGTCCGCGCGGCGGCCGAGCGTCGGGTGGTCACTGCCGAGGCTGAGGCGACCGTGAAGCGGCTGGCGAGTGTGGCCGGTCCCGCAGAGCCAGTCACCGACCCGCTGTCCGCCCTGGCGTCCCTGGCCGGCGAAGCGCTCAGACTGAAGGGCCTGCTCGCTGAGATGGCCTCCGAACTGGAGGACATCCGGTATCGAGGCGCCACGGGGGAACAGGTGCACGGTGTGTTCACCGCATACCGGCAGGCAATGATGGACCTGAACACGATCCTGACCGGCTACGCCAGGTTGAACATCGACGAAAGGCTGGCGCGGGTCGAGGATCGGCGCGTCGAGCTGCTGGCCGAGGTGATCAGGGCGACGCTCGCCGACCCGGATCTGGCGCTGAGCATCGAGCAGGCCGCCGTCGCACCGGCGGTTGTGGCTCGGCATCTGCGCCTGGTGGCGTCGTGACAGCGCGGTGGGCCGAACAGCTCGCGGCGCGGCTCACTCCGGGCCCAATGACATTCGAGGAATTCGCGGCGCAGCACCCGGCCGAGTTGGCGAACTTGATCGATCGTGCGGCGGCCCGTCCGGTGCGGACGGTGGCCGAGCACTTTGATGCGTACCTAGCCCGGATGGCAAGCCCGGATGCTCAAGTGGAACTGGCTCGGCTGATCAGTGCGCAGAAATCCCGCAACACAGCCACTCTCGCGGTTATGGCCGCAGAGTCCATTGTGGAACAATGAACTACAGGAGGAAATCATGAGCGAGGAACCGCAGCGCCTTCCGGGCCTGAGTGATCTGGTCGCCCAGGTCGACGCCAGCAACACCGTCCAGCGGCGCGAGTGGGCGTTGCAGAACGACGCCCTGACTGC
Organism: Candidatus Melainabacteria bacterium; assembly: GCA_963702275.1. Lineage (GTDB taxonomy): Bacteria > Actinomycetota > Actinomycetes > Mycobacteriales > Pseudonocardiaceae > DATEPR01. The sequence goes on from CAVPCF010000106.1 coordinate 31,033, forward strand.
CGCTCAGCGGGAGTATCAGGCCAGGCACCCGGAGTCACTGACGGCGGCGCAGCGTCGTGTCGTCGCAGCCCAGCAGGAGCGGGAGCTAGAAACCCCGCCGGCCAACCCGGCAACCGCGCACCTGCGCAACCTTGTCGCTGGCCGGGACGGTCGGCGGGCCGAGGCCGCGCAGCGTGCCACCGAGGCGAGCTGAGCATGGTCAGCATCTCCATCATCATCCCCTGGCGCTCGTCCGACCCGAAGCGCATCCGACTGTGGGAGCACTGCCGCGCCGAGTGGGCCAAGGTCACCGACCTGGAGGTCATCGTGGCCAGCGACGGCGAGCCGGACGGGTCGCCGTTCCGTCGGGCGCGAGCGAGGAACCGCGCCAGCCGGCAGGCTCACGGCGATGTCATCCTCAACTACGACGCGGACTACCCCCGAACCTACCGGCGATCGCGGCTGCGGCGGACCGGGCACGGGTGCACGGCTGGTCGCTGTGCTTCGACGGCGCGGTCGTCTACACGGCTGAGGAGACCACGAAGATCCTCGGCGGTGTCGCCGTTGAGGATATCGACAAGCCGCTGATACGGGGTCACATCCCTGGCCTGATGGCGATCCGCCGCGATGTCTACCGCGAGGTCGGCGGCTGGGATGAGCGGTTCGATCCCGGTTACACAGGCGAGGACATCGCCTTGCGGAATCTGCTCGCGCACCGCTACGGCCCTGTGTGGGCCAATGGGGCGACCCTGCACATTCTCGACCATCCGCGCAACGCAGAAGAGATCAGCATGGCAAATGCGGTCCTATTTTGGACCGAGTATGCCCCACTGTGCCCTGAGAGCTACTGGTTGACCCCCCGTGGCGTTCAGCCCGGTCACGAGCGATGCCGCGACGCAGAATGCCAACAGGGACAACAACTTCTACACGCTGTGGTTCGGCCGGATGCAGATCCAGCACCCGAAGGTCGCGTTCGGCGGTGACCTCGTGCTGGCCACGAGCGGCAACGCGTCATGGCGCGTGAAGTGGTGGCCGAATCCTCCGTTGACATCCGGAACGGGGACGGTGATGGCCAGCGGCGGCCCGTTCACGGGCTCGGTGCTGGTCAGCGGTGACTACGCATGGCCGTCCAACATGTACCAGCAATACGTCTACATCGGACTCGACTGTTCGCTGTCCGTCACCGCGGCGCCAGGCGACTGGGTGTCCATCACGCCGACCTACGCCTACGGGCACGGTGGATGAGTTGTGGGTGGCCCGGTCGCGGCAGCTTCGGAGGCGCCTCTCTCTGTGCGAGGTGCAGCCGCCGCGACCGGGGTCTGGGGTTACCGCCGATGGCGGGCACCGATCCGGCGGCGCCGGATCTCCAGCACGACAAGGCCCACGACGGTACCCGCGTCGAACACGAACAGGCTGGTCACGGCTCCAGCTCCGCGCACTCCAGGCACGGCGTCAGTTCCATGACCGCGCGCATCGCGGGGAAGTCGAACAGGAATGCCTCGCCGCACCGGGCATTCCACAGGTCAGCGTGCGGCTGGTCGGGCCGGTGCCGGATCGGCAGGCCTTGGGCGTCCAGGTCCCACACGGCGGGCATGCACGGTCGCGGCGGGGCGATGGACTCGGCGGTAGTGCTCACGCTCTTCTCGCCACCATGGCCAAGCGGCCAGCCTCCAGCGTGCGCAGGATGACCTGCTCCGACGCCTGGCATTCGCGGC
>CAVPCF010000107.1:0-17068 GCA_963702275.1 Candidatus Melainabacteria bacterium
CTGTAGAACATCAACGACTACCTGAAGCGCCATCACCTTGACACCGGGCACATGGTCATCTTCGACCGCCGCCCGCAAGAGACAAGGGGGCACCCGCTCGCCGCCATCAGCGATGTCTTCACCCCGGCCGGGCGGGCGGTCACCCTGCTACGCGCCTGAGAGGTGCAGGCGGATGCGCAGGCTGGCGAGGGCGTGCAGCGTGTTGTTCGAGGTGGGGGCGCGGCGGCGCGGCCAGTTCGATGGCGTCGGCGCGCCGGGAGAGCGCGGTAAGCAGGGCTTCGCCCTCCAGGGCGGGCGATGTGCTGGCCGACGCACTGGTGGATGCCCATGCCGAAGCCGACGTGCCCGGACGGGTCGCGGCCCAGGTCGAAGGCATCGGGGTTAGCCCAGGCGCCGCGGGTCGGTGCTGGCGGCGGCGAGGAACGTCAGGATCTTCTTGCCTTCGGGAATGACCAGCGCCGCCGATCTCCACGTCGGCGTCGGCGGTGCGAAACATGTAAATTGACCCACCTGCGGCGATGTGACCGTCGCCGAGTTATCGCAGGTATTGCATATTTGTCTCGCTTGAAACACCACATTAGGTCGCACTACTGTGGTCACCCCGGAGCCGCCCCCATCGTACGGATTCAGCATTGGGTCGACAGCGTCGCCATACTGATCGATATATAGTGGGCCATACAACGCAGTAAGAAGCTTCCCGCTTTCTGTGCTGGACGTCACCGAGAAGGTTACTTTTCCGGTTTCGGTGTCCCAGGCCAATGCCATTCGGTAGCCTGCATCAGGATTCGACGAGAACCCTCGGTTGTCGCCGAGTAGCATGCCGAACGCCGCATTGTAGCCCGGAATGAAGAAGCGTGCGACAATGATCCCATTCCCGGGTGCTGCGCCGCCGTAATACACGGCCCGCTGGGTACCACCTGGGGCAGTTCCGAAATAGTTCGAGCGGACGTGGTCGATTCCCTTGTTCTGGTTGATGCCCGGTTCTTGTTGCAGTGTTGGTTTGGGCGCCTTGGCGTCACCGCCGCATTGCCCGTCCGGGCAGCCCATCCCCGGGGTATACAGCCCGGTCGGGTCGCTGCTGGTCGTCGGGTTGTTGCTGGCGTAGGCGTAGCCGTTGGCCTGCTGTGGGTTGCTGGTGTCCAGTACCGGGTCGAGGGTGGTGAATCTGCCGGTGGTGGGGTCGTAGTCGCGGGCACCGATGTGGGTCAGGCCAGTCGTGTTCTGGTAGTCACCGAGATAGCCGTGTTTGTCCGGCCAACTCCCGGTCGCGGTGCCCCGTGCGTTGCCGTAGGGGTCCTGCCAGCGTTGGCTGACCGCAAGGGTGGCGGCGTTGACGGCGGCGTAGGTGGTGCCTTGGCGGTCGCTCATCAACCAGGTCAGACCGGCTGCGGTGGTGCGTTCGGCGATCGGTTGGCCGTTGTAGGCATAGAAGCGGGTGCCGGTGGCACTGGTAGCGCCGGTTGGCACGAACAGTTCCAGGTCCCCGATGGTCAGCGTTGCACCGGTCGGGTCCTTGGTGAGGAACCGAGTGCCGTCGGCGTTGTAGAAGTAGCTGCTGGTTCTGCCGCTGGGATCGGTGGCGGTGGCGACGTGACCTTCGCTGTCGTAGATGAACGTCTGTGTGCCGGCCGGGGTCGTTGTTGTCAGCGTGTTGCCGGCAAGGTCGTAGGTGTAGCTGCTGCCGCCGGTACCGGCAGGTCCCGTGGTGGCCACCGACTGCAACGTGTGTGGCTGCGCCGCGCCGGCGGTCGGGTACGTGGAGGTGCTGGTGGTGTCCCCGGCAGTGGTGTGCTGGGTCTGGGTGAGCCGGTTGCCGGTCGGGTCGAACGTCCAGGACTGCCAATAGGGCGCCGCGCCGCCCAGACCTGCCGCGGTCGGCGCGGCGGTGCAGTCGCCGGAGTTGGGTGTCCATGCCTGGGCGAGACGTTGCAGGTAGTCGTAGCCGAAGCACTGGGTGTCGGCGGTGGCGCCCTGTGGGGTGTCGGCGACGGAGGTGATATCCCCGGCCTGGTCGTAGCCGTACGCCCGGTTGGTGATCATGTAGTTGGTAGTGGTGGCGCGTTCGGCCAGGGTGCTGGCGAGTCGGTTGGTGCCGTCGGCGTAGGTGTTGGTGACCGAGACCTGGTTGGGCAGGGTCGCGCTCTGGTAGTTGGTGCGCAGTACCTGTCCGTTGGCGTTGTAGTCGGTCTCCGACACCAGCGTGGTGTCGTTCCCGCTGGTGTCCGCGGCATCGAGCGTCGTCGGATCGCCGAGCGTGTCGTAGCCGTGGTAGGTCGTCTCCTGCGGCAGGCCGCCCTCGGCCGGGCTCAGCGTGCGCAGCACGGCACCTGTGTTGGGGTCGTAGGCGGTGGCGAACTGGTAGGACCCGCCCAACCCGGTCTGCGAGAACGGGATGACCACCCGTGTGCCGGTGGCCCGGCCCGCGGTGTCGTAGCCGGTGACGGCAGAGGTGTAGGCCGCTCCCGCGATATAGCGGACCGAGCTGGTCGGCAATCCCTTGACCAGGGTGTCGAAGTTCCATGCCGCGAGTTTCGTGCCGCTGGTGGAGCCGTCGTACTCGGCGGTCTTACGGCTGAGGTTGTCGTAGGTGTAAGCGAGCGTCTTGCCGCCCGCGGCGGTGGTGGTCAGCAACTGGCCTGCGGCGTCGTAACCGAACGTGGTGGTCCCGCTGTCCGGGTCGGTGCTGGTGGTTTTGCGGCCGTGCAGGTCATAGCCGTAGGTCCACGTGTTGTTGCCGGTGGAATCCGTGACGGCCGCGGAAAGACCGGCCGGCGTGTAGGTGTAGCTGGTCGTGTCCGCCGGTGCGCCCGGCCCGGTCTGGGTCGGGTTCCGGTACTGCAGCAGCTGTGTCCGCTGGCCGAGGCCGTTGGTCACCGTGGTGGTGGCCGTGCCACCGGCGGGCGGCACGGTGGTGACCCGGTCGCCGTCGTAGGCGGTGGTCGTGCGCCACTGCTCGGTGCCGTGCAGCTGGTAGATCGAGGCGGTCGCGCGCCCTGCGCTGTCGTAGTTGGTGACCGTGGTGTCGGGCACGGCGTTGTCCTGCACGATCAGCAATGTCGCGTTCGGGCCGGAGTCACCGTTCCAGTAGGGGTTGTGTGTCTTCCAACCGCGCCCCTGCGAGTCGAACAGGGTGTCCGACACCAGTCGCCCACCCTGCGCGTACGGGGTGGGCGCCTGGGTCTGCACGGTGCGGCCCAGCCCGTCCGCCAACGCGTAGCTGGTGGCGTACTGGCCGTTGGACAGCAACCTGCCGGTGGTCAGCACGCTCAGACCGGCGGAGTTGGTGGTGTAGGCGTAGGTCGCGTTGGCCGACGCGTTCGTGGCCCTGCTGGTGCCGGGTTGCCACACCGCGGTCAACCGGCCCAGCGCGTCATAGGTCGCGTCGGTCCGCAGTCCGCTGCCGTTGACCTCGGCGACCAGGGCACCGGACACCGGATCCAGATACTTGGTGCTGGTCAGGGTCGCGGTGTTGGTGGCGCTGATCGGAGGGCTGGTCACGGCGATCTGGGTGACCGGGCCACCGGTGGTCGGCGTGTACGCGGTGTTGCTGGTGCGGCCCAGCGCGTCGGTGGTGGACGTGACGCGGCCATAGCTGTCATAGCCGATGGTCGAGGTCGGCGTCTGGAAGGTCTCGCTGCCGCCGGCCGGCCACGTGTTCAGCGTGTCGGTCTCGGTCGGGTTGCCCACCGTCGGAGCCACCCCGTAGCCCTGATGGTCGTACCAGGTGTGCGCGTCCGAGACGATGTTGCCGCTGCCGGCCTGGTTGCTCGCGGCGCAGGTGCCGGCGACCTTCTGGCTCTGTTGCGGATAGCTCAGCAACCACGCCGAGGTGTTCTGGGCGTAGGTGGTACGGGTGCAGGTGGCCTGGGCCGGTATCGACACGTCGCCGTCGTTCTCGACCTGCGTGACCAGACCCTGGCTGTTGTAGGTGGTCAGCGTTTGGGTGTTACGCCAAGTGCTGCTGGCCGCGAGCCAGGTACGGGAGCGGGATGCCGCGGTGCCGGTCAGGAACGACTGGACACCGGTGGTGTCGGTACCGGTGGCGCTGGAGATCCACGGATCGCTGACCGTACCGGCGATCACCTGCCCGGCCAGGTAGGTCAGGGATTCCCGGGTGTAGCCGGGAAGTTGCTTGGCGTCCGTGGTCTGCTCGCCGAGCGAGTCGGTCACCGACACTCTGCGGATACCGCCGCCGGGCAGCGTATCCCCGTCCATGCCCCGCAGATACAGGGCCTGCGTGACCGTCTGTGGACCGGCGGGATCGTCGGGCTCGCCCACGGTGGTCCGCACCGTGTTGTATCCCCGCCATTCCGACCAGGTTCGGTACTTCGGATCGCCCAGCACGTTCTCGTCGTAGTGCCAGGCCGCCCCGCCGGTGTAGTCGTAGTGGGTCAACACCTGTTGGGACAGGCTCGTCCGGCCGTCGTTGGTCACATCGGTGACCACGTACTTGTTGAACCAGTCCAGTACCGGCGCGGTCGCACCGCCCGGTGTCCAGTACGACGGGAAACACCGCAGCCCGTTGTTCTCCTGCGCCGGTTTGGTGGCACACGCGGTATCCGGCGGCGAGTAGTTGACCGAGGTGACCCCGCCCATGTCGTTGGTCACCGCCGTGATGCGCGAGCGGGTCAGGGCGGTGTAGTTGGAGCCCGCGTCCACCCGGTTGGCCATCGCGGTGCCGGTGAACGTGGTGGGCGGCAGTGCGACGCTGCCGCCGGCCAACCCGGTCTGGATAACCGACGCCAGCCACAGCGCCGAGGCAGAGCCGTCCCCGGTCGTCGGGAAGTTCTGGTTGAGCGACCACTGGTTGACGCTGTTCCAGCCGCCGCTGCCGCTCGCGACCTGGGTGGTGATCGTGGTCAGCCGCCTGCGGGAGAAGAACGTCGGCGACGCGTTTGGGCACACCGCGCCCTGCGCGCAGATCTGGTCGGTGGGCACATCCGGCCACGAATTCGCCGTGCCGGAGTTCAACTGGCTGGGATCGCAGGTGATCGATCCGCTGGGCAGGCACCGCTCGGCGGTGTCGAACGTGACCCGCGCGGGAGGCTGCGTGTACAAGCCACCGACAGTGGTGTTGAAGCCGTACTCGATGCGCGTCAGGTAACCACCCCGGGTGTAGGCGGTGCCCGGTGTGGCGACGTTGAGATTCAGTCCGTAGTAGTTCGTCTCGGGTTGGTAGTAGTAGACCGTGGCGTTGCCGTGCGGATCCACGACATAGTCCAGATTCCACCGCCACGCCTGCTGACACGAGGACGCGGCGAACGTGGCCTGATTGCACGGCTCACCCGGGTTGTTGCCGAACACCGGCTCGGTCCAGGTCGACTGGGTCTCCGGGTTGCCGCTCTGCCAACCGGGCAAGTGGTTCAGGCCGAAGTAGTACTGGGTCCCGTCCACTGTGGTCACCCGCCAGTACTCCCCGCCCAGTGCCCCATTCGCCGCTCCGGTCAGCTTCTCCACTCGCGAACCGTCATCCTGCTTCGGATGCCACGTCCCGCCCACGTCCTTGACCAGCGGGGTGTTGATATGGCCGAGGGACAGCGTTGCGTTGTCGGTGGCCCAGCACTGGTCACCGGTCTTGGTCTGCCCGTTGTTCCCGCCCAGATCCTGCGAGCACTGCTTGTAGGACCGCTCGATGAACCCACCCGCGCCAAGACTCCACCCGTCGCCGACGGCGGAGGGCTGGTTGTTGGTCGCCGAGGTCAACCCATCCACCGCCTGGGAGGAATAGGACAACGCCACCGACGGGTCGCTCCCGCCGGGAGTGGCGGGCAACGCGATCGGATAGGAGTAGGTGAAGTCGCCACTGGCACCACCGGAGGTCCATGATCCGGCTGGTGTCAGACCGGTCGCGGTGAAATCACCACCGCCGCTGTTGGTGCCGGAGGTGACACCCACCACAGCAGTGGTGGTGAGCACGGTGGCTCCGGTCGAGGCATTCGGACCGCTTGGTGCCTTCGCCGGCGGGGGCAGGGTGACCTCGCCGGTCACGTGGGTCGACCGCTCGCTGTTGACCGAGTCCAGCGGTGTCGCCTGCCGGCACGCCGGCCGCTCCGGACTGGTCAGCATGCACGCCGGATACGTGACCAGCCGTAGCCGCCCACCGAAATCGGCTCCGTAGGCGGCCGCGAAACCGCCGTAGTCCAGGCTGATCGAGATCGGCCCTGTGGTGTCCCCTGACACGCCCGTCACCGTCAGCAACGTGCCGCTGATCCCGGCCCTGTCGGCGACCGCGTGGTCGACGGTGTCGATCTCGACCCGACCCGCGGCATGCGTGGCCGTGGCGGTCGCGGCGCCGGTCCGGCCATGCCCCCGGGTCACCGCGACCGGCAACCGACCCACCGCCAACGGCGATGCGCCGGCACCGGTGGCCGGCAGGTCGACGAGCGCACTGCCGGCCGCCGGCCACGCCACGGCCGGTGGTCTCGTCAGCGCCGGGTGCGCGGTGGCCGAGTACGGCAGAGCACGCATGGTGCCGGCGGTGCCCGGCACCGACGCGGGCGCCTGCAACGCGGGCAGATCCCAGCCAAGGCCGTGCCAGCCGCTCCCGGTCGGTGGCGCCGCGGCCGCGGCGGTTCCCGAACCGACCATCCCCAGCGCGGTCGCCACCGCGACCGCGGCGACCCACCGGCCTCGTCTCGACGACGGACGCCCACCCCGGTCCAGGTTCACGCCGACTCCCCCTCGCCCGCTCATCACGACATCAGGTCCACGAACGCATCAACAAGGCATTCGATCTAGACGTGCGGGTTTCCGAACAATGACCCCGGATCATCCGCCGCGCGGTCCGCGTTGATCGCGGCCGACTGGCGAATACCGCCATACACCCGGACGCCGGCCAACCCGCCATACCATTCGTCCGAACGCTGCCCGGTCCAGATTCCGCGACCGATGAACAGATCACCCGTGCCGTTCCACCCGGCGACACCGCTGCCGCTGGGTGTGCCGTTGCTGCCGAAGGTGTTCTGTTTGACACCGTTGACGTAGAGCGCGATCGTCCCGGTCGACGGATCGTAGGTCGCCGCAAGATGTGTCCAGGTGTTGTTCGCCGCGTCGCCGTCGCTCAGCGCGAACCATCCGCACGGTTGACTCGCCGAACAGGACACCAACAAGCTCCATTTACCGTGCGCGACTCCGTTGGCGTCATTCCACGGTCGATAGCCGAGCAGCACCGGCGAGAACTGGGTGTCACTCACCCCGACCGCCGCGCGGGCGTGCGGGTCGACCGCACCGGACGCGGCAACATCGGCCGACGTCCACGAGTGGTACACCCATGCCTCAACGGTGTAGGAGCGGTCGGTGCGCAGGTTCGCCGGCCGCGTCCCGTCGGCCTGCCCGCTCCAGGAATTGTCGAATCGGGCGGCGCAGCCTGTTGGGTTGCCATTTGCGTCCGGCTCGGCGCCCAGCGTGATCCCACCGGACCCGGTTGCGGCGGTGCCGCTGACAGCATCGAAATAGGTGTTGCCGGCCAGTGCGGCTATCTGGTCATCGGTCAACACCTGACCCCACGCCTGCACCTGGTCGATCGATCCTTTGAACAGGTTCAAGCCGCCAACGGCGGCACCGACAGCGAGTCCCGCCGAGGCGTTCCACGTCGTCGTGACCGACCGTGATGCGTCGAGCCTGCCGTTGAGGTACAACCGGATCTGGCCGGCCGACCCGTCGTACACACCGGTCACCAGCGTCCACACCCCGGCCTGCGGGACTGTCGCGCCCACCGCCCACTGGTAGTTGTCCGTGGTGTTGTCATCCGAACTGGTCATACCGAAGATCCACCGGTGCACGTCCATCGAGTACCGGATCTGGAACCCGTCCTGGCGGCTCCCGTGCTGAGTCATGACCGCGTAGTAGCCGTTCAGATCGTCCGGCTTGGCCCAGGCCGACACCGTGAACGATTTCGACGTGTCCACAGCGGACACCGCGGTGCTGCCGTAGCCGGTACTGCCGTCGAGATGGATCGCGCCGCCGGTGTGCCCCGTCGTCCAGGTGTAGCCGCCGGTCAGGGTCGCGTCATTGCCGGCAATGCTCGCATCGTGTGCTGCCGCGCCGGAGCCATCGTCGAACGCCCAGTAGCCGCCCAGCGTCGGCACCGCGTTGTTCTGTGTCGCCGTCAGTGCCGGAGCGCAGCCCTCGGCCAGACCGTACCGGGCCAACGGCGTCGCCGCGTTGGCCAGATCGTGTGCCTCCGGCCCGGACAGCACCCGCTGCCAGACCTGTACATCGTCCAGTTGCCCAGGAAGGTAGTTCGCCCGCAGGCCGTTCCACTTCGCGGCGCCCATGACCAGGAACCCGGCGGACGCCCACCCCGTTGCCACCGCGGTGTTCTGTTCGACCCCGTTCACGTACAGCGTGAGTTGACCCGTCGTGCCGTCATAGGACCCCACCAGATGCGTCCACACGTTCAGCTGCGGCGGACTGGTCGATGTCGCCCGCACCGTCCCGGCGTTGGCCTGATCCGCGGTGGCCATGCCGAAGGTCCACGCGTTCACGTCCGGTGAGTACTGCAGGGAGAACCCACTGGCCTGATTGCCATCCTGCGACAGCACGGCATGTGATGTCGTGGTGTCCGCCAGTCGCGCCCAGGCGGCGACACTGAAAGACTTGCTGGTGTCCAGTACCGGGCCGTTGGTTTCGGCGTAGGCCGTACTGCCGTCCAGGGTCAGCGCGCCTTTCGTGCCGTCGCTGTAACCGGCGGCATCCGGGTGCGTCCAGGAGTTGCCGTGATCGTAACCGGGCACCCAGTTCCCGTTACCGATCAAACCGGCTGGATGCGCGGCCGGCCCGCTGTTGCCCGGCGTGGTGTTCGCCGTGTCACTCAGGTTCCGGCCGCCCATCTCATCAAAGCCCCACGCGCCGGCCAGGCCGGTGGACGCCGTCACCGGCAGCACATGGTAAGAACAGGAACCGCCGTCCAGCGCACTGCCACTGCCCGATGTGACACAGGTGGCATCCGGACCGGGTGTGCCGGCCTTGTTCACCGCCCTGATCTTGATGTAGTTCTGGTTCCCGTTCACCGCCGACACCGTCAGGTTCGCCGTCGCGATCGGGCCACCACCGCTGATGGTGCCTTGCATCGCCGCCACGCTCGGCGAACCCTGCGGTTGCGGCTCGGAACCGTCCGTGGTGTAGATGAAATGATCGATGTCGTAGAACCCGGCCGTTGCCATACCCACCGCCACCGAGAAACTCGCGTTGTCACCCTGATGGACCGGTGCGGTTCCGGTCATCCTGATCGAGGGTGCCAGCGGCACAGCCGAATCCACGGTGAACTCACAGCTCACACTGTTCGGCGACCACAACTCGGTGTCGGAAGCCGACATCAGCCAGGTATAGGTGCCGTCCTGCGGAATCCACCCGGTCGGCACCGTGAATTGCGCGGTGGCCGCCAGATTGGGTCCTGGCGTGCCGACGACCGTGGTGGCGTTGTTGGTCTTGTGAGTACCGGGCACCAGGTTGCCGACCGTGCCCTGATCCAGACCGAACGCGACATCCAATGTGCCGCCGTCCGGGTCGGACACCGCACCCTGCAACTCCGGGGTCCGGGTGAACACCCACGGCCGGCCGGCGCCCTGCGTGCAGCCGACCGCTCCGTTCTGCTCGGCAAGGCCCGTCGGCGTATTGGGATAGGAGTCGTAGTCGACCTCCAGGTACACGTTCGTCGAGAACCGCCGCCACGAACAGGAATTCGTCTGCTGGCTGTACTCGGCGAGCAGTTCCATCGGCATGATGCTCCAACCCTGCGCCGCAGCCGTTCTGACGATGCTGTCCGCGACAAAGGAAACCGGGATGTCCGCGTCCTGGTGGTCGGCGACGTTGATGGTGTCGATCGCCACGTCGATGCCTGGTTGGTTGTTCCAGGTGATGTTGTCGTCAACAGCACGGTTCACGTGGTAGAGGTCGGTCTGCAGGGTGCCGGACGAACACGCCGTGTGCGTCACATGTGTGTTCAACCGGGCCCAGTGGATGATCTTGCCGATCATCGGAGCGACATTCATCTGCACGAACGAACGGTTGATTCCAGTGGCGTCACTGCCGGTGCCCGATGCGCCATAGGCGTCGTAGCCGGACTTCAGATCCGACAACTTGCCGCGATTGGCATTGCTCGCATCAGGAAACGCCTGTTGCGTGACGGCGTAGTCCTGCAATCCGCACCAGGCGGTGTTGCTACAGAAGTAGTCCGGGTCGACGTACACGGGGTAGTTGGTCGCCGGATCGGCGAGAAACCCCTGGTCGGGTGTGACCGTGACCCCGACGGAGCCGGCCAGCACACCCATCACCGCCTGCCGCTGCCCGGCAGCCTGCCCAGCCCGCTTGTCCACAGCCGACCCTGCCCCCGATGAGTCCCACATCCGGGAGGCGTCACCGCTGAACACGGTCGCGCCCGCGGAGTCCCGCACTGCGAGGCCATCGGCAGGAAGGTGCGCGCCGGTCGCCGCGGTCGACATGCCCGCACCCGCACCTTTGGCGACCGACACGGTGGTGTTCTTCGTGTACGACCCGAAGGCGATGGTCGCCAGGGCCGGGTTGCGCGCGGCGTCCCGCGTCCTGATGACCAGATTCTCCCGGAAACCCTCGACCTGGGCGGTGACCTGGATATCCACCCCCGCCAGCACATCGTGGTAGGTCGCGGTGTCCCCGGACAACGACGGCACGGGGAGATCAGCTGCCCAGCCAAGACCGACCTCGGCGCCGTGCGTGGCCATCCGCACCATCGGTCCCCTGGCCCTGGACCCCACGCCGCCACCACTCAGCGCGAGATCCACGACGGTCGCCTTCGGCGCGACGCTGCCGTCGGCCCGACGTATCAGTGTGGTGTCCACCGGCACCCACGTGCTGTTCTGTCGCACCCGCACCGGCTGCGCGTACTGCTGATAAGTCCACGATCCGTCCGGGTTCGCGAACGTCTGCTCCTGCTCGGTCGTGCGTGACGACACCAGCACCCTCTTGTTCGCCGCATGCGCGAACCTCGCCGCCGTCGCCTCATCCGGCGCCGAGTCGGGCACACTTGCCGCCGCCGACGCCGCATCAGCAGGCGGGGCGGCAATCACCGGCACGGCCAACGACAGCGTGGTCACCAACATGGCGACCGCCGCCGACACCCGTCGACCGGCAGCACAGGACGCAACAGCAGGCCTCATCGAACCCCCCATCACCTGGGCAAACCGTCCCGGCCCGCCTAACCCCCAGGTGACTATGAAGGAACGTACGGTTTGAACTCAATAGACCAGTTGGACCAACTGTCCCGTCAGAAGCCGCTGGTGACGGCTACCGCCGGAGCACCAAGCCACTCAAAACGGTCAAACATCAAACCGGACGGAACCGTAGCCCCAACTCCGCGATCAGGCTTCTTGGTTGGCCTTGTTTGCTTGTTTCGCGGCTCGCTTGAACTCTCGGACCTTGCCAAGGGATGCAGCGTCCACCACGTCGGCGATGCTCCGGTATGAGCCGGCGTCGCCGTATGCGCCGGCCGCGGCTCGCCAGCCCTTGGGTGTGACGCCCCGTTGCTTGCCCAGTAGGGCCAGGAAGATTCGCGCCTTCTGGTCGCCGAAGCCAGGTAGCGCTTTCAGGCGCGACAGCACCTGGGCGCCTGTTGGGTCGCCGCGGGTCCAGAGGGTTGCCACCTGCCCGTCGTAGTGCTCGACCAGGAACTGGCAGACGGCCTGGATTCGTTTGGCCATCGAGCCGGGGAAACGGTGTACCGCCGGCGGTGTCGCGGCGATCGCGGCGAACGCGTCCGGGTCGTACTCGGCGATCTGGTGCACGTCGAGCTTGCCGAGCCGGTCGACGAGCTTCTTCGGCCCGATGAACGCGACCTCCATGGCGACCTGCTGGCAAGTGGCAACACACTTAGCCAATTCCTGAAACGACGAAAGCTCCCTCTCGGCCGGGTGGCCGAGGGAGTTCGTGGCTAGCTCAGCGGTTGAAGCCGGAACCGGCTTTCACTTTGCTGACAAGGGTTCTGTTGTGCTGCCGCAATCGTCCGTCGATGACCCGTGCCAAGACCTCACCGGAGAACACTGATCGAACGTGTCTCCACCGCCGACCATCCCGGCCGTCTGCGCGGCATCGGTGACACGGCCGGTCTGACCGGGCGTGAACAGTTCTGGCCCGCGCTCACCGACGAGGTACGGCTTCCCGGATTCCGCCGTTCCGCCCAATGCCAGATGCGGGATGTTGAACCCGAAGTTGTCCCCTCCGATGACAGGCACCCACGACGGAATCGACACGTGGAAGCTGTTCAGCCTGTCGATTACCCAGTTGAGCGCCGACTTCAGCCCGTTTGTGATGCCGTTCCAAACGCTACCGAAAATGCTGGCTATACGGCTACCCAGACCGGAGAAGAATCCGAGCAGGGTGTTCCACTTATCCTGAACCTGGCCGACCAGGTAATCGACCGCTGCGGGAATAGTTTTGGTGAAGAAATCGGCGATACCGCCGGCTATACTGCCGATTGTGCGGCCTATAAACTGAAACGCGGCCGACCACTCGGCCCATTTGCGACTCTAGACACCCACCACTGCCCCGACGATCACCTGAATCTCGCGCCAGAGGTTGATCCAGAAGTCCCGGAAGGGCTTGCAGAACACCCACAGCGCGACGAACGCGACGACCAGCGCCGCGATCGCGACGATAATAAGGGTGATGGGGTTGGCGTCCAGCACGAGATCGAATGCCTCGATAATCGGCGTGATCGCGCGAACGATTCCCGAGAGTATCTTGATCGCGATAGCGATACCGAGAATCCACACGGCTAGGTTCGGGTTGTCCTTGACGAACTTCGAGACGGCCGTCAGGATCGGGATAATGGCCGGCGTCAGGTCATTGAATATCGAGAGCTTGATTCCTGCGACGTTCTTCAGGATCAGCTCGATATCCTTGACGAATTTAACTATCTCGTTCTTGAACGCGACGAACCGATTGATCCCGTTCTGAATCCAGGTCTGGAGTTTCCCGTTCGCCGCTACGGCCTGGACCTTCGCGTCGAAGGTAGCCGCCCACGACGTTAGGCCGCCCGTGAGTCCGGCGAACATCGGAGCCGCGACCTTGGCAACGGCCAAGAACGCGTCGATCAGCGACCCGACCGCGTTGCCGACGTTGGTCACGGCCAGCTCGGTCGCCATGAAGATCGTGTGTAGAGCGGCGACACCCTTGGACAGCTCAACATCCCGGTGATCCGGACGGCTACGCCGGACATCGCTTTCGCGATCAGGTCGAGCGTCGGCGTGAGAGCCTCAACAGGCTGTTCACGTTCTTGGCGGCCGGGGCCATGTCCTTCTGGAACGTGTCGCTCACGGACTTCTTGGCCGTGTCGCCTACGCCCTTGAAGGCGGCCTGTAGCCCGGCCGCGCCGAGCTTCGTCACGAGCATCGCGCTGGCGCCTATGGCCAACGCTCCGGGAAGCAGGCCGATCAGCCCGATCATCGGCGCCAGGTACCGACCGGCCGAGACGACGGCCGTGATGGCGGCTTCGACGAGTACGAACTTCCGGGCGCCCGCGATGACCGGGTCCATCGACTTCGACAGCCCGGACATGGTCGAGCTGAGCTTGGACAGGCCGCTAGTGTTCTTGGTCGACGAGCTGTCGACTTTGGACAACGCGATGTCCGCCGTAGCCGCGGCTGCGACTAGATCCTTGACGTTGCCGGTGAATTTGATCGTGATGATGCGGTCGTTGGCCATTGCTCGGTTCCCTCTGTCGTGACGGGGTTACTCAGCCTCTGGCTCCGGAGCGCGTTGTTGCGCCAAAAGAAGAACCCCCGGCATCGGGCGGGGGTTCGTGTCAGATCAGAGAATGGCGCTCACCACCGACGCTTAGGCGCCGTTTTGGTGAGCTTCTGGCCGTGGTTCTTGGACCAGTCGGACTGGAGAAGGGCGCGTATCCCCTTACCCACTCGGGATTAGGACCGTCCGGGCGACGCTTCCGGTACGTTCGTCTGCCGCCCATCAGTGGATATGGCCGATCCGGTACGCACCTGCGTTCACTTCGGACAGAAGCGCCGCGGCCTGGCGCAAACGCGCCCGGTCAGGGCGTCCGCAACCGGGACAGACGGCCGACCGGATACCAGTGATGACAGCTCCGTCGCCGTACGCGCCTTGCGGCACCACGGCAACCTCGAACAGATCCGCCTTGGTGCGTCGGGTCACGCCGTTGACAACCCTGCTACCACCGGGCAGGGCACGGAACCCTACGGAGAGCTGTGACAGCGCGCCGTCCTTGACGAGTTCGAGCGTCTCGTCTCCGACTACCGTCTTCGAGACTCGCCACTCGCCGTACAGTCCGGCGGCGTCGTCGCGGCCTTCGACCTGCCGGCCGATCCGGGTTCCGCCGTGGGTGGCGTGGTCACGGTAGAAGTCGACGAGATCGATGGCGGGCAACTGGTGGTCGAACGCACCGCGGCAGAACTCTTCCGTCAGGTTGCGGTCGATCCGCTGGGTTTGACCGTACGGGACCGCGATACCGCGGACCGTGCGCCCGCCCGGCCCGCGAGACTTCGAGTCGGGCGTGAACGCCCGGTACATCCGGTCGGACATCAGGACCCCGCTCCGAGTCGCCGAGCGCGCTCAGGTCGATGGTCCGCGTGCCGAGTAGGTCGACCTCAAACTGGCGAATGCCAGGGATCTTCATTACAGCCCAGTTGCTCGCCTCGGTCGGATGGCCGTTGTCGTCACGGACCTTCTCGCCTATCAACTTCTCGACTCCGGTACGCCACGCGACAAAACGGCCTTGAGCGTCGCCGACCGAGTAGAGACCCGGCTCGGCGCCGAGCCGAACGGCCGTAGGCAGGCGCAGCTCAGGCGGAACGCCCGTGAAATAGTCGGTCGGCAAGTTCTCCGGGTGCTGGTATCGCGCCACAGGTACATCACGCGTGCGACGTTGGACACCAGCTTTCCGACCCACGAGAAGGGACTGTGCCAAGCGTCTAACCATCCCGCTTCCGTGAGCACGGCGCGTTCCTGGTGCAGGGCCGTGAAGTGGTTCGCGTACTCGGCTAGTTCCGACCAGGCACCGACCACGCGCGCCGTCCGAGCGTCTTCGAGGGTCCGTACGCCGAAGGGGATCGCCTCGGCCAAACTCGCCACGTCGGCCGCTGTCTTCTGTGCGGCGGAAGCCAGAGCAGGCCACACAGCAGTTGCCACAACGACTCCGAAGGCTTCTTCAGCGTCCGAGGTTTGGCCGCTACCGCGGCGTTCAGCGACCGAGACAGGCTCGATGAGCCGTTCTCGATAAGGTCGTGCTGGACGCACACGTCGCGAGTGCGTCGATCGTGATCTCACCGTTGGCGAACGAGATTCGGGACGTTTCGAGCGCGTCGCGCATGTCGTTGCGGCGGGTCTGAAGGGTCTCACGGTGCCGGTTGGCCGCGGCCAAATGCTCCATGACCGGTGTCATCATCACGTCGCCGTCCAGGTCCAGCGCGTTCCACCGCCGGGTGGCCATGGCGATCTGAGTGGCCTGCCCGCGGACCACGGCCGGCGTGACTGCGGTCTCGCCGGTCTCAGTGGTCGGTGTCGGATCGTTGTCCTTGACCATCGCGAGGCTGGCAAGGTCCCTCGTGGGGTTCGGCTCCGGGCTGACGTCGTCGAGCGTCGGCCGCTTCGCGGCGGCTCGGGTGAACATGGTCAAGACGGACTCCTTCGGTGGTGCTCGGTAGTGATCGGGTGGAGCACATCCGTCAGGGCGACGGAAGATCAGAGACCGGACAAGTCGTCCGGGATGTCTTCGCCGAGCTGCCAGCGCAGCTCGCGGACGAGTTCGGCCGCGTCGACCGGCGAGCCGTCCGCGGCGACCAGGTCACGGGCGAGGACGGACAGCAACGGGGCTCTACTGGCCCCCAGATCCACGTAGACGTCGAACCGCAGGGATTCCGGGGTCGACTGCTCGTCGACCCGTGGAACGGTCACCAGGCGGCTTGCCGCCGTTTCGATCCACTCGTCGATGTCTTCGACGTGGCCCTCGGCCCGCCGGGCGACTTCGGCCAGCGCGACCGCTATCCGGTCGCACAGAGCGTCACGGGCGGCAGGGCCGATCAGGACGGACAGGGCCACGGCTGCTCCGGAGGTAGGACGAAGACCGAACCGGCCTGCGGAGCGACGGGCCGCAGGCCGGAACGGGAGCGCAAGCGCTCTATCCGGCCGACGAGACGGCGGCCGGAGTTCGGGTTACTCGCCTGCCGGCGGCTGGCCAGCGGGACGCCGGGCGCGGTACCGGCGCCGGGCGTTGGCGTTGTTGATGTCCCGGCGCAGGTGCCAATGCGCGTGGTACCTGCCCTTGGACCGGCGTGCGTCGCACGCCTTGCACCATGATCGGAGCTGTGTCCGGGACTTCTTGGCGAAGTCCTCGGCGGGCAGCTCCGCTCGGCAACGCGAACACTGAAGAACCGCCACAACACCTCCAAGATCAATGTATATTATGCAGAACAAGATCAAATCCCCTGGATCTGGGGAATCTCGTGGGGAGAGACCGACACTGGTACACGGATGTCCGGACGATCTCCACCGTAAAAAACGGACTTCAAACTAGATTCCTGACAGTCCGATTATGCATCGCTGGATAGTCATCCACTGGCCTGCCGGCCGAGTCGACTACCGGGCCGTGCGGCTGGCACGGCGAGCGATGTAGCGACGCTGAGTCGCTCGGCGACAGGTCTTGCACCGCAGGTACCGACCCGTCGACTCAAGGTTGTCGATCGTGAGCGGGTGGTTACACGTGAGCATGGCTCAACCTCCCTCGCGCGTACGCGCGTTGTTCTTGATCTAGACGAAGCCCTGAAGGCTTCGCTTCACAGACGGAAGGGGTCCATCAGCCGACCATGGCCTGACGGCCAGGTCGTCTGGAGACGACCGAACGATCATGTTCGGTCGCTTCGCTCCCTCACTTATATAGAGCTGCTGCATTTTCATGATCGCAGCACGGAGACCCTAGAACGTGACCTAACTCACAGATAGATCGGTGGACACGTCGGACCTGCTCACGTGCGGGACATCGGCGCAGTCCGCCGATAGATCCGGAGTCCGTAACCGTGCACGCTGTGCACCCTTGGCGCCCGCCTACGGCATCCCTATGGTCTGC
>CAVPCF010000108.1:0-5357 GCA_963702275.1 Candidatus Melainabacteria bacterium
CCAGCACTCGGCGGTGTTGGTCGGCCTGTTGCCGGTGACGACCGCGCGGGCGGCGTGGACGATGGTGCTGCCGGGGCCTTGGCGGTAGACGTGGTCCAGCCGTATTCGGGGGATGTGGCTGGTCCGCAGGATGTCGCGAAGCACTGCCCCCGGGCCGACGCTGGGGAGTTGGTCGACATCGCCGACCAGCAGCAGGTGGCTGCCGGAGGAGATCTTGCTGACCAGGGTCGCTGCGATGCTGACGTCCAGCATGGACGCCTCGTCGATGACGATCAGGTCGGCGCGCAGCGCGTCGTGCAGGTCGAACAGGATGCCCAGTTCGTTCGGGTCCGGGCGGGGGTTGATCAGCCGGTGCACGGTCCTCGCGGGCAGGCCGGTCAGTTCGGTGAGGCGTTGGGCGGCTCGACCGGTCGGCGCGGCCAGGGTGATCGACATGCCGGTGGCACGGGCCAGTGCGGCGATCGCTGCGACGGTGAGGCTCTTGCCGCATCCGGGGCCACCGGTGAGGACTGACACGGTGTGGGTGAACGCCGCGCGCAGCGCTTCGTCCTGTTGGGCGCTCAGCAACGGAGCACCGGTCTGGACGCCGGCCAGGGCCTCGGCGGGAATGCTGTCGGGGTGGGCATCGAGCAGCGTGCGGGCGGCGCGGGGCATCTGGGAAGGGCTGTGGTGCAGTCGCCGCAGGTGCTGGGCCAGGGTCGTTTCCGCGCGGTGCAGGGGGCCGGTGAACACCACTACTACCGGGTCGCCGCTGGGTGTCCGGTGATTGTCGGGTGCGTCCTCGATGACGACTCGGCGCTGGTCGCGCAGGCGGTGCAGGGCCGCGCAGAGCAGGTCGTGGTGTTGACCGATCAGCTCGGTGGCTTGGGCGATGAGGGTGCTGTAGGGCAGAAAGCAGTGGCCGGCCGCGTTGCGTGCGCGTTCCAGAGCGTGCAGCAGCGCGGCGTGGATTCGGTCGGGGCTTTGTTCGGGGATGCCGACGGCTAGCGCGATCTGGTCGGCGATCAGGAAACCGACGCCGCGTACGTCCTCGATCAGCTGGTAAGGGTGGTGTTGCACGGTGTGCAGCGCGTCGACACCGTACTGGGTATGGATACGGGCGGCCAGGGCTGGAGAAACGCCGATTCCCTGAAGGAAGATCATGGTCTCGCGGATCGCCCGTTGTTCGGCCCAGCCGGCTTGGATGCTGGCCAGGCGTGCGGGGCCGATCAGGTGGACCTCCCGCAAGCGGTGCGGGGTGTGGTCGATGACGGTGATGGTGTCGGTGCCGAACCGGTCCACGATGGCCTGCGCGATGGTCGGGCCGATGCCCTTGATCAGGCCCGAGCCCCAGGTAACGGCGGATTGCGTGGACCGCGGCGGGCAGGACGTACTCACACCCGGTGACCCGGAATGTGTCGCCATAGCGGGCGCTGCGGGACCAGGCACCCCGCACACGCAGGGTCTCGCCGGGTTGTAGACCCAGCAGCAGCGGTCCGGCGATGGTGACCGTCGTGTCCTGCTCGCCGATCGCGAGTGCGGCGATGGTGGTGCCGTCGGCGGCGACATGCACGATCCGCTCGACCACGCCCTCCACCACGATCGCGTCGGTGTCGGGCAGGCTGAGCTGGGTATCGCTGGTTGACATCACCACTCCGTCGCGAGTTCGAACGGATCGTAGGCGCTCGTCGCTGCCCGTTACTGTTGGTGGCGTGGGACGCGCCGCCGGGCCGCGCGCTGGAGTACGCTGCGTGGTCAATTGCGCGCGGCGAGTTGTCAACCGGGCGTGGTGTGAGATCGGCGAGGAGTGCGGGTGGACGAGGACCGTGCTGCGGGTGGCGGCGACGAGGAGTTGTCGGTGGCCGATGTCGCCGAGGCCCGGTGGGGTGTGCGGCCAGAGTCGGCGATCGAGCGGTTCGACCTGCCGGGCTGGGTCTACGAACAGCAGGTGGAGACGACCTGTCCGCGGTGTCAGGGTGTGCTGCACAGTCTGCGCAAACCCTATGAGAGCGGCGGCAGAACCTACCGCTACGTGGCGGTGGTGTGTCCGGGTTGCCCGGCCTCGTTCACCCTCGCTGATCTGGGCATGACGACGTCCGCCGAACTACTCGGCCACCGCCCCGCACCCGCACGGACCCCTGGAGATGATCGCGCCGCACCCGAGGGCATCCTCGGGGACACGTCAGTGGGTGGGATCGCGTACGAGATGTGGGGTGTTCGGCCGCCGCTGGCGGTCGCCCGGTACTCCCAACCGGGTTGGCGTTACCTACACCAGACCGAGGTGCCCTGCGCGCACTGCCACGCCTCGGTGCACGCGCTGTACCGGGTGTACCAGCAGTTGGGGCAGCCGCGCGTGCAGGCCGCGTTGGTGTGTCCGGTGTGTCCGGCGACGTTCACCACCCGCCAACTCAAGGTCTCTCGGGGCCTGGTGTTGGGCGATCTCCGCGCGGACGTCGTCGCGGCCCAACCCGCGACGAACCCACCCAAGCCAAGTTCGGACACGGCCGGCGTAACACCTGGGCCCTCTCCATCGGCCGGGAGGCGACGTGGCCGACCTCGACCCGCCGCGCCCGGCACGCCGCCACGACCGGTGCCTACCGCCGGAGCCACCGTCTCGGCTGGCCTGCCGGCGAGCAGTCGCCCCACCCAACCCGGTGTCCAGATCCGCCCTGTTCGCGCATCGACGATCCCGGCGTTGGCGGCAGCGGTCACCTCGGCCGCCCTCGCGGGTGGTGCCCCAGCGCCGACCCGAGATCGGCGCGCGAGCCTGGGGCCGACGCGGGCGGTGACGGTGACGCCGCCGATCGAGCGACGACTGCTGCACTGGTGCAAGACGACCGACCCCGAGTTCACCCTCCCGGACCTGCCGACCGGCACCGACATCCGAGTGCTACTGCCCGCGACCGCCGCGTTCGACGGGGCGCGGCAACGGCTGGCCGCCGCGGGGGCGGCGTTCCGGTCCGTCGCGTACTGGGTTGAACAGGAGATCATCACGACCGTCGACCCCGACGGCGGGGAGAACGGCGAGGGTGAGGTGGCGCCGCTGTCGGTGGCGACCGCGCTAACCGCGCTGGGCGGCATTGGTGCCGAGTGGGCGGCCGCGACCGAGGACCAGCCCGCCTACGACGCGCGCGACGCGTTCGAGAAAATCTGGGACACCCACACCGAGATCGACCCACCCGAATCGCCGGTGTTCGTGCCGGCCGCGGACGTGGTGCCCGCCGCGTGGCTGGATTATCTGCCCTTCCCCCAGCTCAACCCGGCCCAGGCCCAAGCCGCACCGGCGGTGCTGACCTCAGCAGGGCACCTGGTGATCACCGCGCCGACCGGCGCCGGCAAGACCGTTATCGGGATGCTCGCCGCCCTGCGCACCATCCTGGCCGAAGGCCGCAAGGCGGCCTGGCTGGTTCCGCAACGCTCCCTGACGGACGAACTGGACCGGGAACTGGAGGGTTGGCGGGCGCAGGGACTGCGGGTGGAGCGACTGTCGGGTGAGTACAGCACCGACATCGAGAAAGTCCGGGCCGCTGACCTGTGGGTGGCGACCACGGAGAAGTTCGAGGCGATCTGCCGGGCCAGTTCGCTGCAAGCGGCGCTGGGCGAGGTCGGCTGCCTGGTCGTCGACGAAATCCACCTGCTCGGCGCGGCCGAACGCGGTCCACTGCTGGAAGCGCTGCTAGCGCGGGTACGCGGCAGCGACTCACCGGTGCGGATCGTCGGATTGTCCGCAACCGTGTCCAACGCCGACGAGATCGCCGAATGGCTCGACGGCCAACTGATCAGCACCACCTGGCGGCCCTCGCGACTGACCTGGCAGCTCCCCATGATCCCGGCGGTGTCCGACCGCGCCACCGACACCGCCCTCCGCGCCCAGGTCACCGTCGAGCTGACTCAACGCGTGACCGGCGAGGGCGGCAGCGTACTGGTGTTCTGCGGCACCAAACCCAACGTCCGCAAGACTGCCCTGGCCCTGGCGCAGGCCCGTGGCGCCCACACCGCCGGCGTGGACCCGGATGACACCGACCGCGTCCACCAGGTTTGCGCCTCGGTCCGTATCGGGCTGCACTACAAGGACTGGGAGTTCAAACGGGAGGCCGAAGCCCGATTCCGCGCTCGTGACTGGGACGTCCTCGTCGCAACCACGACCGTCGCGGCGGGAGTGAACCTGCCGGCCCGCGCGGTGATCATCCGCGACACCCGCGTCGGGCTCGACGAGTTGGACGTCGCGACCGTCCTGCAGATGTTCGGACGTGCCGGGCGGATCAGCACCGGCGAGTACGAAGGCTGGGCGTACCTGATCACCACCGAGTTGGAACGCGCCAATTGGCAGGGTGCCCTCGTGGACGGCTACACCGTCTACTCCCAAATCCATGCCAGCGTGCCCGACCACGTCCTGGCCGAGGTCCTCCAAGGCCGCATCACCACCGTGGAACACGCCGAACAGTGGTGGCTGCGTACCCTGTCGCACCACCAGGGCGACGAGGACACCGAACCGGTCACCGACGCCGTGCAGTTCCTCCTGGACAACGACTACCTGACGAACATCACTCGACCCGACGGTGCAATCGGGATCGACGTCACCGACCTGGGCCGGCTCACCGCCCGCCTGATGGTCAACACCCGCACCGGCGCGCACCTGCGTAGCGCCCTGGCCAACTATCCGCCACCCCACGACCCCGACACCGCCGAGGACGCCCTGATCTGGGCGGTCAGCGTGTTGGTGCCCGACCTGGCCTACGCCCCGGTGGCCGAGCCCTACCGCCCGACCGTGGCAGCCATCCTCAAAGCCGGTGGCCACCGTGACCGCATCCACGCCGCCACCGCCGTGACCGGACTGGGCGCCGCCGTCTCCACCACGCCCGGCGACCTGGCCCGCGCCGCCCTGCTGCTGGTCGCCCGATCACCCGCGTTGTTCGCGCGGTCCGCCCGGATGATCGCGGGGGTGCCCGCCAGCACCCTGTACCCGGTACTGGAACAGGCACCGCGTTACCTGGCGTGGCTGGCCGCGCAGGGCTACCTCGGCACCGTGCACCCGTGGATCGCCATCGTCGCGGCCGACCTCGGCCGGCGCGTTCGGTGGCGCCACTGTGCGCCACCCCGCGGCGCGGGCCGCCTGCTCTGGATGTGCGAGCACCTTGCCACCCCACCCCAGGCCGGGGAACTCGTGCCACGGCTGTGGAAATCCGCCACCGCACGCGGAATCACCGCACCCGACTGGCCCCACGGCACCCCACCTCGAGACAGCCCACTCACCGCCCCCGACCCACCTGTGTAGCCGCCGCCTCCGCTGTTGCCTTGCAGTACCTCACCCCCTCGTTATTTCGCGCGCGTCAGTCCGCCGTTCCTAGCTTTGAACAAGCCGAACTAAGTCGCAGCCG
>CAVPCF010000109.1:0-41579 GCA_963702275.1 Candidatus Melainabacteria bacterium
GGCGCTGAGGGAGCTGTAGCGCCGTCCGTGGTACTGGAATCCGTTCTTCAAGATCTTCACCTCCACGGTCTGGTCGCGATAGGCGCGGCGTAAGGTTGTGCCGATCACGGGCAGGCGCCGGTCCTTCGGCCACTCTTGCGCCATGGCACAGAGGGTTGGCTGCCGATCCATTGCGCGGGGAACCTGCACGCGCAGATCGGCATCATTGGCAATGGCGAGGGCGCGTTGGCGGGCGCGTTCCGACATTCCGCCCTCGGCCAGCACCTGCAACCGCCAGGCGATGCGCCTGATCAAGTGCAGTTTGTGTTTCGTCCGGCTGGGTTCCCCGAACACCTCCTGGTAGCGCTGCTGCAGCTCTTCCACCCGCATGGTGTGCAACTGTTCGATCGCGCGGTAAACCCCATCGTCCATATCTGTATCTCCGTCTCCGAAAGTTAGCTGGCACTCCATGGACGCTCTGTCGGCGCCAAAATGCAAGTCCCCGGAGACGGTAATCACAACCGGGGATATGGCGGGCGCGTGCGAATCGAAAAGAATCTGCAGAACTGACTTGCTGTGGGGGGCGAGGTGAGTGATGAATGTCAGAGACGGTAACCGACCGTTAGAGGGAGAAGACGACGATGAAATTGCGACACCTGAATGGACATGCGGCCCTGCACGCACTGCACCTGCCCACGGCGCCGCCACGGATGGACGATGTGGCAAGGGAGCTGAGTCGGCGGAGTCAACGGCTGGAGCGCGGCGGCAAGCTCATCCGCCGAGGCGTCCAGCCCAAAGTGGGGACGATGCCGGTATCCAGCAATCCGGGCGCCCCGGCGAGGAACCAGCCGCGGTTGGTGCAGACCACGATAGACATGAGCTGGCCGGCAGAAATGGCGGCCGGCAAACCGCGGCCGAACGACGGAGGCGGCAAGCTGCAGCCCAAGACACCGGCAGCGGAACCCGCCGTACCGGCCACTCCGGAAGGCCACCAACGGCAGAAACCGGCCAGGCAGCCTGTTCAGCGGAAGGCACGCGTGGCGCCACACAGGCCGGTGGTGGCCACGAGCGGGGAAGAGTCGGCGGGGATCGGCGGGAGCGGGAAGCGGGGGCGGAAGGGCCAGCCAGTACCCGCCAGCGCGGAAGGGACCAAGAAGGCCTTGGTGTTGGCGATGCTGCGCCGTCCACAAGGCGCCACATTGGCCGAACTCATGCAGGCGACCGGGTGGCAGTCGCACAGTGTGCGCGGCTTCTTGAGCGGCGCAATTGCCAAGAAAATGGCGCTGCAGGTGCGTTCCGGCAAACGCGCCGACGGTGTGCGCGTGTACTCAGTCCGCGGTTAGCACGCCACGCAACTCATGTTCATATCGCCCGCCCGGCTTCGGCCGGGCGGGCTTTCTGCTGGTTGGTGCCGCGGCCTTAACTCACCGCCGAGTTTCCGCTCACCGCTCATGGGCTGACCGGGATCAAATATCTTCCCGAAGCTAATAGTGAATGGCGTAATCTCTCAATCCCACTGCGACTTATAGAGTGGCGGCTCAAGGCGACAGCGCGGCCGTCATCGTTTTCACATACTCGTAAAGGAGCTGAGTCAGCGCGGCTGGAACGTGGTGGCAAGCTCATCCGCCGAAGCGCCCAACCAAAAGGGAGGACGATACCGGTATCCAGCCGACTGGCCGCCGCGGCGAAGAACCAGCCGCGGCTGGTGAAGACAGCGATAGACATGAGCTGGCCGGCAGAAATGGCGGCCGGCAAACCGCGGTCGAACGACGGAGGCGGCCAGCCGCAGCCTAAGACACCTGCAGCGGAACCCGTCGTACCGGCCACCAACGACAGAAACCGGCCACGCAGCCAGCGGTTCAGCGGATCCACGCAAGTCAATGTTAATATCGCCCGCCCGGCCTTAGGCCAGGCGGGCTTCTGCTTGTTGGTGCGACGGTCTTACCTTCCGCGTCGAGAACATTTGGCTGTGCATGTTTGGATCTCCCGGACATCGCTTTCAGCGGACCGGAGTCTGGTGGTGACCTCGAAGTGCTCCCTCCGTCAGGCCGTGGGTATTCCCGTTCCCGGGCAATTACAGCAGTCGCAGAAGTGTTGGAGGCGCTGGGGGCACGCTGCCGGGCCACCTGGCCCGACTGGAAGAGACCGGTTACATCCAAATCGAAAAGACGTTTCGCGGCAAAATTCCGCGCACCCTGTTGCGTCTCACGGACAACGGGCGTGCGGCTTTCGCCGATTATCGCAAAAAGCTGAAGCAGTCGCTCTGACGCCGGGTTCGACGCGGCTCTGCGCGTTGCGATCCGGGTCAGTTTTGCAAAGCAGGCATGGGTCACTTCCCGCGAGCGCTGAAGCACTCATGATTGTGGTTGAGTTCAGAGGTATTTTCGAATATGAATAAGATGGAGAAAGCGGCCAATTTGCTCGTCGTACTAGCGGCGGTGTCAATCATCGGGATGAACGTGTATGATCGGTTCGCTCCCCGAGAAGACATTCGCCAGATGAGGGCCAAGGCCCTTGGAGGTTCCGCACCGATGTCAGCACTACGGCGGCGGCTACAAGCAGGGCGGCTACCCGCAGCAGGGTGGCTACGACCCCGGCTACGGCCAGCAACAAGGCGGCTACCCTCCGCAGGGTGGATACCCCCAGCAGGGTGGTTATCCGCAGGAGGCAGCGCAGGGTTACGCGCCGCCTGCCGTGCAGACGCCGCAGCGCCAGCTCGCCGCGAGCCTACAGCTTGACGACGGTTCGAACCGGAACTACCAGCTCAAGCAGGGCGGCAACGTCGTCGGCCGGGGCCAGGACGCCGACTTCCGGCTGCCGGACACCGGCGTGTCGCGCCGGCACCTGGAAATCACCTGGGACTCGCAGAGTGCCATGCTCGCTGATCTCGGTTCGACAAACGGGACAACGGTGAACGGCCAGCCGGTGCAGACTTGGCAACTCGCGGACGGCGACGTGATCCGCATCGGTCACTCGTCGCTGGTGTTCCGCAGCCAGGGCTGAACAGCCAACCTGGTTGACCGTCGGCCGTGCCCGCCATGGGCACGGCCGGGTTTGCCGGGTCGACACGAGTCGGTGAGCGGAGCGGACACAACAGGTGCCAGTGCTGGTGTTGCAACTGACCAGAGCAGGGTTTCTCGCCCTGCTCTGGTTGTTCGTGCTGGCCGTGCTCCGGGTGGTCCGCTCGGACCTCTATGCCGCGTCCGGGCTGCGGGTCGCCGTGCCCGGATTCCGGCGTGGCCAGGGCAAGAAGGGTCGGGGCAAGGCGGCGCGGCAGCTGGTGGTGACGCACGGCGCGCTGGCCGGGACCCGGATCTCGCTGGACGGCAGGCCGATCCTGATCGGCCGCGCAGACGACTCCACTTTGGTGCTCGACGACGACTACGCGTCGACCCGGCACGCGCGGGTGGCCCTCCGGGGCACCGACTGGTACGTGGAGGATCTAGGCTCCACCAACGGTACCTACCTTGACCGGGCGAAGGTCACGGCTCCCCTCCGAGTCCCGCTCGGTGTCCCGATCCGCATTGGCAAGACGGTGATCGAGCTGCGCTCATGACCCTCGTTCTGAAGTACGTGGCCCGAAGCGATCGCGGCCTGGTTCGGTCGAACAACCAGGACTCCGTGTACGCGGGTCCTCGCCTGCTCGCGGTCGCCGACGGCATGGGCGGTCACGCGGCAGGCGAGATCGCGAGCAAGATCGTGATCGCCGCGCTGGCCCCGCTGGACGACGACGAGCCGAGCGACGACCTGCTCGGGCAGCTGCGCGAGGCGGTCGAGGCCGGCAACGGCGCGATCTCCGAGCTGGTGGCGGGCGACCCCGAGCTGGACGGGATGGGCACCACGCTGACCGCGATCCTGTTCGCGGGCAGCAGGCTGGGCCTGGTCAACATCGGCGACTCGCGCACGTACCTGATGCGCAACGGCACAGTGACGCAGATCACACACGACGACAGCTTCGTGCAGTCGCTGATCGACGAGGGCCGGATCACCGCCGAGGAGGCCAACACGCACCCGCAGCGCTCCCTGCTGCTGCGCGCGCTGACCGGCCACGACTCGATCGAGCCGACGCTGAACCTGCGCGAGGTCCGGCCCGGCGACCGCTATCTGCTGTGCTCGGACGGGCTGTCCGGGGTGATCAGCCACGAGACGCTGACCGAGGCCATGCACATCCGCGACCCGCAGACCTGCGCGGACCGGATGATCGAGCTGGCGCTGCGCGGCGGCGGGCCGGACAACGTGACGGTGATCGTCGCGGACGTGGTCGACGTCGACTTCGGCGACGACGCGCCCATCGTGGGCGGCGCGGCGGGCGACGGCAGCGACGAGGGCCCGCCACCGGACTCCCCGGCGTCCAGGGCGCGGGCGCTGAACCCGATTCCGCCACCGAAGCAGCGGGTCGGCCCGCCGCAGGCCGAGACGCCACCCAAGCGCAGGCGGACCGTGCTGCGCTGGTCGATCGCTGCCGCGGTGGTGCTGATCCTGTTGGTGGGCGGCCTGTTCGCGACGCGGTGGTTCGTGCTGCGGCAGTACTACGTCGCGGTGGCCGACAGCGGCGAGATCGGCATCTTCCAGGGCGTGCGCGGCAGTTTCCTCGGTGTGAAGCTGAATCGGGAGATCGAGGGCTCGTGCCCGGTGGCGACGCCGGCCTGCGAGATGATCACCGTCAACGACCTGAAGCCGGGCGCGCGGTCCACTGTGGAGAACGGCATCATCGGGCTGCAGAACCAGCAGGACGCCGAGAACGTCATCCGGCGGCTGCGCACCGACCAGGTGCTGCCGGCGTGCGGCAGTGGCTCGACGTCGACCACCACGGCACCGCCCACGACGACCGGGGCGGCCACCACGACCCACACGGCCGGGGCCACCACGGCACCGGTCCGCACGGCGCCCCCGATCGGCAACGGTGTCACGACTGCACCGACGACGCTGCCGACCGCGGGACCGACCGCCGTGCCGTCCATCCCGAAGTCACCGGTTCCCGGCGTGGACTGCCGGAAGGCCGGTAACTGATGTCACAGCCGGCCGCCGGCGGGGCGGCGGCACCGCCCGGTGGAGCGCCCTTCGTGCCGCCGGGCGGGACGTCGACCCGGCGCGGCACCGAACTGTTCCTGCTCGCGTTCGCCACGGTGCTGGTGACCGCGGCGCTGGTGCTGGTGGAGGCCAACCAGAATCAGTCGCTGACGATGCAGGTCGTCTACTACGGGGTGGCCTATCTCGCCCTGTTCGGCGCGGCGCACTACGCGGTCCGCCGCTGGACGCCCTATGCCGACCCGCTGATCCTGCCGTGCGTCGCGGTGCTCAACGGCCTCGGCCTTGTGATGATCCACCGGCTTGACCTGGCGGGTGTGGAGCGGATGGCCCAGGGCGGACCGGTGTTCCACGCGTCGGCGCCCAAACAGGTGCTGTGGACCACGATCGGGCTGGTCTTCTTCGTCGTGGTCCTCGCCGTGCTCAAGGACCACCGCACCCTGGCCCGCTACGGCTACACGCTCGGCCTGGTTGGCCTCGGCCTGCTGCTGCTGCCCGGCATCCTGCCCTCCAGCCTGTCCGCGATCAACGGGGCGAAACTCTGGCTGAAGCTGCCGTTCCTGACCATCCAGCCAGGTGAGTTCGCGAAGATCCTGCTGATCGTGTTCTTCGCGGCCTTCCTGGTGGCCAAACGAGACCTGTTCATGGCGGCCGGCCGGAAGGTGCTCGGGCTGGAACTGCCCCGGCCCCGTGACCTCGGCCCGCTGCTGGGCGCGCTCGCGGTCGCGGTGGGCGTGCTGGCGCTGGAGAGCGACCTCGGCAACTCGCTGCTGATCTTCGGCGTGGTCCTGGTCATGATCTACATCGCGACCGAGCGGGCGGCCTGGGTGATCATCGGGCTGATCCCGTTCATGGGCGCGTGCTACGTCGCCTACCGGCTGTTCGGGCACGTCCGGATCCGGGTGGCGAACTGGATCAACCCGCTGGCCGACCCGACCGGCAACGGCTACCAGATGGCGCAGTCGCTGTTCGGCCTCGGCACCGGTGGGATCTTCGGCACCGGCCTCGGCGCCGGGCGACCGGACATCGTGCCGGAGGCCAACTCCGACTTCATCCTGTCCTCGATCGGCGAGGAACTGGGCCTGCTCGGCCTGTTCGCGGTGCTGATGCTCTACCTGCTGCTGGCCATGCGCGGCATGCGCAGCGCGCTCGCGGTGCGCGACACGTTCGGCAAGCTGCTGGGCGGCGGTCTCGCGTTCTCGTTGGTGTGGCAGGTGTTCGTGGTCACCGGCGGGGTCACGAAGCTGATCCCGGAGACCGGTCTGACGTCGCCGTTCATGTCGGCGGGCGGTTCGTCGCTGCTGGCCAACTACGTGCTGGTGGCGATCCTGTTGCGGATCTCCGACTCGGCCCGCAGGCCGCGGCCGGGCACCGTGAGCCGCCCGATGCAGCCGCTGGCGCCGTTGGCCGAGGCGCATACCGTGATGGTGGAGCGGCCATCGTGAACACTCCGCTGCGCCGGGTCAGCCTGGCCATGATGATCATGGTCGTGCTGCTGCTCGCCAACGACACGTACGTCCAGGTGATCCAGGCAGACAGCTACCGCACCAACCCGAACAACTCGCGGGTACTCGACGACGAGTACTCCCAGCCGCGCGGTGTGATCGTCACCGCGGACGGCCGCACCCTGCTCGCCTCGTCGACGGCCACCAACGACCGCCTGAAGTACCTGCGGGTCTACAGCAACGGCCCGATGTACGCGCCGGTCACCGGCTACTTCTCCTCCATCTACGGCTCGGTGGGCATCGAGAAGGTGGAGAACACCATCCTCGACGGCAGCGACGACCGGCTGTTCGTGCGCAGGCTGTCCGACCTGATCACCGGCAAGGACAACGGCGGCGGCAACGTCGAGCTGACCGTCCAGGCCAAGATCCAGGCCGCCGCCTACAACACCATGGTCCAGGACGGCTTCAGCGGTGCGGCGGTGGCGATCAAGCCGTCCACCGGCGAGATCCTGGCCATGGTGAACACGCCGTCCTACGACCCGAACGCGCTCGCGTCGCACGACACCAAGACGCAGAGCGCCGCGATGAAGGCGAACAACCCGACGTCGTCGGGCTCGCCGCTGATCAACCAGCCGGTCTCCGCCACCTACCAGCCTGGCTCGACGTTCAAGCTGGTCGTGGCCAGTGCCGCGCTGGCCGCGGGCGCCGACCCGAACGCGAACGACCTGCCCGCCCAGGCGACCGTCCAGCTGCCCGGCACCAACACGACGCTGTCCAACTTCCACGGCGAGGTCTGCCCGGGCAGCGTGGGCGGCAAGGTGTCCATCACGGACGCGATCGCGCACTCCTGCAACACCGCATTCGCCACCCTCGCCGCCCAGCTCGGCCCTGGCGCGATCGCCGCGGAGGCCGCGAAGTACGGCTTCGGCCAGGGCACGACCATTCCGATCAGCGTGGTCGGCTCGTGCCTCGGCCCGAGGGCGGGCGGCAACTGCATGAACATCCAGGGTGGCACGCCCGGCGTGTTCCAGAGCGGCATCGGCCAGCGTGACGTGCAGGAAACCCCGCTGCAGAACGCGATGATCGCGGCGACCATCGCCAACGGCGGCCGGGAGATGCAGCCGCAGCTCATCGAGGCGCTGCTGGCGCCGGACCTGTCCACCATCCAGGGCTTCAGCCCGCAGGTGAAGTCCGACAGCGTCATCTCGCCAGACGTCGCCAACTCGATCAAGGCCGCGATGCTGTTGTCCGAGCAGAACTCCGGCCAGCTCAACAAGCAGCCCAACATCCAGATCGCGTCCAAGACCGGCACCGCGGAACACGGCAACGACCCCAAGCACACCCAGCCCTACGGCTGGTACGTCGCGTTCGCGCCCGCGGACAACCCGCAGATCGCGGTCGCCGTCGTGGTGACCTCGGGCGGCAACTACGACGCGGCCACCATCGGCGCGCTCGTCGCCGCGCCGGTCGGCCGCGCGATGATCAATGCCGCGGTCGGGGGTGGCTGAGCCATGCTGACGTCGGGGCAGCTGCTCGCCGACCGGTACCGGCTGTCCCGCCGGATCGCGGTGGGCGGCATGGGCGAGGTGTGGGAGGCCGCGGACACCAGGCTGGACCGCGCGGTCGCGGTGAAGGTGCTCAAGCCGGAGCTGTGCGGCAACGCCGAGTTCCTGCACCGCTTCCGCACCGAGGCCCGCACCACCGCGTCGCTCAACCACCCCGGCATCGCGGGCGTGCACGACTACGGCGAGACCGCGGCGGAGCCGGACGGACCGGAGGACACCGCGTACCTGGTGATGGAACTGGTCGACGGCGAGCCGCTCGCGGCCATCATCGCGCGGCTGGGCAGGCTGACCGCCGACGCCACCCTGGACATCCTGGAACAGGCGGGCCACGCGCTGCAGGCCGCGCACGAGCGCCGCTACGTGCACCGGGACGTCAAGCCGGGCAACATCCTGGTGATGACCGACCCGAACGGGAAGGTCACCGTGAAGCTGACCGACTTCGGCATCGCCAAGGCCGCCGACGCCGCCCCGGTCACCCGCTCCGGCATGGTGATGGGCACCGCGCACTACATCGCGCCGGAGCAGGCGCTGGGCGAGGAGGCCGAACCGGCCAGCGACGTGTACTCGTTGGCGGTGGTCGGCTACGAGTGCCTCGTCGGGCACCGGCCGTTCCTGTCCGAGAACGCGGTGACCGTGGCCATGATGCACATCAGGGACATGCCGCCGCCGCTGCCGCCGGACGTGCCGCCAACGGTGCGGGCGCTGATCGAGACCACCATGGTCAAGGATCCCCGGCTGCGCTACCGCAACGGCGGCGAGTTCGCTGCGGCGGTCGCGTCGGTGCGGGCCGGGCAGCAGGTGCCGGCGCCGTCCGGGTTGACCGTCGCCATGAGCCAGGGCAGCCACACGGCCCTGCCGGGTGCCGTGCCGATGCCCGTCGGTCCGGTCGGTCCGCCGGGGCCGGCCAGCACGACAGGGCCGATCATGGTGGCGCCGCTGCCGATCCCGATGCAGTCCGTCGGACCGCCGGTCATGTTGTCGCCGCTGTCACCCGGCACCATGCCCCCGTCCCTGCCGGTACCGCGGCCCCGGCAGCGGCAGACGGCACACCCGCTGTGGCTCGTCGTCGCGTTGCTGGTGCTGCTGCTCGTCGCGCTGGGGGTGTGGGCACTGACACAGGTCGGCCGGCACAGCGGCGCAGGCCGGCCGGGCCCGGCACCACAGCCGCATGTCGCGGCCCATACCGCGCCGATCGGCGGGGTATCACTGCTGGCACACGACTTCGTCGGCCAACCGGCCGACAGAACAACCGATCAGCTGCGAAAGTTGGTACTGCGTACCACTCTGAAGGCAACCTCCGCGGGCCCCATCGATCCCACAAGGTGTGGGGTCGCCGCGGTGCGGCAGGCCGACCGACACCAGGCATGATGAACAGACTGTTGACGAGGACCGGGACGAAGGACCGATGAGCAAGCGAACCAATTCGCTGCCCGCAGCGAAGCGAGGACGGCGATGACCGCTCCCCGCCTGCTGTCCAACCGCTACGAGTTGGGCGAGACGCTCGGCTACGGCGGCATGTCGGAGGTCCACCGCGGGAAAGATGTCCGACTCGGCCGGGACGTGGCGATCAAGGTGCTGCGTGCCGACCTCGCCCGCGACCCGCAGTTCCAGGAACGCTTCCGCCGCGAGGCCCAGAACGCGGCGGCGCTGAACCACCCGGCGATCGTCGCGGTGTACGACACCGGCGAGACACGCACCGACTACGGCCCGCTGCCCTACATCGTCATGGAGTACGTCGACGGCAGGACTCTGCGGGACATCGTCAAGGGCGAGGGACCGCTGCCGGCCAAGCGGGCCATGGAGGTCATGGCCGACGTGTGCGCCGCGCTGGACTTCAGCCACCGGCACGGCATCGTGCACCGGGACGTCAAGCCGGCCAACGTGATGATCACCAAGACCGGTGCGGTCAAGGTGATGGACTTCGGCATCGCGAGGGCACTGGCCGACGGCCAGGCCGCGGTCACCCAGACCGCCGCCGTGATCGGCACGGCGCAATATCTGTCGCCTGAGCAGGCTCGCGGCGAGGCGGTGGACGCCCGCAGTGACGTGTACGCGGCCGGCTGCGTGCTGTTCGAGCTGCTCACCGGGGAACCGCCGTTCACCGGCGACTCGCCGGTCGCGGTGGCCTACCAGCACGTGCGGGAGGACCCCAAGCCGCCGTCGTCGCTCAACCCGCGCGTTCCCGCGCAGTTGGACGCCATCGTGCTCAAGGCGATGTCGAAGGGCCCCGCCAACCGCTACCAGTCCTCCGCCGAGATGCGCGGCGACCTGGTGCGCGTGCTGTCCGGTCAGCGCCCGGCCGCGCCGATGGTGATGACCGACGAGGACCGCACGTCGATCATGGGTGCGGGACGGCAGACCGAGGTCATGGGCGGCAGGCACCGGCCAAGTTCCATCGTCAACGACTACGACGACTATGACGACTACCCGGACGCCGACCGGGCTCGCAGGCGCAGGGCGTGGATCATCGCGGGGTGGGTGGTCGGCGCGATCGTGCTCATCGCGCTGCTGGCGTTGCTGCTGCCCAAGCTGCTCGGCGGCAACACGGCCAACCCGAACGCCGGCAAGCAGGCCGTGCCTGCGGTGATCGGCGAGCTACAGGCGAAGGCGATCTCCGACGTCAACCAGGCCAACCTGACCCCGATCACCAAGCCGCTGGTCTGCCAGGCGGATGCGACCGGCGCCGCGCCGTGCACGTCCGACCAGATCAACAAGGTCGTCAAGACAACGCCGACGGTCGGCACGTTCCTGCCACAGGGCACCCAGGTGACGCTGTTCATCGGCGCGCTGCCACCCCAGGTCCCGGTACCCAACCTGGTCGGCGACAACCAGACCGACGCGCAGAACGCCCTGGCCAAGGCCGGCCTGACACTCGCGCCCAACCCGCAGACCCAGTCGACGAACGATCCGAACCAGGTCGGCAAGGTGATCTCGCAGAACCCCGCGTTCGGCGCCAACGCGCCGCCCAACAGCGCGGTCAGCATCGTGATCGGCGCGCAGCCGACGGTCGTCGGCGTGCCGGACGAGCGCGGCCAGATGTACGACGCGGCCAGAACGGCGCTCACCAACGCCGGCTTCACCGTGCGGAAGCAGACTCAGGCGAACCAGGCGCCCGCGGGCACGGTGGTGGACATGAACCCACAGGCGGGCACCCAGGTCGCCCAGGGCACCACGGTCACGCTGATCGTGTCCGACGGCAGCCAGGCCCAGATCAACCTGCCGAGCCTGACCGGGATGACCCAGGCACAGGCGCAGAGCACCCTCGCCGGCGAAGGCTGGACCGGCACGTTCCAGGTGGTCGCGACCAAGTTCCCCCAGGATCCGAACAACAACAACACGATCTACGACCAGACTCCGGCGGCGAACACCCAGATCGCCAAGAACCAAACGGTGCAGATCAAGGTGTATTCGTTGCTCGGCCCACCCACCACGTAGGCGTCAGACGCGGGCGGCCGCGGCGAGGGCGCGCATCTGGCCCTCCAGGTCGGCCACCAGTTCGTCGGCCACCGGGAAGCCGCAGACGGCCAACCAGTTGGCCAGCATCCGGTGGCCGCCGTCGGTGAGCACCGACTCCGGGTGGAACTGCACGCCCTCCACCGGCAGCTCGCGATGCCGCATGGCCATCACGATGCCGGTCTCGGTGCGCCCGGTGACCTCGAACTCGGCCGGAATGCTGGCTGGCCGCACGGTCAGCGAGT
Organism: Candidatus Melainabacteria bacterium; assembly: GCA_963702275.1. Lineage (GTDB taxonomy): Bacteria > Actinomycetota > Actinomycetes > Mycobacteriales > Pseudonocardiaceae > DATEPR01. Next base: position 11,716 of record CAVPCF010000109.1, read on the forward strand.
GGTACCGGGTCGCGGTGAACGGGTCCGGCAGCCCGGCCAGCACACCCACCCCGCTGTGATGCACCTGGCTCGTCTTGCCGTGCAACAACTCCGGCGCCCGTTCCACCACGGCCCCCCAGGCCGCACCGATGGCCTGGTGCCCGAGACACACGCCGAGCACCGGCTTGCCGGCGGCGGCACCGGCCCGGATCACGTCGATGCTGTACCCGGCCCGTTCCGGTGTGCTCGGGCCAGGACTGACGAGTACGCCGTCGACGTCGGCCAGCGCGCCGGCTGGCTCGGCCAGTTCGGGCGCGTCGTTGCGCAGCACCGTCGAGTCGACGCCCAACTGGGCCAGATACTGGACCAGGTTGTAGACGAAGCTGTCGTAGTTGTCGACCACCAGCACGCGCATACGATGCAGCGTAGTGGCCAGTTGGCTCAGCGAGCGGCGACGGGGCAGACATGTCAGACTCATGCGACAATTCAGACGGGACACGAGCAACCCAGGAGGTGGATGCGGTGACAGCCGCTCTGCAGCATCCGGTCGGTCCGTTCACCGTCGAGGACTGGCATGCGCTGAACCCGCGAGACGACGGGTCGCGCCTCGAACTGCTCTGGGGGAATTGGCTCGTGAGCCCGTATCCTAGCGGCCATCATCAGCATGCCGGGGTCGACATGTGCATCGCACTGCGATCAGCTATCCGCGAAGCAGGTCGCACCGACCTCCATGCCGAGACAGCAATCGGAGTGGAGATCAGCACGGGGCTGCGCACTGCGCTGATACCCGATGTGGTCGTCCTGGACATCAAGCCAATCGGCGGGAGCTTTCGGCCGGAGAATGTCGTGCTGGTGGCAGAGATCTGGTCGCCAGGCAACACGACGAAGGAACGCGCCGACAAAGCGGAGGCCTATGCGATCGCCGGCATACCGCACTTCTGGACCACGGAACAGAACCGGTTCGGCGCCGTGACCAAGTTCACCGCCTATCGGTTGGAGCGGGGTCGATACATCGAAGTGGTGAAGGCCGCGCCGGGCACGGTGACCCTCTTCGATGTCGCGGGTGTGCCGGTGAAGTTCGATCCGGCGGACCTGGCGCCGTAGTCAGCCGCCCGTTGTCACGTTGTTGAAGGGGAGCAACGGGTCCGCCCACGGGAAGATCACGAAGAACAGCAGCGCGACCACCCCGCACAGCAGGACCACGGCCAGCGCGACCCGCACCGCGACCGGGCCCGGCAGGTGTCGCCAGAGCCACCCGTACATCAGGCCGTCTCCTTCAGCTCCGGTGGCGTCTGGTTCGGGTTGGCCGGGTCCTTCTTCCAGTCCTTCACCAGCACGGCGTGCAGGATCATGCGCTGGGCGGCGGAGAACTTCGGGTTGCACGTGGTCAGGGTGAGCAGCGAGACCTCCTGCCCGGCGGACAGCACCGCGGCGGGGTAGTGCGGCACGGGTGCCACCACGTCGCCCTCGCTGGGCAGGACGATCTCCTGGCCGACGGTCTTGGTGTAGACGCCGGTCAGCGGCTGGACCTTGCCCTCGCCGTTGGGGCCTGCGCACTGCGTGGTCCTGCCCTTGCCGGTCGCCCAGCCCGCGGCCTCGCCGGACATCGGCAGCAGCCGGTAGACGTACCAGTCGGACTGTGTCTCGATGACGATCGCGTCGCACGACTGCACGACGTTGAGGGCGTCGAACGGGGCGCCCTCGCCCACCCGGTGCCCGGCGATCGCCATGTCACCCGGCTGGCCGGGCATTGCCGTGCCGGGATAGTGGCCGGGGCCGATCGCCAGGTCGGGCTGGGTGGTGCCCTCGATGACGGTGAAGTGCCAGTCGTGACCCAGCGCCGGGATGTAGATCTTGGCGATGCCCTGGCCGTCGGCGGGGACGAAGTGGTCGGTCCGCTGCGGCCCGGTGACGGTGTCCCACTCCTTGTTCAGCGCGGACGTGGCGTTGGCCTGTTTCTGGGCCGAGAAGATGTTCGTGACGTACAGCTCGTAGACCACGAACAGCAGCACCACCATGCCGGCGGTGATCAGCACCTCGCCGATGGTGCGCACCACGGTCCGACCTGTCTCCCGCCTGCGCCCCGGTGGCCGGTCGGTGATCTCGCCGGTGTCCAGAAACTGTTCCCGGGTCAGGTCGTCGAGGTCGGCCGCTCTTGGCTCGAACGGCGGGTTGATCACGGTGTCCGGCTCGTCGAGGCCGAAGTCGCCGAAGGTGCCGCGTCGGGCGGTGAAGCCGTCCGGATCCACTTCCGGGTAGGCCGGGTGGCCGTTGGGCCCGCTACTGCCGGGCACGCGCGGGATGTAGGTGGTCTCGTCGATCTTCGGGATGAACTGGGTGGGCCGGTCACCGGGTGGCGGGGGCAGCTTGCGCGGCCCGTGCGAACCGGACGGGCCGGTGGGCCGGGGTGAGCCCGACTGTGACCGGGGGGGCCGTTGCGGGCCCTGCCCTGGCCACGGACCGCCCTGACCGGGTGGGGGCGGTGGCTGTTGACTCACCCTCGAACCTCCTCCAACCGTGCGTATCGCCCGGGACCGCGATTCCGATCACCCCGTCAAGGATGACCGTGAACAGGTTTGGCCGAGTTGAAGTGCGGTCGTTGTTCGCGGCGCTCCTCGGTTACGTTAACGTGTTCACCCGGAGGTGGTTGCGTTGCGGCCGCCGTCCCACTGTACGCACCAGGGTCCGGTCACCCCGGGCACCGTGTTTCACCAGGCGAGGACACCATGCCGAAGTCGAAGGTCCGCAAGAAGGCCGTCTACACCTCCCCGGCCGACCGTCGCACGCCGGTCAAGGCCAGGATGGCCGGGCCGTCGCATCCGGTCTACGTCGTCGTCATGCTCGGCATGATGGTGATCGGCCTCGCGTGGCTGGTGGTCACCTACATCGCGTCGGACAAGATCGCGTTCATGAACTCGCTGGGTTCCTGGAACTTCGCCATCGGGTTCGCGCTGATGATCGGCGGTCTCCTGATGACGATGCGTTGGCGCTGAGCTGCGGTTACGCCGGATTGTCCGACCCGGGCGAGTTCACTCGTTCGGGTCGTCCCGTACCCCGGTCCGTCGACTGTCGTTCACCGGACCGTCACCAAACGACACAGCTGTAAGTCATCCCCAGTGGGGACAACTCCTGTGGACAACTTTGTGCACGAATGCACGAGTCGAGTACCTGCGACGATCAGATCCGCAGGCCGACGCCGCCATAGATGGGCGAGGACCTGCTGTACTCCAGGTCGATCTCGGGCCGCCACATCCGGGTGAACACCACACCGGGGGACACCAAGTCGTAGCCGTCGAACAGCCGGGCCACCTCGGCCAGGTCCCGTTCGGTCACCTGGCTCGCCGAGCGCGAGTACTCCGCCAGCACATCGGTGACCTCCGGCCGGCCATCCGCCGTGACGTGACTGAGCGCGAGAGCGCTGCCCGGCACGGTGGCATTCCGGTAGTCGGCCACCAACCGGTAGGGATCCTGATCGTCTGGCATGAAATGCAGTACCGCGAACATCAGCAGGGCGACCGGCTGGTCGAAATCGATCAGTCGACGGGTCACCTGGTGGCCGAGCACGCCCGACACGTCTCGGACGTCGGCCCGCAGAATGTCGGCATTCTCGTTGTCCTGCAGGATCAACTCGCTGTGTGCCACGGCGACCGGTTCGTTGTCGACATACACGACCCGCGCGCCCGGATCGATCCGTTGCGCCACCTCATGGGTGTTGCCGACGGTCGGAATACCGGAGCCGAGGTCGATGAACTGCCGAATGCCCTGTTCGGCCAGGACGGCGACCACCCGCCGCAGGAACCCCCGGTTCTCCTGGGCCAACGCCTGAGCGTCTGGCACCAACGTCACCATCTGCTTGGCGAACTCGCGGTCCACCTCGAAGTTGTTCGCGCCACCCAGAATGTAGTCGTACACCCGAGCCGGATTCGGTTTGCTGAGATCGACATCCGCGGGCACCCAGCTCAGATATTCGGCTGGCATCACAACTCCTCGCAGGTTGGAAAGGCACCGGGAAGCCTAGTGAGACGGTTGATCATGTACCAGCAACGTCCCCCGAGTGGCCGATGATCAACCCGAATACGCGAGACTCGACACATGAACGCACCGGGGTCGCCACAATCACACCACACCGGCGCACCGCACACCTGGGCATCGCCGCCTGCCCTGGTCGGCATGGCGTGGGTGCTCTGTGTCGGCGCGCTGGCCTGGACCATCCTGGCCGACGATCCGCGCGGCCGCATCCTGACCGCGATCGCCGCCGCGGGACTGCTGCTGTTCGCGCTGTTCGGCACGGTGGCCCGGCCACGGCTGAGCGCGGACCCGGACGGCATCGAGATCCGCCGCCTCGGCGGCCGGCAACGCTGGCCGTGGGGCGCGGTGCGGATCAGCGTGTCGTCCACCCGGCGCTTCGGCCGCACGGTGTCGCTGCTGGAACTCGACACCGGCAACGACACCGCCGACGATGACGAGGACGAGGACGACGTCGGCGGGCTCGTCGTGCTCGGCTGGCTCGATCTGGGCACCGAACCCGAACAGGTGGCCGCCGTACTCCGCGCCTACCGCACCGGCCCGCTCAGGTGAGCTGCGGGATCTGCGTGAACCGGACCAGCACCAGGCCGACGAGCACGACCACCAGCACCACGACGGCACCGATCTGCCACAGCCGCCGACGCTGCGCCGGCAGCCGTGCCGGCAGGTAGATCAGCGCCGCGGTCAACAGCGCGCCGGTGACCAGCCCGCCGACGTGCCCGAGCAGCGAGATGCCCGGGATGGCCACGCTGATCACCAGGTTGATCGCGATCATGCCGATGACCTGGCTCGGATTGACCTTGAGCCGGTATACCAGCACCAGCAGGCCGCCCATCAACGCGAACACCGCGCCCGACGCGCCGACGGTCTGGCTGTCCACCTGGCCGAACAACAGGACGCTGACGCTGCCGCCGAGCAGGCCCACCAGGTACACGGCGGTGAACCGGGCAGGCCCGAGGATCCGCTCCATGTCCCGACCGATCACCCAGAGGGCGAACATGTTCATCAGGATGTGTATCGGATTGACGTGCAGGAAACCGGCTGTGATCAGCTGCCACCAGTAGCCGTTGCGCGTCGCGATCGGGAACAGGGCCCAGTCCCGGAACAGCGTGGAGGGCTCCAGGTCCATCACGCCGCGCGCCTGGTACGCCGTGACCGCGAAGATCAGCACGTTGACCGCGATCAGGGTCTGCACCACCACCGGCCGCCGGCCCGGGCGGGCGCCGGAAATGGTCACCGGCGCCCTAGTGGTCCGCTGGTCGGCCGCGACACAGTCGACGCAGTGCTGGCCCACCGACGCCGCCCGCAGGCATTCCGGACAGGCCGGCCGGCCGCAGCGGGTGCACTGTAACCCGGTCGGCCGGTCCGGATGCCGGACACAGCCAGGCAGGTTCGGCGGGCCGTTCACCTGCCCGGCCGGCTGTCCCGGCGGCATGGTCACTGCGTCGTCCTCGGTCGGTCTTGGTCGTCGGCTACGCGCGGTCGATGCTGATGCGCTCGATCACCACGTCGGTCACCGGCTTGTCCTGCGCGCCGGTGGAGGTGGTCGCGATGGCATCCACCACGTTACGCGACTCCTGGTCGGCCACCTCGCCGAAGATCGTGTGCGCGAAGTTCAGGTGGGTGGTCGGCGACACGGTGATGAAGAACTGCGAGCCGTTGGTGTTCTTGCCCGCGTTCGCCATCGCCAGCAGGTAGGGCTTGTTGAACTGGAGCTCCGGGTGGAACTCGTCCTCGAACTTGTACCCGGGGCCGCCACGGCCGGTGCCGGTCGGGTCGCCGGCCTGGATCATGAAACCGTTGATCACCCGGTGGAAGATCGATCCGTCGTAGAACGGGCCGTCCGAGGTGCCGCGCGCGTTCTGGCCGTACTTCTTGGAGCCGTCGGCGAGGCCGACGAAGTTGGCCACCGTCTTCGGCGCGTGATTCGGGAACAGGTTGATCCGGACGTCACCCAGTGAGGTGTGCAGGGTCGCCGTTACCGTCGCTCCAACGAGCGACTCGTTGCTGTCAGCCACATGGTCATCGTGCCATCCACGGCGAGATCGTCACCGAGCGGGCACGATGAGGCGATCCGGGCACCGCCCTGACCGCCGCGACGTTTGGCGGGTCAGCCGTGGCGGTACCCGACTGGTCGGAAGTGTCGATGCCGACCCGAGGAGCGTGGAGCGCCGCGATGGACGAGGTGAAGGCCATGACACACGCTGGTGAGACGGTCGGCCGGGCCGTGGGATCCGGGCTGCGCACGCTACGGCGCGGCGCGGTACAGGTCGGCCAGGCCGGCGCGGAAGCCGCCGCACAGGCCGCGGCCGCGATGGAACACAAGCTCGCAGAGGGCGCCGACGGCGGCCAGCAGGCGGCGAAGGAGTTGGTCGACACGACCCGCAGGGCCCGCCGCCAGCTCGCTCGCAACGCGCGGCGAGCCGCCAAGGACGCCGGCAGGCAGGCCAGGAAACGGGCCAGCAAGGCCGGCAAGAACCTCCAGCGCACGGTCGGCGACCTGACGACCGACAGCGCCCCGCGCCGCGGCCGCAGGTGGCCGTGGCTGCTCGTCGGCGCCATGGCGGCCGCAGCAGCGGTGGCCGTGATACGAAGCGGGCAGGACCAACCGGCCGAGCCGCAACTGGTCGACGACCGGAACGAGCAGGACCGCATCGCCGGCAACGGCACGGCACCGCAGCCGCGCCAGGAGGAGAAGCAGCCGAACAGCCAGCTCAAGAGCTGACCGGACGCTCGGCGCGGTGATCGGGCAGGGGTGCTCCGGTCACCGCGCCGGGTACAAGTTCAGGCGCCGAGATCCGTGACGACCTGCTCGGCGACCAACCGGCAGTTGACGGTCTCCGGCCGGTTACTGGTCACCACGATCGAGGTACCCGCCTTGGCGATCGCGTAGACGGCCCCGGAAGCCTGCGACACGGAACCCCCCTGCCACCCGGCCGGCTGAGTCTCCGGATTGGACGTGGCGATCGGCGCGGCCTGATCCACGATCGCGGTGGCCACGGCCGCGCTGCCCACGTGCACCCACACGGTCAACAGCAGCACACCGTCAGACCGGTAGAAGAAACAAGCCGGATGCGGCTGCCCATCAGCGGCCGACGAGACCTTGACCGAACTCACCTTCTGGCCGTTGTCGTACGCGGCATCCTGCGTCCTCAGATACGGACAGGAGGACGCGCGAACCGACGGCTGCGGCGCCGCAGGAGCAGGCACAGAAGGCGTAGTAACCAAAACATGCGTGGTGCTCGTGCTGACAGGCGCGGCAACACCGGCCGTAGTACCCCCGCCCGGCCCACAACCAGCAAGCAACAGCCCCAGGACACAAGGCACGATCAGCGCAGCAGGCCTCATAACCACAAAAGTCAACCAGACCCAGCACCCAACGAGGCCACCAGGGCCCAACCCCAAACGACCTGACGACAAGGCCCGCACGACCCGCCGCCGAAGAAGTGGCCAAACGCAACACAATACGAACCGTTCGGGCGCCCAGCGCCCGAACATACGGGGGTTTGGGGGTCGCCCCCCAGAAGACACGACAGGCGACCCGGTTCGCGCATTCCGCGAACATGGGTCGCCTGAGCCCGTGGAGACGAAGGGAATCGAACCCTCAACCCCCGCCTTGCAAAGGCGGTGCTCTGCCAATTGAGCTACGTCCCCAACCGGGGACAAGCAGAGACCCCGGGTTCAACACAAAGCCTACCGCCGCCATCGGAAAGGCGAAGCCGACTGGGGGGTCCCGGGGGCGAAGCCCCGCCGGCCGGGGGCCCGGGGGCTTGGCCCCCAGACAAACACGAAGTAGGGATAACGGCGAGCGCTCTCCGCGAGCACACCCGCCCAATCCCTACTTGTCGGTCGGGGCAGTGGCCTCGCGCCAAAGGTCGGCCTCAGCCTTGGCAGACCGGCTGCGGCGAACGATCAGCAACACAGCACCGGCCACAGCCGCAAGTGCGAGGATCTTCTTCACGAAAAGTCGCCTCCTAGACGGCTAAAGAACCACAACCTGTTCGGGCGCCCCAGGCGCCCGAACCTCGGGGGTCTGGGGGTCGCCCCCCAGAAGACACGACGGCCGACCCGGCGAGCGCCTTCCGCGAGCAAGGGCGGCCCGAGGCCGTGGGCCTAGGAGGACTTGAACCTCCGACCTCTTCGTTATCAGCGAAGCGCTCTAACCGCCTGAGCTATAGGCCCCCGGAACGTCACGAACCTTATCGTACCTGTGGTCCGGTCCCAAACCGGGTTCACTCGCGTTCGGCGAGGGTGATCTCCAGTCCGCCTGCCAGGTCGGCGGACACGTTGTATACGAAGGAGCCGACCGTCGCCAGGGCTGTGAACAGCACGATGTTGATCGCGCCGATGATCGCCGCGATGCCGAACACGCGACTCGCGGTGATCAACGGGCTGCTGGAACTGCCGGCGCTGGTGTTCTGGGCGAACTCGTTGTAGGTGCCGTTGACCCGGTCCCACACACCCATGCCGTCGAGCACGCCGTACAGCACGCCGACCGCGACGAGCCACACGAAGAACAGCGCGACCGACAGCACGAACGCCAGCTTCAGCACCGACCACGGATCGATCCGCTTGATCTGGAGGCTGGCCCGGCGCGGGCCCCGGCCGGGTCGGCGCAGCGCGGACGGCGCGCTGGCCGGCGGCCGGATCGGGTCGGCGGGTGCGCCGAAGTTGACCGTGGTTCTGTTGTTCGGGTCGGCGCCGGGACGAGCGTCCGGGCGGACGCCGGACTGGCCGGCGACCGACGCGAACACCGACGCGGCCGCGGTGCCGGAGACCACCGGATAACCACCCGACAGGGGGACACCGCTCTCGGTCGGGGCCTCCGGGTAGGCGTTCGAGCGCGGGCTGCGCTGGTAACCCCAGTCGGCGAACCGGCCGGTCGTGTTGTCGGCCGAGCCATCCGGCGCGGGCACGCCGAGGTACTGCGTGTCGGCGGCCACGCGCTGCCACGGCGGCGGTGCCGACGACGTGACGTCCGGGCCTTCCACCGGCGGCACCGGCGGCGGGCTCGCCACCGGGTTCGTGGCCTGCGGCGGGCTCACCGGCTTCGTCGCCCTCGGTGGCGGGCTCACCGGGCTGGTCACGACGGTGGGCGCGGCCGCCGCCGGCTCTGCCGGCTTGCTGCCGTTGCCAGTGCTGGCCTGCTGGGTGGTGCCAGGGACCGTGCCGGCCACCGTGCCGTTGTCCGCCTTGACCGCCGTCGGCTTTGTCGTGACGGCGCCGGCCTGCTGCGGTGTTGTCGCCGACGTGCTCGCCGGTGTGCTCGCTGCGGCTTTGCCCGCGCCCGCCGTGTTCGACTCGACGGCCGCGGTCGCCACCGTGCGTTCGTCGCCGGTGGTGTCCGTCGGCGCTGTGTCCGGCTTGTCGGGTGAAGTCACGAGCTGTCCTTAGCTGGTGGGATCGGCCGGCACCTGATCATGCCTCTGTCTCGGTGACGCCCGGTTCGTCGACGTCCGGTTCGGTGCTGTCTGGTTCAGGGACGTCCGAGACGTCTTCCGCGTTGCGGGCGACCGCGACCAATGTCGTCCCTTCCGCCAGGTTCATCAACCGCACGCCCTTGGTCTGCCGGCCCGCCTTGCGCACCTCGCGCGCGCTGGTCCGGATGACGACCCCGGAGGACTCGATCGCGTACAGCTCATCGTCGACGTCGACGATGAGTGCACCCACCAGCCTGCCACGACGACTGTCGTGCTGGATGGTCAGCACGCCTTTGCCCCCTCGGCCCTGCAGTGGGTACTCCTCGATCGGTGTGCGCTTGGCATACCCACCATCGGTGGCCACCAACACATACCTGCCCGCGACAACCACACCCATCGACAGCAGCTCGTCGCCGGTGTTGAACCGCATGCCCAGCACGCCGCTGGTGGCCCGGCCCATCGGCCGCAGCGCCTCCTCCGACGCGTGGAACCGGATCGACTGGCCGCCCGCGGAGACCAGCAGCAGGTCGTCCTCACCGCTGCACAGCACGGCGCCGACCAGCTCGTCGTCCTCGCGCAGGTTGATGCCGATCAGGCCGCCGGACCGGTTGGAGTCGAAGTCGCTCAGCTTGCTCTTCTTCACGAGGCCGCTCTTGGTGGCGAGCACCAGGTACGGGGCGGCCTCGTAGTCGGTGATGTGAATCACCTGGGCGATCTGCTCGTCCGGCTGGAACGCCAGCAGGTTCGCCACGTGCTGGCCGCGCGCGGTGCGGCTGGCCTCGGGCAGCTCGTAGGCCTTGGCCCGGTAGACCCGACCCTTGTTGGTGAAGAACAGGATCCAGTCGTGGGTCGAGCACACGAAGAAGTGGCCGACGATGTCGTCCTGTTTGAGCTGCGCGCCCTGAACGCCCTTGCCGCCGCGCTTCTGTGCCCGATAGAGATCGGTTTTCGTCCGTTTGGCGTACCCCGTCTGGGTGATCGTGACGACGACGTCCTCGACCGCGATCAGGTCCTCGACCGACACGTCACCGTCGAACGGGATGATCTTGGTACGCCGGTCGTCGCCCTGCTTGTCGACGATCGCCATCATCTCGTCGCGGACGATGGTCCGCTGTCGTATCGGGTTGGCCAGGATGTCCTGCAGGTCCGCGATCCGGACCTCGATCTCGGCCAGGTCGTCGACGATCTTCTGGCGCTCGAGTGCCGCGAGCCGCCGCAACTGCATGTCCAGGATCGCGGTGGCCTGGGCCTCGTCGATGTCCAGCAGTTCCATCAGCGCGGGCCGGGCGTCCGACGCGGACGGCGAGCGCCGGATCAGGGCGATGACCTCGTCCAGGTGATCGAGCGCCTTGACAAGGCCGCGCAACAGGTGGGCCTGCTCCTCGGCCTTGCGCAGCCGGTACCTGGTCCGCCGGACGATGACCTCGACCTGGTGCTGGACGTAGTGCCGGATGATCTGGTCCAGCCGCAGCGTGCGCGGCACGCCGTCGACCAGCGCCAGCATGTTCACACCGAAGTTGGTCTGGAGCTGGGTGTGCTTGTAGAGGTTGTTCAGCACCACCTTCGCCACCGCGTCCCGGCGAAGGCCGATCACGATGCGCATGCCGCTGCGGCTGTTGGACTCGTCCGCGATGTCCGAGATGCCGGTGAGCTTGCCGTCCTTGACCAACTGGGCGATGCCCTCGACCAGGTTGTCCGGGTTCACCTGGAACGGCAGTTCGGTGACGATCAGGACGGTGCGGCCCTTGGCGTCCTCCTCGACCTCGACCACCGACCGCATCCGCACCGAACCGCGGCCGGTGCGGTAGGCGTCCTCGATGCCGGACGTGCCCAGGATCAGCGCCTTGGTCGGGAAGTCCGGGCCCTTGATGCGCATCATCAACTGGGCCAGCGTCTCCTCCTCGGACGCGTCCCAGTTCTCCAGCGCCCACACGACTCCGCCTGCGACCTCACGCAGGTTGTGCGGCGGAATGTTGGTCGCCATGCCGACCGCGATCCCACTGCCGCCGTTGACCAGCAGGTTCGGGATGCGCGACGGCAGAACCTTCGGTTCCTGCGTCTTGCCGTCATAGTTGTCGGCGAAGTCGACGGTGTCCTCGTCGATATCCAGCAGCATCGCCATGGCCAGCGGGGTCAGCCGGCTTTCGGTGTACCGCATGGCGGCTGCTGGATCGTTGCCAGGGGAACCGAAGTTGCCCTGGCCGTCCACGAGCGGATAGCGCATGGACCAGCTCTGCGCCAGGCGGACCAGGGCGTCGTAGATGGAACTGTCGCCGTGCGGGTGATAGTTGCCCATCACGTCGCCGACCACGCGTGAGCACTTCACGTAGCTGCGGTCGGGATAGAGGCGGTTCTCGAACATCGAGTACAGCACTCGGCGGTGCACCGGCTTCAGGCCGTCCCGCACGTCGGGCAGCGCGCGCGCCACGATGACGCTCATCGCGTAGTCGATGTACGAGTTCTGCATCTCCTGCTGGATGTCGACAGGCTCGATGCGTTCGCCGCTCGGTGGCAGGCTCGTCTCGGTCACGGTCCTTCTTCCGTCACGTGCTGCGTCGGTTGGTTCGGGCGGCGTTCGTCACACGTCCAGGAAACGGACGTCCTTGGCGTTGCGCACGATGAACGACCGGCGTGCTTCCACGTCCTCGCCCATCAGCACGCTGAACAGCTCGTCGGCGGTGGCCGCGTCGTCCAGGCTGACCTGGCGCAGCAGCCGGTTGCTCGGGTCCATCGTGGTTTCCCACAGTTCCTGGGCGTTCATCTCGCCGAGGCCCTTGTACCGCTGGACGCCGTCTTCCTTGTTGATCTTCCGGCCGGCCGCCAGCCCTGCCTCGATCAGGCCGTCGCGCTCGGCATCGGAGTAGGCGAACTCCGGCTCGATGCGCTGCCACTTGATCTTGTACAGCGGCGGCTGGGTGATGTACACGTGGCCGTACTCGATCAGCGGGCGCATGAATCGGAACAGCAGCGTGAGCAGCAGGGTGGTGATGTGCTGGCCGTCCACGTCGGCGTCGGCCATCAGCATGATCTTGTGGTAGCGCAGTTTCGACAGGTCGAACTCGTCGTGGATGCCGGTGTCCAGGGCCGTGATCAGGCTCTGCACCTCGGTGTTCTTCAGCACCCGGTCGATGCGGGCCTTCTCCACGTTGATGATCTTGCCCCGGATCGGCAGGATCGCCTGGAACCGGGAGTCTCGGCCCTCCTTCGCCGAGCCGCCCGCCGAGTCACCCTCGACGATGTAGAGCTCGCATTCCTCCGGATCGCGGGAACGGCAGTCCTTCAGCTTGCCGGGCAGGCCACCGATGTCCAGCGCGCTCTTGCGGCGCACCAGTTCCCGCGCCTTGCGGGCCGCCATCCGGGCCTGGGCGCTGGACACCGACTTGGTGACGATGGCACGCGCCTCGCTCGGGTTGCGCTCGAACCAGTCGGCGATCCACTCGTTGCAGGCGACCTGCACGATCGACTTGGCCTCGGTGTTGCCGAGCTTCGTCTTGGTCTGCCCCTCGAACTGCGGTTCCTTCAGCTTCACCGACACGATCGCGGCGAGGCCCTCGCGGACGTCGTCGCCGGTGAGGTTGGCCTCCTTCTCCTTGATCAGCTTCTTGTCGCGCGCGTAGACGTTGATCACCCTGGTCAGCGCGGCGCGGAAGCCCTCCTCATGGGTGCCGCCCTCGTGGGTGTTGATCGTGTTGGCGAACGTGTAGACCGACTCGCTGTAGCCGGTGTTCCACTGCATGGCGACCTCGACCTCCATGCTGTCGCCCTTGGCGTCGAAGGAGATCACCGTCTTGTGCACCGGCTCGCGGGTGGCGTTGATGTGCTTGACGAAGTCCTCGAGGCCGCCCGGGTAACAGAACTCGCGGGTGCGCGTCTTGCCGGCTTCGGCATCCTCCTCACCCGCCACGATCCGGTCGTCGTGCAGGAGGATGGTGAGCCCCTTGTTCAGGAAGGCCATCTCCTGCAGCCTGCGGGCCACCGTCTCGATGTTGTACTCGGTGGTCTCGAAGATGGTCGGGTCGGCCCAGAAGGTGAAGGAGCTGCCGGTCCGGCTGGTCGGCTCGCCCTGCTTCAGCGCATGCGCAGGCTGCGAGTGGTCGTAGGCCTGCGACCAGAAGTAGCCGTCCTTCCAGACCTCCACCTCCATCCGGGTGGAGAGCGCGTTCACCACCGAGACGCCGACGCCGTGCAGGCCGCCGGACACGGCGTAGGAGTCGCCGCCGAACTTGCCGCCGGAGTGCAGCGTGGTGAGGATGACCTCCAGCGCGGGCCGCTTCTCCACCGGGTGCATGTCCACCGGGATGCCTCGGCCGTCGTCGACGACCTGGACCCCGCCGTCCGCGCGCAGGGTCACCTCGACCTTGGTCGCGAATCCGGCCATGGCCTCGTCGACCGCGTTGTCCACCACCTCCTGGATCAGGTGGTGCAGGCCGCGTTCACCGGTGGAGCCGATGTACATGCCCGGTCGTTTGCGGACCGCTTCGAGACCTTCGAGTACGGTGATGGATGACGCGTTGTACTCGTTATGTGTCGCTGTCACGCAGTCCTCGCTGTCTGATCGTGCGGTCCGGCTCGGGCACGGTCCTCAAGTTCTCTCTGTCCATCTTACTTGGCCACCGTCGCTGAGGTGGCCCAAGGACACCCCTAGAGGCGTCACAGAGACACGGAAGTGAACCAGGATAGGTCGCGGTGGCCTTGACACGTTTCCACATTGGCTGCTTTGCCGTCAGCCGCCGACACATTGGGCTCGGCCACGCCGTTCAGCCATAGGTGTCGCGGGGCCCTCTGCCGGGCACGTGCCGGGGGCCGTGGCGCCAGCTCGGCGCGGACGGTCCCTGCACCTTCAGTCGCTTGACCACCCCGTTGCCGACCTCGGCGGCGATCTTCGCCAGCACCTGACGTTGCAGCAGGCGCAGCTGGGTGGCCCACGCGGTCGAGTCGGCCCGCACGGTCAGTTCGCCGTCGGACAGCGCGACCGGCTCGGTGTGCTCGGCCACGTCGGCACCGACCAGGAGGGCCCACTTGCCGAACACCTGGCCACCGGCCAGTCGCGCGGCCCAGCCGCGGTTGGCGGCCAGCCGCGCGGCCAGCCTGCCAAGTGGCTGTGGATCGCGTTCATCCGGTTTGGGGCCCGACCATCGGCGTCGGCGGCGGGCCATCGAGCCGGTGCCGCTCGGTGCCGCGGCCCGACCTCGCTTGCGGGCGGACTCCTGGGCGGCACGCAGCGCGTCACGGGCCAGGTCGGAACCGCGACGAACACTCTGGGTGGCGCCCGAATCGCCCTGTGCTTCACCCGATTGTGGTGGCGTTGGGTCCGATTCTTCCCTCGAAGCGGGTTTTGCTCCGCTCCCGGTGACCGTGTTATCCACATTATCCACAGGTTTGTCCCCAGAAGTGCTACCCATCACGTTGACCTCGTTAACTCAGCGTATGGCGCACTACGTCGCCGCCGGCCACGTCGAACCGGGTGCCGGCCAGTTCCGGTGGCACGTCCTCGGCCACCGCCGCGGTCACCAGCACCTGCTCGGCACCGGTGGCCACCTTCGCCAGCGCCGCCCTGCGCCGCCGGTCCAGCTCGGCGAACACGTCGTCGAGCACGAGGATCGGTTCCACGCTGTCGGCCCGCAGCAGTTCGTAGCCGCCAAGCCGCAGCGCCAGCGCGTACGACCACGACTCGCCGTGACTTGCGTAACCCCGGGCCGGCCGCTCGCCGAGTAACAGCTCCAGCTCATCGCGATGCGGCCCGACCAGGCTCACGCCACGGTCGATCTCCTGGGCGCGCGTCCTGGCCAACTCGACCAGCAGTCCCGCTTCCAACACCTCGGGATCGGCCCGCTCGCCGTTCGGCACACCGTACTCCGGCGGCATCGAACCACCGAGCGTGCCGCGGTACCGGGCGGCCACCGGCACGGATTCCGGTGCCACCCCGGCATACGCGGCCGCGACCAGCGGCGCCAGGTCGGCGACCAGGTCCAGCCGGCCTGCCATCAACTGCGCGCCGTGCCGGGCCAGGTGTCCATCCCACACGTCGAGGGTGCGGATGTCGCCGGCGCCACCGGCCCGCCGCGCCGCGCCCGCCGTCTTGAGCAGTGCCCCCCGCTGCTTGAGCACCCGCTCGTAGTCCGCGCGCACCCCCGCGTACCGGGGGGACCTGGCGACCAGGAGCTCGTCGAGAAACCTCCTGCGCTCGGCCGGATCACCCTTCACCAGGGCCAGGTCCTCCGGCGCGAACAACACCGTGCGCACGATGCCCAGCACGTCGCGTGGGCGGGCGGCGGGCGCGCGGTTGATCCGCGCCCGGTTCGCCCTGCCCGGCGTGATCTCCAGTTCCACCAGCAGTTCGCGGCCCGCGTTGACCACCGCGGCGCGGACGACGGCTCGCTCGCAACCGTGCCGAACCAGCGGCGCGTCGGTGGCCACCCGGTGCGAGGCGAGGGTGGCCAGGTAGCCGACCGCCTCGACCAGGTTCGTCTTGCCCTGCCCGTTCGGCCCGATCAGCACGTTCGGGCCCGGTGCCAGCACCAGATCGGCCTGCGGCCACGACCGGAAGTCGGTGACCTGCAGGTGTCGCACCAACATGGGGTGGGCTGTCAGCCGCTCGGTGGCGACGACGGACCGACCGAGTGCACGGCGTGGCCGCCGAACTGGTTGCGCAGCGCCGCGACCGCCTTCATGGTCGGCGAGTCCTCCTGCCGGGAGGCGAACCGGGCGAACAGCGCCGCCGAGATCACCGGCACCGGTACAGCGTGGTCGATCGCCTCGTTCACGGTCCAGCGGCCCTCGCCGGAGTCGTCGGTGTAGCCGCTGATCTTGGACAGTCCCGGATCCTGTTCCAGCGCGCGAACCAGGAGGTCGAGCAGCCACGATCGAACCACGGTCCCCTTGGTCCACGCCTTGAGCACGGCGTGCACGTCCTTCACCTCGTCCACGGCCGTGAGCAGCTCGTAGCCCTCGGCGTATGCCTGCATCAGGCCGTACTCGATGCCGTTGTGCACCATCTTGGCGAAGTGCCCGGCACCGACCTCGCCCGCGTGCGCGAAGCCCTCCTCGCGCGGGCCCTCCGGGCGCAGCGCGTCGAACACCGGCATCGCGCGCTCGACCTGGTCGGCCGAGCCGCCGACCATCAGGCCGTAGCCCACTTCAAGGCCCCACACGCCGCCGGACACGCCGCAGTCCAGGTAGCCGATCTTGCGTTCGGCCAGGAACGCGGCGTTCGCCTTGTCGTCGGTGAACCGCGAGTTGCCGCCGTCGATCACCAGGTCGCCCTCGGCGAGCAGGTCGGCCAGTTCGTGCACGGTCTGCCTTGTCGGGTCGCCGGCCGGCACCATGATCCAGACGGTCCGGGGCGCGTCGAGCTGTTTGACCATGTCGGCCAGTGACGTGGAGTCGCTCACGTCCGGGTTCCGGTCGTAGCCGACGACCTGGTGTCCCGCGCGGCGCAAACGCTCGCGCATGTTGAAGCCCATCTTGCCAAGGCCGACTAGTCCGAGCTGCACGGTCGCAGTCCTCCCCTGTTGAAGGCGGGACCGCCACGGTCCCGGAGGTCGTACTTCGGGTTCGGGCTCAGCCCGGCAGCCGGACCGGCATCAGCAGGTACAGGTACCCGGGGAGCACGTCGCCATCCTCCCCCACCGGCTTCACCAGCGCGGGTCGATTGGGTGTGGTGAAGGACAGGTGGGCGCGCTCGGTGTGCAGCGCGCCAAGACCGTCGAGCAGATAGCCAGGGTTGAACGCGATGGTCACCGGGTCACCGGTGAATTCGGCAGACAACTCCTCCTCGGCGCTGCCCTCGTCGTCGCCGCCCGCGGACAGGCGCAGCGAGCCCTCGCTGAATTCCAGCCGGACCTGCGTGCCGCGCTCGGCCACCAGGGAAACCCGCTTGATCGCGTCGACCAGCGCGCTGACCGCGATCACCGCGGCCGCGGTGTGCTCGCTGGGCAGCAGCTGCCGGTACTTCGGGAACTCCGCGTCCAGCAGCCTGCTGGTCGCCCGCCTGCCGGAACCGGCAAGGCCGAGCAAGCCGTCGCCGGACGCAAGGGAGATCTCCACCGAGTTGCCGCTCGTGCCCAACGTCTTCGCCGCCTCGGCCAGTGTCCGGGCCGGGACGAGCACCGCGGTGTCGGCCGGCACGTCGCCGCCGGAGTGCCACTCGAACTCACGCATCGCGAGGCGGAACCGGTCGGTGGCGACCAGGGTCAGCTTCTGCTCCCCGATCTCCAACCGGACCCCGGTCAGCATCGGCAGCGTGTCGTCCCGGCCGGCCGCGATCGCGACCTGCGCGACCGCCTGGCCGAACACCTCGCCCGCCACCTCGCCCGCGCGCTGCGGCATCGTCGGCAGCTGCGGGTAGTCCTCCACGGGCATGGTCGGCAGGCTGAACTTGGCGCTGCCACAGGTGATCGTGACCCGCGAGCCGTCCACCGAGATCTCGACCGGCTGGGCCGGCAACGACTTGGTGATGTCCGCGAGCAGCCGGCCGGACACCAGCGCCCTGCCCTGGGCCGCGATGGTCGCCGGCACGTCCACGGTGGCGGAGACCTCGTAGTCGAACCCGGCCACCGTCAGGGCGTCGGCCGAGTCGGTGCCGTCCCCGCCCGCGTCGATCAGCACACCGCCCAGCACCGGAATCGACGGCCGGGACGGCAGGCTGCGGGCCACCCAGGCGACGGCGTCGGCAAGTCCGTCCCGCTCGACGCGAATCTTCATCGAACGTCCCTCCGGTTTGCGTGTCGGGTGCCGCACCGACCTCGTGACAGTGGTTCGCACAGAGTTCGCACGGCGAGAAGGCAAGCACGGCGCCGGGCGCTCCGGGAGCCCATGCCTGCGGTGGAGTCCCACCGTAGAGCCTGACCGGCCGTGGCGGTACTCGGGGCTGACGGGTTGCCGAGATCACTCGGACGGCGGTGTCGCCAGCTGTCCCCATCGTCCACAGCCCCTGTTGTTCTTCTGTTTTTCTTCTAAGAGAAGAACTAAGACAGCAGTAACAGTAAGCGGTGTGGATTGTGTGGATGGACGGCGTTCGCCCAGCTCCAGGGCGTGGGTTGGCTGTGGACTGGCCCGGTGCGCAACCGGTGGACAGGTTCGGGCGTCGGTGGACAACTTCGGGGCTCGGCCGAACGGTCCACACATCGGCCGAGTTGTCCACAATTTGATCCCCAGATGTGGGTGGTGTGGTCCCCAGGCCGACGGCTCCATCCACAGGCCTGTGGCGGCCGAAATATTCACCTTGCTGTGTCCTCCGGGCGTCCGTAGCGGCCCGGCCGGCGGGCCGGATCGGTCCCAGAAACAAGGAAGGCCGGCACCCTCTCGGGGTGCCGGCCTTCGCTGTGCGGAGGGATCAGCCTCTGGCGCGCTGCTTGATGCGGGACGTGAGTTCCTGGACCTGGTCGTAGATGCGGCGGCGCTCCGCCATCTCCTTGCGGATCTTCTTGTCCGCGTGCATGACCGTGGTGTGGTCGCGGCCCCCGAACGTCTGGCCGATCTTGGGCAGCGACAGGTCGGTCAGCTCGCGACACAGATACATGGAGATCTGCCGTGCCTGGGCCAGCGCCTTCGTCTTGCCCGGCCCACACAGGTCGTCCATGCTCACCGCGAAGAACTCGGCCGTGACCGCCATGATCGTGGAGGCGCTGATCTCGGGCGCCTGCGAGTCCGGGATCAGGTCGCGCAGCACGATCTCGGCCAGTTGCACGTCCACCGGCTGCCGGTTGAGCGACGCGAACGCGGTCACCCGGATCAGCGCGCCCTCCAGCTCCCGGATGTTGCGCTCGATCCGGTCGGCGATGAACTCCAGCACCTCCGCGGGTGCCGCCAGCCGGTCCTGCGCGGCCTTCTTGCGCAGGATGGCGATCCGGGTCTCCAGCTCGGGCGGCTGGATGTCGGTGATCAGGCCCCACTCGAACCGGGTACGCAGGCGGTCCTCCAGCGTGCCCAGCCCCTTGGGGGGCCGGTCGGAGGAGACCACGATCTGCTTGTTCGCGTTGTGCAGCGTGTTGAAGGTGTGGAAGAACTCCTCCTGGGTGCCTTCCTTGCCCTCCAGGAACTGGATGTCGTCCACCAGCAGCACGTCGACATCGCGGTAGCGGCGCTGGAACGCCACCTTCCTGTCGTCGCGCAGCGAGTTGATGAAGTCGTTGGTGAACTCCTCCGTCGACACGTACCGCACCCGCATGCCGGGGAACAGCCGTTGCGCGTAGTGCCCGACCGCGTGCAGCAGGTGGGTCTTGCCGAGACCCGACTCGCCCCAGATGAACAGCGGGTTGTACGCGCGGGCGGGCGCCTCGGCCACGGCGACCGCGGCGGCGTGCGCGAACCGGTTGGACGAGCCGATCACGAACGTGTCGAAGGTGTACTTCTCGTTCAGCCGGGTCTGTGATGTCTGCGGCTTGGCCGGCGCGGTGAAGGGCTCGGTCACCGGTCCGGTCGCGCCGGAGCCGGCGAACGTCGGCCAGATCTCGTGCACGGTGGCCAGTGCGTCGCCCTCCTCGTCCACCTCGTCCGTGGCGCCGTCGGCGGCGGGTTCCACACCGTCGGCGGACGCGAGCGAGTCGGCCGGGATGGGCACGGTGATCTCGGGCACGGCCGTTGGTGCGGCCGGCACCTGTTTCACCACGGGCGCCGTGGCGTCCACCTTCACCGCCAGTGAAACGCTGCGTCCCAGCCTGCGGGACAGGGCGTCGGTGATCGGTGCGCGCAGGGCGCGTTCGATGGCTTCCTTGGCGAAGTCACTCGGCGCCGCGAGCAGTGCGGTCCCGTCCAGCAGGCCGATCGGACGGGTCACCCGCATCCACGCCCGCTGCTGCGGTGACAGAGTGCCGTCCGACAACTCCTGGACGACCTCTTCCCACACGAGGCCGAGGTTGGTCTGGTGATCGGACAACTGCGGGTTCCCCTCCCCTCATCAGCACTACGCATCGTTCCGCGTTGGTGGAACCCACATCGTGCCGGATGGAAGGAGCACCGAGCGTCGAGGTGTCCACAGGGTTGTCCACAACTGTGCACGAACGTACGGCAGTCACCATCGAACCCCCCGCGGGTTCAACGTTCCGGCGCTGCGGCCGTAGCTAGGTTCCCCCTCGCCCACAACAGAAGGGGCACGCTAACAAGCGTGGCGGCTTGCCACAAGAGTTCGTCGGGGCAAGTATCGCCAGGCGGAAGGCGGATCGCTGAACGACATGGGCCGGTACCCCCGATTTGGTGAGGCCGGCCTACGGTGCGTACCCTCGAAGTGTCTCCCGTTTGCGGCGGGTGCCTTTGGCGTGCACTCCCGCCAGCGCGCATCGTAGCCGGGAGACCGAGACCTGCTGGACCCCCGTTGTGAGAAGCCTGGAGACCGACCGTGAGCAAGGGCAAGCGCACCTTCCAGCCCAACAACCGCCGCCGCGCGAAGACCCACGGGTTCCGGCTGCGGATGCGTACCCGCGCCGGCCGGGCGATTCTGGGCGCCCGCCGGCGCAAGGGTCGCGCCGAGCTGTCGGCCTGATCGCCGCGACGCCGTGCTCCCCGCGGCGGCCCGACTCACCCGCAGTCAGGAGTTCGGGACGGTGGTTCGCCGGGGACGTCGTGTGGGGCGGCCCCGGTTGGTCTTGCATGCCCTGACGGCCGATCGGGATGCCGAGAATGCGAACTCGATGCCCATCCAGGCGGGTCAGCACACCGCCCGGGTGGGTTTCGTCGTGAGTAAGGCCGTCGGCAATTCCGTGGTGCGCCACCGGGTCAGCCGCAGGCTGCGGCACCTGGTGGCCGACCGGCTCGGAACTTTGCCGGTCCACTGCGCGTTGGTAATCAGAGCGCTGCCGGCATCGGCGGCTGCGTCCAGCAGTGAACTCGGTGCGGATCTGGACGGGGCACTGCGTCGACTCAAGCTGAGTGGCGATGTGGCGTGACTAGTGCTGAGCGGGACACCTCCGTTGCGCCGGTGCGGCCCGGCCTCGCGGCCCGGCCGCTGGTGGCGCTCGTCAACATCTACCGCCGGTGGATCTCGCCGTTCCTGCCGCCGAGTTGCCGGTTCTATCCCAGCTGTAGCGCGTACGCGGTCGAGGCGCTGACCGTGCACGGCGCACTGCGTGGGAGCTGGCTGGCGCTGCGTCGGCTGCTGCGGTGCGGGCCGTGGCATCCCGGCGGGCTGGACCCGGTGCCACCGCGCCGGTCGGGGCCCGACCGACAACCAGACCCAGGGCATCACGCGGTCCTACATCGGGATCGAGTCCACCAGACCCCTGCCGAGGAGTAGTACCGTGAATTTCGGCTTCATCTACTACACCGTTTCGTTCATCTTGTGGTGTTGGCACAAGGTGTTCGGGTTCGTTCTTGGTCCGTCCAACTTCGTCGGCTGGGCCCTGTCGATCATCATGCTGGTCTTCACCCTGCGGCTGGTCCTGCTCAAGCCCGCGGTGCACCAGATCCGGTCGATGCGCAAGATGCAGGCATTCGCGCCGGAGATGAAGAAGATTCAGAAGAAGTACGCCAACGACCGGCAGCGCCAGGCCCAGGAGATGCAGAAGCTCCAGAAGGAGCACGGGGTCAACCCGCTGGGCGGCTGCCTGCCGATGGTGTTGCAGATCCCGGTGTTCATCGGCCTGAACCACGTACTTCGCTCGTTCCGGCCGGGGACCAGCGAGGTGTACTTCTTCAAGGCCGCCGATGTGCACTCGTACCTCGACGCCAAGCTGTTCGACGCCCATCTGGGTGACGCGGTGCTCGGCATCGGGAGTCTCGGCGGGTCACCCGGCTGGCACTGGGGTGTCGCGCCGGTGGCGATCCCGCTGATGATCGCGGCCGCCGTCGCGACCCACTTCACCGCGCGGCTGTCCGTGCAGCGCCAGGCCGCGATGGGCACGCCGACCACCGGCCAGACCGCGATGATGAACAAGCTGACCCTGTACATCTTCCCCCTCGGCGTGCTGGTCTTCGGTGGCGGCTTCCCGGTCGGTCTGCTCCTGTACTGGCTGAGCAACAACGGCTGGACGCTGGCGCAGCAGCACTTCGTGTTCAAGCGGATGGACGTCGAGGAGCAGCACGCGAAGGAGCAGGCGGTCGAGGCCCGGCAGGCGCTGGCCCCGAAGGTCGGCCAGAAGCCGGTGGTCGGGCAGAAGCCGGTGGCGGCCAGGAAGCGTCCGGCCAACCAGGCCAAGGTCGAGGACGCGATCCCGGATGTGGTCGAGGACGCGGTGCCGGTCGAGGACGCCAAGCCGACGCGCAACGGCCAGCCGGGCGCGAAGCGGCCGCAGGCCCGCGACCCACGCAAGGCCGTCCGGCCCTCCGTGCCCAACCCCGCCGCGACGAAGAACGGCAGGCAGCCGCCCAACGGGTCGGCCGGCACCGCGAAGAAACAGGACGGCACGCCGGCCAACGGCAAGGCGAGCCCCGAGATTCCCGGTCTGATATCGGACCGTTCCCGGCGAAAGAAGCAGGATCGGAAGCGCGGCTGAGCGCGGTCGGTCCTGGAGAGGAGAAGACGTGTCGGAGACGTTGCAGGAGACCGACCAGGCGCCTGAAGCCGACGTGGCGGACGAGGCGCAGTCGCCGGCAACATCGTCCTCGGAGGACCTGCTGGTCCACGAGGGCGATGTCGCCGGCGACTACCTGGAACGTCTGCTCGACCTGCTCGACTACGACGGCGACATCGATCTGGATGTCGATGCCGGCCGTGCGGTGGTGAGCATCGACGGCGGCGAGGATCTGGAGAAGCTGGTCGGTCCGCGCGGGTCGATCCTGGAGGCCCTCCAGGAACTGACCCGCCTCGCCGTGCAGCAGGAGACCGGCAACCGCAGTCGGCTGATGCTGGACATCAGCGGCTGGCGCGCCGCCCGCCGGGAGGAGCTCAGGGAGCTGGGTCGGTCCGCGGCCGAGCAGGCGGTGCGGACCGGCGAGCAGGTCAAGCTGCACGCCATGACCCCGTTCGAGCGCAAGGTCGTGCACGACGCGGTGGCGACCGTGTCGGGCGCGCACAGTGAGAGCGAGGGCGAGGAGCCCCGCCGGTGTGTGGTGGTGTTCGCTCAGCAGTAACCATGGCTCGTCGCGGCGCGGTCTGTTTCACGTGAAACAGACCGCGCCGTTGTCTTGTGTGGGTGGCGTGCGATGCGGAAGGGCCGCGACCGTTACTCTTGATTCCACACCGAATGAGCGGCCGAATCTCGGCCCCGTTTCACGTGAAACGACGAACGGATTGACATGAGCGCGGTGTCCTGCAATGAGGACGATGTGGCCGCGGGATCGGCTGAACAACTGTTCGGCACCCGCCTGCCGCTTGCCACGCGCTACGCGGACCTGTTGGCCGAGCACGGCGTACTACGCGGCCTCATCGGCCCGCGCGAGGTGCCCCGGCTCTGGCAGCGGCACATCCTGAACTCGGCGGTGGTCGCCGAACTGATCCCGACCGGCGCCACCGTGGTCGACGTCGGCTCGGGTGCCGGGTTGCCCGGTGTGCCGCTGGCACTGGCACGGCCGGATCTGAAGGTCACGTTGCTGGAGCCGATGGCGCGGCGGGTGGCGTGGCTGACGGATGTGGTCGCCGAGTTGGGTATCCCGATCGAGGTGGTCCGTGGCCGGGCCGAGGAGCCGGACGTTCGGCAGCGGCTCGGTGGTGCGGATGTGGTGACCGCCCGGGCGGTCGCGCCACTGGCCAAACTGGCCGGCTGGTGCATGCCGCTGGTGCGGCCGGACGGGCTGTTGGTGGCATTGAAGGGCGAGAGCGCGAGCGACGAACTGACCAGGGACGCGGACCTGGTCCGCCGAGCGGGCGGCACCGAGCTGTCCGTGGTGAGTTGCGGCTCGGCTGTGCTGCACACGCCCATAGCACACACGGTACACATACTCCAGGAATTACGAAAACCAAGTCGCCCAACCTGTCCTTGTCCTTCCAAGTGAGACCCATTACTCCAGAATCTGTTCGATAAGGTTTTGATCCACTTCCTAGGATATACTGGATTCGTTTTACATAGTTCATCAACTCTAGATCTTGTTTCTGAGAACTGTCATTTCCCAGATCCAGCATGAGGGATTTCAAAGACTTTGCCGATTTGAGAGCTTTGTAAGCCTGGAGATAAGGGTTTGGAAATAATGACCATACCGGCCGTGGTCCGCTTACAGCAGAAAGCAGCTCTGCAATAGCAGATTCAGGAGTATTGTATCCACTCTTAGGTTGTCTGTCGCTACTTTCCTTAACCCATTTATTGGGACGATGGATGCTTCAAACTGGTTCAACCAATCGCCAAATGTAGGGATTAAGGAAAGTAGCGACAGACAACCTAAGAGTGGATACGATGCTCCCTGAATCTCCTATTGCAGAGCTGCTTTCTGCTGTAAGAAAACACGGCCGGTATGGTCATTATTTCCAAACCCTTATCTCCAGGCTTACAGAAGCTCTCAAATCGGCAAAGTCTTTGAAATCCCTGATGCTGGATCTGGGAAATGACAGTTCTCAGAAACAAGATATTACAAGTTGATGAACTATATTGAAAACGAATCCAGTATATCCTAGGAAGTGGATCAAAACCTTATCGAACAGATTCTGGAGTAATGGGTCTCACTTGGAAGGACAAGGACAGGTTGGGCGACCTTGGTTTTCGTAATTCCTGGAGTATGTGTCGCGTGTGTGCTATGGGCGTGTGCAGCACAGCCGAGCCGCAACTCACCACGGACAGCTCGGTGCCGCCCGCTCGGCGGACCAGGTCCGCGTCCCTGGTCAGTTCGTCGCTCGCGCTCTCGCCCTTCAATGCCACCAACAGCCCGTCCGGCCGCACCAGCGGCAGGCACCAGCCGGCCAGTTTGGCCAGTGGCGCGACCGCCCGGGCGGTCACCACATCCGCACCACCGAGCCGCTGCCGAACGTCCGGCTCCTCGGCCCGGCCACGGACCGCCTCGATCGGGATACCCGAATCGGCGACCACATCCGTCAGCCACGCCACCCGCCGCGCCATCGCTCAGCAACGTGACCTTCAGATCCGGCCGTGCCAGTGCCAGCGGCACACCGGGCAACCCGGCACCCGAGCCGACGTCGACGACGGGGCGCCGGTCGGGATCAGTTCCGCGACCACCGCCGAGTTCAGGATGTGCCGCTGCCAGAGCCGGGGCACCTCGCGCGGGCCGATGAGGCCGCGTAGTACGCCGTGCTCGGCCAACAGGTCCGCGTAGCGCGTGGCAAGCGGCAGGCGGGTGCCGAACAGTTGTTCAGCCGATCCCGCGGCCACATCGTCCTCATTGCAGGACACCGCGCTCATGTCAATCCGTTCGTCGTTTCACGTGAAACGGGGCCGAGATTCGGCCGCTCATTCGGTGTGGGATCAAGAGTAACGGTCGCGGCCCTTCCGCATCGCACGCCACCCACACAAGACAACGGCGCGGTCTGTTTCACGTGAAACAGACCGCGCCGCGACGAGCCATGGTTACTGCTGAGCGAACACCACCACACACCGGCGGGGCTCCTCGCCCTCGCTCTCACTGTGCGCGCCCGACACGGTCGCCACCGCGTCGTGCACGACCTTGCGCTCGAACGGGGTCATGGCGTGCAGCTTGACCTGCTCGCCGGTCCGCACCGCCTGCTCGGCCGCGGACCGACCCAGCTCCCTGAGCTCCTCCCGGCGGGCGGCGCGCCAGCCGCTGATGTCCAGCATCAGCCGACTGCGGTTGCCGGTCTCCTGCTGCACGGCGAGGCGGGTCAGTTCCTGGAGGGCCTCCAGGATCGACCCGCGCGGACCGACCAGCTTCTCCAGATCCTCGCCGCCGTCGATGCTCACCACCGCACGGCCGGCATCGACATCCAGATCGATGTCGCCGTCGTAGTCGAGCAGGTCGAGCAGACGTTCCAGGTAGTCGCCGGCGACATCGCCCTCGTGGACCAGCAGGTCCTCCGAGGACGATGTTGCCGGCGACTGCGCCTCGTCCGCCACGTCGGCTTCAGGCGCCTGGTCGGTCTCCTGCAACGTCTCCGACACGTCTTCTCCTCTCCAGGACCGACCGCGCTCAGCCGCGCTTCCGATCCTGCTTCTTTCGCCGGGAACGGTCCGATATCAGACCGGGAATCTCGGGGCTCGCCTTGCCGTTGGCCGGCGTGCCGTCCTGTTTCTTCGCGGTGCCGGCCGACCCGTTGGGCGGCTGCCTGCCGTTCTTCGTCGCGGCGGGGTTGGGCGCGGAGGGCCGGACGGCCTTACGTAGGTCGGCCTGCGGCCGCTTCGCGCCCGGCTGGCGTTGCGCGTCGGCTGGCGTCCTCGACCGGCACCGCGTCCTCGACCACGTCCGGGATCGCGTCCTCGACCTTGGCCTGGTTGGCCGGACGCTCCTGGCCGCCACCGGCTTCTGCCCGACCACCGGCTTCTGGCCGACCTTCGGGGCCAGCGCCTGCCGGCCTCGACCGCCTGCTCCTTCGCGTGCTCCTCCTCGACGTCCATCCGCTTGAACACGAAGTGCTGCTGCGCCAGCGTCCAGCCGTTGTTGCTCAGCCAGTACAGGAGCAGACCGACCGGGAAGCCGCCACCGAAGACCAGCACGCCGAGCGGGAAGATGTCCAGGGTCAGCTTGTTCATCATCGCGGTCTGGCCGGTGGTCGGCATGCCCATCGCGGCCTGGCGCTGCACGGACAGGCGCGCGGTGAAGTGGGTCGCGACGGCGGCCGCGATCATCAGCGGGATCGCCACCGGCGCGACACCCCAGTGCCAGCCGGGTGAGCCGCCGAGCGTCCCGATGCCGACGCCGCGTCACCGAGATGGGCGTCGAACAGCTTGGCGTCGAGGTACGAGTGCACATCGGCGGCCTTGAAGAGGTCGCCTCGCTGGTCCCCAGCCGGAACGAGCGAAGTCCGTGGTTCAGGCCGATGAACACCGGGATCTGCAACACCATCGGCAGGCAGCCGCCCAGCGGGTTGACCCCGTGCTCCTTCTGGAGCTTCTGCATCTCCTCGGCCTGGCGCTGCCATCGTTCGCGTACTTCTTCTCGATCTCTTGATCTCCGGCGCGAATGCTTGCATCTTGCGCATCGACCGGATCTCGTGCATCGCGGGCTTGAGCAGAACCAGCCGCAGGGTGAAGACCAGCATGATGATCGACAGGGCCCAGCCGAGGAAGTTCGACGGGCCGAGACGAACCCGAACACCTTGTGCCAGCACCACAGGATGAACGAAACGGTGTAGTAGATGAAGACGAAATTCACGGTACTACTCCTCGGCAGGGGTCTGGTGGTTCGGTCCCGATGTAGGACCGCGTGATGCCCTGGGTCTGGTTGTCGGTCGGGCCCGGCCGGCGCGGTGGCACCGGATCCAGCCCGCCCGGATGCCCGGCCCGCACCGCAGCAGCCGACGCAGCGCCAGCCAGCTCCCACGCAGTGCGCCGTGCACGGTCAGCGCCTCGACCGCGTACGCGCTACAGCTGGATTGAGACCGGCAACCGGCGGCAAGAACGGCGAGATCCACCGGCGGTAAACATTGACGAGCGCCACCAGCGGCCGGGCCGCGAGGCCGAGCCGCACCGGCGCAACGGAGTGTCCCGCTCAGCGCTCGTCACACCACATGGCCACTCAGCTTGAATCGACGCAGTGCCCCGTCCAGATCCGCACCGAGTTCACTGCTGGACGCAGCCGCCGATGCCGGCGGCGCTCTGATTACCATCGCGCAGTGGACCGGCAAAGTTCCGTGCCGGTCGGCCACCAGGTGCCGCAGCCTGCGGCTGACCCGGTCGGCGCACCACGGGAGTGCCGACGGCCTTACTCACGACGAAACCCGCCCGGGCGGGTGCTGACCGGCCTGGATGGACATCGAGTTCGCGGTCTCGGCGTCCCGATCGGCCGTCAGGGCATGCACGACCAACCGGGGCCGCCCAACGCGACGTCCCCCGGCAAACCACCGTCCCGAACCCTGACTGCGGGTGAGTCGGCCGCCGCGGGGAGCACGGCGTCGCGGCGATCAGGCCGACAGCTCGGCGCGACCCTCGCGCGGCAGGCGCCCAGTATCGCCCAGCCGGCCCGGTTACGCATCCGCAGCCGGAACCCGTCGGTCTTCGCGCAGCAGCAGTTGTTGGGCTCGAAGGTGCGCTTCCTTGCTCACGGTCGGTCTAGAGGCTTCTCACAACGGGGGTTCCAGCAGGTCTCGGTCTCCCGGCTACGATGCGCGCTGGCGGGAGTTGCACGCCGAAGGCGCCCGCCGCAACAGGAGACGCTTCAGAAACACACCATCAGGCCGGCCTCGCCAAATAAGGGTGCCAGACCATGTCGTTCAGCAATTAGCCTTCCGCCTGGCGATTCTTGCCCCGACGAACTCTTGTGGCAAGCCGCCACGCTTGTTAGCGTAGCCCTTCTGTTGTGGCGAGGGGGAACTTAGCATTACAGCCGCAGCACCGGAACGTTGAACCCGCTGGGGGTCCGATGGTGACTGCCGTTGGTTCGTCGCAGGTTGTGGACAACCCTGTGGACACCTCGACGCTCGGTGCTTCTTCCATCCGGGACGCAATCAGTACCAGCAACACGAAACAATGCGTAGTACTGATGTGGAGAAGGAAACCCGCAGATTATCCGATCGCCAGACCATCCTCAGCCTCGTGTCGAAAGATTTGATCCAGGAGTTGTCGGACGGCACTCTGTCGCCGCAGCGGCGGGCATCGATGCGGTGACCCCGTCCGATAGCCTGCTCGAACGGTTGCCGCACTGCTCGCGGCGCAGAATCATGCGTTTCGCCAAGGAAGCCGTCGAACGCGCCCCCTGCGCACCGATCACCGACGCCCTGTCCGCAGGCTGGGACGAGGCGTTTCACTGGCGGTGAAGGTCGACGCCCGCGGCGCCCATCATGAAGCCCATGCGGCCGCACAACGGCCGTGCCCAAGTAGCCATACCATCCAGGCCGACCCGCTCGCGTCCGCCGACGGTGTGGAACCCACCGCAGACGAGCGCCACGGACGAGGTGGACAGAGGAGGGCGACGCACTCGGCCACCGTCGCGAGATCTGGCCGACGTTCGCCGGCTCCGGCGCGACCGGACCGGTGACCGAGCCCTTCACCGCGCCGGCCAAGCCGCAGACATCACAGACCCGGCTGAACGAGAAGTACACCTTCGACACGTTCGTGATCGGCTCGTCCAACCGGTTCGCGCACGCCGCCGCGGTCGCCGTGGCCGAGGCGCCCGCCCGCGCGTACAACCCGCTGTTCATCTGGGGCGAGTCGGGTCTCGGCAAGACCCACCTGCTGCACGCGGTCGGGCACTACGCGCAACGGCTGTTTCCCGGTATGCGGGTGCGGTACGTGTCGACGGAGGAGTTCACCAACGACTTCATCAACTCGCTGCGCGACGACAGGAAGGTGGCGTTCCAGCGCCGCTACCGCGATGTCGACGTGCTGCTGGTGGACGACATCCAGTTCCTGGAGGGCAAGGAAGGCACCCAGGAGGAGTTCTTCCACACCTTCAACACGCTGCACAACGCGAACAAGCAGATCGTGGTCTCCTCCGACCGGCCCCCCAAGGGGC
>CAVPCF010000110.1:0-9409 GCA_963702275.1 Candidatus Melainabacteria bacterium
GCAGCCGACGAGCAGCGGATATTCGACCTCACGCAGGACACGGTGATAGAGGCCCGGCGGCGGCAGGCCGTCGCCGAACTCGCCGAAATAACGTGTCAGGTGCCGTTCGACCGCGCCCGCGAGGCTCTCGTCCGCGCGCGGCTCTTCGCCGGCGGCCGGCATGGCGGGCTGGGAAAGCTCGCCCTCGATGACGGTTTTTAACTGCCACCAACCGTTTGGCTACTGTTTTGCGGAGAGATGACATTTTTTCGCGGCGGTCGGTCCTTGATCCCGCTACGGCAGCTACCGGTTTCGGCGCCTCAACTTTCGGAGCCGGCGTTGCTGGTTTCAGGTCTTCTTTGCTGGCCTGCGGGTTTTCGGCAGCTTTTTCAGCAAGTAAGGCATCTTCTTTAGTTATCCGCCCGCCTACGCCTGTTCCGCTTACCGATTTTGGTTCAACACCTTTTTCGGCTAATATTTTAGCTGCCGCGGGCGACGGAGTACCGGAGGCGTACGAAGCAGAAGCAGGTTGTGGAGAGTCACTTGGAGTAAGCCCAGTTTCTTTACTGCTACTGCCACCATCAACTGCTGCTGGCGAAGCGCCTTCAATGGTACAAACAACCGCGCCGATTGGGAGGGTATCGCCTTCCTTAGCTAATGTCCTTAATATACCGGCTTTTTCGGCGGTGAGTTCGAACGTCGCTTCAACCGGGACGTACACCACGGCGTCGCCGCGTCCGTCGGTGAACAGCGCGTTGTCGTACAGGCCGCCACACGGTCCGGTCGGCGCCAGCCCTCGGGAACCGAGCGTGCGGTCGAGTTCGACCATGGCCGCGTCGTACCAGGCGAGGACCGCACCGTGGTCGACGGTCGCCCGGATCGCGGCCGTCGTCCGCGCCGGCATCGCGCGGAGTTCGACCTCGATCGGCGGCGTGGTGGGCTGTAGCAGTCGGCGCAGCGAGGTCACCGCCGCCCGTGTCTGGTCGAGTTGGTCTTCAAGACGTGCCAGATGCCCGCTGATCAGAGCGCTCCTGGCCGCCGGGTCGGTGGTGGCGAGCACCTCGCCGACCTCGCGGACCGGCATGCCGAGGTCGCGGAACCTGCGGATCACCTGCGCGATGGGCACCTGCGCGGTCGTGTAGTAGCGATAGCCGGTGTGCGGGTCGACCTCGGCAGGCGCCAACAGCCCGGCATCGTGGTACCGGCGGAGCGTCCTGACGCTGAGGTGGGTGATCCGGGAGAAGTCACCGATGGTCAGGCCCGCGCGCATGGACCCACTGTGAACCCTCCCCCAGGGGGAGAGCCAACTGCTTGACCCTCCCCCGCCGGGAGACCGGACCGTGGTGCCACCACCACCTACCGAGGAGGACCACATGACCACCACTCTGCCGGCTCCGGTCGAGCGCTACATCGCGGCGGGCAACGCCTTCGACGGCGATGCCATGATCGCGGTGTTCGCCGATGACGCCCTGGTCAACGACGCCCGTCGCGAGTTCTGGGGCAAGGACGCCATTCGGGGCTGGGTCGACCGCGAGGTCGTCGGGGCCAAGGTCACGATGGCGGTCACGGCGACCGTGGCGCACTACGGCGACGTCATCGTGCACGCCGCGATGGACGGCGATTTCGACAAGACCGGCCTGCCGGACCCGCTGATCCTCACGCACTACTTCACGGTCCGTGACGACCACATCGTGCGGCTGATCGTCATCCGCAACGAGCCGGCGGCGTGATGCGCGGATACGTCAGCCGACGTGGGCGGGCAGTTCGACCCCGGTGAGGCGTTCGGCTTCGGCCCAGAGGCGGGCGTTGGTCGCGGTGTCGAGGGCGCGGCGTGGCGCGCGGGCGGTGACCGTGGGGCCGACAAGGCCGAACCGGCCGCCGGGGCCGTAGTAGGCGCCCGCGACGGCGTCGGGACTGGTCGCGGCGAACAGCAGCGGTTCGGTGCCCTGCTCGACGGCCTGGGACGGCAGGAAGTCGAGCGAACCGAGCAGCGCGCGCCGCGGTTTGTCCCGGCCGAGGCTGGCGCCCGCGGTCTGCAGGTTGGTGCGGGTGAAGCCGGGGTGCGCGCCGGTGCTCAGCAGGTGCCAGCCGCGCTCGGTGGCGACGGCGGCCAGGTGCCGGGTCAGCATCAGGTCGGCGAGCTTGGACTGGGCGTAGGAGAAATTGGGGCTGTAGCGGCGCTTCTCCCATTGCAGGTCCTGGAAGTGGATGCGGCCGTAGTTGGCAGTGCCGCTGCTCATCGTGGCGACCCTCGGTGCCGGCGCGGCGAGCAGCGCCGGCAGGAGCCGGACCGTCAGGGCGAACGGGCCGAGGAAGTTGCTGCCGAACTGGAGTTCGAAGCCGTCTGCCGTGGTCATCCGGGTGGGCGGTGCCATCACGCCCGCGTTGTTCACCAACAGGTCGATCGGGGTGCCGTCGGCGATGAGTTCGTCGGCGAACCGGGCGACCGATGCCAGGTCGGCCAGGTCGATCCGGCGCACGTCGAGATCGGCGTTCGGGTGCTCGGCCAGGATCTCCGCGCGGGCCTGGTCGCCCTTGGCCGGCGTGCGGACGGCCAGCACGACGTGGGCGCCGGCGGCCGCGAGCCGCCGGGCGGCTTCCTTGCCGGTACCGCTGTTGGCACCGGTGACGACGGCCAGCTTGCCGCTCTGGTCAGGGACCTCGTACATGGTGACTCCTCCATCAGACTGTCGGTCTGTACGAGCAACGCTAACAGACCGAAGGTCTTCTAACAAGAGACCGACGGTCTGTAGACTGTGACGATGACGTCATTCCAGCGCGCGCGCAGCGAGGAGCAACGGACCCAGCGCAGGCGGATGATCCTGGACACGGCCGCCGCGATGCTGACCGAGATGCCGGTGGCGCAGGTCAGCCTCAACGAGCTGAGCAGGCGCGTCGGCCTGGCGAAGTCCAACGTGCTGCGCTACTTCGAGTCCCGCGAGGCCGTGCTGCTCGAACTGCTGGACGCCATGTCACACGAATGGCTGAACCAACTCGACGACACACTGACCGCCGCCATCGACCCGGCGGCGACACCGACACGGCGCGGCGACCAGCTCGCCGCCGCACTCGCGGCATCGCTCGAGCGGCGCCCGGTGCTGTGCGACCTGGTCAGCGCGCAGGCCGCGGTGCTGGAACACAACGTCTCGCCGCAGGTCGCCGCCCGGTTCAAACGGGCCGCGATCGCCAGCGTGACCACCCTGGCCGACGTGATCCGCCGGTACGTGCCAGAACTGGGCGAGCACGCGGCCGTCCGGTTCGCAGGCGCGGCCGTGATGGTGACCGGCGCCGTGTGGACCCACACCCGCCCGTCGGCCGCGATGCTGGCCGCCTACGACGCCGACCCGTCGCTGGCGGCACTGCGGCTGGACTTCACGGCCACCCTGCGCGAGGTGTTCGAAGTGCTCGTCACCGGGCTGCTGACTCGACCGTCACCGGGTCGAACGTGATCCGTGTCGTTGATCCGTCCGCCCAGCGAACACTGAGATGGTCGCCTTCCACGACAACCTCGGTGACCACTGTGGACAGATCGACCGGGTCGGCCGTCAGCGCGGCCAGCGCTACGAGCGTGCCCTGTGCTTCGGCTGTCAGCCTCGGCAGGAGTGCCCAGCGGGTGAACGCCGTGCCGGCCGGTGCTCGTACCACGTCCTGATCCGTCCAGCCGTGCAACGGATACAGGGCCGAGCGCACGGTGTCGTCCGGGCCGGTTGCCCAGCCGGTCTGCTCGATCCGGGCGCCGGGGGGTGCGCCGAGCACGTGGTGCACGCGCAGTTCGTGTCGGCCCCTTGCCACGACGATGCTCGTCACGCGCAGGCCGGGGAACGTCGACGGCCCGGCCGGGAACACCGGTCGGTGCCAGGACGCGGCCCAGCCCCAGTCGTCGCCGTGGCCCGCGCCCAGTGCGTGGAACTGCTTGCGCGCACTTCGTACGCCGTCGACGACCACGCTGACGTGGTTGTCGGCAGTGTTCGTGCGGGCCGTCGGTCCGGTGCGGGTGGAGTAGGCGTGGCGGGTGTAGAGGGGGTCGTCGTCCTCGGGGCCGTGCGGGCGGACGTTGTCGCTGCCGTGGTTGTGCAACCTGGCGATGCCGTCGGCGGTCTGGATCAGCAGGCCCGGTGCGGGTAGGGCCAGCACGCGGTCCGGGCCTTCGCTCGGTATGGGCTGTTCCTGTTCGGTCCACAGTGGATGGTCTGGCGGCGCGAGCAGGCCGACGAACGCCTTGGCCGCCCAGTAGGGCGATGCCGGGCCGGAGTAGCGTTGCAGCGTCTGCTCGTGCGGGCCGTGCCAGCCAAGGCTCAGCAGGCCGTCCGCGCCGACCGCGCCCCGGTCCAGGAAGTAGCGCAGTGTGCCGCTCAGCAGCCGGCGTGACGCGCCCGGCGCCAGCGGCGTGTGGCCGGTGACCGCGCCGAGCGCGACAGCGGCGGTGGTGGCGAACCGGTAGGTCAGCGACCGTCCGAAGTAGACCGGGGCACCGTCGCCGCCGAACAGCAGGGTTAGGCTCTCCAGGTGTTCGCGCAGCCTGGCTTGATACGGCGTGTCATCGCCTGCCAGGTGCGCGTCGAGCACCGGGTACAGGTGCAGGGCCCAGCCGTTGTAGTGGTCGAAGGCGCGGCCGTCGCCGTCGGAGTACCAGCCCTGGCCGCGGTACCACGTCTCCAGCAGCTCGCGGGCGCGCGTGCGGGCCATCGCGGTCTCCGCGTCGCCCCGGCCGACGGATTCCAGGAAACCGGCCACGGTGTACGGGAAGAGGTACCAGTTGTTCGGTGCGGGCACGTGGCGCAGCGAGCCGCGCAGCCACTGTTCGGCCCGGTCCCGGGTGCCCGGGTCCAGCCGGTCCCACAGCCAGGGCCTGGTCAGCCGCAGCCCGAGCGCGACGGACGCCGACTCCACCATCGGCTGGCCCGCGACCTGGTGATCGAGGATCAGCGGCCAGGACTCGGCATCGTCGCGGCCGGGGGTGCGGGTGCCCGCGTCGATCCCGTCGGCGTACCGGCCGAGCCAGCCGTGCGGATCGGCGCCGCCGGCACCCGCCACCCGGAAGGCGGCGGCGAGGAACGTGCGGGCGTAGCCCTCGAGGCCGTCGGAGCGGACGCCGCTTGCCGACGTCCTCCCTGGCAGGTCCAGGAAGGCGCCGTGCGGTGTTGCCCACTGCCATGCGGCGGCCAGCAGGGAATCCGCGACCGCCTCCCAGTGCGCCCGGGTGTAACCGGTGTGGGGGCTCAGTTCGCGGTCTTCGGCCAGTTGGCTGGTCATGTCACGGCTTTCGCTCGCGGTCATCGGTCGAACCTGATCAGCTCGTCCGGCAGGCCTGCGGGGGTCAACGAGTCGAACTCCGCGTAGCTGGGCACGTCCTGCGGCTCGGGCAGGTCCAGTTCGCCGAGTTCCTCGGCCCAGTCCTGCGGCGGTGGCGGCCGGAACTCCAGCGCATCGGCCACTTCCGGCGGTTCGCCAGGCGCGTCGCCGTGCCGGCTGCGCAGCGCGGCCAGCGCCCTTCGGGACCGACGGGCGATCACCGGCGAGTCGTCGTTGGCCAGCACGGCGAACGTGGTCAGCGCGGCGCAGCTGTCCCCACGTGCCGCCGAGCACAGCCCCAGCGCGTAGAGCGTCCTGGCGTCCGCGGGCCGCCGGGCGTTGATCCGGACCCAGGCCTGTTCCGCCGCCCTCGGCCGGCCGTCCAGCCGGTCGAGCAGGATCAGGAAGTCCCGCGCCCACGGGTCGTCCGCGTCGCCGAGCAGGGCCCTGGCCCGTGCCCGGCCTGCCTCGTCGCCGGTGTCGGCGGCCGCGGCGGCGGCGTACCGGCGCAGTCGGGCCAGTGCCGCGTCCACGGCACCAGGTGGCTGCGCGGTGAGTCCGGCGGCGAGTTTCGGCAGCGCCGCCTCGTATTCGCCCGCGTCGACGAGTTGGTACGCGGCCGCGTATTCGGCGCGCACCACGAGCCCCTGGTAGCTGCGGCCCATGGGATGGCGTTGGCACAGTTCGGTCCAGGACCGCACGCTCTGCTCGTACCGGCCCAGCCGGTAGGCGACGAGGCCGTGGTGGAACAGCACGGCCGGGGACCGGTCGCCTGCCTCGATCGCCTGGTCGTAGGCGGCCATGGCCGACTCATGCTTTTCCTGTCGTGCCAGCGCGTCGGCCAGCATCGCGTGCGGTCGGCGCTCGGGCGGCACCTCGGCCAGCACCGCCTCGGCGCTGGCCCAGTGCCGTCGGCGCAGGTGCAGAGCGGCGAGCGCGATCACCTCGTGGTCGCGCGGTTGGCGGGCCGATTCGAGATCGACAACGGCCGCGTCCAGTTGGCCGAGCCGGGCCCGGACAAGGCCGCGTTGTGCCAACACCCTGCTGGACAGCGGATCCCTGGCCAGGGCGGCGGTGAAGTACCAGTCGGCGCGGGGGAAGTCGGCGCGGTGCGCGGCGGCGCAGCCGGCCCAGTGGAAACCGGCCAGGTCGTGTGGCTGGAGTTGTTGCACGGCAAGGAACTCCGGATCGGCGCCGAGGAAGTCGCCGTACCCGAGCCGCACCCGCCCCAGACCCAGGTGCGCGGCCGCGGCCAGCCCGGCGGCGGCCGGGTGCCGGCCGATCCGCTTGCGTACCGTGGCCAACGCGCCGGCATACGCGCGGCCTGCCGCGTCCAGTTCGCCGACACCCAGTGACCGCGCGCCCACCGCGATGGCCTTGGCGGCGCGGCGCAGCGCCAGGGCGGACCCCATGCCTATGCCCTGGACCGACAGTCCTCGGTCACCACGCCGTCGAGCAGCAGTTCGCCCCGCGGCGCCGGTGTGGCCATCACGGACCCGAATGTACAGCGACAACGGAGAGTCACCGTCGGTTACACGTCCGGGTAGAGCTGGCTGCCGCCACCGCCACAGAGCCAGTCACTACTCTAAATTCAAGCGGGTAGGGCGCCGACACCTCCGTGGAGGACTTCTGCCATGTCACGCAACGACGAACCCAACGACGACATCCGCGACGACGAACCGGACCAGAACGGAGGCGCCGACCGCAGGCGCTTCCTGAAGGGCGCCGCCGCCGCGGCCGCGGTCGGTGGCATCACCGCCGCCAGCTTCCTCAACGCGCCAACGGCATCCGCCGCACAGGGCGCGTCGCCCGCCTCGCCGAATCCGCTGCTGCCACCGATCGGCGCGGAGATTCCGTGCAGCTGCCTCGCCATCAACACCCCGCTGCAGATCCGGACGTCGCTGGTCACCGTGGATTTCCGTGGTGGCATCAAGGTCAGGGTGGACGTCAACCCCAACGATCCGGTGAACTCGGTTCGGCTGCGGGTGGTCGGCCACAAGGTCAGCGCCGAACTGCCCGGCGCGCAGTCGACGGGCGCCAGCGGCGGCTCGATCACCATCGAGCAGAACGACGTCGACATCGACCCGAAGAGCCTGCTGCGGATCACGCAGAGCTTCCCGCCGAAGTTCGAGCAGATCATGGTGCTGAGCTTCACCATGGTCATCGAGCAGCCGCAGGCCATGCTGGCGATGGCCGGCATCAAGTCGTCCAAGGCCTACGAACCGCTGATCCTGACGACGAAGGACCCGGCGAAGCTGATCGGCTCGCTGACCCAGTTCCCGCCGAGGGGTGACCTGTACCAGTTGCAGAACCCGGTGGACCTGATCGACCTGGAGAACCCGGACACGGTGGTCGCCACCATCCAGAAGTTCCCGGTGAAGGTCGGCGGGCTGTGAGGCGCGACCGGTCCGGGTCACCGTGCGACCGGTGACCCGGACCGGTCCCGCAGGCCCAGCACGCTCGCGCAGCGCAGCACGGCGTCCGGCTCGCCGGACATGGTGAGCGCGCCGGTGGCCAGCGCCTCGAACGGGCCGAGCGCGCCGGCACCGATCCGGATGAACGTGGTCGCATCGGTGTGGACGCGCAGCACCGCGTCCGCTGCCGGTCCGCGTGCCACGGACACCGCGCCGCCGGCCACGGTCAGGTGAAAGATCTCGTCGTCCACCTGGAACTCGTAGGTCTCGGTCAGGTCCGGCAGCGCGCTCGCGTCGGCCATCGCCCGCACGGCGAGCAGGGCCCAATGCGGCCGGGTCACCATGTCCGCGCTCGGCTCGCCCAGCAGGCCGACGCCCCACTTGGACAGCGCCAGCACTGCCGGCAACAGCTCCGCGCCCCGCGCGCCCAAGCGGTAGGCGTGACCGGAACCGCTGTCGAACCGTTCGGCGACACCGAGCGCGCACAGCTTCTTCAGCCGGTCGGCCAGCAGGTTCGTGCCCATGCCGGGCAGGTCGGCGAGCAACTCGGTGTAGCGACGCTGGCCCAGCAGCAGTTCGCGCACCACCAGCAGGGTCCAGCGCTCGCCGACCGCGTCCAGCGCGGCGGCCAGCCCGCAGTACTGCCGATAGTTCCGCTCATGCACCCACCCAGCCTACTACGTGAAACTCAAGTACGAGCTCAGGGC
Organism: Candidatus Melainabacteria bacterium; assembly: GCA_963702275.1. Taxonomy (GTDB): domain Bacteria; phylum Actinomycetota; class Actinomycetes; order Mycobacteriales; family Pseudonocardiaceae; genus DATEPR01. Next base: position 8,393 of record CAVPCF010000110.1, read on the forward strand.
GGAGCGCAGTTCGGGCGGCACGGGTTCCGGTGTCAGCCCGGCCGGGCCGCGTGCCATGCACGCCACGGTCTGCTCGCCCCGCGCCACCAGCCGCGGCAGGTCGACACCGACCCGGAAGTAGTCGAAGTCCATGCCGATCCGGCTGAAGTCCAGCGCACGCAGGGTCATCCGCAGTTCGACCCGGTCGTTCGCGGTGAGCTCGTCAAGGAACTCGCAGGAACACGCCGTGGTCACCATGGCGAATCCGGTGCTCAGCGCGGCGAGTACGCCTGGCGCGTTGTCGGCGAGGAACCGCTCCCGGCAGTGCCCCTGCCAGCGAACGTAGTGCGCGAAGTAGACGTTGCCGACCAGATTGGTCTCCTCCAGCGTGACCTGGTGCCGGTAGACGTAGTCGCGGGTCATCGCCGCACGCCCAGCGCGACCGCGATCGTCTCCGGCCCGGCAACGGTCAGCACCACGGACGCGAGCACGGAGCGGTCCGACTGGTACACCAGCCAACCGCCGTCGTAGGCACCGGTGCGGCGCCAACCGGACGGCGGAAGGCCCAGTTCCGTCACGCATCGCGTCATCGCGGTGGCCCGCGCCGCCGCTTCGTCCTCTGCGCCGACCGGTGCCCAGGACGACGTGGCCGATTGGTCCAGACCGAGTCCGAGCGCGCAGCGGGCCAGGTACACGGCCAACAGCGCGGGCGGCCACGGGCGGTCGCGGGGCAGCGGGCCGACATCGCGCAACCGCAGGCCGGTCCAGCGGATCGCCTGCCGGCCGGACCGGTCCGCCGCAACGACGTCCCAGGTGTACGTGCCGGCGTCGGCCCGCCGTTCGACGCCGTGCAGGTCGAGCGGGCCGGTCGCGCCTGGGTCGATCTCGACCCGGTCGCAGCCCACCGGGAGCAATCGCCGATGCGGCACACAGGCCTGCAACACGTGGATCGAGGCGTCGTTCACGGTCGGCGCGCCGAGTAGCGAGGCGAACCAGGGCTCGTCCGCGGTGATCACCGCACGACAGGCTGTCGGGCTC
>CAVPCF010000111.1:0-71932 GCA_963702275.1 Candidatus Melainabacteria bacterium
GGCAGGGATACCGACGCGACCCGCTGGAACCGGCCGGTGTGGAAGAAGACCGGGCCGTACAGCTCGGCGACGGGCACCTCGTCCCCGCCATCGACGACGATCGGTTCACTGATGTGCTTGGCGCGCAACGGAAACTCGGCCCGGAAGTGGTCAACCCGGTAGCCGGTCTCCGCGCTGCGCAGCACGGTCTCGATGACGTCGTCCCGGCGCAGCGCACCCACCCGGACTGTGGCCGGCACCAGGATCTGGTGCTCGAACGCGACCCGTTCGGCCGCGGTCAGCGGCCGCCCGGCGACCATGGACGCGGCCTGCGCCATCGCCTCGAGGCCGAGCACGCCGGGCAGCACGGTCACCCCGTCCAGCCGGTGATCGGCCAGGTACGGGTCGGTGGCCAAGTCCGAGTCGGCGACCAGCTCGACATCCGGTTCGTGGACGCGGATTCGTCGCAGGAATCGGCCGGTGGTCGCCGGGGGTGCGGTGGTGCCGAGGCGGCCGTGGACCGAGACGGCCGTGTCTGTCGGGGTGCGCAGCAGGCGCAGGAGCAGGTCGGTGCCCTCGGCGATGGGGATCGGGGTGATGCCGTTCCGGTTCAGGTTCGCGACGACGCCGAGGCGTTCGCCCATGCCGGTGCCGGCCCACACCGACCAGTCGACGTGCAGGACACGGCAGTGCGGCAGCCGCGCCGCCAGTCGTTCGGCTTCGACCCGCAGGAGGCCGTTGGCCAGTGCGTAGTGGCATTCGCCCGGCAGCCCGAACCGGCCGATCACCGAGCCGAACGTGACGACCAGTTGCACGCGGGGCAGCGCGGCCAGCAGCGCACGCAGCCCGGCCACCTTCGGTTCGACGTGCCGCCGCACCAGGGCTGCGTCCAGCCGGTCGAACGTGGTGGGTTCGTTGACACCGCTGGCATGTAGCAGGGCGGTCACTGGGCCGAGTTCGGCTTCCAACTCGATGATGGCCGCATCGGGCCGACTGACGTCGGCGGGCACGTAGGCGACTCGGATCCCATCGGCGCGCAGGCGGTCCAGGTTGGCGCGCAACACTTCGTCGGTGTCGGGGTCGGCTCGTCCGATGATCGCGAGGGCCGCGCCGGACGCCAGGGCAACGGCTCTCGCGCACTCATGGCCGATGCCCCGGCCGCCGCCGCTGACCAGCAGGACGTCGGCCGCGGTGAGCGGCAGTGGCTCGGTTGCCGTGGGCAGCGGGCGTTCGACGGGCTCGCGGACGACGCCGTCCGGGCCGACCACGAGCTCGCGCCACCGTCCCGGTTCGGCGTGGTAGTCGGCGGAGTCCTGGTGGTCACGCACAAGGGTGATCCCGAGTTCTGGATGCTCCAGCCACAGTGAACGCAGGAACCCGGTCAGCGCGCTGTCCGGGGTGATCACCACCAAAGCCTTGGCACGCAACGCGGTTCGACCTAGCCTGAGGACGGCTTCGATGTCGGTGGGGTCCGGCAGGTAGACGTGCTCGGTGGGCTGCCACGGACCGATGACAGCCGGTTTCAGTGCCTCGGTGAAACAGCCGATCCACGGCCGGACACCGGCGACCGTTGCCTCGTCGGTGGCGGCCGGCAGCGCCTCGATGGTCGCGATGACGTCGGCGACCGTCAGCTCGGCGGTGGCGCCCCAGGATGCCGGGCTCTGCCGGCCGAGCGCGGCGGCCGCGTCGGTGAGGAGTTGCGTGGTGCGCAACGAACCCAGGTTCAGTTCGCCAAGCAGCCTGGTGTCCGGCCCGATCAGCGACGGATCGAGTTCGACGGCGTCCGCGATGAGCCCGATCACCGATGACGTGGGACCGCGCCGGGCCGGGACAGCTGGCACGGGCGCCTCCATCGAGCACGGGTTGGCCAGGAACGTGCGGTCCCGCCAGATGTCGAACGGGCGGGCCGACCGTCCGGCGAACAGCGGTGCCAGGTCCTTGACCGCCGATGCGGCGAACAGCGCGGCCGCTGCCTCCGCGGGTTGTCGCGGGTCGAGGCGCACCGTGGGGACGGCGGTGTGCTGTCCTGGGCCGACCGTGCAGAACAGGTCGGTGTCCGGCGCCGCCAACTCGACGGCAGGGCCGAACAGCACCGGCGCGAGCAGTTGGGCGGCCAGCAGTTCGCGGAGGTCGTCGTCATCGCGCAGCGCACGTCCGTACACTGTGGACAGCACGGTGCGGGACGGTGGACGGAAGGTCACGGTGTCCAGCACGGCGCGCAGCGGCGCTACGCAGCGGGCCATCGCGGGCGAATGGAAGGCGTGCGACACCGGCAGCATCGTGGCGCGGCTGCCCCGCTCGGCCGCGATCCGCAGTTCCGGCAGCCGGCCGGCCAGCACCAGCGACCGAGGGCCGTTGTACGCGGCGACCACCAGCCCGGTCCCTTCGAGCAGTTGGTCGGCCGAATCCGTTGCCACGCTGAGCATTCCGGTGTCCGGCACGCCCAGTTCGGCCATGATCCGGCCGCGCTCGCGCACCAGTCGCTCAGCGTCCTCTGTGGACAGGCAGCCTGCCCAGACGAGTGCGGTGATCTCGCCGAGGCTGTGGCCGATGGCGGCGACCGGGGTGACGCCGAGCCGGTCCAGCCAGTCGATCGCGGCCTGGCCTGCCCTGTTGATCGCCGGCTGGGCCAGGGCGGTGTCCACGTCGTCACCGCTGCCCTGGCCGGGGAACAGCATGGTGACCCGGCCCGGCACGTCGTTGCCCAGCCAGCCGCTGACCAGGTGTCCCGGTTCGGGCAGCCGTTGCGCGGCGGCCGCGGCCTTGGTCGCGAGTTCGTCCGGGGAGCGCACGGTCAGGGCCACGCGGACCCGGCCGGTCGGGGTGAGGCGGCCGTGGTGGCAGGCCAGATCGTGCAGTTCGGCCTGGGACAGTTCGGGTGCGAGTGCCGCGATCCGGTGCAGGAGGTCGCGCACCGCGGTGGTGTCCCGGCCGCTCAGCGCCAGGACCTCGACCGGGGGCGCGGGTTGGCCGACCTCGATCCGGGGTGTGGTGCGGCCGGGTCGGCCGGGGTCGCGGGCGAGCAGGAGGTGGGTGTTGATGCCACCGAAGCCCATCGCGCTCACACCAGCGTAGCGGGGTCCGGCGGGCCACGGCTCCTGCTCGGTCGGGGTGTGCAGCGTGCCGAGTGCGGGATGTGGTGTGCGGCAACCGGTTGTCGGCGGCAGGACGTCACCGGCGAGGCTCAGCGCGGCCTTGATCACGCCTGCCACGCCGGCCGCGGCCTTGGTGTGGCCGATGTTGGCCTTGACGGAGCCCAGCGCCGCCTGAGTCGTTGTGCCTTCGCGTACCTGGTTCAGTGCGGTCAGTTCGACCAGGTCGCCGACTGCGGTGCCGGTGCCGTGGCCCTCGTAGAGCAGGACGTCGGCGTGCGCGATCCCGGCCATCGTGCTGGCCCGGCGCAGCGCCAGTACCTGGCCCGCGACTTCGGGGCGGGTGATGCCGCCGTGGCCGTCGGACGACACGCCCCAGCCGCGGATCTCGGCGTAGGCACGGATGCCGGCGGCGCGCGCGTCGGCGGCGCGCATCATGGCGAGCATGCCGCAGCCCTCACCGGGCCAGAAGCCGGTGGGGTGCTCGTCGTAGATCCGCATCTCGTCTACGGCCAGCGCGCCCGTCTTGGCGAAACCGACCAGTTCGAACGGGTCGAGGCTCAGGTCGACGCCGCCCGCGATGCCGAAGTCGATGCCGCCGTCCCACAACGCACGGCACACCGCGATCACCGCCAGCATGGACGACGCGCACGCGCCGTCGACGGTGTAGCCGCCGCCGTGGAAGTCGAAGTGGTTGCAGATCCGGCCCGCGATTGTGTTGGCGAGGCCGCCGGCCAGCGTCTCGTCGCCGACCGGCGGAAACGGCGCAAGGTACCGGCGTGCCACCTGGTCGATCAGTTCGTCGCGGCCGGGTTCGGGCAGGACCGACGTCAGCACCCGGCGGACGTAGGGCCAGCGCAGCCGCAACGTGTTGGCCCTGCTGACCTCGCCGGTCAGGCTGTTGCCCACGACGACACCCACCCGGTCGGGATCGAGGCCGGGGTGGCGCGCGTCGGCCAGCGCCCGTGCGGCGGTTTCCAGGGCCAGCCAGTGGGCCGGGTCGGTGGCGCGGAAGACCTGGCCGGGAATCCGGAAAGCCGCGCGGTCGAAGTGCCAGTCGGTCAGCACGGCCGCCCTGGTGCTGTAGGTCGTGTCGGGGGTGGCCGGGTCGGGGTGCCAGTAGTCGGCGATGTCGATGCGTTGCCCTGGCAGCCTGCGAAAGGCGCGCCGCCGTGCCAGCACCGTCTCCCACAGGCCGGTGGGGTCGTCGGCGTCCGGGTAGCGGCAGGCCATGCCGACGATCGCGATCGGTTCGTTCATACCGATTCCCGCATCGGGGTCGCCGTCGCCGTGCGGGCCGCCGGCACCACCACCGTCTCGGCACGCCGTGCCCTGATCGCCTGTGTCGCCAGCACGATCCCACGCAGCACGCACGTGGCGAACAACGCGAAGAACAGCCCGAACACGACGTGACACTGGACGAGGACGCCGTACGCGGCGGCGGTGGTGAGGCCGAACACGACCTGGTTGCGTGCCAGGACCGGCGTGGTGCCCGGATCGGTGATCATGTAGTTGGTGAACAGGATGAACGCCGTGCCGGACAACGGCAGCACCGCGCTGACCAGCGAGATGTCCGTGACCGCTGCGCGCAGCACGGCCTGCGCGATGAAACCGCCGACCCAAGCCAGAATCAGCGGGACGCGGCCGGTGAGCTTCGCGTTGAGCATCGTGCCGGCGACCAGCAGCAACACCGGCACGAGCGCGCCCCACCACCCGGTGACCCACTCGGTGAACTCATACGGCGGCGCGATGCCGACCCACGGAAACAACAGCAGCACCGTAACGATGCCGGCATTGCTCGGGTTGAGCACGTGCCGCAGTTTCCCGGCCCCGACCGGAATCCGGAGCACGTACTTGCTGGCCACGCCGACCACCGCCGCGAGCGCCGTCGGCATCAGATTGTCGTTGGCGTACAACAACATCGCGCAGGCGAGGCCGGCGATGTACGCGGGCAGCAGGAAGTCCAGCGCCGCGCGGCCCAGGTATTTTGGCCTGAGATGGTGGGCGAACGCGTCGACCGAGTCCAGCAGGATCTCGGTGCCCAGCGCGGCGGCCACGCCGACCACCGGGGTCAGATACGCCTGCTCGAAACCGAGGACGGTGTGCCCGAGCACGGTCAGCGCCGTGATGGACAGCCCGAACCGGCGCAGTGCCGCGCTTCTGCGGTCTGTGCTCACTTCTCCTCCGCGACGGAACCGTTGGGGGCCAGGTGAAGTTGGTGCCAGCCGGGTGCGAGGGTGACGTCCTCTGTGTGACGCTTCCCGCAGCCGTCCCGCCAGCTCAGGTGGACCGGCACGGCGGTCACCGGCTGGTGGCCGAGGCCGAACAGGAGGTCCGGTGCGTTGACACCGCCGTTGGCCGGGTAGAGCTCCTGGAGTTGGGTGCGGCCGTTCGGGAGTCGCGCGTCCGCTTCCGCGCCGATGGCTGGGCTGGTTGGGCCGGTGCCGGTGCAGCCGGGTTGGCGCAGTCGCAGGCCGAGGAACGCGCCGGCCGGCGAGGTGTTGCGGTAGAACGTGGACTGGGCCCACTGGTTGGCCACCACGAAGTCCAGGCGGCCGTCGCCGTGCACGTCGCCGATCGCGATGGCCCTGCTGACGCGGTCGGTGCCGACGCCGAGTTGGTCGGCCACGTTCACATACCGGCCGTCCGGGCCGCGGGCGAAGAACGTGTTGCGGTCGTGTCCGGACAGGTCCGCGCCCTCGGTGAAGTCCGGCCAGAGTTCCGGATGGCTGAGCACCAGGTCGTTGGACATCGCGGCTTCCTGGAGCTGCGGCCACCTGTTGACCGAGCCGGCCAGGAAACCCGTTGCCTGCAACACCTCGTCCGATCCGTCGTTGGCGAAGTCCGCCGCCTTGATGTCCCACGACCAACCGGACTGCGACAGGCCCAGTTCCGCGCTCCGGTCGTCGTAGTCGGCGATCCCGGCGCGCAGTTGGTTTCCAACGGTGGCGCGGTCGGCGGTGGCGACGAACGTGAAGTTGCTCTCCTGCAACGCGTACGGCTCGGTGATGTTGCTGACCAGGATGTCCGGCACCCCGGTGTCGTTGAGGTCGGCGAAGGACGCGCCCATGCCCTTGAACGAGTCGCGGCCGATCACCTTCGACTTCGGCGTCGTCGGGTGCCGCACGCCGTACGCCTCGCCGAAGGTGATGTGTCCCGGCGTGGACTCGTTGACCAGCAGGTGATCTGGGCCGAAGTCCTCTGCGACGTACAGGTCCGGCAGGCCGTTGCCGCCGATGTCCTGGGCGGCGATGGCCAGGGTCCAGCCGGTTCTGACGTCCGGTGGCACGGCGTCGGACACGTCGGTGAACGTCGATCCGTTGTGCCGCAGGATGTGCAGCGTGCCGGCGTTGGCGGCGTGCGACAGCGAGTCGTTCATCATCAGTCCGGTGCGGCCCGCGGTCGGGTCGAGCGTGCGCGCGCCGTCCGGGAAGTAGTTGCCGAACACCAGGTCCAGGTGCCCGTCGCCGTCGAGATCGCCGATGGTGGCTGCGTTGGTGTTCCACACCTGCCACGGCGTGACCAGTTCCCGCGGGTGGAACGCGGCGGCCGACGGCAGGCCACCGGCAGTGCGGACGAACAGCACCGGCGACCGGCCCCAGTAGTACACGACGACGTCCTGCCAGCCGTCCTCGTTGAGATCGGCGGGCAGGCAGCCCATCGGCGCGGCGAACCCCGGCATCGGGAGATCTGTCGGCACCAGCGTGAACGGTGCGTAACGTCGGCCGGTCGTCGGCACCGGTTCGACGGTCACCGTGTCGGTGCGCGGATCGACGAGGCACAGGTCGTGCGCGACCACCCCACCATCGGCCGCGAACAGCGCCGCCGACGCGCCCACCGCCGAGACCCACGCGCCGATGTGCGCGTACGCGGGGGCGACCGTGCGGATCCGCCGCTCACCGGGGTGGTCGGCCGCGTTCACCGGATAGGCGGTGAACGCGAACCGGCCGGCCAGCGTGCGCACCGCGGACGACGAGGCCGCCGGCTGGACGGTGAACGCGAACACGATGGCGCAGACCGCGACGGCCGCGATCGCCGCGAGATGGCGCAGGAGAAACCGGATCATCTGACCGGTACCGCCCTTTCCCACAGTTGTCGGATACCGGCGCGCCACCGCTGGTAGTCGGCGAGTGTCGACGCCGTGAGCGCGGCGCGGGCCTCCTCCGTCCAGCCGGCGGCCGTGGCGACCTCGGCGTCCGCGAGCACCCGCGCGGCCAGTTCGGTGTGCGCCGGCACGACCTGGCCCGCCAGCCTCGCCTTGCAGGCGAACGCGCACCCCTGCGCGACCTGCGCGCGGTGCGGACCGGCGAGTTCCCGCAGGCGGGACAGCTCGTCGGCCCGCGCGCCACCGGCATACGTGGCGGCGAGGCCGATGCCGCTCCACAGGTCGGCGCGCCGGTCGGGGTCGAACTCGGCGATGCGCAGCGCGACGCCGTCCGGTTCAGCGCACTCGTGGAACCACAAGGCCCGGCCGAGCCCCTGGTCACGGACGGCACGCGCGGCCGGCGGCAGGCGCCACTCCACCCGTTGGCCGCCGATCACCCGGTCGGCGTGGAAGAAGCCCTGGTGGAACCCGAAACCGTCCCAGGCAAGCCAACGCAGCAGCGGGTCCACCGAGGGCGAGCCCGCCCCGGGTCGCAGCCGCAGCCGCGCGTAGGCCCAGCCGATGCCGACGTGCACCAGCGGCGAATGGGCCGCCGCGGGGCCGGCCAGCAGGGCCGCCACCCGCCTTCCACCGCCGAGTGTGACCAGATCGAGCATGGCGGCGCCCATTCCGGCGCCCTCACAGGCAAAGCCGATGTGCTCCGGCGCCATCGCGTCGAGCCGCTCGGCGAGATCACCATCTGAAACAGCGTTCAGGCCGATCAGGAACGCACGGGCGGCCGATTCGAGCACCTCCCGGGCCGGCCCTGGCCGCAGCCGAAACCTGCGCAGCCCGAAGTCGATCTGGCCGAGTTCCTGGCGGGGCAACCGGCTCATTTGGCGGCCATACCGGCGGTGAGCACGGATTCGAACAGGGCCGCGGTGAGAAACGGTTTGGCCTCACGCTGGAAGTCGACCTTCGGGTGGAACTCGCGCACCGCGCCCTCCAGCACCAGCAGCGACAGAATCGGGAACACGAATTGCGGGTCGGCGTAGAAGCCGCAACGCCGCTGCAGCTCGAAAAGCGCGGCCGCGAAGGCCACGAGATCGAACTCGGCGGCCGGCCGACCGGCGGCGTCCTCGATCAACGCGGTCATCCCGGCGCGGAACGCGGCCACATCGGCACCGGGCGCGGACTTCGCCGTGGTGAGCACGATGTCGGCGCACGCCGGTCCGTCGCCCTGACTCATGCAGTAGAAGAACGCGGCGAACTTCGCGCGGGCCGAATCCGTGAGGCGCACGGTGAATCCGGCGTCCACGATGACGATCGTGCCGTCCGCGCGGAAGTAGAGGTTGCCGGGATGGAGGTCGCAGTGCACCACGCCGTCGAGGAACAGCATCCGGTACGCGGCCCGCAGCGCCGTCACCACCGCCCGCTCGCGGTCCGCTTCGGCGAACTCGTCCGGCCGCCGACGCCGTAGGTCGTCGACGAACTCCATCACCAGTACGTCCTTCGTGGACATCGTGGCATCGACGACGGGCACCGTGACGCCGGGCACGGATCGCATCGAGTCCCTGATCTCGCCGAGGAACGTCGCCTCCCGGACCAGATCGAGTTGGCCGCGAATGCTGTCCGTCAACTGGCCGGCGATCTCGACCACCGGCACACCCCGCAGCGGCGGGGCCTTCGCCAGCAGCCACGCCAACCGCGCCAGCATCGCCAGGTCGCCCTTCAGGGACACCTCGATGCCGGGCCTGCGCACCTTGACGGCCAGGTCACGGCCTGCCAGCCGCACGCGGTACACGCAGGCGATGCTGCCCGAACCGACAAGGCGCGCCCCGTCGCTCGGAAGGCCGGCGGCGGCCAGTGCGGCGGTCGCGTCGGCACGGCCGGGCCGGACATTGTCGTACAGCCGGGCGAGCGCCCGACAGAGCTGTGGCGACAGCAGGTCGGCGCGGGTGCTCAGCAATTGTGCAGCCTTGACGAAAGCCGGCCCGAGCGCGACGACGGTGTCCGCCAGCGATGCGTCGAACTTCGTTGTACGACGTGCCCGATAAAGCCACCACAACCGAGGACCGCGTACCGCGATTAATCCAGTAACACGGATGAAACGAAGGAGGACGACGCCGAGACCGACTTTCGCGACCGCCATTGCGAAACCCTCCGGTAGGTATTCCCGCCGTGCGCCGACGCTACCACCGGGATCCGTTGGCCCGCCTGTTGATCAACGAAAACACGCTTTCGAGGGAATGCCGTGACCGCGCACTCGAATGAGTGAGCCAACCCCTTTTCGGTGACGGACGGCGCCATTGTGGGGTGGCGCAGGGTGTGCCTCGGCAGCGGACTGTTGGGCCGTCCAGGTGGTTGAACGCGCAGTCAGGTCACGGCCGACTGACGTGCCTGGTTCGCGCTGTTCGTCCGTGGTGAAACCCCGGACGTTAGAGAGCGGGGAGTGACAATACCCCGAAGTCGTGTAATCGGTACCCATCGAATGGGTCTGGTTCACGGCACCTTCATAACGTAGCGTGATCGAAGCGTCCTCAGTCGGGGGGGTACGTGAGGTTTTCCAACCGTGAACGCGATTACTTGGATTGTGGAGACTGTATGTCCAGACGTGCGATCCTCCGCGGCGTCACCTGCGCCGTCGCGGCCTCCGGCCTGGTGCTGGGAGCGACGGCCGGTACGGCCGGCGCGACCCAGCCGCAGGCCCGTGCCATGCTCGCCGACAGTGCGCCGGCCTGGATGGCTCATGCCAAGAACGTCGGCAAGGCCGACAACGCCGGCACCGTCAACCTGCGGGTCTATCTCGCGCCCAGCGGCGGCCTCGCCCGGTTACAAGCGGCGGTCGCCGCCGTCTCGACACCAGGCAGCGCCTCCTACCGGCACTTCATGACGCCTGCCCAGTACAACGCGACCTACGCGCCGACGAACGCCGAGGTCAACTCGGTCACGTCGTTCCTGGCCTCGGCCGGCCTGAAGGTCACCGGGGTCGAGCCCGCCCACCAGTACCTGTCGGTGCGGGGCACGGTCGCCGCCGCGCAGGCGGCCTTCGGCACGTCCGTCCAGCGCTACACGCACGACGGGCAGAGCGTGCAGGCGCCCTCCGGCGCGCTGTCCGTGCCGGTCGGGATCGCCGGCCAGGTGCTGACCGTCACCGGACTGGACACCACCAAGCACGCCAACACGACATCGGCAGCGCCGACCCCGCCGCCACCCGCCGGCTTCGCCAACGCGCGGCCCTGCTCCATCTTCTACGGCCAGATCCAGGCCAAGTTCCAGGCCGACTTCACCACCCCGCTGCCGAAGTTCAACGGCAAGACGCTGGCCTACGCCCCGTGCGGCTACACCGGCCCACAGTTCCGGGCCGCCTACGAGGGCAACACCGGCCTCGACGGCACCGGCGTCACGGTGGCCACCACGCTGTGGTTCGCGTCGCCGACCATCGCGTCGGACACCGCGACCTACACCAACAACCACGGTGACGGCGCCTACGCCAAGGGCCAGCTCACCCAGGCACCGCACCCGGCGTTCAACTTCGACCCGCAGTGCGACCCGAGCGGCGTCTCCAGCGAGGAAGCCCTCGACATCGAGGCCGTCCACGCGATGGCGCCAGGCGCCAAGATCAGGTACTACGCCGCGAAGGACTGCTTCGACACCAGCCTGGTCGACATGCTGGGCAAGATCGTCACGGAGAACAAGGTCCAGTTGGTGACCAACTCCTGGGGCAGCGTCGAAGAGGGCGCGTCGGCCGGCATCATCCCGGCCTACAACCAGGTCTTCATGCAGGGCGCGCTGCAGGGCATCAGCTTCATGTTCTCCTCAGGCGACAACGGCGACGAGCTCGCCAACACCGGCCTGAAGCAGGCCGACTTCCCGGTCTCCGACCCGTTCGTCACCGCGGTCGGCGGCACGTCCACCGCGATCGGCCCGGACGGCTCGATCACGTGGCAGACCGGCTGGGGCGTCAACCGGTTCGGTCTGACGTCGAGCAACACCTGGGCGCCGACCGGCTTCCTCTACGGCGCGGGCGGCGGCTTCTCCGCGCTGTTCAACCGGCCCGCTTACCAGAACGGCGTGGTGCCGCCCAGTTCGGTGGGCCGTGCCGTGCCGGACGTGGCGATGGATGCCGACCCGACAACGGGCATGCTGATCGGGCTCACCCAGAGCTTCCCGTCCGGCCCTGCCTACGGTGAGTTCCGGATCGGCGGCACCAGCCTCGCGTCGCCGCTGTTCGCCGGCATGACCGCGTTGACCCTGCAGAACGCGGGCGGCTCTGTCGGCCTGCTCAACCCGACGATCTACAGCCAGGCGAAGGCCGGCACGTTCACCGACGTGGCGGGCACCCCGCCGACGCCGGGCGCGGTCCGGATCGACTTCGCCAACGGCCTCGACACGTCGGCCGGCCTTGTCTACAGCGTCCGTACCTTCAACCAGGACTCCAGCCTCGCACTGGCGCCGGGTTGGGACGCGGTGACCGGAATCGGCACGCCGAACGCGGGCTGGCTGACCAGCATCGCGCCGGCAGCCAAGAGCAAGAGCTGAGCAGTTGACACACACGGTGCCGCGTCCCCTCCTGGGGGCGCGGCACCGTCGTGTCAGTGGTAGGAACGGGCCTCGTGGTCGGTGGGGACGTGCACGGCCACGGTGCTCTCCGTCAGCGCGGGTTGCATGTCCTCGCTGAACAGGCGGTAACCGCTTCTGCCGTTTCGTTTCACCTGGTACATGGCGATGTCGGCGCGCCTGATGAGATCCGCCGGGTCGGCGACGTCGGTCGCGTTGAGCGAGATGCCGATGCTGGCGCCGATGAAGAACTCCCGGCCCGCGATGACCACCGGTTCGGCCAGTACCCGCAGGATTCGCTGCGCGACACTGGCCGCCTCGCTCGTGGTGGACACGCCGGGCAGCATGACGGCGAACTCGTCGCCGCCGAAGCGTGCCGCGATGTCGGTCTCGCGGATCTGGGACTTCAGCCGGTTCGCCATGACCACCAGGAGCGAGTCGCCCGCCGCGTGGCCCAGCGTGTCGTTGACGACCTTGAAGCGGTCAAGGTCGACGAACAGCAGCGCCACGTGCTCTGCCGCCCGCAGGCGTTCCCTGAGCAGGTCAAGGAACAGGCCGCGGCTGGCAAGGCCGGTCAGCGAATCGCGGAACGCCTGGTACATCCGGTCGACGGTGTTCGCGTCGGTCAGGGCGAGGCTGACGTGCTCGGCGAACGCGCGCAGCGTCTGCGCCTCCGACGGGCCGTACCTGCGGTCCGGCTGGTACGAGCCGACCAGCAGGCTGCCGGTGACGGTGCCGCTGTCGTGCACGGGCGCGGCCATCGACTCGCACAGCTTGCCGCCGGTGAGGTCGGCGATCACCTGCGAGGTGTCCTCGTAGCCCGACCGCACCACGACGTCGTCGGTGAGCATCGCAACGCCGGTCGCGCCCGCGTCGGCCAGCGGCACGACGGGTACCTGCTGGGCGATGTCGTCGTGCAGGCCGACGCCGGACACCAGCTTGGCCCGCGTGGTGTCCCGCCCGTCGCACAGCCACAGCCCGACCACCTCGTCACCCAGCAGGTCCTGGGCGGCCGACGTGATCATGTCCAGGATCTGCGCCAGCGGCCTGCGCCGGGAGATCGCGCGCTGGATGTCGAACAGGTGCTCCAACAGGCGCTGCCGCTGCCGTAACGAGTCAAGCAGCCGGGCCTTCTCCGCGGCCTCGCGCTCGCTGCGTTCGCGCATCGCGTGTTCGGCCTGCAGCGTCCTGAGCATGGTCAGCGTGAGGCCCAGCAACCGGGCCATGCCCCGCAGGAGGCTGCGCTCCTCGACCGAGAAGCACTCCCCCGCGCGGGCGACGATCAACTGGCCGCGCCGGGCACCGACCCACTCGACGGACACCGCGGGGCAGCAGCCCATACCGGGCACCTCCACGGTGTCCCGCTCGCGCCGCGCCACCGCCAGCAGGTCGGTGTCGACCACGGCGTTGGCCGGGAAGCCGATGCAGGCCGTGACCCGGTTGTCCACCACGATCGCGGCGACCTCGGCCGCCAGCGCCTGTGCCGCCTGTTCGACCGCGCCGCCCATGGCCGAGTCCTCGTCGGAGTACGACGACATCACGGCCAGCAGTTCGAGCAGCTGCAGATGTGGTGGGCCCGGCACCTCGGTCATGTCAGCCCAGGGCCATAACTGTCAGCGTCTGATTGTGGAAGCCGTCGATACCGCGAATGCGGGCGATCTCCCCGTAGGTGTGGAATCCGGCGAACGGTATGCCTTCCGCCCATTTGGCCAGCCGGTCGGCTTCCCGCCGGGTGCCGTCCTCGCCGAGCACCGCGCGCAGCCCGGCGCAGCTCAGGGTGAGCATGCCGATCGGGACGTGCCCGTCGAGGCCCGCGAGGGCCTGCGCGCACGCCGTGTCGGTGGCGCTGGCGATGGACTGCTCGTCACCGGTCATGGCCCAGACCAGGCTGCCGTGGTCGATCATGCCGCTACCGCCGATGGACCGGCCTGCGATGTCGACCTCCGTGCTGACGTTGCGCGCCTCGAGCCCGCGCCGCCGTCGCACACCCAGCGGACGGGGCAACGCGAACTCCGTGAACGCCGCCGCGTCGGTGTACGCCCGCCGCGGCGCCTCAAGGCGATCAAGGTACACGTCCAACGCGGGCCGGTCATCCAATGTATACACACGACCGTCGCCGCTGTTGGTCACGATCATGGGCTCGCCGACCTCGTGGAACCCGTGGCACACCGACACCGAGAGCGGCGCGTCCGACGTGATCGCGGCGGCGGCCACCGCGTCGCTGACCACCCGGCCATCGCCGAGCACGTAGGCCTCGGACATCCGCCACGCGTCCCCGGCGGCGCCGCCGAACAGCGGCACACCCGCGCCCAGCTCCCGGTAGCAGCCACGCAGGATCGACTCCTGGTCGCGCACGAGGCCGTCGGTGAGCAGCATCATGACGCCGTACGGGTGGTCTGGCGTCTCCGGCATGCACGCGGCCACCTCGGCGCCCGCCGCGCGCTGGCGGCCGGAGACGTCGGTGGCCAACGCGGTGTCCACGGAGAAGCCGGGACCGCCGATGGCCGTGACGACGACCGTGCCGTCCTGCGCACCACCCGGCCCGATCTCGCCGTGGGTGGAACATCCGATGACCGGCACTCCGGCAGCGACCGTCCGCAGACCCGCCAGCAGTGCTGACGCATCGTGTTCGATCGAGGCGAAAACGATCAGTAACTTGGGGTCGTCACCGACCAACGCGGCTCCCGCGGCTGCCGTTGCCGCAGCACCCGAGTCCCGGTACTCAGAGTGACCAACGCCCATCCAGCGCCGGCCATCACGCGACACGGCCACGCTCCTGCTTCCTCCAGTTGAGCCGGAGAACTCAACGTACACCCTATGGCGTGGGTCACTGGGGCAATCACACTCTCGTAAGCCATTCACCCGTACAGAGCAGCGTCGGACTGAGTTCAATCATCGCAATGATTGGTAGTCCTTTCGCCCGAAGATATGCGGTCGGCGCAAATGCTGGCGCACTAGGGTGATCGTTCCGATAGTGCGGAATGGCGTCCGGAGTACCGGCGTAAGCCGGCCGGATCACAAACGGATCCCGGACAGCGGGCGCAGGCGTCGACGGGCGGGTCGGGTCGACGACCAGCCGGTCGGCGGTGCGCGGCCGGGCGGCGCGGTGCTGCCGGTCCGGTCCGGGCTCAGGCCGTCGGTGGCCGGACCAGCTCTGAGAGCGCTCTCCACGGCTGGCCTGCGCATTCTCTTGACACTGCCGTAACACCCGAGTTGACTTCGCTGCGTCCGAGAGCGCTCTCTAAGGCGGCGAACCGGACGGTCGGGGACTCGTGCACATCGGATAAAGGACGAGAACATGACCAGACCACCACGGCTGACTCGCCCGCGCGGCGAGACGCCGTCCAGAGTGCGAACCACCTCGTTACGCCACGTCGGCATCGCGCTCATAGCCGCCATCGCGGCGATCGGCCTCATGTTCGTGCCCACGACGGCGGCCGCGCAGGGCATCAGCGCCGTGCCGGCCAACAGCGGACACCGGCCACCGACCGGTGGCAGCCTCGGCCCGAACGTGCTCGTGTTCACCCCGAGCATGTCGCAGGCCACCATCCAGACCACGCTGGACAACATCGCCACCCAGCAGGTACCCAACCAGTTCGGCACGCAGCGCTACGCGATCCTGTTCGCGCCGGGCACCTACGGCACGGCGGCCGACCCGCTGAAGATCACGGTCGGCTACTACACCAGCATCGCCGGCCTCGGCCAGAACCCCAACCAGGTCGTCATCAACGGCACCATCGACGTCTACAACCAGTGCTTCGGCGGCCAGACCAACTGCGTCGCGCTGGTCAACTTCTGGCGGTCGGTGTCCAACCTGACGATCAACGTGGCCGGCCTGACCGGCTGCTTCAGCGGTGTGGACATGTGGGCGGTGTCCCAGGCCGCGCCCATGCGCCGGGTCAACATGAACGGCAGCATGACGCTGATGGACTACTGCGACGGCTCCCCCGACTTCGCCAGCGGCGGCTTCATCGCGGACTCGCAGTTCACCGGCGGCACCATCGTCAACGGTTCCCAGCAGCAGTGGATCACCCGCAACAGCAACCTCGACGGCTGGTCCAACGCCGTGTGGAACCAGGTGTTCTGCGGCAGCCCCGGCGCCCCGCCGCAGAGCTTCGCCGCCAACTCCGGGCACGGCGGCCCACAGCCCTACACCAACCTGGCCACCTGCCCGGTGACCCAGGAGCAGCCCTACCTGTACCTGGACGACACCGGCAAGTACCGGGTGTTCGTTCCGTCGCCGCAGAAGGCGTCCAGCGGGCCGACCTGGACCAACGGCAACACGCCAGGCAAGTCGCTGCCGTTCGACTCGTTCTACGTGGTCGACGCGTCCAGCACGGTGGACCAGATCAACGACGCGCTGCGCGCCGGTGACAACCTGCTGTTCACGCCCGGCGTCTACAGCATTCCGCAGACCATCCACGTGACCAGGCCGGACACCAAGATCATCGGTCTCGGCTTCCCGACCCTGGTCCCGCAGCACGGCAACATCACGATGGACGTCGCGGATGTCAAGGGAGTCAACCTGTCCGGCCTGATCTTCGACGCGGGACCGGTCACGTCGCCGGTGTTGCTGCGCGTCGGCGAGAAGTTCGGCAGCGGCGGCCGCGCGTCCGACCCGGTGACCGTCGACGACGTGTTCTTCCGCGTCGGCGGCGCAACGGCGGGTTCCGCGGTGACGAGCTTCCAGGACTTCAGCGACAACTCGATCATCGACGACGTGTGGGCCTGGCGGGCCGACCACGGCGCGGGCGCGGCGGTCTGGACATCGGACCAGGGCGCCACCGGCGTGGACGTCGTCGCCGACAACGTGAGCGCCTACGGCCTGTTCGTGGAGCACTACCAGAAGACCGAGACGATCTGGACCGGCGAGCACGGCTTCGTCCTGTTCTTCCAGAACGAGAACCCCTACGAGGTGCCCAGCCAGGCGGTGTGGATGGCCAACAAGAAGCAGAACGGCTTCCCGGCGTTCCTGATCACCAACGGCGTCAAGACCTTCCAGGGCTACGGCATGGGCAGCTACTCGTTCTTCAACCAGGGCGTGGCCATCCAGAGCTCGATGGCGTTCCAGGCGCCGAAACGGCCAGGCGTGCAGTTCCACGACCTGCTCACGGTGTTCCTCAACGGTTCCGGCGGATTCCAGTCGGTGATCAACGGCACCGGCGCACCCGCCGCCGCCGGCACCGGCGTGAGCAACGTGGTCTCCTACCCGTAACGATCGCCGAAGATCATGCCGCAGCGCCCGCCGTCCAGCCAGGGCGGCGGGCGATGCGGCATCATCTGCTTTGACACCAACACGTCGGAGGCCGCTGGATGACCGGGGCACCGGAACGGATCATGGTCGACTTCGTCGGCGACGGCGCTGGCGATGGCGAGTTGTCCTGGGGCCAGAAGGAAAACTGGATGCGGGTGGTGCGGGAGCGGAACTGGCTGCCGCTGGGCGGTCCGTTCCCCTTGCCGGCCGGGACCACCGTCGATGACGTCGTGGACCAGTTGCGCTACATCATGAGCCGCTTCCATTCGATGCGAACGCGGTTGCGCCTGGACGCCGACGGCCGGCCGGTTCAGGTGGTCTTCGGATCGGGCGAGATCCCGCTGGAGATCATCGACGCGGGCGATGCCGATCCGGACGCGGTCGCCCGGTCGGTGTGCGACCGCTACAGCCGGACCGAACTCGACTTCACCGAGGAGTGGCCGCTGCGGATGGCCCTGATTCACCGAGCGGGCCGACCGACCCACCTGTCGACGATGATCAGCCATGTCGCCGCCGACGCCGCCGGCATCTTCATCCTGATGAACGACCTGGCGACTCGGTCCGACGCACCGGTCACCGGGATGGCGCCGCTGGCTCAGGCGCGCTGGCAGGGCTCGCCGGCCGGGCGGCGGCAGAACGACGCCGCCATGCGGCACTGGGAGGGCGTGCTCCGCACCATCGAGCCCCGCCGGTTCCGCCGGCAGCGCGAGCACGGTCCGCGTTACTGGCACGGGGAGTTCACCTCGTCGGTGCTGCTGCCGGCCGTGCGCGCCATCGCGGCGGCCAGTGGACTCGGGACCGCCACCGTGTTTCTCACCGTCTTCGCGACGGCGCTCGGCGAGGTCACCGGCATCAACCCGGTCGTGGTCCGGCCGATCGTGGGCAACCGGTTCCGTCCCGGCCTCGGCGGTGTGGTGTGCACCGTCGCCCAGGCCGGGGTGTGCGTGCTGGACGTCGCGGACGTGCCGTTCGACGAGGCGCTGCGGCGGGTGCAGCGAGCCGTGATCAACGCCTACAAGTACGCCTACTTCGACCACGAGGCCCTTGTCGACCTCACGGACCGCGTCGCCATGGAGCGCGGCACGGTCATCGACACCGGCTGTTTCCTCAACGACCGCCACGGGGTGCTCGGGCAACAGCCGACCAACCCGGACCCGCGACATGCCGTCGACAGCACCTTCCGGTGGGTGCACGGCCAGGACGACTCGCCGTTCGAGCCGCTGTTCGTGGAGATCGACGACCTGCCGGCGGACGCCGTCCTGGTGACCCTGCACCTGGATACCAGGTCCGTGTCGCTGGCCGACGCGGAGGCGCTGGCACGCGGCATGGAGTCCATCGCGACGGCCGCCGCGACCGACCGTGCGTTGTCGGGCAGCGGCGACCGATAGCGTTTCCCGGCTCGGAAGGCCCCGCTGACCTGCGGTTCCGGAGTGTTAATAACTGGTGCAACCCTTCGCACCGCTACCAGTTGACAGCCGCGACTACCCACGATTAGCGTCCGGCACATGCCGTGTATATGACTGCTGCCATAAACGAGTTTGTAATTCATATACATGAACAAGGACAGGGACCCTGCCCCACCTGCCCGTCGCGCGGATACCGGTTATCGCGAACTGACCAGGAGGATGTGCAATGACGCACTACCAGATCCGAGGCCGTACCGTCGGCGTCGCCGCGGGAGCGCTCGCGCTCGCCGCCGCGGTGACCATCGGCATGAGCACCGCGGGCACGGCATCGGCAGCGGTGTCGCCGCACCTGAGCACCACCGTCGCGCCCGGCGGCAACTTCAACCTCTCCGTGTGGGAGTTGCAGTTGCCGATCGGCTCCCCCGGTTCGCCGACCACGATCACGGCGCCGCAACTCGAGGGCTCGAACGGGTTCCAGGACAAGTACTTCTTCACCAACACGACCGACGGTTCGATGAGCTTCTGGGACCCCGAGAACGGCGTCACCACACCGAACTCGAACTTCGCGCGGTCCGAACTGCGTGAGATGAACTCGAACGGCTCCGCGGCCGCCTGGTTGCCGCCGGGCACGCACACCCTGTCCGCGACGGTCAAAGCGACGCTCATCCCGGATCACGTCGCCATCGGACAGATCCACCTCGGCCAGAACAGTGGCTCGACCAAGCCACTGCTGGAGCTGTTCTACTACAAGAACGGCAACGTCGACATGGCGATCGAGCAGACGCCCGCCGGCGGCAACGAGGTGCACCACGTGGTCGGGAACGTGCCGCTCGGCACGAAGTTCAACTACGTGATCAGCCTGACCAACAACAACCAGATCGGCATCAACCTCAACGGCACCAACCACACCTTCACGATGTCGTCGTCGTTCAACGGCTTCACGATGTACTTCAAGGCCGGTGACTACGACCAGTCGTCGGGAAGCAGCAGCACGATTGGGGCGAAGGTGCAGTTCTACGCACTGACGATCCACCACGGCTGACCCCCGGATTGGTCACGTTCCGACGTGACGATCGACTGGCTCTCACCCGAAAGGTGCCCCTGGACGCCAGGGGCACCTTTCGCGTCAGCCGGCCAGGTGTTGGCCGAGGAAGCCGGTGATCTTGCCCATGACCACCTGAGTCGACCATGCCGCGACGGATGTGTTGCCCGCGAAGGCAAGGTCGCCGTGGTTGGCGCCCGCGACGACGTAGCGCGTATTCGAAACGCCCTTCGCCGTCAGCGCGTTGTGCATCAGGAGCGTCTGGCTCGGTGAGACCAGTTCGTCGTTGCTGCCCTGTAGCAGCACGAACGGCGGGGTGGTCGCGGTGACGTACGTGGTCGGGTCCGCGGCGGCGACCTGCGGGGTGTACTGCGCCACCGACTTCGTGGTGCCCGGCCCGTAGACCCACTGCGCGAGGTTGTTGCCCGGCGCCAGGTTCGCCTGCTTCGCGGCGGTGTCGTAGTCGTCGCCGACCTTCGACAGGTTCGACGGGCCGAACTCGTCGACGACGGCCTGCACATCACTGCTCTGGTCCAGGTTGGCGCCGACGTCGAACTGCTTGAGCCCGTTGGTGACCCCGGTCATCGCGGCCAGGTAGCCGCCCGCGGACTGGCCCCACACGGCGACATGGCTGCCGTCGATGCCGTACTGGGCAGCGTGTGCACGCACGTAACGGATGGCCGACTTCACGTCCGCGACGGCGTCGGAGTAGTTGGCGCCGTTGGGGATCGTGCGGTACTGGATGCTGGCCACCACGTAGCCCTGCTCGGCCACGTAGGTGCGCTGTCCGAGGTTGGCGGTCTGGCCGGCGATCATGAACCCGCCGCCGGTGAGGTAGACGACCAGCGGCTTCTTGCCCGCTGTCCTGGGCACCTGGATGTCCAGCTTCAGCTGCGTCTGTTTGCCGTTGGTCGTGGGCGTGGCGTACACGATGTCGGTGGTGGTGGTCAGTGGTGTCCGGCCGCACTGGATCTGCGGCCCGGTCGGGTTGATCACGACGCTGGTGCTCGTGTCGGTCCGCGCGACCGTCTTGGCGACCGGGATGTTCAGCGCGCCACCGGTCGGGACACCGCCGGCTGGTACGGCGGACTCCGGTGGACAGGCCGAGAGTTTCGGCGCGGCCGGTGAACCGCTCGCGGCGGCCGACGAGCAGGCGACCAGGACAAGGCCCCCGACTACGCACACGGCGATCACTTTCCAGAGTTGGCCGGCCCGATGGCTGACCGTCCTGTTGTCCTCGGCCATGGCTGTCCTCTCGCTACGGGGACTAACAACCGGAGTAGATGTCTCCGGTTGAACCCACCGTAGCACCAAGTGGAGACGACACCTCCGCTTGAGGCTGGCATCACAGCATCGCGTTACTCCGTCGGCCGCTCGCGGAGTTCGCGCATCGTGTTGGCGCTGACCGAATCGATCAGTCCGGGCCCACCCAGCCGGACGTCCGGCAGCGGATCGATGTCGGGTCGGGCACGCAGGCCGTCCAGCAGCAGGTGCAGGTAACGGCGCCACAGGTCGGGATGCCCGGTGTGGTCGGTCACGGCGGCCACCATGAGCTGGATCATCGGCAGGTCCCTCGGCTGCATGTCCGGCCGGAGGGTGCCCTGCTCCTTGGCGCGGGCCACGAGCTGGTCGGCGGCCGACCTGACCCGCCGCCGCATCTGCCGCTCGCGCTGCGGCCCGCGGCCGGTGCCGAGCATCACCTCGCGCAGGCCGCGGTCGAACGCCTGCAGTTCGCAGAGCTTCTCCAGGCTGGTGGCCAGTCCGTGCCACGGGTCCGGGTCGGCAGCGGCCTCGATCGAGATCGCGTCGGCTGCGTCGACCATGTCCGCGAACAGCGCGTCCACCAGCTCTTCCTTGTTGGCGAAGCGCCGGTACACGGTGCCGACGCCGACCCCCGCGTGCCGGGCGACGTCGTCGAGCGTGGCGGCAAGGCCGCGGTCGCGGAACACCTCGCGGGCGGCCGCGATGATCCGCTGGCGGTTCAGCTCCGCGTCCCGCCGCAGGGTCGGCCGCTCTGCCATGGGTTCGCTTCGACTCCTCGAGTTGGTCGCGAACCGGGAACGCTCAGGCCAGCGGCGCGACCAGGTCGGCGAGCGGGCCAAGGACGGCCGGTTCGGCGTTCAGTGGCAGGTTCAGTATGACCAGGTCCACCCCGGCGTCCGCGTACGGCGCGATCTGGTCGAGCACCACGGCCAACTCCGCCTCCGGATCGATCCGCACGTTCACCGAGCACGTGATCTCCGCAGGGTCCCGGCCGACCTCGCCGCAACGTTCGACCAGGATCTCCTTGAGGCTCGACCATTCCGCCGCATCCGCGACGATCGCGTTCCACTGCTGCGCCCACCGAGCCACCGCACCCAGCGTGCGGCGCGGGCCCTTGCCGCCGATGGTGATCGGCGGATGCGGCCGCTGCACCGGCTTCGGCTCGCAGAACGCGTCGGTCAGCCGCACGTACTTGCCGTCGAACGTGGTCACCGGCTGGGTCAGCAGCGCGATGATCGCCTGCACCCCCTCGTCGAACCGGTCGAACCGCTCGCGCAACGGCGGCAGGTCGATGCCCAACGCGTCGCACTCCTGCTGGTTCCACCCCGCGCCGAGCCCCAGTTCCAGCCGGCCGCCCGCGATGACGTCGACGGTGGCCACCATGTTCGCCAGCACCGCGGGATGCCGGTAGATCATCCCGCTCACCTGGCAGCCGATCCGAATCCGGTTCGTGGCCTCCCCAAGGGCGGCCAGCATCGACCATGCCTCCAGGTTCGACCCCGCCGGATCGCCGGTCAGCGGATAGAAGTGGTCCCAGTTCCACACCGACTCGAACACGTCGTACTCGTCAGCGGCGATCCACACGTCGCGGATCCGCGCCCACGTGGTGTGCTCCGGCCGGGTCTTGATCGCGAACCGCATCCCAGGCTTCCCTTCGTATATCGTGTACCGGCGACGTGTCTGAGCCTACGCTTGATCTTGGGGTCACGTCGCATCGTTTCGTCCGGTGAGGTGCCGCGCCGGGACCACCGCGCGGCGCCGCCGGTCGGCTGTGGCTTGTTCACTGCTTTGGGTGGCGCGGTTTGGCTTTGCCGCGCCCTGCTTTTCCCCGATCCCTGATTGTGGGTTTACAGTTTTTGGTGTTTGTCAAGGCGGGAAAGAGTACCTTGACAAATACCAAAAACTGTAAATGCGGCTTGGGATCGGGGAAAAGCAGGTAGAAATGGTCAAAGAGGCTATGCCACGAGGTTTCCGAAGTCCCGCCGAACCTGAAAGAGGCGCCTCGGTTGGGAGCCGCTCTTGTTCGCCCGGCGAGTTCCGTTTCGGTGGTGGTTGCGGGCGCCTCGGTTGGTAGCCTGCTCCGTTCGTCCGGCGAGTTCTGTTCAGTAGTGGTGGTCGCTCATCCCGAAACCGACCAGAACCAGACGCGACCCGCCGGACGTGCCAGGCGACCATCACGGCCCAGATCCCCGGCACCGACAAACAAATCGCCCCGTTCCTCAATCCGAGCAAGCACATCGGACGCCGTGAACACCAGATCCACCGCCTGCCGACAGTCGACAACCTCCTGCCAAGTAAC
The DNA here is from genome assembly GCA_963702275.1 of Candidatus Melainabacteria bacterium. Classification (GTDB taxonomy): domain Bacteria; phylum Actinomycetota; class Actinomycetes; order Mycobacteriales; family Pseudonocardiaceae; genus DATEPR01. The sequence continues at coordinate 22,980 of CAVPCF010000111.1, forward strand.
CGGAGTAGACACCGTCGGAGTCTCCCGAGCCCGCAAAGAATAAGCAGCGACCGTAGTCTTGCCAGGATTGTTCCGACTCCAGTCGATGAACACCTTGCCGGTACGCCGAGCCCGCGCCATCACCGACACCACCAGCTCCGGATGCGCACGAGCCAGCCGCTGCGCAACCGCCTTCACATACCGAACGGTCCGCTCCCCCGCCGGGATGTACACCTGCAAACCCTTGCCACCACTGGTCTTCGGATACCCGACGAGACCATCCTCACTCAGCACCTGCCGAATCAGCTCGGCAACCCGACAACACTCCACGATCGTGGCAGGCGCCCCGGGATCCAGGTCGAACACCAGCAGATCGGGCGGGCAGCCCACCCGGTACTGCGGCACATGCAGTTCCAGCACCGCCAGGTTCGCCGCCCACACCAGGGTGGGCAGATCGTCGATGATGACGGAGTCGCCGGACGTCCGCACCCAGTCCGGGACGCGCCGGCCGACGAAGAACGACTCGCCGGCCACACCATCGGGGTACCGGCGCAGCGTCGCCGGCCGACCGGCCAGGTGCGGCAGCATGACCGGGGCGACCTGCCGGTAGTAGTCGATCACCTCGGCCTTGGTGAACCCGGTCGACGGGTAGAGCACCTTGTCAAGGTCGGTCAGCCGCAGCCGCCGCCCGTCCACCTCGACCGGCACCGATTCCACCGGGGCGGCACGGACGCCGGTCCGGCGGACCATCCAGTCGCGGGAGTCGCCGGTGCGGAAGAACACGTACCGGCCCTGCACGCGCTGCCCGTGGAACTCGACCTGTACCTCGTCATCCGTCCACTTCAGCGTGTCGTAGTGGCCGCGGTCCCAGATGGTGACCTTGCCACCGCCGTACTCGCCGCGTGGAATGTCACCCTCGAACGTCGCATACTCCATCGGGTGGTCCTCCGTGTGCACCGCGAGCCGCACGGCGCCCGGCGGCATGAGCAGGCCCTTGGGCACCGCCCAGGACACCAGCACGCCGTCGCGTTCCAGCCGGACGTCGTAGTGCAGCGCCCTGGCGTGGTGCTCCTGGATGACGAACACGTCATCGTCGCCGTGCGGCAGCGGTCCGTCGGCCGGCACCGGCTCCGGGGTGCGCGCGGCATCCCGGCGTTGCCGGTACTCGTCCAGGTTCGCCATGCCTCTAGTCTCGCGGTCGGAGAGGACGGTCGCATCATGCACGAAAAATCGGACCCACCCGGCCCGGACGAGGAGGAGAGCCCGCTCGCCGAGGCCGAGGCGCTGGCCGCCCGGATCAGCACCGACGAGCAGCCCATGGGCATGCCGGGCAAGCCGCTCAACCGCCGCTCCCCGTTCTTCGTCGGGATGTACGGCGCGGCCGGTGTCGCGATCACCTACCTGACGTTCCAACTCGTGGTGACCGCGCGTGACGTGCTGGTCCTGATCGGGTTGGCCCTGTTCATCGCCATCGGGCTGGAACCCGCGGTGTCCTGGCTGGTGCGCCGCCGGTTCCCCCGGTGGGTCGCGGTGACCACGGTGATGCTGGTGATGATCGCCATCGTCGGCGGGTTCCTTGCCGCGGCGATCCCCGTCGTGGTAGCGCAGGCGACCACGCTGGCCCACAACGTGCCGCAGTACCTGCACACCCTGCAGGACCACAGCTCCCTGCTCGGCAGGCTCAACGACCGCTTCCACGTCGAGCAGCGCCTGCAACAACTGCTCAACGGCCAGAACTCCGGCGTGGTCAACGGGGTGCTCGGCGCGGGCGCCGCCGTGCTCAGCGCGCTGAGCAACACGTTCATCGTCGTCGTGCTGACGATCTACTTCCTGGCCGACCTGCCCCGCATCCGGCGCGGTATCTACCGGCTGGTCCCGCACTCCCGCCGGCCGAGGGCGATCCTGATCGGTGACGAGATCTTCGCGAAGGTCGGCGGCTACGTGCTGGGTAACCTGGCGACCTCGGCGATCTCGGGCATACTCACCCTGGTGTGGCTGTTGATCTTCCAGGTGCCGTATCCGCTGCTGTTGTCGATCCTGGTCGCCGTGCTGGACCTGGTGCCGGTCGTCGGCTCGTCGATCGGCGGCGCCGTGGTGGCCCTGGTGGCCCTGACGGTGTCGCTCCCGGTCGCGATCGCCACCGTCGGCTACTACATCGCCTACCGGTTCGCCGAGGACTACTTTCTGGTGCCCAAGGTCATCGGTCGCGTGCTGAAGGTCCCGTCGCTGGTCACCGTGGTCGCGGTCCTACTGGGCGGGGTCCTGTTGGGCATCATCGGCGCGCTCGTGGCCATTCCGGTGGCCGCCGCCCTGCTGCTGGTGCTCCGTGAGGTCGTCTTCCCTCGGCTGGACCGGGCGTGAGGCCGCCGCTGGTGATCATCGACGCGGCCAACGTGGTCGGGTCGGTGCCCGACGGCTGGTGGCGCGACCGGGTCGGCGCCACCGAACGACTGCGGGACAGCCTGGCCACGCTGGCCACCGACGGGCTGCCCGGCCTGCCGGAGCCGCCGCTGGAGGTCGTGCTCGTGGTCGAGGGCCGTGCCAGCAAGGTCACCGGGACCGACCAGGTACGCGTGGTCGCCGCGCCCGGCTCCGGTGACGACGCCATCGTGGACCTCGTCCGCGAAGAGGGCGCCGACCGGCCGACCGTGGTCATCACCGCGGACCGGGAACTGCGCGACCGGGTGCGCGCCCTCGGCGCGGAGGTGCTCGGTCCGCGAACCGTGCGCCGATGAGACGTCGGGCCGGGCAAGCTGCCCGGCCCGACGTCCTTCCCTCGGATCGCGGTCAGATCAAGGGAAACTCACCAGGTTGCTCGGCACGGTGCCCGAAGGCGTTGTCGCGCCGGTGTTGTTGATGATGTGCGTGATCGTGCCCATGAAGTTCAGCGACACGGTCAGCAGGTCGTGGAACTTCACGCCAGGGGTGTTGGGCACCTCGAACGCGTGGAAGCTGGTCACCGACGGGTTGACGTTGAAGAAGTTGTAACTCCCCAACCCCCAGCCCTCGTGCGTGGTGACGTTGTCGCCGACCTTGTACGCGGCATAGCCGTTCACGCCGGCCGGACTGTTCCAGGCCGCCTGGTTCGGCGGGTCGTACGGCATCTCGTTCTGGAAGAAGATCGTCTTGCCGCCGTTGCCGTTCCAGGTGACCTCGTACTTCTGGTAGTGCTCCACGAACAGGCCGGTGGCCAGCACGTTGGTGCCGTTGACGATCAGGCCGTTGTCCGCCGTGTTGACCGTCCAGCCGACCGTGCCCGCGTTGCCGTGGTCGGCGCGCCATGCCCAGATGTGGTCGATGATCGCGTTGTTGCTGTTCACGATCAGGCTCGCCGTCGCCTTGCCCGGGTTCTCGCCGCCGATGCGGAAGAACACGTCCTGGATCGTGGTCGGGTTGGCCGCGTGGCTCGCCGAGGAACCCGACGGACCGACGGTCAGCAGCGCTGCCGAGTTGGTCGTGCCGGCGTCGAACAGCAGGCCCTTGAGCCGGACACCGTCGACGTCGGCGACCTGCATGGCGTTGACCCCGTTGTCCGGGACCAGCGTCGGGTAGCCGACACCGAGGACGACGGTGTTGGCCTTGGTGACGTTGAGCGTCTGGTTGAGGTGGTAGACGCCCGGCGTGAAGAACAGGTTGCAGCCCGAGTTCAGCGCCGCGTTGATGGTCGACGACGTGTCGCCCGCCTTCACCACGTAGAACTGGCTCATCGGGACCGACGTGCCCGGTGTGCTGCCGTTGGCCCAGCTCGGGCCGGCGGCGTTGGTGCGCAGGCTCGGCTCGAACACGTGGTAGTTGCCGCTGCTGTCGATGAACAGGTACGGCACGTCACGGGAGACCGGCGTGGTGGCCAGCGTGGTCTCCGGCGGGCTCGGGAACGTGTTGGCCGGGGCACCGTTCACGCCGGAGAACACCATGTTCCACACGCCGCCTGCCCAGCTGCCGAGGTTGCTGTCGCGGGTGTACCACTGCTGCTGCGAGATCGACGCGACCTGGCCGGAGACCTTCGTGTCGGCGATGTAGCCGCCGCTGGCGAAGCCGAAGCTGGCCGGGTAGAGCGCGAGGTTGCCGTGCACGTCGATCCGGCGGAACGGCGCGGCCTGCGCCACCGCCCAGCGGTCCGTGCCGCCGCCCGGGTTGATGGCGAAGTTCTCCGCCGACCGCCAGAAGTTCTGCAGCGCGACGCCGTTGTCGGACGCGTTGAACGCGTCGACCGTGACGTTTCCGTTGATGGTCACGTCGTCCGGGTTCTGGCCAAGGCCGGCGATGGAGGTGTAGAAGCCGACGTTGTCGTTGACCGGGTACGTGCCCGGCTTGAACAGTTCCGCCACCCGCCGCTCGGCGAACTGGGCGGTCAGCGTGTCCTTCTGCGCGTTGAAGTCGGCGTCGAGCTGCGCCTGGATCGTCGCGGCGGACATGCTCGGGTCGAAGATGTGCACGTTCGGACCGAAGTTCGGCGTGTTGGACTGCGTGCAGGTCGCCGACGTGCCGATCGTGTACGTCGCGCTGGCGACCGCGGAGTTGGTCAGGCCGCTGGCGATGCCGATGGCGTTGATCGTCGCCGTGGCCGAGATGGTGATCGGGCCGGTGTAGAGCGTGGACGTGGCCGTTGGCGTCGAACCGTCCACTGTGAACCGGATGCTGGATCCGGCTGTGGTGTCCGCGAGTGCGACCGACTGGGCCGTCGGGTAGACGCCCGCGGCGAGGCCGAACGTCGGCGTGGCAACCGAACCAGGAGTGCCACCACCGCCGCCGCTACTGCCCTGGGTGAAGGTGAAGTGCGGCGTGTCGAACTGGGGGCCGTTCTTCTCGTAGGTGAACCAGTACTCCAGCACGGTGCCGGTCGTCAGTGAGCTGACGGTCTGCTGCCAGGTGCCGGCGTTGTTGGTCATCCGGAAGTTCTGTTGGCCGGCACCGTTGATCAGGTAGTGGACGTCGACGTAGAGGGCCGGGGTCGTCGGCGTGAACGAGATCTGGGTCTGCGTCGCGTTCAGTTGCGTGATGGTCTGCGTGTAGTCGGACGAGGCGGCGGCCGCCCCACCACCGAGGCCGGCGACGGACACCAGGGCCAGCGCCGCGGCGACCACGACGGTGAGCAGACTGGCACGCCAGCGCAGCCTGCGGCGGCGCTCAAGGCTCCGATTCATACGGTGACACCTCCAGGCAAAGGGGAAATCCCCAGGTAAACATCGATGAGAGCGCTCTCACAACACCTGAGACTAGACCGATCCAGCCGGCCGGGGAAGGGATCGGCTTAACTTGTCGTTAACCCAGTGCCCATACCCGTGATGGCAGGACCGATCACGGCCTTCCGGATTCGAGTCGCAGAACCGCGACGAACCGCGCAATTGAGAGCGCTCTCAGATCAATTTCGAGGCTTGCGCCCGACCACCCGCCCACGCCGCACGGCCCGCTATCACGACCGTCCATAACGGATAGACACAATAGACGGACCCGACTTGCCCCGAAACTCACCTTTGCCCACGCTCCCACGGACTGAGACGATCCGGAACAACGAAGCCTGAACGAAAGCTATGAGAGCCAAGCCAACCGATTGGATGAGACCAATCGCAGAGCCGCATCCGGTGACGGAGTGCAAGGTCACCATTTAGGTGGTACCTCGTAGGCTGGTTACCGTATAACCTCAGTGACTGTAGGTAACGAGCCCTCTGGGCGCGACGAGGAGTGATCATGGACCTGGCCGCCCCGGCCAAGGGTTACTTCACGACAGAGCGCCACGATTCCTTACGGGAAGCCGTGCGTCGTTTCGCGGCAACCGTGGTGGCCCCTCGGGTGCCGGAGATGGAAGCCACCAGGGCGGTTCAGTACGAGCTCTCCCGGCTGATCGCGGAGCAGGGCTGGATCGGCGTCACCATCGATACGGAATACGGCGGCATGGGGTTGGGCCATTTGGCCAAGACCATCATCATCGAGGAACTGTCGCGGGTCAGCGGCGCCATGGGCGCCATGGTGCAGGCATCGCAGCTCGGTGTGGCGAAGATCGTGCACTTCGGCAACGACGAGCAGAAGAAGACCTGGCTGCCGGCCATCGCCGCGGGGCACTGCCTGCCCACCATCGCCGTCACCGAACCCGGATCGGGTGGCCACGTGCTCGGCATGGCATCCACGGCCGAGCGGGACGGCGACGACTACATTCTCAACGGGCGCAAGGTGTTCGTCGGCAACTCCCATGTCGGTGACCTGCACGGGGTCGTCGTCCGCACCGGGGAGGGCGGGTCGCGTGGGCTGTCGGCGTTCCTCGTCGAGTCCAGCCGTCCTGGCGTCTCGGTGGCCGAGCACCATCCGTCGATGGGGCTGCACGGTTTCAGTTTCGGTGAGCTGGTCTTCGACAACTGCCGTGTCCCGGCCGCAAACATGTTAGGTGCGGAGGGTGACGGCCTGGAAGTCGCTTACTCCTCCAGTGTGTTATATGGCCGCCCCAACCTAACCGCCGTGTCACTCGGTATTCACTGGGCGACGGTCTCCGACACCATGGACTTCACGCACAGTCAGCGGCGCTATGGCCAGCCACTGCACGAAGTATCGACCGTCAAACAGAAACTGGGCGAGATGCTGTCCCGCCTGATGACCGCGCGGCTGGCCGCCTACCACGCAGCCCACCTGCTCGACGAGGGCCTCCCGTGCGACGCGGAACTGATGAACGCGAAGCTGGTCAACGTGGAATACGCAATCGACTCCGCACGAAGCGCGATGGACGTACACGGCGCCATCGGCCTGGACGGCGCAGGCCCTGTCCAACGCTACCTACGCGACGCCCACCACATCGTGGCCCCGGCCGGCACCTCAGAGATCCAACGGCTCCGACTGGCCGAGTTCGGCCTAGGCACAGCAAAAGGCCAGCAGTGGTCAGAAAAACTCGCCGACCTGCTCCGAACGGACCTGGCCGAAGCACCACTGAGCTGAGTACCACGCCATAGCAAGTAAGCTGTACGCCACCACAGCCCAAGCACGGCCAGCATCCGCGCGACCGCCGCCCTCGTCAACCAGCCGTAGCCCGGCCAACTCCGCAGCCAGCGCCACCGCCTTGCCGGCAACGACTTCGGCACCCGCGGCCATGCCACAGCACGAGTTGTCCACAGTCGCCCGATCGGGAAGCGCGGACCAGCAACAAATCGAGATAGATTTGAGATGGGTCGCGGTTCCCCTGGGTGGGCGGGGCTTTCCGCCAATTCCTGAACAGCGGAGGCCAGGTTTCGGCGGTGCTGGGGCTCAGCTGAGGCCGGCACGGTGGTAGATGCGCTGTACCACTTCCTCGGCTGCTGCCTTGATGGTCTGCACGCCCACCCGGTCCCACGGCTGCGCCTCCGTTGCCACCACGCACATCGTGCCCAACGCCGCGCCGTCGCGGGCCAACAGCGGGGTGCCGAGGTAGGAATAGATGCCCAGTTCGTCGACGACCGGGTTGCTGTTGAACCTGGGGTAGTCGCGGACGTCGCGCAGTGCCCAGGTCTTGTGCCCCAGCACGACGTGCGGACAGAAGCCGTGGTCCAGCGCCATGACCCGGCCCGGCTGCGCCGACGCGGCGGCCGCAGCCGCCTGCTCGGCCGCTGCCGACGCGCCCGGCGCGTACAGCCCGGCGAAGTACTGATGGTCCGGGCCGACGAAGTTGACCATCGCGTAGCCGTCGGGCACGCCCACGTCGTGGGCGAGCCGGCGTGCCAGTTCGTCGAACTCGGCGTAGGGCTGCCGTTCCACGCCAAGGTCACGCAGGCGCGCCAGGCGATGGGGGGCGTGCGGGTCGTCGGGCGCGGTGATCAGGCGGTCGTCGACGACCGAACCCGCGAGCGGGCGGAAGGTGGGTTCAGAGGACATCACAAGGCTCCGGGATCTGAGGCGGTTACGCGGAACGGGACGTGACGGCGAGCAGCGCGTGCTCGATCAGGCTGATGAGCACAGCGGTCGCGGATCGGGTGTTGCGGGCGTCGCACATGACGATCGGCACCTGGTCGGCGATGGTCAGCGCGTCCCGTACTTCTTCTGTCGTGTAACGGAAACCGCCGTCGAACTGGTTGACGGCCACGACGTACTCGATGCCGCGTTGCTCGAAGAACTCCAGGGCGGGAAAGCAGGCCGGCAGCCGGCGCGTGTCGACGAGCACGACCGCGCCCAGCGTGCCCCGGGACAACTCGTCCCACATGAACCAGTAGCGGTCCTGCCCTGGCGTGCCGAACAGGTACAGCACGAGGTTCTGCTGGGTGAAGGTCATCCGACCGAAGTCCAGTGCCACCGTGGTGGTGGACTTCGACTCGACCCCGTCGAGGCTGTCGGTGCCGATACCGGCGACGGTGAGGTTCTCCTCCGTCGTCAGCGGCTCGATCTCGCTCACCGCCTTGACGAGGGTGGTCTTACCCACCGCGAAGCCCCCAGCGATCAGAATCTTCGCCGCCGTTGGTATGGAAGTCGTCGGTGTCCGGGGTGAACTGTAGTTTGCGGAGCCCATCGAGCAGGTCCTTCATGGTCTGGATATCGGGGGTGTCGACGGTCGGGACTCCCGTGATCAGGGCATCCCACGCGATGAGATCGGACAGCAGGACCTTGGCGACCACGACCGGCTGCTGGAGGTTGGCCGCCACTTCCGCCACCGACCTGGCGGCCCGGCACAACCGGAGCGCCTGCGCGTGCTCGGGTTCCATGTGGCGCGGGGTCCGGCCGGTCGCCAGGAGCATGGTCGTGAGGTCCAGCGCCGATCTGGGACGGGTACGCCCGTAGGTCACCGAATACGGCCGGACGACGGGCCCGGCATCGGCGTCGAGCAGTGGATGATCGCCGGGAACCGCCGTCATCACCGGAGCCCTGCGGCCGGTGCGGCAGCCGCGGTACGTGCGGGAGTGCTCAGGTGGTCGGGCACCCGCTTGACCATCTGGGCCATCTCGAAGCCGAGCACCCCCGCGTCGGCCTCCGGGTCCGCCAGGACAGCGAGCACGCCGTTGGCGCCCGCCGCGCACACGTACGCCACCACGCCGTTCAACTCGACGAACACCTGACGGACGCCGTCGTCGTCCCCGAACTGCTTCCCGACGCCACGGGCGATCGAACACAGGCCAGACGCCATGGCGCCGAACACCTGCGCCTCGTCCTGCGGCAGGCCGTACCAGAACTTCGCGATCCCGTCGGTGGACAGCAACACGGCACTGCGCGCGCCGGGTACGGCCGTCACCAGCTGGTCTAGCAGCCAGGCCGGCTCCGATGCCTGGCTCGTGGGCCTGTCACTCATAGTGGGCGGACTCTCCTTGGGATGGCACCGACTCGGCAGGCGGGCTCGGCTCGCCGTTCTCCTCGCTGCCGGCGCGGATGCCGCTGCGGAACGCCGCCGCGGCACCGGGGTTGTGCTCGCCGGCCGCCAGCCGGGTGACCGGCGGCAGGACGGGGGGCGGGTTGCGGAGCTCGAGCGCGAGGTGGTTCGCGCCCGGCTGGCGCTTGGGCAGCGGCGGCCGCTCGCTCTCGGGGGCCAGCGGCTCCGCGTCGACGGGGATCGCCAGCTCACCGGCGTTGTCCGGCCACCGGTGGGCGTCGAGGTCGGCCATCGGCGGCGGCGCGTACTCGGGCATGGGGGGCAGGACGTGCTGGCCGGAGTCCTCGGTCAGGGAGTACAGGTGATGTGCGCCACTACCCCACTCCTGGGCGGGTGCGGTGCCGGCCACCACCAGTTCCCGACGCGCCTCGTTGCCCAGCGTTTCGTGGCCGACGGTGTCGTTCGATCCGTCGCCGAGCAGGCCGTGCGGCACGACCACGGCGGCGGTGGTGCCGCCGAAGATGTTCCGAGCCAGCCGTACCTTGACGTCGTTGCGCCGGGCGAGCTGCGCGACCACCCAGAGGCCGATCTGGCGGCCGTCGCTGAGCAGCACGCCGGCATCGCCGATCTCGGGGCCGGACAGGAGCTCGTTGATCCGCTCAAGGTCGTCGGCCCGAATGCCGAGACCGCGGTCCTCCACTTCGATCGCGAGGCCTGCCGTGACATTCTGGGCGCTCAGCATGACGGTGGTGTCGGGATCGGAGAATGCGGTCGCGTTTTCGATGAGTTCGGCCAGCAGGTGAATGATTTCCGTGACGTTGTGGCCGCGCAGCGTGCCATTGATCGGCGACACCATTTTGACGCGTTTGTAGTGCTCAACCTCCTGCATGGCGGACCGTAACGTGGTCACCATTGTCAGCGGTTTGGTCCATTGCCGGGGTGCCCGGGCACCGCCGAGCACGCCGAGATTCTCCGCCTGTCGTCGAATGCGGGTGGCGAGATGGTCGACGGCGAAAATGCCTTCGAGAATCTCCGGATCCTCGATCTGCTTCTCCAGCTCGTCCAGCATCTGGATCTCGCGGTTCACCAGCGACTGCAGCCGCCTGCCGAGATTGGCGAACACCTGCAGCCGCTGCACCGGGTCGGCGCCCGACTCGATGTCGGGCTCGGCCGCGCGCAGCACGGCCGACTCCGCGGCCAGCTGCGCCGCGCGGTGCTCGCGGTCGAGCCGGGCGAGCGGGTCACGGTCGTCGGCGAAACCGGCGGGCGCGCCGTGCGTGGTTGGACGCTCGCCGTTGCGGACCCGCGACGCGAACTGCTCGATGTGGTAGCAGAACTGGGCGGGCCACGAGACGGCGGCCTCGTAGGCCTGTTGCAGTTCGGCGTGCAGTTGCTGGAGCCCGGCGAACTGGTGGTGGAGGGCGCCCGCGGTGGCCTGGGCCTCGTTGACCGCGACGACCAGATCGCTGACCTGCCCGTGGCCCGCACGCGCGGCGTCCCTCGCGATGCTCGCGGCCCAGCCGACGAGGAAACCGCCGAGCACCACGCCGCCGACCACGACGCCGATGATCATCCCCATCGAATGGTCCCGCGCGACCAACACCGCCGCGACAGCACCCAACACCGCCATCGCGACGGTCGGTAACACCGCGGTTCGCGCACGACCGGGCAGTTGGCCGCCCGGGTCGCCCGCCGGCACGCCGACGGCCGGCTCGGCCCAGCGGGCATGTTTGTTACCGGGAGTAAAATCAGACATTGGCGACCTCGGTAGGGGAATCCCAGCACGTCAGATACATTCCGCACCAAACACGAGCGAAGGACTTCGACAACTGTTCACAACCGAGCCCAACATCTGGTATTTGATCGGCGACCGTCCGAGATCTTAGCAGTGCCCACCACGACAACGGCAACCGTCTTGACGTGGATTTCCTATGACCCACCCACCCCGACCAACCGAGATCACTCCCCAAGTGAGAAGATTCACGACGCAACAAGCACAGCCAACACCAAGCAACAGCCACCAAGCACCGCAGATGCCACTATCGCAGCCCACGCAACTAGCGCAGCCCCCACCACTCCGCGGGGGGCGTCCCATTTCCAACGTACCGTTTGTCAAGACCCAAATGGGTGGTGCGGCGGGAAGTTGTGGATAACCCGGTGAGCTGTGGACAACTTGGCGGGTCCGAGTTGACAAGTCGGTCCGGCTCATGCTGAATCCGGCGCCGGTTGGCGATCGACTCGCTGCGGCACATGCTGAGCCCGCGCCAGTCAGCTTGGTCCGGCACATGCTGAACCAGCGCCAGTCGGTGGTCGACACGGTCTGGCACATGCTCAACCCAGCGCCGGTCGGCGACCGACACGATCCGGCTCACGCCGAACCCCGCGCCGGGCGGCGATCGAGTGCCGAGGGGCCGCTGTCGCGGGGTGGCGGGTGGTGTGGTTGACTGTCGTTGGTCGTTGGTTTTGTGTCCGTGTTCATTCACGCTACGAAACGTTGTTGCGGGCATCAGGTTTCCTCCAGGGATGGACGGAGCGTCCCCCGTCACAGACAGGCCCGGTCCGCCACACCGTGGCGGGTCGCATGTTCCACCTGTTGAGGAGATCTATATGGCTCAGGGCGTTGTCAAGTGGTTCAACTCCGAAAAGGGCTTCGGCTTCATCTCCCCCGAGGACGGCGGCGCTGACGTCTTCGTCCACTACTCGGAGATCCAGAGCGGTGGCTTCAAGTCGCTCGAGGAGAACCAGCGCGTCCAGTACGACGTCGGCCAGGGCGCCAAGGGCCCCCAGGCCACCAGCGTCACTGTCATCTGACCCGACTTTCGGGCAGTAACAGCCGACAGGCCCCACTCGAGCTTGAGTGGGGCCTGTCGGGCTGTCCGGGCCAAGAAAAGGCCAAGGTAAACCATGACCACCGCCGAGGACATCCTCCTGGCCAGCTCGTCCGTCCTGCTCGTCGACTGGCCGACCAGGGACGTGCCGGACACCCTCGCCCGCGCCGGATACCACGTCACGGTCAAGGGCGGTCCGGAGCCGGACGACTACTCCGTCTACGAGGTCGTCGACGACCAGGTGGTCGTACGTCGGACCGGCAGGCCGCCGGACCGGGCCGAACTGGTCTACACCCATCGTCCGCTCAGCGAACTCCCGGGCATCGTGGCGATGGCCACGGCCCTGGGTGCGCTGGCCATCTGGTACCAGTCGGGTGTCACCGACACCGGCACCACGGACGGCCGAGGCTGTTGGCTGCCCGACGAGCAGTCCCGGCAGGCGCGGGCGCTCGTGGCGGCAGCGGGGATGGCCTACGTCGACGACACCTACCTCGCCGACCGCGTCCGCGAGGTAGGACACGCTTCAGTGCAGCGGCCCGAAGACGACCAGCGATGACTTCGTGCCGACGAACACCCGGCCTGCGGCGACCGTGGGCACGGTGAAGTTCGCGTACCCGGTCAACCCGTCGCTCGCGTACAGCTCGTGCCCGAGGTTCGCCGGGTCGTAGGCGCGCAGTACCGGGCCCGCGTCGCCCATGCTGACGATCCACAGGATCGCGGTGCCCGGGGTGTCTCCCGCGCTGGACAGCACCGGAATGCCGCCGGGATAGGCGAGCGCCTCCGACGCCTGCCCGACCGACGGGACGGTCACCCCGCCGACGGTCAGCCGCCAGGCCCGCAGGTGGTCGGCTACTCCGGCCGTGTACAGATAGGTCTGGCCGCCGCCGGTCCAGTAGGTCTCCGAACCCCAGACACCGCCCTGCACCGTGTCGTTCGGCAGCTCCTGCACGATTCGGTCCACGCCGACGATGCCCCGCGCCTGCGCGCAGGTCATGGTCAGCGGCTGGTTGCCGCCCAGGTGATCAGCCCTGGTCAAGTAGATCCGACCCTCCTTGCCGACGAACAGCACCTCGCCGAACTGCGGCAGCAGCAACGGCCCGCCGGAGCCGAGATCCTGGTCGTGGTCGTTGAGACACGACTGGTGGAACGGGGCGAAGTAGTCGGCCAGCTTCAGCGTGCCGCCGGAAGGTACGAAGCGCAGCAGGCTGTTGCCGGCGTTCGCGCCGCCGGTGTCCAGGTCGAACGGACCGTTGCCGGACACCACGTAGATGTCACCGGCACTGTCGGCGGTCAGGCCGGTTTCCGACTCCCACAGGCCGCTGCCGCCGGGGCGCTTGCCGCTGGTGCCCTTGTTGGGGCTGTCGTTGTAGACCACAGTGCGAGTCAGGTCGGTGGCCCGGTAGCCGAGAATCCAGCCGTGCGACGGGTCCTGGTCACAGTAGGACGCGAACGCCACGTAGACGACGCCGCCGAGCAGCAGCAGGCCCATCCGCTGCTGCTCGTACCTGGCGTCGAAGCTCACCGTGCCGTGCACGGCGTCCGGTGCGCTGCCCGGCACGCTGGCGGCGATCCGCACCGGCGGTACGCGGTCCGCGCCGGTGCGCAGGTCCAACGCGTACAGCCGGAACACGAGGCCGTCACTGTCCTTTGTGGTCGCTGCCACGTACAGCGTGCCGGTGGCGGGGTCGATTACCGGGGTGCCGGTGATGCCGACCTGCGGCGCGATCGCGGTGCACGTCACGTCGTTCGCGGCGGACACCGGGCGTGCGCCGGGCGGCAGCAGCGTGCGGTGCCACAGCGGCGCGTGCGCGGGACCGGTCGCGTCCGCGTCGAACGCGTAGACGCTGTCGTGCTCGGTGGCGACCAGCACCACGTTGTGCGTGCCGCCTGCCACGGACACGCCCGGCACGAACAGCGGCTGCGTGTAGATCGCGCCGTCCACCGGATACATGGTGCGGCGGCCGAAGTCGGCCGGGTTGACGTCGGCCTGGGTCAGCACGGTCTCGTGCCGGTTCCAGCCGCTGCGCGCCGGATCACCCTTCTGGGTCAGCACCGCGGTGTTCGCGGGCGCGGCTGGCGACCCGGGTGCCGCCACTGCCGCGGGCGCCGGGCCTGCGGCAGTGGCGGTGCACGCGCCGGCCAGCAGGAATACGGCGACCAGCGGCAGCCGGCGGATCATTCGCAACTCTCCTTGTGTACCAACGGGAACCGTCCGGGGCACGGTGCGTGTGCCCCGGACGGAATGGTGGTCTCACCTTACGACGGTGTCTGGCACTGCCTGGTGTTGACGTTGTAGACCGGTGTGGTGTCGACCGGCAGGTTGTTCGGCGGGTTGACGATGACCGTGCCGCCGTTGTTCTGGGTCAGCGCGTCCTCGCAGTTGAGCAGGTCGTTCTTGTCCGGCTGCTTGAGCGAGCGCTTGTCGCCGCCTGCCCACAGGTCGATGCGCCAGCGGTGTCCGGCGCGCGGCGGTACCGGGTTGTCACCGTTGCCGTTCTTGGTGTTGAAGTCCTTGCTGCACTCGGTACAGGTGTCCTCCATGATGAAGTACTTCTTGAGGAAGCTGTAGTACACGATGGTGCCCGGCTTCTCCTCGTGGATGTCCGTGGCGAAGGTCTCCGGGTCGGCGAACGTGCCGGTGCCGCCGGCCTGCTGGTGGATGACCGGGTTGGAGATGATGGCGCTCGGCGGGGAGTTGTCCACGAATCCGTAGAGCGTCACGTAGAACACGGCGGACGTCGCCTTCGGCGTCGCCGCCGGGGCAGTCGTGCCGCTGGCCGATGCGCCCTGCACCAGGCCCAGCGTCACGACCAGGGCCAGCATCGACCCGGCAACGAGAAAACGTCGAGCAAACCTGGACGTCATTGTCCCTCCATGTCGCCGGTCTCGCGATCGGCATTTGTTAGGAACCCTTACTTACTAGACTGTGAGAGTAGTCACTCGACGACCTACGGTCAAGAACGTGGATTTGCCAGGCGCGACAGTGTGAATCGTCGGGTAGGACTCAGTTTCCGGCGAGGTGGGCGCGCCAGCCGCCGGACGCGGTGATGTCCGCCGTCGCGGTCGCGCAGGTCCGGTCGGCCAGGAAAGCCGTCACGGTCTGGCCGTCATCCAGGGTCAACGGGCCGAGGTGCAGCGGCTCGGCGATCATCGACACCAGCCTGCCGACGGCGTCCAGTGGCAGGTCCCAGACCTCGACCTCGAGACCGGCGGCCGGACCGTCCCCGGTGTGCACGAGGCCAGGGCGCGGAAACGGCCCAGGCACGGTGAACATGCGGTAGCCGCCGGCGGTGCGGGCCCTGGCATACAGGCGCCCGCCCAGTTCGACGAGATCCGGATTGGCCGGCTGTCCGGTCAGGTGCGCGCCTGCCACGGCGAGCAGGGCCCGGTGCGCGGGCGGGTCGGACGGCTCGTTTGCCCACCGGGCGGCGAGATCCAGCAGGGGCAGGTCGGCGAACGCGGGCGCGAGGAGTTGCACGCCGAAGGGCAGGCCGTCCGGCCGGAACTCGGCGGGCAGCGCGATCGCGCACAGGTCCAGCAGGTTGGCCATGTTCGTGAACGTGCCGAGCCTGCTGTTCACGCCGATGGGATCGGCGGCCACGTCCGCCAGGGTGGGATGGCCGGGCGTGACGGGCAGCAGCAGCGCGTCCGCCCCGACGAAGACACCTGCCGCGGCCTTCGCCAGCCGGGCCAGTTCGTGCCGGCCGGCGAAGGCGTCGGCGGCCGAGTACCGGGCGGCGCCGAGCACGATCTCGCGGACCGTCGGGTCCAGGTGGGGGCCGTCCGGCGTGAGCAGGTGTCCGAAGGCGGCCAGTCGTTCCGCGACGAACGGCGCCTCGTAGAGCAGCCGGGCCGCGGCCAGGAACGGTTCGATGTCGACCGGCACCACAAGGGCCACGGTTTCCGCGTGGGCCAGCGCCGCCGACCAGGCCACCGCGTGTGCCAAGTCGAGATCCAGGGGCCGATCCGGTACCGCGATCACCCGCATCCGCCGTGCGATGCCGGCCGGTGCCACGGCGGGCATCGCGCGGGCGTACGGGTCGGCGGGGTCGTCGCCGACGAGCACGTCGAACGCGGCCCGTGCTTCGGCGACGGTTCTGGTCAGCGTGGTGACGCAGTCCAGCGTCGGGCAGGCCGGCACGACCCCACGGGTGGACACCAGGCCACGGGTCGGCTTCATGCCGACGATGCCGTTGAACGCCGCCGGCACCCGACCGCTGCCCGCGGTGTCCGTGCCCAGCGCGAGCGGCACGACACCCAGCGCGACCGCGACCGCGCTGCCGGCGCTGCTGCCCCCGCTGACGTGTGCCGGCGACGCGACGCTATGGCACGCACCATAGGGCGAACGGGTGCCGACCAGGCCGGTGGCGAACTGGTCCAGGTTGGTCTTGCCGATCGGCACCGCGCCTGCGGCCATGAGGCGTTGCACGGCGACCGCGGACTCGGTCGCGGGCGTGGTCAGGGTCGGGCAGCCGGCCGTGGTCGGGACGCCTGCCACGTCGATGTTGTCCTTGACCGCGAACGGAATCCCGGCCAGCGGCCCATCCGGCGCGGCAGCCGCCAGCGCGTCGACCCGCGCCGGATCGAGCAACGTGATGAACGCAGGCTGGTCCACTCGGCTGGCCGCGGCCAGTGCTTCTTTCACTTCCGCAGCCACCTGGCTCGCTCCGCGTCGAAGGCCGCCTGCCGGCGGGTGCGGAACCGGTCGATCTCGTTCGCGTGCGCCGACTCCAGTTCCTCCACTTCGGACAGTGTGAAGGTGGCGGGTGCGGTGTCCAGGTCGCGGCGGCCGGACTTGATGTCGGCCCGCAGTTCGGCCAGTTGGGCCGCTGAGACGGGCCGGAAGCGCAGGCGGTCGAACGGGCGCAGCAGCCAGGGTGGTTCGGTCGAGCCCGGCACCTGCCGCCAGACCGGGACGGTCCGGCCGACCAGTTGGTAACCGCCAGGGCCCTCCATGCCGTACACGCACAGGTAGACGCCGCCGATGCCGACCGCGTTCTGTGGCGTCCAGGTGCGAGCCGGGTCGTACTTGGTGGTGACGAGCCGGTGGCGTGGGTCGATCGGCACCGCGACCGGCGCGCCCAGGTACACGTCGCCGAGGCCAAGTACCAGATAGGTGGCCGCCGTGACGATGTCGAAGACGTCCGCGCGGTCGTCGAGGTCGTTGATGCGCCGGATGAACTCGACGTTGTCCGGACACCACGGGGCGTCCGGCCGTACCGAGCGGGCGTAGCGGGCCATCGCCTCGTGCGCGGCGGGGTGGTCGAACGCGATCGGCAAGGTCACCTCCCGCACATCGAGTGTGACGGCGGCCGGGTCGGGCACGTCGGCGGCCAGTTCGGCGAGCGTAGCGGCCAGCGCGGTGAGCCGCCCGTCGGCCCGCACCAGCAGCGAGCGCACGCCCGGCACGATCTCCCGCACGCCGGGCAATGCCTTGTCGCGCAACGCTTGCGCGAACAGATGGAGCCAGACCCGCACCCGCAGGTCGAGCGTTGGCGGCCCGAGTTCGACGAGCACGTGGTGGTCACCGGCCCTGCGGATCGACAGGGCGGGCGTGTGGCCGTGGGCGTCGGCCTCGACGAGTACGACCTGGCTGTCCACCGGACCCGACACGGGCCGTTCCTTGGCCGCCACCGCGACACGTGGGTTGGCCAGCAACGCGGCCCTTGCCGCGTTGGCCCGGTCCGCGTCCGCGGGCGACACCACGACGAGCCGGACCGTGTCGCCCGGCCGCAGTTGCGCCAGCATCCAGCGGTCCGCGCGCACCACCACCGCCGGCACGACGAACCCGCCGAGGCTCGGGCCGTCCGGCCCGATGATCACCGGGGTGTCGCCGGACAGCATGATGCCGCCGATCGGGTAGGCGCTGTCGTGGATGTTCGACGGGTGCAGCCCGGCCTCGCCACCGTCCCGCCGCGCCCACTGCGGAGCAGGGCCGACGAGCCGCACTCCGGTCCGGTCGGCGCGGTGGTCGACCGTCCACGTGCTCGCGAACAGTGCCGTCACGCCGGCCGCGGTCAGGTGTTCCGGCGCGCCATGCGGGCCGGCCAGCACCCGGATCGCCCACGTATCAGAGAGTTCGGGCAGCAGCGACGCGACATCTGTTGGGGCGTCGAGGTTCTCGGTGCTGCCGACCGCGACCACGTCGCCCTCGGCCAGCGCCCGGCCGGCCAGGCCGCCGAAGCCGCCGAGCAGGAACGTGGCCCTGCTGCCCAACACCGGCGGCACGGCCACTCCCCCGCCGATCGCGAGGTAAGCCCGCATGCCCGGCCCGCCGCACGGCCCGACCGCCAGCGTCGCGCCTGCTTCGGCCACGGCCACCACGCCGGGCCGCAGCGGCCGGCCGGCCAGCCGCGCATCGCCGGCCGCGCCGGTCACGCAGACCGGTGTGCGCCGGGCGAACCGCAGTACCGGGCCGCGCAGCACCGCCTCGAAGCCTGCCGCGTTCGGCGGGTTGCCGACGGCCAGGTTCGCCAGGGCGAAGGACAGGTCGTCCCAGGCGCCGGACGGCGGTACGCCGACGTCCCACATCCCTTGGCGGCCGGTCAGGTCCTGCACCGTGGTGAGCGGTCCCGGCTCGACGACGGTGAGGCCGGCCGGGTGGGCAGCCAGGGTCGACGGATATTCCTGGGTGGCCGTCACGCCGGCCACCAGCCCTGTAGTCGGATCGGCGTGGGATCCCAGCCGTTGCAAGGGTTGTTGAGCTGTGGGCAGTTGCTGATCAACACGAGCAGGTCCCGCTCGGCGCGGAGCTCGACGTACTTGCCGGGCGCGGACACGCCGTCCTCGAACGTGAGATCGCCTTGTGATGTGACCGGGACGTTCATGAAGAAGTTGATGTTGTGGCCGAGTTGCCTCGCGCCGATGCCGAACGGGGCGCCGACGCGGAGGAACGTTTCGCGACAGGCGTGTTGGTGGCGGGTGTGCATGCCGTAACGGACCACATTGGACTCCTGCGCGCAGGCGCCGCCGAGTGTGTCGTGGCGGCCGCAGAGGTCATCGGTGATCGTGGCCAGCAGGTCCAGATGCTGGGACAGGAGCCGGGAACCCGTGGTGAGGTAGGCGGTGCCCTGCTCACGGATGGTATCCATCGCGCTGTAGCGGTTGTCGATGTCCGTGGCGTCGTAGAAGAGCGTGTCGACGGCTTGGTTGCCGTGCAGGTCCACGATGCGGAACGAGCCGCCGGCCGGGATCACGCCTGCATATCCGTCGCCGTCGGGCACTTCCACGTCCAACACCAGTGTTTCGATGGCGGTCACGCGAACACCGCCTTTGCCGCCCGTAGCGCCCGTTCGCTCTCCGGTCGGTGCGTCCACGACGGGTCGTCATCGCCGTAGGGGTCAGCTTTGTTGATCTCGACGCGCACCTGGGCCGGCGCCCACCGAGGGTCGAGTGGATTCGGCGCGGTGGACAGGACAATCAGTATGTCCACTTCGGATCGAAGGGTCACCCAGTCGCCGGCGCCGGCGTATCCCGGCGCGAAGGTCAACAACCCTGCTGGGTCGTCGGCGATGGCTATCTTGGTGAAGAAGTTGACGCAGGCGTGCAGGTCGGCGACGTTCCTGCCGTGCTTGCGCAGTTCGCTGAGCAGGCCGGCGCGGGCGCTGCGGTGCCAGTCGTTGCGGTCGGTGTGGTAGGACGACGGGCCGAACCTGGCGACGTGCGCGTCCAGGGAGTGGCCGGTGATGCAGTCGTGCCAGTCGAGCGTCGATCCGGTGACCGAGCACAGTGCGATCCCACGGTCGGACATCAGCACCATCGGCGGGCGGATGCAGGCGCTCAGCTGTGCTTTCAGGGTGTCCGGGATGTTCAGGCGGTCCACCGGATCGTGCGCGGCGTACAGGAGTGTGGAGCAGTTCGCGCCGTTGCCCAGGGTGGTCAGCCGCAGTTCGCGGCCTGCGCGCACCAACGCCGACCATGCTGCGCCGCCGGGCACGTCGTGGGTCAGCAGCGTGTCGCTCATTCCGCGGGCTCCAGGGCCAGTACTGGCTCTATTGTGGACTGTCGGCTGGTCCGGGTGGCGTAGGCGATGGCGCCCAGAACCAGCGCCAGGATCAGGAACAGCACCGCGAACCACTTCAGGTACCAGTGGCCACCGCTCGGGTCGAAGACCTCGGCTCTCGGCCAGCCCAGGTTCACCGCCATGCCAAGGCCCCACACGACGGCCAGCACGTTCACCGGCATGGCCCAGCGGCCGAGGCGGAACAGTTTTTGGTTCTCCTCGGCCGGCCAGCCGGTGCGCCTGCGCAGCAGCAGCGGGGTGGTGACCATCAGGTAGGCCAGGTAGAGCAGCATGATGCAGACGCTGGCCAGTGTGGTGAACAGCGCGGCGTTGCCGACGTTCACCAGCAGCAGCGCGGCGGCCAGCACGCCGATCAGCAGGGCGGGCCGGATCGGCGTGCCGGTTCTGCGGTTCACTTTGGACAGTGCGCGGGACATCGGCAGCGCGTGGTCCCGGGCCATCGAGAACACCATCCGGGTGGCGGCGGTGTGGATCGCCAGCGTGCATACCGAGATCGCGATCGCCACGTCGACCAGGAACACCCGGCCGAGCGAGTCGCCAAGGCGGCTGGTCAGCACGTAGGGCAGGCCGCGGGCGGGGTCGCCGAGACTGCCGTCGGTGGTGCTGTTCGCGGCCATCAGCGTGGCGATCAGCATCGCCGCGCCGCCGATGCCGGAGACGATCACCGCGCGCAGAATGGTCCGTGGCGCGGTGCGTCGCGGGTGCTTGGTCTCCTCGGACAGTTCGCCCGCGCTGTCGAACCCGACCAGCACGTAGGCCGCCATCAACGCGGAGATCGCGAACGACGCCAAGTAGCCGGCGCCGGTACCGCCGATCCCCGCCGTGTTCAACAGGATGCCCGGCCCGCGCCGAGCGTGCGAGAACAGCGCGATGCACAGCAGCGTCACGCCGACCAGCTCGCAGGTGACGCCGACACTGTTGATCACGGTCGTCAGCCGGACACCGATCGCGTTGATCGTCGTCGTGACGACCAGCAGGATCACGCCCAGGACCACGGCGTTGGCCGCGCCGGACACCGAAGTCAACGACGGATCACCGGACACGATCTGAAAACCGGACCAGATCGACGGCAGCACCACCTGCAACGCAATCGCGGCTCCCGCCAGGGTGACCACCTGAGCCACGATCATCAGCCAGCCGGCCGTCCACCCCCACACCCGCCCACCGAGCCGGGTCGCCCACTGATAGATCGCACCGGAGATTGGATAATGCGCCGCCAGCTCGGCAAAGCACAGCGCGACGAGCAGCTGCCCGGCCAGCACGATCGGCCAGGTCCAGAAGAATCGAGGCCCACCAAAGGAATAGCCGAAGAAGAAGAGCTGGAACACGGTGGTCAGGATGGAGACGAACGAGAACCCGGCGGCGAACGAGCCGTAGGTGCCGATACCACGGCGTAACTGCTGGCCGTAGCCGAAGCTGGCGAGGTCTTTGGTGTCGTCGGGCGGATCCGCTGTGATCGTGGTCATGACCGGCCTCCGGAGTTGAAGGCCCGAACACGCACAGCCCGGGCCGCGATGGCCTCCCGGGCTTTTCTCCCGCCGTGGAGCGGTGCCGCGCCACGTTGCGCCCGACCGCCTGCGTCTCTCGGACCAGACCCACCCGACAACCGGGCGGCGGAACCCTAGACGCGCCCCGCACTCGGCGGGTCGGGAACAGTGCATCAGCCGGCGGTGTCAGGCCGCGTTCCGTCGTTGTAAACATGAGGTGTCGCGAGGCGGCCTGGGCTACGTCGATGTTGCGGAAACCGACAAACGATCTCGCCTGTCAGCGATCGCGCCATGCCAGGGGTGAGATGGTGGTAGCGGCCTCAGCGATCCGCCGGGCGGTGTCGGTTGCGAAACTCTTGCGTGCTGAGTCGATCCAGCCGTCGACCCGCTGGACGCCGACCTCTCGGTACTCAACGGCCTGCAACAGCATTTCCAGCTTGTCCGCATCGGCCGCACACCGTGCCGCTGGAGTCTCCCGCGTCTCGTATTCATCGACAGCGGCGCGCACCAGCTCCCGAGACCCGTCAGGCAATCCGGCGGTCTGATCCGCGGTGATCTGGCGCGGTTCGGGCTTGGTCAGGTAGCCCTTGACCGTGTGCGGCAGGTCCCCGGTCCGTGTCTCCTGCATGTCGTGCCACAACGCCAGGAACGAGGCGCGAGCAGGGTCGGCGCCTTCTTCAACCGCGATCAGTGCGGCCAACTGGGCGGCCCGCATGGTGTGCTCGGCGACAGACTCAGGGTCGCGCACCCCGACATGCCACCATCCCGCACGGCGCATTCGCTTCAGAATACCCAGCTCGTACCCGAATGCGGCGAGCGCAGCAGCGTCGTCCGGCACCATGTCCTCCTAGTAATCGGCGATGCGGAGTGCATACCGCAGTCCAGCAACGTGATCACGCCCGGTACGCGTCAGAGCGTCGCTTGACGACACTCTGTCCAGTGCCTCGGCGATGGAAGCGAGCGCGTTCGACCGGCCGGTCAGCAGCGCAGGACGGGATGCGACCAGGGTATACAGGGAGTGCAGGTTCAGCGGCAGGTGCGGTGAGGTCGGGTCGAGACGGTTGGTGAGATGTCGGCACAACCGCACGCCTGACCAGGCACGGGGGTCGCGGTTGAACATGAACGTGTCATCGACTTCGTCTTCGGCCAACTCGCCGATCCAATGTGCCCAGTAGTTGAGGTCCGCGATCTCGGCCTTCGTGTCGGAGGTGGCGATCACGAAGTCATGAATGTGTGTGCCATCGCCGGCCGAGGCCAGGGCCACGGACGCGGAGCGGGCTTCCAGCAGGCGCGAAATGTCGTCGTCGACCCGACGCGTCCCAGCGCGCTGCCACTCGCTCCGGAGCCATTCGACTACCTCTGCACGGTGATCGAACCCGAGCAGGTACACCGCCTGCCGCCGCAGGAGGGCCTCGTCAGCGTGTGTGCCCCGCTCGGCGACGGCCAGCATGTGGTCGAAGAACCGCGTCCGCTCGTCGGCGTAGAGCGAGGGATGGGACGGCACTGGGCCGCGTCGAGGTGTCGTCGGCACGAACTCCTCGAGTTGGTAGGGCAGGTGTCCGGTCAGCGGCCAGGTGATCAAATTGGTCAGGTTTCGGCGGTGCACCTTGGTAGCCAGTGGATGCGCAGCGGGGTCGACCCAGGTACCACCGGCCGCGATCCCGGTCGACAGAACCAGGTCGGCTTCGACCGCCTCACGTAGGTGTCGGCCGGTCGATGACGGCGCCCCGAGCCGGGCCAGCCGACTGGACAATCGAGCGAAGTCACCGACGTTCATCGCGGTGAGCGGGCGTCGTCCGGACTCCCAACCTTGAACCGAGGTGACGTCCACCCGTAGGCATTCCGCCAGCTTCTCCTGAGTGAGGCCGCTGGATTGACGCGCCAACTTCAGGACGAAACCCGACACGACACCCGTCGACCGTGCACCCCGACCGCCAGTCGGTGTTGCCAATCCGCTCCGCATGGTCGCCATCCGGTTCGCCGCCCGTCGTAGCGCTCCACTCACGCTCGCAGTCAGTTCTATCCTGCCGCAGCACTATCGTAGCGTTACCTCTGGACACGGTAGGTGACCGTATGCCACGCAGCTAGATGGGAGTTGGACATGACCACAACAATGACCGAACACACGCTGGGCCGTTCGGTCGTCTCGAACGATCTGTTCGGGCGGTTGGTGTCCCGGATTGTCCACGACGAGCAGGTGGAACGGCAGTTCGCCGAGCGCATCGTGGATCAGGCGCTGGCTTTTCTGGTGACGTGCGCGCTGAACGTCGGCGAACCATTGTCGCCGAGCGAACTGGTCGACGTCGGCTGGCACACCTTCATCCTGCACACCCATGACTATGCCAGATTCTGTGATCGTATTGCGGGTCGGTTCATTCACCATGTCCCAACAGACACAGGAGATGGCGCCGGCGATTCAGCGCGGCCGGTACGGACCCGCACCATCGAGGCCATCAAAGCCGCCGGCTACTCGGTCGACATGGACCTGTGGTTGAATCAGCGAAACGATTCGTGCACCGGTTGTCACGGCGGCTGCCATGATGACCCGCCACCGCTAAGCGCACGTTAACGCGACAAGGACCGAGAATTGATGCGACGCGAATGGGAAGAACTGCCACCGAGCCTCCACGGTGCACTGGAGGTAAAGACTGGCCGGGTCATCAGGGCCGTGTCGGCGTCGGCGGGTCGCCATTCCGAACTGTCCGCAACACTCCATACCGACAGCGGAGTGGTGTTCTGCAAGGGAATCACAGTTGATCACCCGTACGCGCAAATGCACCGAAATGAAGCGCGGGTGAATCCTTATTTGCCCCCACTAGCGCCGCGTCTGCTCTGGCAGATTGAGACGGACGGATGGCTGCTGCTCGGTTTCGAGCGCGTGACCGGGCAGCACGCCGACCTGTCGCCTGGTTCGCCTGATCTGGCCCTCATTGCGGATTCCGTTGTCGAGATCGGCCTGATTCCTGCCCCGCCGCCCGATGTTGCTCGGCGCTCGTTCGCAGCTCGCTGGTCGCGCCTCTCGGCGTGGCAACTGATTCAACGAGAAATGGCGGACGATCTCGATCCGTGGACACTTGACAACATAGGTTACTTCATTGAACAGGAGTCCCAGTCAGCGACTCTGCTCGATGGTGATTGCCTGCTGCATACCGATCTTCACTCATTGAATATCTTGGTGGACAACGCAGCCCGTGTGATCGACTGGGCATGGTGGCGCATTGGTGCGCCGATAGTGGACATTGGTTTCCTGGT
Source organism: Candidatus Melainabacteria bacterium (assembly GCA_963702275.1). Taxonomy (GTDB): domain Bacteria; phylum Actinomycetota; class Actinomycetes; order Mycobacteriales; family Pseudonocardiaceae; genus DATEPR01. The sequence goes on from CAVPCF010000111.1 coordinate 47,799, forward strand.
AGCACGATTGATCGCGGCCGGTCATTCACCGGAAACGGCTGAACAATGGGCAGCCACTATTCCGGCGTGGCGTGCAGCATCGGAAGAAACCCGAACAGTATTCGCCGTGGCGCTTCTCGGTGTCTGGGAATGGTTGGCACGCAGCGATCCGCTACCGCTGCGGCCGCCGTTGACCGCAGCGGCACGCGCCTGGACGCGGTACCGGTTGCGTTCCGATCCATAGCCCGATGCGGGCCGTACCTCAGGCGAACTGACCTGCCTTGACGGCGGTGACCAGCGCGGTGACATCCACCGACAGCACAGGCCCATCCGGGTCCTTGCTGTCCCGCACCGCGCTGTCCGCAAGTTCCACGCAGTTCTCTCCACCACCGCTACAGCTCGACTTCCGTCAGGCCAGGTCGCTCATCGGCATCTCACTCGCGGCCGTACTCTCTTGCGACCTTCGCAACGAAGTCGGCCGACTTGGCAGGGCTCAGCGCGGCATCCGCGAGCCCTGCTGCTTGACGCGAGAGTAGTCGATCTTCTTCTCGTCCTCCAGGTAGGTGCTATTGCATGACGGGCAGGGCGGCCGTGGCCTCCCACAGTTCGCGTTGTGCGGCTGGGGCGCGGCCGGGTTCCGGACATTCCATCGGCTTGGCGTCGCGCACCGAGAAGAAGCCGCCGGTTGTGGTGGCGAATGTGGGATCGGTGGCCAGGCGGGTGATGATGCCGGCGCCGCGCCGGGGATCGCCGATGTGCAGTGCGGTCAGTGCCTTCTCCAGGCCGTCCGCGAATGGCAGGTCGCGGCCGAGGCCGGTGGTGTTGAATCCGGGATCACAACAGTTCGAGGTCACGCCGGTGCCCGCCAGCCTGCGGGCGAGTTCCTGGGTGAACATGATGTCCATCAGCTTCGTCCGGCCGTAGAGGCGGAACGCCTCGCGGCGTTTGTAGTCACCGACGAACGTTAGGTCGTGGGACGGCGTGATGCTGCCGGCCCATCGGCCGGCGCCGGAGGCGGTGGTGACCACGCGCGCGGGTGTTGCCGCGATTAGCTTGTCCAGCAGGGCATTCGTCAGCGCCCATGGCGCCAGGTAGTTGACCGCCACGATTTCCGACAGTCCCTCCGCTGTGACGCGCTGGGAGAACGGTTGCGTGCCGGCGTTGTTGATCAGCATGGTGATCGGCTCGGGGCGCGCGGCGATCTCCGCCCCGACCCGGTGGACGTCCTTGATCGAGGACAGGTCGACCAGGAACGAGTCGGCCTCGGTGGCGAGTTCACCGCGCAGTTCGTCGATCTTGCGCTGGCTGCGCGCGACGATCCCCAGCTGGACGCCCTGACGTGCCAGGGCGAGCGCGACGAGGCGGCCGATGCCGTTGGTGGCGCCGGTGATGATGACCATGGGTCCTCCTCTGTTCGTGAGGTACCTCATCAATGTAGCATCACTGAGGTACCTCACGAACAGGGAGCGAACAGGTGGACCCGGAAGAGGTCGGCATGCACTACCTGGCCGTGGCCCACCTGGTCCGCAAGGCGGTCGACGAGCACATGACCGCTGGTGGCCTGTCCCTGGCCCGCACGAAGGTCCTCCAGGTGCTGGCCCGCCGCGGCCCGATTCACCAGAACACCCTGGCCGGCGAACTGGGGTTCGCCGCGCGCACGGTCTCCCAGACCGTGGAGAGCCTGGAGCGCGACGGCCTCATCGACCGCGCACGGCATCCCGACGACCGCAGGGCCAAGGTCGTCACGCTCACCGCGGCCGGCGCGGCAGCCCTGGCCACCGGCACGAGTGCCGGGGAGCGGGTGCTCCGTCAGATCTTCGGCGGCCTCGATCAGCACGACCTGACAGAGCTGAACAGACTTCTCAACGCTATCCAGACCGGACTGGACAGCTGAGACATGCACCCAGCTTATCGCAACTAGACTTACTATCTGTTGGACTTGTGACCAGGGCGGCGGCAGGATCGTGTTCAGGCCAACCGAATCTGGAGTGAGCAAATGCACAAAATTCGGCTACTCTGCCTGCACGGATACCACGGCAGCGCCGAGATACTGCGCAGGCAGATGCGCCCGCTCGTCGATGACATCGATATTCCGGTCGAGTTCGTCTACGTGGACGCGCCGTCGCTGGCTGTCGGCGATTTCGGTTGGTGGCATCTGAATTTCCGGGGCTGGGAACGGACCCGGGACTGGGCCGTTGACCTGTTCGAACGGGAATCGCATTTCGACGGGGTCTTCGGGTTCAGCCAGGGTGCGGCACTGACGGCGCTACTGGTCGGCATGCGAGCACCGGACGGCGTGGTGTCCGAGCAGCGGCCGCTGTCGTTCGAGTTCGCGATGATGGCGAGCGGGTTTCGCAGCGACTCATCGATCCACAGTGGACTGTTTGCCAACACGGACAGTTTCGCATTGCCTTCGCTGCACATGATGTCCCAGTATGACCCGATCGTGGCGAACCGCGACTCGCGGGCGCTGGCCGCGCGGTTCGCCGCGCCGCTGGTGCTCGAACACTCCGATGGCCACGTCGTCGCCAGCACGCCACAGATACGCGAGAAAGTCGCGCTGTTCCACACCAAGATGCACCACAACTCAAATCCGTACCATGACACGGGAGTCATCACCTCATGAAACGCAAGTTCCTGACCTTCGCCGCCGTGGCCCTAGCCCTCGGCACGGTGGCCGCCTGCTCGACGACCGGCACCGCGAGCGGCACAGCGACCAGCCACCCAGCCAGCGTCGCCTCGTTCGAACGGCCGGAATTGCGCGGACCGAACCCGTACCAGTTCCTGCCCAAGGTGCCGTCGTTCCATCTGACCAGCCAGACGGTGCGCAACCTCCGGCCGCTGCCGATCGCGCAGCAGTCCGGCATCCTCGGTGTGCCTGGTGGCAAGGACATCTCGCCGCAGCTCTCCTGGACCGGTTTCCCGGCGGGGACGAAGAGCTTCGTGATCTCGATGTTCGATCCGCAGGCGCCGACCGGCAGCGGGTTCTGGCACTGGATCGTGACGGACGTGCCGGCGACCACGACGTCCCTACCGGCGGGCGCGGGCGTGCCCGGCAGCACCATGCTGGGTGCCGGCGCGTTCCAACTGCCTGGTGACGCGGGTGCGGGCCGGTACATCGGCGCGGCACCGCCCGCCGGGTCCGGCTTCCACGACTACTACCTCACGGTCACTGCGCTGGACGTGGCCGAGTCTGGTGTCGGCCCGACCACGAGCGGGGCGCTGCTGGGCTTCACCATCGACAGCCACACGATCGCCCGTGCGACGATCATCTGCCCGACCGAAGCCAAGTAGCGATCGAGTGCCAGCGGCGCCGGCCCCATCTTCGGGACCGGCGCCGCCGGCTGACCGCCACCGGTGGCGGGTTCGGTGATGGTCATGACGGTCTACGCACCATGGAACACGTTCAGTGCGTAGAACTGGACACGCGCGCCGATCTTGGAACTGGAGCCGAACGACTGGTCGTAGTCACCGGCCTTGAAGTACATCTTGATTCCGTTGAATGCCGACGGCATCGTGAAGGTGTGGTTCGTGCCGTTGAGGCTGATGCCGATCGTGTTGCTGTTGGTCAGGCTGATCACGTAGCTCAACTGCGTGCCCAGCGGCACGTTGCCGACCACGTGATGCACCTCGTTGCCGCCGGCAGGCGTCTGTTCGATCGCAAGGTCGACGTTGCCGTTCTTGAAGTAGAACAACTCCAGCAGCGACTTCGACGATCCGCTGGAATTGTCGAGGTGGATCTGGCCGACGGCGACGTGATCCGGTATCACCGTGGCCTTGAGCGTCGCGCTCAGCGTGTGGGTGCCCGGGATCGACCACTCGATCTCGGTGCCGCTCGCGGTCATCTCACGCAGTTCCGTACGCGGGAACTTCGAGCCCAGCGTGACGCCGTTCTCCGGGTCCCAGAAGCTCATCGAGCCGTCGGTCGTGTTGGTGAAGAAGAACTTGCTCTGGTAGCCGCTCGCTCCTTCGAGCTGCTTGGGCGAGATCGTCGTGGTGTGGTTCGTGGTTCCGGTCGGCAGTTGCAGCTCCCAACGGGAGAGGTCGAAGTTGCCACCGGGTGCGATTCCCGGGTTGAGGCCATGGGGCGCGGCGGCCGCCGGACTGATTTGGCCGGCCATCAGGAAAGCGGCCGTACCGGCGGCGAACAAGAGCATGCCAATGGCACGTTTGTTGGACATGATTCTCCTTTGTGACGGTTCTTTTGGTACGCCGAACAGCACCGGCCAATGCCGGCGAGAATCGGGAGAGCTATTTTAGATACGGTCGGACAGCAGGTGGAGAATGTGGTTGCGCGCGGTGGCGATGTGGTCCCGCATCAGGTCGGTCGCGGTGGCCGCGTCGCCCGCTTCGAAGGCGGTCAGGATCGCCGCGTGTTCGTCGGCTTCCTCGCGGTCGGTGCGTGCCCGGCGCCAGCCGACGGTCGCCGCGAGCGCGGTGATGTCCTGGAGCTGGTCGAGCTGGTCGATCAGGAATCGGTTGCCGCACTGGGTGTAGAGCATCCGGTGGAAGCGCCGGTTGGCCAGGCTGACCGACGCCAGGTCGTCGGCCGATGCCGCGGACCGTGCCTCGTTCAGCGCCGACGTGGCCTCTGGCGTCGGTTGGCGGCCGCGGGTGAGGACCGCGAGGCCGACGGCGTGCGGCTCGATCAGCAGCCGGGCCTGGTACAGCTCGTTGACCAGCGCGTTGTCGATGCGGCGGACGTTGACCTGCTGGTAGGCGCCCAGTTCGATCAAGCCGGTCGACCGCAGCAGCTTCAGCGCCTCCCGCACCGGTGTCTTCGACACGTCGAGACGAGCCGCGAGATCACGCTCGGACAGTGGCTGGCCTGGGGGGATGGAGCCGTTGAGGATCGCGGACTTGATCGCGTCGACGACCAGGTCGGTGCGCGTCCGCGGCTCGCCAAGCGGCCCGAACTGCAGTTCACCCGCGCCGGCCACGGCGGTCGTCCTCCCGGTAGGCAGCTCATCCGGGGTCGATGATCCCACCATCGGCCAGGACACACGGCGTGGCGTCGTAATCAGATCTCCAGTCGATGAATACCCCGGCGTCGACGCCAGGGAGGAGCCGATCCGGACAAACAACCTGGTAATCAGCGAGCCTGGCGCTAACGGCCCGTTTTGGCTTTACGGGCGCTTCGGGTAGATTGCGAGTTATATCGAGGACGTTGGTGAAGCGGGCCTACCGGTACCGCTTCTACCCCACCGAAGGGCAGGCGGCGCAGTTGTCGCGGACCTTCGGCTGCGTGCGCCTGGTCTACAACCGGGCACTGGAAGCCCGCACCACAGCATGGGAGCAGGAACAACGGCGGGTCACCTACCCCGACACATCGGCGATGTTGACCGAATGGAAGGCCACCGAGGAGTTCAGATTCCTGAACGACGTGTCCTGTGTGCCGTTGCAGCAGTGCCTGCGGCACCAACAGACCGCGTTCAGCAACTTCTTCGCAAAACGAGCCCGCCACCCGAGGTTCAAGTCCCGCAAGCTGGGCAAGGCCAGTGCGGAATACACCCGCTCGGCGTTCCGCTGGCGGAACGGTCACCTCACCCTGGCCAAGATGACCGAACCGTTGGACATCCGCTGGTCCCAGCACCTTCCCGAGGGTGCCCAGCCCTCGACGGTGACCGTGTCGCGGGATCCGGCGGGCCGCTGGCACGTCTCGATCTTGATCGAAACCAGCGTCGAGCACCTGCCCGCCAGTCAGGGTGAGGTGGGCATCGATGTCGGCCTGACCTCGTTGGTTACCCTGTCCACGGGCGAGAAAATCGCCAACCCCCGACACGAGAAACGCGACCGTGTCCGGCTTGCCCACGCGCAGCGTGCACTGGCCCGTAAGCAGAAGGGATCGTTCAACCGAGCCAAGGCCCGGCTGACGGTAGCCCGGATGCATGCCCGGATCACCGATCGGCGACGTGACCTGCTGCACCAGTTGTCCACTCGGCTCGTTCGTGAGAACCAAACGATCGTGGTCGAGGACCTGGCGATAGCAAACATGCTCCACAATCGGTCGCTGGCCCGCGCGATCAGCGACGCGGCCTGGTCGGAGTTCCGGTCGATGCTGGAATACAAGGCGCAGTGGTCGTACTGCTGCGGGTCGATGCCGGACAACGCGGCCAGGAAGATGATGCACGCCCAGCCTGCGTCCTTCCAGATCACCTGGGACACCAGCACGAGTTTGAACGCGGCCGGATTGCCGACGATGTCCAGCGGCGTGAATCCGTGGCTCTGGAGCGTGTGGTTCACGATCCCGGCGGCGCCGAGTACCTGCGTGAACAGGGTGACGATCACCACCCAGGAGATGAAGTGCGGCAGGAACATCACGTTCTGCACGAACTTCTTGATCCGCTGCGAGAACATCCCGTCGAGCAGGATCGCCAATCCGATCGGGACCGGGAAGAACAGCAGCAGGTTCATCGCGGTGATGACCAGCGTATTGCCGACGGCGTGCCAGAAAGCCGGATCCTGGAACAGGGTCACGAAGTTTGCAAGGCCCACGAACGGCGACGCCGAAATGCCGATGAACGGCACGTAGTCCTGGAAGGCGATCACGTTGCCCAGCAGGGGCAGGTAGTTGAACAGCAGGGAGAGCAGGAGCGCCGGCACGACCATCAGCAACAGCGCGCGGTCGCGGACGAACCGCCGTCGCCAGCCCGGTCCGCGTTTCGGGATGCTCGGGTGGACCGCGGTGGGGGGTGTTTCGGTCAGGGTTGCCATCAGACCGCCGTCTCCCTGCCGGCTCGGACAGCCGCGCGCAGCGCCCACTGCCGGTCGGTGCCGGCGAGGCCGAGGTGGTACAGGTTCAGTTGCCGTGCGCCCGCGTTTCGCAGCCGCTGGATGTGCGTTGGCACCGCCTGTGGGTCGACCGGCGGCAGGACCGTGACGTAGGCACCGACGGTGATGTCGGGTGGCAGGGCCGCGCGCGCCGCCGCGACAGCGGTTGCTCGGGTGGGGTCGGTGGACCATGCGGACACCACCGCGGTGGCGACCCTGGGATCGACCGCGCCGACCGGTGTCGCGGACCATGGGTCGGGGTCGGTGAACACGGTGACGGGGAGGTCGGGACCGAGCGCGTCGACCACCGTGGCGAGCAGTTGCGCCGCGCCGGCTGCCTTGGTGGCGCGGATTTCCTCGGCCACGGTGGATTCTCGTTGGTATCGGACCGCGTCGCGTAGTTCCGCGATCGCGTGCGCCGGATCGACGGGCCAGGCTTGTTGGCAGGCCGTGCAACAACAGATCGACAGAAGGCGGGTTGCGGTGGGTGACCACGCGCCCGCCGTCTTGTCGTGCATGCCGGCGTGGGCGATGCCTTGCTGGCCCCATGCCTCCAGCAGCACGCCGCTGATGTTGGCCCCGCGTACGGCTTCCACGGCCAGCGTGGCCGCGTATCGTTGTACCTCTGGCCAACGTGGGCACAGTGCGTGCGGGTAGCGGTCGCCGAAGCAGTTCACCACCGCGACATCGGGGTGGTCCGTGCCGAGCCGTGAATTGTGGGTCAGCACGAGCCACGCGGTGACACCGAATCCGGCTCGGGTGACCACGGCGGTCGCGTCGTCGAACGCGCCGGGCACGTCCGGCCAGGAGACCGGCGCCAGCCGATGGCCTGCCCAGGCTTCTGGTCGCACCGGTCGGTAGATGGCCGACGTGGGTGCGGTGATCACCTGGTGGCTCGGGTGCAGTGGTGTCGCCGCGCGGACGGCGTGGTAGGCGCAGGCTAGTGTTATCTCGTCGATGCCGTGATCGCTTGCTCTGGCTGGGAAGTCGGGGTCGCCGAGCACGTCCCACGGGTAGGCGTGGCCGGTGATCACGACGACTCCCGTCGTGCCAGGACCGGGAAGTCGTCGCGCAGTCGGATGCCGAGGCCCGGTGTGGTGGGGGCGTTGATCCGACCGTGGTCCAGAATGGACGGACCGTCGATCACGCGGTCGAAATAGTCGTGCGTGCGGACGGTTTCGGCGGCGCAGGCGTTACGTACGGCGGTGAGTACGTGCGCCGCCGCCCAGAGGCTGGCCGGGCCGGAATTGCCGTGGGTGGCCAGTGGTACGCCGTAGACTTCGGCGAGATCGGCGGTGCGGCGGGCTTCGGTGATCCCGCCGGACCAGGTCACGTCGCTGATCAGCACGTCGACCCCGCCAACCGCCAGGAGTCGGTGCAACTGGTAGCGGGTGAGCAGTCGTTCTCCCCCGGCGATCGGCACCGTGCTCCGTTCGCGCAACCGCGCCCACTCCTGCGGGTTGTCCGAGGAGATCGGATCTTCCAGCCACCGCAACGGAAACCCGTCCAGCGCGCGGACGATCTGCGCGGCACAGCCCGGGCTCCACAGGCCGTGTGCGTCGATCATGATCTCCATGCGGCCGCCAAGGGACGCCTTGTCGATGTCGGCGAGCGCGGCGGTGAGCTGTGCCGGCGTGAGGTACTGGCCGCCGGTTTCCGCGGCGTACTGGTCAAAGGGCGACCACTTCATGCTGGAGATGCCCTGTGCCAGCAGTTCCTCCGCGAGGCCGACCGGATCCTGACGCACCCTGTCCCCGTCTGCGCCGCCGCACGTGTTGTAGATCGGCACCGAGTCGTGCACCGCGCCGCCGAGCAGCGCGACGATCGGCTGTCCCAGCGACTGGCCGAGAATGTCCCACAGGGCGACGTCGAACGCGGAGATCGCGCGCATTTCCGCGCCCGCGTAGCCGTGGTAGGACACCCAGTCGAACATGCGGTGCCACAGCGCGGTCACCCTGCGCGGGTCGGCGCCGAGCAGGAACTGGCGGCCGAGATCGTGGATGACGTCCACGGTGCGCAGGTCGGCGGTCTGGCCGAGGCCGACGATGCCTTCGTCGGTGTGGATTTGGATGAATGTGAACGGCCGGGACAGCGTGAGATCCGGCACGATGGTCTCGATCGCGGTGATGTGCATCGTGTCCTCCCTCGCTGGTTATCGGACGACGTGGCCGTCGACGGGCGCGGTCGCGTCGCGGTATTCGCGCAGCGTCGCGTCGTTCGGCGGGTAGGTGCCGCGCAGTGGCGCGCCGTTCTCGACCTTGCGGAGGACGAAGCCCTCCAACTGTTCCTGCGCCCTGGCCGGCTGCGCCACGACGGCGACGAGGTGCCGCGGCACGCACACCACGCCTTCCGCGTCGCCGACGAGGACGTCGCCCGGGTAGACGGCCACGCCGGCACAGCCGATCGGCACCTGTAGATCCACCGCGTGGTGCAGGGCCAGGTTCGTCATCGGTGAAGCCCCCGCCGCGTAGACGCTCATCGACAGTGCGGCAATGGCCGGGGTGTCGCGCAGCGTGCCGTCGGTGACGCAGCCCGCGGCGCCCCGGACCTCCAGCCGGGTCAGCAGGATGTGACCGGCCGATGCCGCGCGCCCCTCGCCGCGGCAGTCCATCACCAGCACGTGGCCCTCCGGACAGGCCTCGATCGCGCGGCGCTGCGGGTGGTCGTAGTCGTCGTAGACGTCCAGCGTGTCGATGTCCTCCCTGGCCGGGATGTAGCGCAACGTGAACGCCTCGCCGACCATCCGTGGCCCTGTCCGGCTCAGCAGCCGCAGGCCGGCCAGCACCTGGTTGCGCAGGCCGAGGCGGAACAGCTGGGTGGACAGCGTGGCGGTGCTGGTCTCACGCAGCGCCACGAGGTCATCCCGGTCGAAGGTCGTCACGGAACGTCAACTCCGTCTCGTCAGCTACCTCATTCGTTCGAGAGCCTGGCATACTGGTATACCACCTCGCAAGAGCCCATCCGGTGTCGCGTGATGTCGCGGTAACCGCGACGGTGCACCATGAGGGAATGACGGTGCGACGGTTACGTGTCGGTTGCGAGTTCGACTACGACGCCGTCATCGGGACGCCCGCGGTGTTCCAGGTGCAGCCACACGACCCGCCGAGGGTCGACGTCCGCTACGAGAAGTGGTCGGCCGATCCCGAGATGACCCGGCACGGCTATCCGGACCTCTACGGCAACCCGTGCATGCGGGTGGTGCTGCCCGCGGGACCGTCGAGCCTGCGCTACGAGGCGCTCGTCGAGGTGCCGGACGCGACGGAGGACGCCGACGAGGACGCGGCGGAACTCGCGCCGCAGGCGTTGCCGGACGACGTGTTGATCTACACGCTGCCCAGCCGCTACGTGCTGCCCGACGTCCTGGGTGACGAGGCGTGGACGCGGTTCGGCGCCACTCCGCCGGGCTACGGCCGGGTGCGGGCGATCTGCGACCACGTGCACGGCCACCTGCGATTCCAGTACGGCAGCAGCAATGCCGGGTCGACCGCGGCGGACGTCAACACGTCCGGGTTCGGGGTCTGCCGGGACTACACCCACCTGGCGATCTCGTTCTGCCGGGCGTTGAACATCCCGGCGCGCTACGTGTTCGGCTACCTGCCCGACCTCGACGTCCCGCCGGACCCCGCGCCGATGGACTTCGCGGCCTGGATGGAGGTCTGGCTCGCCGACCGGTGGTGGACGTTCGACCCGCGCAACAACGTCCGGCGCAAGGGCCGGGTCGTCATCGGCCGGGGGCGCGACGCGGGGGACGTGGCGATGACCACGACGTTCGGCGGCCCGACGCTCACGTCGATGGTGGTCCACGCCGAGGAGGCACCGTCGTGACGCTCGAGCTGCTCGACCACACCACCATCGACCTGGACGGGGCCGCCCGCGTCACCTATCTGGTCGACCAGCGGCTGCACTACGCCTACGACGAGCCGATTACCGCGCTGCGGCAACGACTTGTCGTCGTGCCGCCGCGCCGGCACGGCAACCAGCATCGGCGGGTGCATCGGGTCGACGTGACCGGCACGACGGCTCGGCGGGTGTGGCGGCGGGACGCGCACGGCAACACCGTCGTCCACCTGCACGCGCCGCGCGTCGAGCGGGCGGTGGAGTTTCGGGCCGCCGTTCTGGTGGAACGGGTTCGGCAGGACGGTCCGACTTTGCTGCCCATTGCGGCGCTGCGTGATCCTCGGTTGTTGCGCGCCACGCGGTTGACCGCGCCGGACGATCGGTTGCGGGATCTGGCCGCTGGGCTGTCGTCCGGTGATCCGATCGAGTTGGCGCAGCGGATCTGTTCTGCCGTGTATTCGGCTGTTGCCTATGAATATGGGGTCACTTCGGTTGTTACCACCGCTGCTGAGGCGCTTGCCGGTGGGCGCGGTGTTTGTCAGGATTCGGCCCATGTGATGCTCGCCCTGTGTCATCTTCTCGGCCTGCCGGCCCGGTATGTCTCGGGTCATCTGCTCGGTGAGGGTGGGACGCATTGTTGGGTCGAGGTCGTGGTGCCCGCCGGTGACGCGGCCATGGCCGTGCCGTTCGATCCGTGCAACGACCGGCAGGCCGGCTTCGGGTACGTCACGGTGGCGACCGGGCGGGATTACCAGGACGTCGCACCGACATCGGGTCGCTATCTCGGCACGCCGAACAACACGCTGGCGACCAGCCGTCGGGTCGGTGTCCTCGCGGCCGCCTGAACCGGCTACCCCAGTTGGTCGCGGCGGCGGGTCAGGTAGGCGGTCTCGGCGGTGTTGCCCGCCAGCTCGATGGCCTTGTCGTAGGCCGCGCGCGACTTCTTGCTGTGGCCCAGCCTGCGCAGCAGGTCGGCGCGGGTCACGTGGTAGGGGTGATAGCCGGCCAACTTGTCCTCGAGACGGTCGACGGCCGCCAGTGCCACCTCAGGGCCGTCGAGCTCGGCGACCGCGATGGCCCGGTTGAGGACGACGATCGGCGACGGGTCGACGCGGACGAGCTGGTCGTAGAGGGCGACGATCTGCGACCAGTCCGTGTCGCGTACGTCGCGGGCGGAGGTGTGCACGGCGTTGATCGCGGCGAGGATCTGGTAACGCCCCGGAGCCACCCCGGCGACGAGGCGCTCGCGCACCAGCCGGTGGCCCTCGGCGATCAGCGCTGCGTCCCAGGCCCCACGGTCCTGCTCGTCAAGGGTGACCAGTTCACCGCTCGCCGAGACCCGGGCGGTGCGGCGCGCCTCGATGAGGAGCATCAGCGCCAGCAGCCCGGCCACCTCACCGTCCGTTGGCATGAGGGCCCGGATCAGGCGGGTGAGCCGGATCGCCTCGGCGGTCAGGTCGTGACGTACGGGATCGGTGTCGGGGCCCGTCGCCAGGTAGCCCTCGTTGAAGACGAGGTACAGGACGGCCAGCACGCCAGAGACGCGTGCCGGGAGATCCTCGGCGGATGGCACCCGATAGGGGATGCGAGCCGCCTTGATCTTGGCCTTCGCGCGGGTGATCCGCTGGCCCATGGCGGTCTCCTGGACCAGGAAGGCACGGGCGATCTCGGGCATGGTCAGGCCGCCGACCATGCGCAGCGTCAGCGCCATGCGGGTCTCCATCGCGAGCGCCGGGTGGCAGCAGGTGAAGATCAGCCGGAGCCGCTCGTCGTCGATGGCCCCGAGAGGCTCGGGCGGGTCGTCGTCGTACACCATCCGAGCCTCCTTCTGCTTGTCGTCGCGCTTGTTCTCGCGCCGGATCCGGTCGATGGCCTTGCGGTTGGCGGTGGTGGTCAGCCAGGCGCCGGGATTGGGGGGCACGCCGTCGGCCGGCCACCGCTCGACGGCGGTCGCGAACGCCTCGGCCGCCGCTTCCTCTGCGATGTCGAGGTCACCGAAGCGCCTGGTCAGGGCCGCGACCACCCGGGCCCACTCCTCGTGGTGGGCCTGGGTGATCGCCTCCCGGACGTCGATCACGCGCCCTCGCCGTGCAACGGCCGCACCTCGACCTTCCGGTTGCAGGCCCTCGACCCCTCGGCGGCGAGCTTGAGCGCCACGTCGAGGTCGGGTGCCTCGAGGATCCAGAAGCCGGCCAGGTACTCCTTCGACTCCACGAAGGGCCCGTCGGTGAACACCGGTTCCGCGCCCCTGTTGTCGACGACGGTCGCCGTGCTGGGCGACCCGAGGCCGGCGGCGAAGACCCGGTGGCCATCGGCCTTGAACCGGTCGTTGACCACGTCGATCGCGGCCTGCTCACCCTCGGTGGCCACGCCGGCCGTGTCGCCGATCACGGATACCATGTACTGCATCTGATCATCTCCTGTGGTCTGGGGCGCCTTGGTGGGCCGCTCACCCCTGCTACGAACGCCGTTGGCCCGATCCGACACCGCTTCCGGACCTCTTTCGAGAATTTTCTAGTACGCCGGTCGTGATCGATCCGACAGTATCTCGTCCGAGCTGTCAGAGCACGCTACGGCTGTCTGGCCGCGTCATCAATGACCGTGCCCTCCACCATAAATGGCGGAGGGCACGGTACGCGGTCGACTAATGTACCAGCGCGACACAGGTGATTTCGAAGCGGGCGTTGTAGCTCGGGAAATAGGACACGACGATCGCGCCTCGGGCCGGATTGCTCTGATTGACCCAGCGGCAGGCCGCGTGCAGATCGATTCTGGCCAATGGCGTACCGCCGCTGTTGGCGCAGTACCATGAGGTCACCGCGGGGCCGGTCACCACGGCTTTGGCGTAGCCGATCGCCTGGCAGTACTGGCCGATCGAATTGAGGTCGCTGATCCGGTTGGCCGATGTGGCCACGGTCTTGCAGTTCCCGCCGACGTTGAACGCGGTGAAACCGGCGTGCACGATGTCGCCGAACTGCCACTGGCAGGCCGCGTTCAGGTCCAGTATCACGCGCGGCGTCGCGCTGCCACCCACGGAGCACCACCAGCCGGTGGGGCTGCTGCCATCCTGAAACGCCGACGGCCAGCCGATCGCGTTGCAGTATTCGAGCAGTGTCATGCCGCCGAGGTCATGTTGACCCGGGGCGACCGCGGGGCCGACACCGGCCGAGGCGGGCGCCATCGTCTGGGCGGCGGCCTGGGTGGTGGTCACGCCGAGCAGCAGTGCCGCCGTGGCAAGAACGGCCAGCACCGGCCCGACCAGCAACCGCAGCGGGCTATCCGAAATCCGCTTCCGCGCGGAATCTCTCATCGGCATTCGCCTTCCTTCGAATAGGAGTCGACTCGCGGTGAGAGTCGCAGAGGGACCGGGACACGAACCGGGACACCGGACGGGACACGCTGCCGACGGCACGCAGCCGATTGGGTGAAATGGCGTCTTCCGCACCGCGCGGACAACTGGAACACTTCCCCTGCGGCGGACGAGGTTCGGGCACGCCGGTGGGGGTGTGGTGGACATTCGGTTGCTGGGCAACGTGGAAATCCACAGCGATACCGGTGTCCTGCGCCCGCGCCGTTCCGGCGAGCGCTGTCTGCTGGCGGTGCTCGCGTTGCACGCCCAGGCGCCGGTCACGGTCACCACGTTGGTGGATCACCTCTGGTCGGGGACCGAGCAGTCGGACAAGTCCATCGACACCGTCGGCAGTTACCTGCGCCGAATCCGTGCCGGCATCAAACAGGCGGGCGGCCAGGCCGACTGGCTGCGCTACGACCGCGCGGCCCGGTCGTGCGTGCTGGACATCGACCCGACCTGGGTGGACTACCACCGGTTCACCGCCATGAGCACCCTCGCCCGACGGGACAACGACCCGCGGGTGTTACAGCAGGCGCTGGCGCTGTGGCGGGGCCCTGCCCTGGCCGACGTCAGCGGCCACTGGGCCGACCACCGGCGCCACGCCCTGGAAGCCGAACGCCTTGCCGTCTACGACGAACTGCTCACCGAATACCTGGCCGCAGGCCGACACGCCGAGGTCACCCGGGTCACGGCCGAGCTGGTGGACGAGGTCACCCCGACCGACCGGCTGCTGCTGCTCGGCGCGCAGGCCCTGGCCGGTTCCGGCCGGCACGCCGCCATTCCCGCCTGGGTGCGGCACGTGATCGGCCGGATGCGCCAGACCGCCGACGCCACCCCCGCCGCGGCCGTGCTGGACGAGATCGACCAGATCACCGCCAATCCCATCCACCGGCAGCCCACTTCCGACGTCAGCACCGCGATGTTCAGCATGCGCGCCGATATCCCCACCTTCACCGGCCGCGACAAGGAACTCCACACCCTGCTCGACACGGTCACCGGCCCACAGGACGACGTTGGCGTGCGGGCGATCGCGATCCACACCATCGATGGCATGCCCGGCGTCGGCAAGACCGCGTTCACCGTGCACACCGCCCACCGCCTGGCGCACCGGTTTCCCGACGGGAACATCTTCCTGGACCTGCACGGGCACACCCCCGGCCAGCACCCGCTCACCCCCGGCGCGGCACTGGAATCGCTGCTGCGCGCCGCAGGCGTGGACCCGAAGCAGATCCCGCCCGCACTGGACGACCGGGCCCGGCTGTGGCGCGACCGGATGGCCGGCAAGCAGGTCCTGCTGGTGTTGGACGACGCCGCCGACCACGACCAGGTCCGCCCCCTGCTGCCCGGCACAGCCGGCAACCTCGTGCTGATCACCAGCCGACACCGCCTGGCCGCCCTGGACGGCGTGACACCACTGACCCTGACCGTGCTGCCCCCGGACCAGGCAATCGTGCTGCTGGTGCGGCTGGCCGGCCGCGACCCCGCAAGCGACGACGAAACGGGAATGGCCCGCATCGTCGACTGCTGCGGGTATCTACCCCTGGCGATCACCCTGGCCGGCGCCCAGCTCCGCAGCCACCCGAGTTGGAGCGCCAATTACCTGGCTGACCTGCTCGCCGTCGAGCACGAACGGCTGGCGCACCTCGACGTCGGCGACCGGTCCGTGCGGGCCGCGTTCGACATGTCCTTTCGCTACCGCCCCACCGAGCAGCAACGCCTGTTTCGGTTGCTGGGCGCGCATCCCGGCCCGGAGATCGACGCGTACGCCACCGCCGCCCTCACCGACAGTTCCCTGCAAGACGCGCGGCGCGGGTTGGCGGGCCTGCACGCCGATCACCTGATCGAGGAAACCACCCCGGGCCGCTACCGCCTGCACGACCTGCTGCGCGTCTACGCCCGCACCCTCGCCACCGACCTCGCCGTGGCCGACCGCCGGGACGCCCTGGATCGGGTGTTGGCCTACTACCAGCACACGTGCAGATCGCGAACACCCACCTGCCCACCTTCTACACTTCGCCGCGTCCCCCGACCGCACCAGCGCAGGCACCCCGCCTGGCCGACCTCGCCGCCGCGCGCGAGTGGCTGGCCGCCGAACTGCCCACCCTCACCGCCTGCGTCCACCATGCCGCTGCCGGCCAGATCGCCACGATGCTGCACCCGTTCCTGCGCCTGTCCGGCTACACCGAACAAGCCATGGACATTCACCAGACCGCACTCGCCGCCGCCAGCGACCCGGCAGGCCAGGCCAACGCCCTCAACGACCTCGGCGATATCCAGTGCCTGCGCGGCGAGTACCCCGCGGCAAGCGACAGCCTGACCCGCGCACTGAACCTGTTCACCACGGTGGGCGACCGACTGGGACAAGCCAACGCACTCACCAACCTGGGCCGCGTGCAAGACCTGCGGGGCGACTTCGCGGCGGCGACCGACAGCGTGACCCAAGCCCTGGACCTGTTCACCGAGCTCGGTTCCCGGTTGGGCCAGGCCAACGCACTCACCGACCTCGGCCACATCCAGCACCTGCGGTGTCAGTACACCGCGGCCACCGACAACCTGACCCGCGCACTGAACCTCTTCACCGCGGTCGACGACCGACTGGGACAAGCCAACGCACTCACCGACCTCGGCCGCGTACAACACCAGCAGGGCGACTACGCGGCAGCGACCAGCAGCCACACCCACGCGCTGGACCTGTATACCGCACTCGGTTCCCGGTCCGGGCAGGCCAACGCCCTCACCAATCTCGGCCGCATACAGCACCAGCGCGGCGAGTACACGGCAGCGACCGACAACCTGACCCGCGCACTGGACCTGTTCACCGAACTGGGTTCCCGCCTGGGACAAGCCAACGCACTCACCAGCCTCGGCCGCATACAGCACCAGCGCGGCGACTACGCGGCAGCCGCCGACGACCAGACTCGCGCACGAGATCTGTATGTCGCGCTGGGTTCCCGGCTGGGACAGGCCAACGCACTCAACGACCTCGGCCACGCGCAGCACCAACAAGGCGACCACGCGGAAGCGACCGAGAACCACACGCACGCCCTGGACCTGTTCACCGCTCTGGGCGACCGATTGGGCCAGGCCAACGCACTCATCAACCTCGGCCGCGTGCAGCGATTGCGCGGCGACTACGCGGCAGCGACCAACAGCCAGACCCGCGCACTGAACCTGTTCACCGCGGTAGGCGACCCCGACGGCCAGGCCGAGACCCTCAACAACATGGGCGATCTCGCCCTGGACCACCCAGACGCGGGCGATCCGTACGCCTACTTCAGCCGCGCCCTCACGATCGCGCAGGACATCGGCACCGCCATGCACCAGGCACACGCCCTGGCCGGACAGGCACGCTGCCTACTGCGCACCACCAACCCAACCCAGGCCATCGCACTGCTACGCCAAGCGCATTCCCTCTACCACACCCTCGGCGTCCCCGAAGCGATCGAGATCCAGACCATGCTGTCCACACTGGACCAGTCACCCGACCACCCTGGCCGCAGCCCGATCACCAACAGCTGCACGCAGTAGCCCGTTTGCCACGGCATGGACTCGGCTAAGCGATAGCATGCAGCATGTTTGCTATAGCATACACCTTGACTGAAGGATAGCGCAGCACATCGGAACCGCCATGCACCAGGCACACGCCCTCGCCGGACAGGCACGCTGCCTACTGCGCACCACCAACCCACCCAGGCCATCGCGCTCCTGCACCAAGCGCATTCCCTCTACCACACCCTCGGCGTCCCCGAAGCGATCGAGATCCAGACCATGCTGTCCACACTGGACCAGACACCCGACCACCCTGGCCACCGCCCGATCACCGACAGCTGCGCGCAGTAGCCCGTTTGCCACGGCACTGACTCGACTCAGCGATAGCATGCAGCATGTTTGCTATAGCGTCCACCTTGGCTGAGTGGCGGTGTGGCGTATTTGCTATAGCGTGGGCTCGGTTGAACGGTACTAGTGGTGCAGCATGTTTGCTATGGCATGGCCCGGCTGGGGTTCCAGAATTGGTCACCGGTGGTGAACTGCTTCTTGGTAATGGTCTGTCAAATGCGGTTCGCCGTGTGGGTCAGTTGTTCGTGTTGTCGCGGAGTCTGCGCAGTAGCAGTGCGAGGTGCAGCCGGAAGCGGTCGGCGGGTGCGTCGAGTGCGAAACCGAGTACGGATTCGGCGTGGGCGAGTCGTGCGGGCATGGTGCTGTGGTGCCGGTGCAGTGCGGCGGCGGCCTTGCGGGCGGAGCCGGTCGCGCACAGGGCGTCGAGTACCGCGACCGCGTCGTCGCCGTGTGGGCCTGCGGCGAGTCGGTCCAGTGCGAGCACGTCCGGGAGTTCGGCGAGGTCGGCTTGGTCGAGACGGTCGGCGAGCATGGCGAGGCCGCCGAGCCGCTCCACCACACGATCGGCTCGCTGTCGGCGGCGAACCGCAGTGCGGTGCGGGCGGCCTGCCACGATCGTGCCGCCTCGATCGCCGGGACCCGTGGACCCACGCCCAGCAGGCCGCCGGGGGGCACGTCGGGGATCGCGCCGATGACGAGCAGCGCCCGCGCCGGTCCCAGCGCCGCCGCCCGGCCGTCGATCGCGTCGACGCCGAACCCCGCGACCACCCGCAGGCCGCCCATGGGATCGAGGCCGAGCAGGTGCAGCGCACGCGACCGCTCGGCGGTGCCGACGCCGTCGGACAGGACCAGTTCGACCAGCGCGGGATCGCCGAGTGCCGGCAGTGGCACGCTCGCGTGGTCCAACAGCACGGCTGTGGCGATGGCGAAGCGTTCGAGCAGCATGTCGTCCAACGGCGACGGGGTGCCGTCGCGGGCCACCCAGACCACCGTCGCGTCCTCGAGTGCCCTGCTGGCCGCGCGGCCTGGCACGCGGCCGGACACGACGGCGTCCGCGCCCGGCTCCGCCCGCAGCGTCAGGCCCCGGCCGGGCGCGCTCACGCCGACCGGGCATTCGGCGAGCTGAGCTGTGCTGCGTACCAACGTTTCCAGGCCGACCCGCGCGGTGATCAGACGATCGAAGAACCCGATCACCCGCACCGCGTTCGCGGCGTCGGCGTCGAGTCCGGACAGCCGCAACAACAGGCCTTTCATAGCAGGCAACGATACGCACAGACCGCCGGATGGCGGGGTTCGAGCGGCGGACGCCCGACGCGTGGCGGTGGCGGCCGCGGCACACCAGGCCGATGATCGAACCATGACCTACGCGATCGATCCGGAACTGCTGCCCTGGCTGGACATGCTGCCGCACTTCACCCTGACCGACCTCGACTCGATGACCGAGGCACGCGCCGCGATGGGGCAGCTGCGCGACCTCGTGCCGGCGTACGAACCGACGAACCCGATCGAGGTCCGCGACACCACGGTGCCCGGCCCGTCGGGCGCGCCGGACGTGCCGGTCCGCGTCTACACACCGGGCCAACGCCAGGGCAGCGTGCCCGGCCTGCTCTACATCCACGGGGGCGGGTTCGTCCTGGGCGATCTCGAGATGGTCGACGCGCGGATGCAGCTGACGGTCGACGAACTGGGCATCGTGATCGTCTCGGTGGACTACCGGCTGGCGCCGGAACACCCCTTCCCGGCGCCGGTCGAGGACTGCTACGCGGCCCTGACCTGGGTCGCCGCCAAGGCCGCCGAACTGGGCATCGACCCGGCCCGCCTCGGCATCGCCGGCAGCAGTGCCGGTGGCGGCCTCGCGGCCGGGGTGGCCCTGCTGGCCCGCGACCGGGGCGGGCCCGCGCTCCGCTTCCAGTGTCTGGACGTCCCGGAGCTGGACGACCGGCTGGACACACCGTCGATGCTGGCCTACCACGACACTCCACTGTGGAACCGACCGAGCGCGGTCTTCAGCTGGACCAGCTACCTCGGCACCGAACCGGGCGGCACCGACGTCTCGCCCTACGCCGCACCCGCCCGCGCGGCGGACTTGTCCGGACTGCCGCCCGCCTTCGTCACCGTCTGCCAGTTCGACCCGCTGCGCGACGAAGGCATCGCCTACGCGCAACGCCTGATGCACGCCGGCGTACTCACCGAGCTGCACCACTACCCCGGCACCTTCCACGGATCGGCGATGGTGGAGGGCGCGGCGATCACCCGGCGGATGCTCGCCGACGAGCTGGCCGCGCTGCGGCGCGGGCTCGGTCTGCCGACCACCCAGGGTTGACATGTGTGACACAGCGCACGTACGTTAGCGACTGTCTGAACATGGTTCGTATACGTGGCGTAGTTCACGAATATGAACGATCATCCGCACCGACATACACCGTACAAAGTCGTTCGGTGGAGCACCCGCCATTCCGCCGGATGGTTCGCAAGAACTGTCTAGGGAGGTAGGAGTTGTCGACGAAACTTCGCATGGCCGCGCTGTGCGCGGTCGTCTGCGGTCTGCTGTTCGCAGTGACCCAGCCGGCATCGGCCCAGACACGGCCGAGCGTCACCTGGATTCCTTATTCGCCGTCGTTCACCGTCCAGCAGCAGGGCTGTGGCAGCGTCAACGGCCTCACGTTCCAGTTGACCTGCAGCACGCCGGGCCACGGCAGCGGCTTCCAGCGTGCCGAGCGGCGCTACGCCACCTACACCGGCGGCTCGCACAAGTTCGAGGGCACGTTCAAGATCACCAGTATGGGTGGTTCCAGGATCAGCCTGAAGCAGACGTTCCATGATCCGCAGGGCCCGTTCTTCCTGCTCGCCGTGGAGAACGGCGGCCGGCTGTACTCGGTGGAAGGCGGTGCCACCATCGCCACCGGCGCCACGGTGGGCACCTCCGTCACCGTCGACACGGTCCAGACCGTCGGCAGCACGCTGCAGGTCTTCATCAACGGCTCGCTGAAGTTCACCACCAGCAGCCCCAGCGGCGGCTTCTACGACAAGATCGGCGCCTACGCGACGTCCACCGGAAACGGGCCGATCACTGTCCAGTGGAGCAACCTGTCGTTCTTCCATTCGTAAAACGCCCGGTGCCGGTCCCGGTCCCGCCGGGACCGGCACGGGTTTTCACATCATTGAGGCTGACAGTGATGAAACGAATTCTGAGCGCGCTCCTACTGCTGACCGTGCTGGGCGGCTGCGCGAGCACGGCGGCGGCCACTCGGCCGGCGGGTCCGGCACCGGTCGTGCAACTCACCGCGACTCTGGTGTCGCCGACGAACATCACGCTGTCCTGGCACGACAGCGGCGCCGGCACCGGCGGGCCGAGTGGTCGAGTACGCCACCGCGCCGAACGGCCCGTTCACGCCGCTGGGTTTCCTGCCGCCGACGCAAACCACCTTCAAGCACGACAACCTGATGCCGACGACCACGTTCTACTACCGCGTTCGCCCGTTCTACGGCCCGGCGTCGAACACCGTCGACGTGTCCCTCCCGCCAGGGGCGTACGACGACCAGGCCCAGGCCGACCAGTCCTGGACGACACCCCGCACGGTGCCTGGCGACCCGGCCGCGAAGCAGTCGATCCGTGACGGGAGCACCGGCGCGCCGACGAACCTCACGGCGACGATCGTGAACGCCAACGGCATCAAGCTCGCCTGGACCGACCACGCCGCCGACGCCGACGGCTACCTCGTGGAGAGCAAACCGTTCGGCAGCAACGACTTCAACGCCATTGAACTGCTCGATCCGAACATCAACAGCTGCGGCATCGTCACGCTGCCGAACGAGAAGAACGCCGCCTACCTGATCCGCGCGTTCTACTATGGACACTCGTCCAATCTCGCGCACCTGACGACCGGCGGCGGCCCCTGAGCGATGGGGGGACACAGGACGAGGTCTCCGGAGTTCGGAGCTACCGGAGACCTCGCGAGTGTCCGCACTAGTGGTGGAAGGCGTGTGCCTTGTGGTGTGGAAGGACGACCGGCGGGCGCGGTACGGCGGACAGTTGGCTCACGTGGCGGCGGATGTCGTTCAGGAGCATCTCGGCGAGGTCCATGCTGAGTCCCGGCCGGACCACGATTCGCATGATCGCCAGTTCGGTCAGGTCCGGCGGCAGGGTGTAGGCCGGGATCTGCCAGCCCTGTTGGCGCAGCCGGTCGGACAGGTCGTACACGGTGAAATTGGTGACGTCCTCGCGCAGCGTGAAACCGAACACCGGCAGGTCGCTGCCGTCGGAGAGCAGTTCGAACGCGTCCATCTTGCCGATCTCGGTGGACAGGTGCAGGGCGACGTCCTGGCAGGTCTGTTGCAGGCGCCGGTATCCCTCGAAGCCCAGCCGCAGGAAGTTGTAGTACTGGGC
The DNA here is from genome assembly GCA_963702275.1 of Candidatus Melainabacteria bacterium. GTDB lineage: Bacteria > Actinomycetota > Actinomycetes > Mycobacteriales > Pseudonocardiaceae > DATEPR01. The sequence goes on from CAVPCF010000111.1 coordinate 69,962, forward strand.
GACGACCTGGGCGCCGGGGCGGGAGAAGTTCAGCGAGAAGGTGGCCATGTCGCCGCCGAGCACGTTGCAACTGAACACCAGGTCCGAGGGCAGCGCGTCCGCGTCGCGCCAGATGATCCAGCCGATGCCGGGATAGACCAGCCCGTACTTGTGGCCGGACACGTTGATCGACTGCACCCTGGGCAGCTGGAAATCCCACACCACCGCGGGCTGCAGGAACGGCGCGACGAATCCACCTGATGCCGCGTCGATATGCAGTGGCACGTCGACACCGCGCTCGTCGGCCAGTTTGTCCAGCGCGGCCGCTATTTCGGCCACCGGGTCGTACCGGCCGTCCTCCGTCGAACCGAGAACCGCCACTACGCCAATCGTGTTCTCGTCACACAGTGCGGCCACCCGCGGGCCGTCCAGGCTCATGTGTTCACGGGTCATCGGCACCATGCGCGGTTCGACGTCCCAGTATCGGCAGAATTTCTGCCAGCACACGTGCACGTTCGTGCCCATCACCAGGTTCGGCCGGTCGGTCGACAGGTGGGCCGCGCTCCGGCGCGCCCGCCACCGCCATTTCAGTGCCATTCCGCCGAGCATGACCGCTTCGCTCGATCCGGTGGTGGAACACCCGGTCGCCTCGGGATCCTCGGCGTGCCACAGTCGGGCGAGCATGTTGATGCAGCGGTGTTCCAGTTCCGCGGTCTGCGGGTACTCGTCCTTGTCGATCATGTTCTTGGCCAGGCATTCCGCGATCAACTGGCCGGCCTGCGGTTCCATCCACGTGGTGCAGAAGGTGGCCAGGTTCTGGCGGGCATTGCCGTCCAGGATCAGCTCGTCACGAATGACCGCGAGCGCGGTGTCGGGTGGCATCGGATTGTCCGGTATCCGGTGCCGCGGCACCGCGGTGAAACCGACCGTGCTGGCATAAAGGGGATTGACATTCAGGTCGTCAACGTGGCCGTTCGCGTGCGAGTTCCGATGCAACGGGGACATGGGCGTCGCCTATCTTTCTGGCGATCGGGGGTCGGGGATCGACAAGCGATCAGACCGTAGCAGTCAAAGGGTGCAACAGTGTTCCACCGATCGGGTTACACAGAGTTGCCCGAATGATTCGAACATTTCCGGAGATCGATTACGCCGTCACCAAACGAACCAACTCGGCCCGCTCGGCCTCGGTGAGCCGGACATCGACGGCGTCGCACATCGTCCTGAGCTGAGCGGCTGAACGCGGCCCGACCACCAACGCGGTGACACCGGGATCGTTCAGGCTCCAGGCAAGGGCGAGCGTCGCGAGCGGCAGGCCGTAACCGTCCGCCGCGACGGCCAGTTTCCCCAGTGCCGCAAAGAGATCGTCCCTACTCAGGTCCCCGAACGACGGTGGCCGCAGCGCGAGCCGCGACCCGGGCGGCGGCGGCTCGTCGGCCCGGTACTTCCCGGTGAGCAGGCCGCCGGCAAGCGGACTGAACGCGGTGAAGCCGATGCCGGCCCTTGCGCAGAGGCCGAAACTGGCCGATTCCGCGCGGTCGAGCAGGTTGTAGCCGCACTGCAGGTTCACCGGAGCGATCACGCCGAGTTCGGCGACGGCCCCCAGTGCCTCCTCGAGCCCGGCGCGGTCGAAATTGCTCAGGCCGTAGTGTGCGATCTTGCCTTCCCGCACCAGTTCGTCGAATGCGGCGACGGTTTCGGCGATCGGCGTCGACTCGTCGGGTGCGTGCGTGAGGTACAGGTCGATCCGGTCGGTGCGCAGCCGACGCAGGCTCGCCTCGATCTGCGCGCGGATGTGCCGCCGGGACAGGCCGCTGTCCTCCGGTCGCGGGCCTACGGAACTGGCCACCTTGGTGGTCAACAGGACCTCGTCGCGGACGCCCCGGCTGATCAACCACCGACCGATCCAGTCCTCGGAAACGCCGCCGCCGTAGGAATTCGCGGTGTCGAACATGCGCACGCCTGCCGCCAGCGCCGCGTCCATGACCGCGAACG
>CAVPCF010000112.1:0-9462 GCA_963702275.1 Candidatus Melainabacteria bacterium
CGTAGTCCACCCTGACGATCATCACCATCATGATCGCCTGGCAGGGCATCCCGTTCGCCGCGTTCACCCTGTACGCCGGCCTGGTCGCGGTGCCCGGTGACCTGTACGAGGCGGCCAGCATCGACGGTGCCGGCGCCTTCCAGGCCTTCCGCTCGGTCACCTGGCCCGCCATCCGCTCGATCTTCATGCTCACCGTGTTCCTGGAGGTCCTGTGGGACTTCAAGGTGTTCACCCAGATCTGGGTGATCCGGCAGGGCGGCCCGGACAGCGGTAGTACCACGCTTTCGGTGTTGCAGTACCTGGACGGCATCGCCGGCAACCACTACGGCGTCGCGGCATCGGTGTCCGTCGTGATGATCCTCATCCTTGCCGTGATCACCGCGCAGTACATGCGGATGCTGGTCCGCTCGCAGGAGGTGGACCTGACGTGAACCGTGGCAGGCGGACCCTGGTCGGCACGGCAGGCGTCATCGTGGCGTTGCTGTTCCTGTTCCCGACCTACTGGATGATCAGCACCGCGTTCACCCCGTCGGGCGACATCACCACGTCGAAGTACAACCTGATCCCGCTGAGCCTGACGTTCCAGCACTTCGTCACGGCGGTCGAGAAGCCGTTCTTCGGCAGCTACGTGCGCAACAGCCTGTTCGTCACGCTGGCGGCGCTGCTGCTGGCCATGCTCACCGGCCTGCTCGCGGCGATTCCGCTGGCCCGGCTGCGGTTTCGCGGCCGCAAGGGCTTCCTGTTGCTGATCCTGGTCGCGCAGCTCGCCCCGTTCGAGGCGCTGCTGGTGCCGTACTACCTGTTCATGCGGCAGTTCAAGCTGGACACCAGCCTGACCGCGCTCGTGCTGATCTACTTCATCTTCACGCTGCCGTTCACCGTGTGGACGCTGCGCGGCTTCATCAACGGCATCCCGGAGGACCTGGAACAGGCCGCCATGGTGGACGGCTGCAGCCGGTGGATGGCGTTCTGGCGGGTCACGTTCCCGCTGCTGGGCCCCGGTCTGGTGGCGACGTCGGTGTACGCGTTCATCACCGCGTGGAACGAGTACCTGTACGCCTTCGTGTTCCTGCAGGACAATTCCCGTTACACGCTGCCGGTGTGGCTGGCCACGTTCCAGACGGCGTTCGGCACCGACTGGGGTGGTTCGATGGCCGCGTCGGCCATGTTCACCATCCCGGTGCTGGTCTTCTTCCTGATCGTGCAACGAAACCTGGTGGCCGGCATCACCGCCGGCGCCGTGAAGGGGTGAGCCGGATGCCGGCACATGTGCGGGAACTCGCGGCCGGCGTCCTGTTGCCCGGTTTCGCCGGCACCACCGCACCGCCGCACTGGCTGCGCCGCAAGATCGGCGAGGGGCTTGGCGGCGTCGTGCTGTTCGGCCGCAACGTGGTGGACGACGAGCAGGTGGCCGCGCTCACCGCGGCGCTGCGCGCCGAACGTGACGGCGTGGTGGTCGGCATCGACGAGGAGGGCGGCGACGTCACCCGGCTGGACGCCCGAATCGGCTCCAGCCTGCCCGGCAACCACGCGCTGGGCGCCGCGGACGACCTGGATCTCACGGGTGCCGTCGCCGCGTCGCTGGGTGCCCGGCTTGCCGCGTGCGGGGTGACCGTGGACCTCGCGCCCGCCGCCGACCTGTCGCTCACGCTGGAGGACCCGATCATCGGCGTGCGGGCGTTCGGCGCCGACCCGGACCTGGCCGCCCGGCACATCGCGGCGTTCGTGGCTGGCCTGCAGGCCAGCGGCGTCGCCGCGTGCGCCAAGCACTACCCGGGCCACGGCGCGGCCACCGAGGACTCGCACCGCACGCTGCCGGTGCTCAACCGGACCGAGCAGGAGCTGCGCGAGGTCGAACTGGTGCCGTTCGCGGCCGCCATCCGGGCCGGTGTGCGCGCGATCATGACGGGCCACCTCGTGGTGCCGGCGTGGGGCGAGGGCCCTGCCACGCTGAACCCGGTGGCATTCCAGGTGTTGCGTGGCTCGCTCGGCTTCACCGGCGCGGTGATCACCGACGCGCTGGACATGGACGCCGTCTCCGGCACCCTTGGCATGCCCGAAGCCGGCGTGCGGTCCCTGCTGGCCGGGGCGGACGCGTTGTGCGTCAGCGGCCGGCACACCGACGAGGCCACGGTCGACGCCCTGATCGACGCCGTGGTCGAGGCGGTGGCCAGCGGTCGGCTCCCGCTGGACCGGCTGGCCGAGGCCGCCGCGCGGACCGCGTCGATCGGCGTGACCCCGCCCGTACCGTCCGGCTACGACCACGAGATCGGGCTGATCGCGGCGCGGCGCGCCATCACGGTGACCGGAACGCCGGTCCTGGCGGCGCCGCCACTCGTGCTGGACCTCGAGGTCGCGCCGTCCATCGCGGTCGGTGACGTACCGTGGGGCCTCGGCCCGGTGCTGGCCGACATGGTGGCCGGCACGACGGTGCTCACGGCGGCCGAGGACGACGGCGTCGACGCCGACATGGTCGTGGAGGCAGCAGGCGGCCGGCCGGTCGTCGTGGTCACCCGGGATGCCCAGCGGTATCCGTGGGTGGTTGATCTGGTAGGCAGGCTTGCTAAACTTGGTCTAGACCTTATCAGGGTCGAGACCGGTGTCCCCGGGCCCGACCTGGGCATCGCCGCCCGGGTGGACACTCATGGCGGCGCGCGGGTCTGCCTGCGAGCAGCCGCCGAGTATCTCGCGTCGGTGTCCCGCTAGCTAGCGAGGAGGTTTCCGTGCGCGAGGACCGAAGCTCGGGTGCGTTGATGGCGGCGGAGGTCGCGGCACAGCCTGCGATCCTGGCCGGACTGGTCGAACACCGCGCGGACATCGCGACGGTCGCCGAACGGGTGGCGCTGCGTCGACCGCGGTTCGTGCTGCTGGCCGCCCGCGGCTCAAGCGATCACGCGGCCCTGTATGCGAAATACCTGGTCGAGGTCCTGTTGCAGTTGCCGGCGGGCCTGGTCTCCCCGTCCACCACGACGTTGTACGGCGCGCAACCGGACCTGACCGACGTGCTGTGGATCGCGGTCAGCCAGTCGGGTGGTTCCCCGGACCTGGTCGAGGCAACGGCGGCCGCGGCCAAACAGGGCGCGCTGACCATCGCCGTGACGAACACGGCCGACTCCCCGCTCAACGCCGTCGCCGAACTGTCGGTGGACGTGCGGGCCGGCAAGGAATTGGCGGTAGCCGCCACCAAGACCTACACGGCAACGCTACTGGGCCTGTACCTCCTGGTGGACGCCATCCGCGGCGGCAACGGCCAAGCGGCCGCGGACATCGGCGCACTGGCCCAGTCCACACTGGACGGTACAGCGGCGGACGCGGACGAGGCGGCCCAGCGCTACCGCTTCGTGGACCGAATGGTCACCACCGCACGCGGCTACTCGTTGGCCAGCGCCCTCGAGGCGTCACTGAAACTGGCCGAGACCAGCTACCTGTCCGCCCGCGCGTACAGCGGCGCGGACCTGCTGCACGGCCCGGTCGCCGCCGTGGACTCGGAAACCGGCGTACTGGCGGTCACCAGCCGAGGCAAGGGCGGCGACGCCATGCGAGACGTGCTGAAGGTCGTCCACGGCCGAGGCGCGGACGTGCTCGCGGTCGGCTCGGCAGCGGCGGACGTGCCGGCCGCCACACGGCTGGTGGTCGCCGAAAGCGCCGAGGAAGTAGCCCCGATCCTGGAAATCCTGCCGATTCAGCGACTGGCACTCGCGCTGTCGTTGGCCAGGGGCGGCGACCCGGACCAACCCCGAGGCCTGAGCAAGGTCACCCGCACCCGCTGACCGTCAACCAGCGGCTGAACGCAATTGATCCTATGCTCACGCTCCGTGCCCGAAATTGAACGAGCCACGCACGCCGCAACAGGCCCGGACCTGCCCGCCCCGGCCGACGGATTCACTGTCGACGCATGGCGCCATCGGTGGCCGACCGGTGCCGAGCAGGTCGAACTCAGCCGAGGCATCCCGATCTTCACCGGCCAGTTCGATGAGCGTGACGTCGAAACCGCTCGTCGCTGCTACCCCGGTCGCCAAGTCGTACTGAACGAGGACGGTGGCATCGAGATCCATCCCGCCGCCAACAGCCCAAGTTCTGCAGACACACCAGGAAAACACGCCAGAGAACGCCCCTGAGCACTCTCCCAAGCTCCAAATTCGCCGAACCCCAGACACACCCCCGCCCTAACCCTGGGGGCTTACGGCCCTTTTCAACCCTATGCCTGTCAAGCCCCCAACGGGGGATTTGGCGGACAGGCTGTGGACAACCAGCGAACCTATGGACAAACGTTTGACAACTGGGCTTGGCGATGGCGCCGCACCTGGGGACCCACTCGCCGTCGTCCAACGGGCCGTAGCTTGTCCGTGCGGTGGGTGGCAGCGCTGTCAGTGTGTGGGCAACGGCACAGATTCGGTGCCGGGGGCGGGGACCTCGGCGACGACCATGCTGGGTGTCGTGCCGGACGTGGCGTCGGCGTCGAAGACCACTTCGCCGGCGACCCAGACCTTGCGCGGCCGCCAGTCGTCGCTCCACCACACCAGATCGGCGATGGCGCCGGGGGCAAGGCGGCCCAACGACGTCTCACCGATCGTGTCCGCCGGCACGACCGTCGCCGCGGACAGGGCGACGGCCGGGTCGACGCCGATCGACACGATGTTGCGTACCGCCCGGTCCAAGGTCAGCGCGCTGCCGGCGATGGTGCCCTCCGGTGAGCGCGGCACGCCGTCGTCGGTGAGCAGGACGTCGACACCGCCCAGCTGGTAACGGCCCGGTGGCATACCGGCCGCCGCCACGGCGTCGGTGACCAGGGCGACCCGCCGCGCGGCCACGGCGAACACCAGCGCGCACACGTCCGGTGCGACGTGGGCCAGGTCCGCGATCAGGCCGAGGGTGAACCGGTCGTCGGCGAACGCGGCGCCGGGCACGCCGGGCTCGCGGTGCCCGAGACCGCGCTGGGCGTTGAACAGGTGGGTGATATGCGCGCACCAGCGTCGGCCGCGGCGCGCGTCTGGGCAGCTGTGGCGTCCGTGTGGCCCACGGAGACCAGGATGCCCGCTGCCGCCAGGCGACGAACCGCCGCGAGCGCGCCGGGCCGTTCCGGGGCCAGCGTGACCATGCGCAGGCCTGCGGCGACCACCTGGTCGGCCAGGATCTCGTCGATCAGGTCCGGGGTGGGGTCGACCATGAGCATCGGATCGTGCACGCCGTGCCGTACCGGGGACAGGAACGGCCCCTCCAGGTGCACGCCGAGCGGCCGGGCGCCGGAATCGGCCGGCAGTGCCCTGCCGGCCGACAGCACGGCTCTGGCCTGCGCGAGGGCCACCGGGACGGGTGCGGTGATCAGGGTGGGCAGAAATCTGGTGACGCCGGTGCTGGGCAGCGAGCTGGCGACCAGGCGCATGCCCTCGTCGTCCACCTCGGCGAAGTCGACACCGACCGCGCCGTTGATCTGGATGTCCACCAGGCCGGGGCTCAGCACACCGCTGTCGAGCTGGTCCACATAGTGGGAATTGCCGTTCTGGCTGGGATACCCGGTTCGCACATCGACGATCCGCCCGTCCCGTACACGTATGTGAACAGGACCGACGATCGCGCGGTCGACGAGGGCACGCGGTGCGGCAACGACGGTATCCAACGGTCCTCCCGATTGGTCCAGACCATTAGAAAATACTGGGCCACCCGTCGGACGTCCAGTGAACTTCTAACAGTGTGCCAGACTAAGACGAAAATAACCCGCCGAACAAGCCCCGTCGGTGTGCGAAGGGCCACTCCACGAGCGTCCGACCAGCGTGGACACGTTCGGCCCAAGCCCAAAGTAGTGGCGTCCACCCTGGAAAATTTGACAGAATCCCGTGGTTCGCCAGGTGACGACCCAGCGTCAGGTCGCCATGAGGGGCAAGGGAGGACTTGTGCACGGCTGGCAGCGCTTCATCGCGATCGGTGACAGTTTCACCGAAGGTCTGAACGATCCTGGCCCCGACGGCCGGCACCGGGGTTGGGCCGACCGCCTGGCCGAGTTGTTGGCGAAAGACCAGCCGGCCCTGCGGTACGCAAACCTGGCGGTACGCGGCAAGTGCCTGCGCGAGGTGCTGGCTGATCAGCTCCCGCCGACCCTGGCCGCGGGCGCCGACCTGGTCACCTTCGCCGCGGGCGGCAACGACATCCTGCGCCCCAGCGGCGACCCCGACACGCTGGCCGCGCAGTTCGACCGGGCCGTGGCGCAACTCCGCGCGGCAGGCAGCGACGTGGTGATCTTCACCGGCTTCGACACCGGGAACACGCCGGTCCTCAGACGCGTGCGCGGCCGGATAGCGACCTACAACGGTCACCTGCGCTCGATCGCCGACCGACACGACTGCCGAATGGTCGACCTGTGGTCGATGACCGCCCTGAACCACCCCCAAGCCTGGAGCGACGACCGTCTGCACCTGACCCCCGCTGGTCACCACAGAGTCGCACTGCGGACGGCGGAAGTGCTGGGCCTCCCCGTTGACGAGGACTGGCAGACACCGTGGCCGGTTTCGAGCGAACCTGCATGGTTGGCCCGCCGCCGGGCGGACGTGAAGTGGACCCGGCAGCACTTCGTGCCGTGGCTGGGGCGCCATCTGAGGGGTCGCTCTTCCGGTGACGGCATCTCACCGAAGCGGCCAGAACTGACTCCACTGGCACCATCACCAGTGGCGGCGCCGGCTGACCCGCCGAGTCGCTGAACTTCGGACTTCGAGACTGTCCGCTCTTTGGTTGGCACGCTTTGGCTGTGCCACGCCTGCTTTTCCCCGATCCCCGATTGTGGGGTTTCGGTTTTTGGTGGTTTGTCAAGGCGGGAAAGAGTACCTTGACAAACCACCAAAAACCGAAGTGCGGCTTGGGATCGGGGAAAAGCAGGAAGAAATGGTCATACAGGCTATGCCACGAGGCGTTCGAAGTCCCGCCGAACCGAAAAGAGAGGCGCCCCGGTTGGGAGCCCGCTCTTGTTCGTCCGGCGAGTCCCGTTCAGCGGTGGTAGCCGGCGCCTCAGTTGAGAGCCCATTCCAGTTCGCCCGGCGGGTCCCGTTCAGCGATGGTCACTGGCCGTGGTCACCGTCCTGATGATCGCTCGTCCCCAGAACGACCCTGACCAGACGCGACCCGCCGGACGAACAAAGCAGGCTCGCAACCGAGGCGGAACTCACCGAACAGACCGGAACCCGCCGGACGAACAAGAGCGGACTCCCAACCGAAGCGCCTTTTACTTTAAGCAGGACCTAGCCCAAACACGCGGCATTCCGCTGTTTACCCAGTCCTTCTGCATCACCCCGATACGGGCCCTCTTCAAAGCGGTTGGTGGGGGTTTGTCAGGTACTCTTTCCCGCCTTGACAAACCCCCACCAACCGTCACGACAATAACGGATCGGGGTGATGCAGAAGCCCAAATCGCGAGGACCAGCCAAACAGCGAAACCCCCACAAAGGACAGACCCCCGCCCAACCCAGGGGGCTACGGCCCTTTTCCAATCTACCGTTGTCAAGCCCCAAATGGGTGGCTCACGGAAATCTGTGGATAACCAGCGAACCTGTGGACAAGCGACTTGACACGCGACACAGCCGGCATCTCCCCCACGATGCCGGCCGGTCCCGTTGCGTAGCAGTGCTCCCACTCCCCGTGCCCCCCGGCACCACGCCAGCCTCCAGCGCGACTGCCTTGCTACGTAACGACAACCCTGGCAGGCCGGCCTGCACGCCGACTAACCGTCCACTAAACGAACAGCGCCGACCGGCTGGGGCCGGCGTCCAGCGTCGCGATCAGGTCCGCGATCTGGGCCGTGCGCGGGCTGTCCAAACGCTGCGACCAGACCAGTGCGGCGCGCAGTTCGTCCAGAGCTGTGGGGTTCGCCCGGGCCAGCAGGACTCGACCGTACAGCTCCCGGGTGAACGCGTGCTGCAGGTCAGGGCGGCCGGCGCCGATGGCGTTCAGTGCCTGGCGGGCCAGGGCTTCCGCCTCGTCCAGGTGATCCTGCTCAAGGCACAGCTCGATCAGGTTGTTGCCGGCGAGGCGCTGGTAGCCGACGTCGCCGATCTCGTCGAACAGGGCCACGGCCGCGCGTACGTGGGCGATGGCCTCGGCCGGGCGGCCCAGTTCGCGTTCCACCTGTGACATGTTGTTCAGCGCGTGTGCCTGGGCCATCAGGTCGCCGGTCGGCACCGCCAGGCGGTAGGACTCCTGGTCGCAGTGCAACGCCTCCAAGTACCTGCCCTGTTCGTACAGGCAGCTGCCGACGTTGCCCAGCGCCGCGTAGATGTGCCGCTGGTCGCCGAGTTCCGTCGCCAGCCGCAGCGCCAACTGGGCGTCCTCCAACGCTTCCGCGGCTCGGCCGTAGCGGCTGCGTGCGGTGGCCAGCACGATCAGCATCAGCACCTCGCCCTCGGTGTCCCGCACAGCGCGGGCCGCCTGCAGACCCGTCAGGCCCCAGTGCGACCAGTCGGCGTACGTACTGCGCGTCGTGAGGTAGTGCGACGTGAGCAGCACCAACTGCCACGCGTGCCGGTGCTGGCCGGCCAACACCGTGGCGCGCAACAACTCCGACAGGTTGGGCCATTCGGCGTCGAACCATTCCAGTGCCTGGGCCGCCGACGCCAGGGTGGGCAGCGCGAGCCGTGGGTGCCTGGTTCGGAAGTCCAGGTCGTCGCGTGGCGGGTGCAGGAGCCTGCGGGACTGGTCGCAGGCGCTCAGGTAGTAGTCCAGCAGCCGGCCCAGCACCTCCTCGGTGTCCGAAGGGGACAGTTCGGTGACCGCGAGATCCCTGGCGTGTAATCGAACCAGGTCGTGCATCACGTACCGGTGCGCGCCTGCCTCGGTGAGCAGGCTCGCTTCGGCCAGTGACCGCAGCCGACGGCGCGCGGCCGCCACGTCCGTGCCGCACAGTGCGGCCATCACGTGCGGGTCGACGGTCGGCCCCGGCACCAGTCCCAGCATGCGGAACGCGCTGCCGATCGCCGGGTGCAGGCCGCGGTAGGAGATGTCGAGCGCGGCACGCACGCTGGTGTCCGCGTCCTCCAGGTCCAGCGCCGCCAGCCTGGTGCGTTCGTCGGACAGCTCGAGCACGAGTTCGTCCACACCGGACTGTACGGCCAGGCGCGCCGCCACCACACGCAATGCCAGCGGCAGGTAGTCGCACAACCGGGCGAGGTCGGCGGCCTGCCGGCCGGTGATCGGCACCCCGGCCATCTCGGCCGCGTCCGCGATCAGCCGGGTGGCGGGGCCGGCGGCCAACGTTTCCAGCGGCAACGGCCGGGCGCCGCTGCGGGCGACGAGGCCGTCCAGCCGCCGCCTGCTGGTGACCAGCACCAGGGAACCGCTGCCGCCGGGCAGCAGCGGCCGGACGTGCTCGGAGTCGCGCGCGTCGTCCAGCACCACGAGCACCCGCCGGGTGGCCAGCAGCGACCGGTACAGCGCGCCCTGCTCGTCCGGCTCGTCGGGGAGTTCCGCCGGGCGGACGCCCAG
>CAVPCF010000113.1:0-19655 GCA_963702275.1 Candidatus Melainabacteria bacterium
GCTGAAGGGCGCAGGCCCCAGCGGAATCCGCAGGTGACCTCGACCGTGCTGGGCAGTTCGTCGCCGACGGTGCGCGGTTGGGCGTGTCGGCACAGCGGGCACACCGTCTCCGGAGGTGTGGTCACCCCGGTGATCCCGTGCTCGGTGACCTGGAACGATCCCGACCGGGCGATGGACATGTGCGGGCCGACCCGGCCGCACTGGTCGCAGCGGATGTAGGGGTAGCGCACCGGCTCTGGTCGGGTGAACGCCTCGCGCGTCAGCTCCCGAGTGTCGCGCCACACCTCACGTGTCGCGTCCCAGCGTCGACCCGCCCGCTCATCGTGGTCAGGGCTGTTCATGGCGGCTTCTGCCTCCAGCGGGTGGCGGTAAGGATCGTGTCACCTGCCGCAAACGAACGGATCATTGCTGATCAGTGGGCTTGTTTCTCGATCTGCTCAGTAAGGTTGCGGTAGAGCGTGGCGCCGCGCGTTCCCGCATGAACACCCGCTCCATCTGCGCGAACAGCGCCAGCAGCGCAACGGCCAACTCGGCCATCGGCGAGTCACAACGGAACACAAAACGGCTATCCATCCGAGTGGCTGGTGGCGTCTTGGATCTTCTGGTCAAAGGTCTCGCTCACCACAACCTGGTACGGCACGATGTGCACCGACCCGTCCGGGAATAGCACATGAGCGTTGCCGCGCTGCCAGATGCGCTTCCAGGTCAGCACGATCCGCACAGCGGTATGTTCAGGCACCGGGACGCTGACTTCTTCCTCGAACTGGTGCGTGCTGCCAATCGCGACGGAGAGTGTGCGCTGTAGCTCGGCTTCGATGCTTGCCTTTGCCGAGATCCAGGGAAGGTTCACGCTTCCGTCGTTGTGCCGCGTCCAGCGGTGGTTCTCGCCCAGGGTCAACGTCTGGGTCCATGTGTGGCTTACCTTGAAACTGCGTGTGACGGGAGCAGGGCTGTCCCGGTTGTTCATCTCTCGTACGTCCTCGCCGAGCGGTTCCCCGACGCGCGTCGTGTCCGTTACCCCCAAAATCCGGACCGGCACTGGAGGATCTCCGAGGAGTCTCAGTACGATCTTGTCATGAAACGGTTCCAGCACGTTAGTACAATTGAAATGGACGGCTCGGCCCGATTCCGCCAGAAAGAAAATCGTCTCGCTGTTCTTCGCGCCAAGAGAGGACCACAACGGTGCCCAGCGCAGCTGCACTTTATGAGTGCCCGGCGGCACCATGATGACGGCTTCTCGACCAGAGCGCAGCCGGTCCACCCGAATGTCGTCGATCCACACCGTAAAGGCATAAAGGGCGGTATATGAAGTGTACAACGAAGATGAACGGTCTCGGTGTACTCGCACTATCCCATTCGGCGTCATTGACTTTCCCGACTACTACTCAGCACGTGGGTCTGGTGAGTTGCGGCGTGCCGACCTTCCAGCCGCGGCAGGAGTTCGCGAGTGTGGGTGGTCAGGTCGTCTCGGGTGAGCCGTGTGAATCGAGCCATCGGGAACGCGCCCCCTTCTCAGTCATAGATGTTGGACGCGGCGAGCTGGTGGCGTTTGCCAGGATGTCCCTCCGGCAGGAGGCACACCAGGTACTCGCCGGGCTCGGCGTCCTCGGACACGGAGTCAGCGGTGAACGAGCAGCGGGGCGCGTCGACGTCGACCGGGCGCGCGGTGGTGCCGTTGAGCCGGGTGACCGCCGTGGCGGGATCGGAGAGCTGCGCCAGCAGCTCGCCCGGGTTCCCGGCCTTGGTGAAGGCGCCGGGAATCTCGCCCAGCTCGGCCCGCCAGGCATCCACCAGCGGTGCGTAGAAGGCGGTGTCGGGCACCAGGCACCAGCCGAACTCGAATCCCTCGGGCATCTCCGGCTTCGCGTCCGGGTCCTGGGCCAGCGCGGCCAGGTGTGCCGCGAGTTGCTTGCGGAAGGCCGTGACGTCGCCGGCGAATCGCTCGTGTGCGGCCTGCTTGCTCGTGTTCAGGCCCTTGCCGATCTGCGTCCAGCTCAGGCCGCGCTCGTGGCTGGCGATCACTGCGGCGCGGAGCAGGTCCTCGGCGCGGGCCCGCGCCCACAGCGCGGCCTCGATCAGCACCGTCGGCGGTACTCCGTCCGGGCGGTGCGCCTCGGGCACGATCGCCCGGTACGCGGCTTCCAGCGTGGACCAGGCGGCTTCAGCCATCGCGACGCGGGCGTGGTCGGCGGTGGTGTACGACTCGAACCGCCGCGGCTCGGTAGCCGCCACATCGTCCTGCTGTGGATCCATGTCGGACTCCTTCCCTGCATCGTCAAGGTAGTCCTGACGGGCGACGTTTCACAGTCCATCGTCAGGGTGAACTTGACGATTGCAGTTCCGAGAAACGGTCGTTTCTGCGGGACAGTCCGGGAGGGCAGCTCGATGTCGATGTTCGAAGTCGCGTGCACGGCTGAACTGGGCATTCAGCGGGGAATGCAGAGGAGTTCGGGTCATCGCGCTGTACCGAAGTCGCCTGCACCACGGTCACCGAGACCGTGATCGTGCGTGTGCCAGGAGTCATCAGATGACTGAGTGTCGGGAACATCGCGGCGGAGTCGGCCGTTGACCGTGGGCTGTTGGTCCGATCCCGCCGAGTGTGTGGAGGAAACCATCACCACCGAGCCTCACGTCCCGGACCCCGGAGCGGCTTTGGCGACGGGGTTCCGCGCTCCGCTCTGACTCGTGCGTCGTGATTCCTAGGTGACAACGGAGTTCCGACCAGACCACGGGGTCGAAGTCGTCTGCACTACGGTCACTCCCGACCATGATCGAGTGCGCGGCGGGAGTTGCTGAGTGGTCGAGAGTTCGGTGGTCGAGCGGGGTGTGCTGACCACGCCCGGCCCGGTGTGGGATGCCGCGTCGCGGCGGGCTGAGGTGATCGGCAAGTTGGCGGCGAAGTCCGCAGTGGGCCTGGCGGCCGCCGACGAGGCCGCCGACGCATTGGGGATCTCGCGCCGGCAGGTATACCTCCTGGTCGGCCGGTGGCGCGCGGGCGAGCGTGTGGTGTCCGACCTGCTGCCCGGCCGATCCTCCGCGGGCGCGGTGCGGGCCGATTACCGGACGAGGTCGAGGCGATCGTGCGGGAAGTGCTGCGCTCCCGATATTTGACCCGGCAGCGTCGTTCGGTGGCGGCGGTGTGTCGGGAGATCGCCCGTCAGTGCCGGGTACGTGGTCTGCGGGTTCCCTCGCGCGGAACGGTGTTGCGCCGCATCGCGCAGCTCGACCCGGTGAAGTCGGTCTCGGCGCGGGAAGGCACCGACGCGGCCCGCTCGCGCCGCTCGGCCGGCGGTGTGCCGCCGGAGATCACGGGGCTGCTGGACCAGGTGCAGATCGACCACACCCCGGTGGATGTGATCGTGGTCGACGAGCGGCACCGCCTGCCGATCGGCCGCCCCTACGTCACCGCAGCGATCGACGTGTGCAGCCGGTGCGTGGTCGGCCTGGTGGTCACGTTGGAGGCGCCCTCGGCGACGTCGGCCGGGTTGTGCCTGGCGCACATGGCCCTGGACAAGCGGGCGTGGCTGGAACGGCTCGGGGTGCAGGCGGTGTGGCCGATGAGCGGCAAACCACGCGAGCTGTATCTGGCCAACGCCGCCGAGTTCAAGAGCGAGGCCCTACGCCGAGGCTGCGACCAGCACGGCATCGCCCTGGCCTACCGGCCGCCCGGTCAGCCGCACTTCGGCGGGATCGTGGAGCGGCTGATCGGCACGATGATGCAGCTGGCGCACGACGAGCTGCCGGGCACTACGTTCTCCAACACCGCCCAGCGCGGTAGCTACGACAGCGACGGCAAGGCCGTGCTGACCGTGGCCGAGCTGCAAGCCTGGCTGGCGTTGGCGGTGGCCTGCTACCACGGCCGCACCGTGCACGACGGCTTGGGTCGCACTCCCGCCGGTGTGTGGGCCGAGTTGGTAGCCGAGAACGGCGCGCCGGTCACTGTGGCCAGTGAGACGGCGTTCCTGGTGGACTTCCTGCCGGTCATCCGCCGGGGCTTGTCCCGGTCGGGATTCCTTATCGACCACGTGCAGTACTACTGCGACGCGCTCAAGCCGTGGATCGCCCGTCGTGAGCGGTTCGGCAAGTTCGTGCTGCGCCGCGACCCGCGCGACATCAGCAGGATCTGGGCGCTGGACCCGGATGGAAGCGCCTACCTGGAGGTGCCGTACCGGACCCTGTCGCGGCCGCCGATCAGTGTGTGGGAACAGCAGGCCGCCGTGGTTCGGTTGCGGGAGTTGGGCCGGGCCGAGGTCGACGAGAACGCGTTGTTCGCGATGGTGGCGCAGATGCGCGACATCGCCGACACCGCCGCGGCCGCCACCCGCAAGGCTCGTCGGGACCGGCAACGCCGGTCCGCGGTCACCCAGCCGGCACCTGCGGCTGCGGTGCCGACCCCGCCTGTTCTTGAGGTCGGGAGGCACGCCGAGGCCAAGCCGTTCGAGGTGATCGAGCAGTGGTGAGCAGCACCGGTACCGACCTGGACGTCGACATCGTGGCCGAGCCGGTGGATCTGTCGCACCTGCACGAGTCCGCGCAACGGATCGCCCGGCTGCCGGGTACCGAGCGGCTGCGGTACGTGCGGGCGGACCGGTGGATCGGCTACACCCGCGCCACCGCCGCGCTGGAGCGGTTGGAGACGCTGTTCTGCTGGCCGTCCAAGCAGCGAATGCCGAACCTGCTGTTGATCGGGCCCACCAACAACGGCAAGTCGATGATCGTCGAGAAGTTCCACCGCTCCCACCCGCCGATCTCGCAGGAGGATCGGGAGGAGATCCCGGTGCTGGTGGTCCAGATGCCCTCCGAACCGTCGGTGACCCGGTTCTACACCGCGCTGCTGGCCGCGCTCGGCGCGCCGATGCGCTCGCGGTACCGGATCGCCGAACTGGAACAGCTCGCGCTGCGTCTGTTGCGCGCGGCGTCAGTACGTGTGCTGGTGATCGACGAACTGCACAACGTGCTGGGCGGGCGTGGCGACACTCGCCGGGAGTTCCTGAACCTGCTGCGGTATCTGGGTAACGAGCTGCGCATCCCGCTGGTCGGGGTCGGCACCCACAACGCTTACCTCGCGATCCGGTCGGATGACCAGTTGGAGAACCGGTTCGCGCCGCTCACCCTGCCCCGCTGGGAACCCGACGCCGACGCCTGCTCGCTGCTGGCCAGTTTCGCCGCGTCGTTCCCGTTGCGTCGGCCCTCGCCGATCGCGAACGAGGAGATGGCCTCCTACCTGCTCACCCGTAGTGAAGGCACCATCGGTGAGTTGGCCAGCCTGCTCACCGATGCCACTGTCGCCGCGATCGACTCCGGCGAGGAAGCGATCAACCAGCGCACCCTGCTGATGGCCGAGTACGTCGGGCCGACCGAACGGCGTCGCCTGTTCGAGCGCGAACTGGCATGAGCACGGTCCGCCGGTGGCCGCTGCATCCACAGCCTGGCCCGCTGGAGTCGCTGTCGTCCTGGCTCCACCGTCTCGCCACGTTGTACGGCCTGTCGGTGAAAGACCTGCTGACCCACAACCTCGATCTGGTTGACCCGGTGGTCCCCGCTCGCTCGACGCCGATCCGCCTGCCCCGATGCTCGCCGCGCTCGCCACGCGCACCGGCGTCGACTTTGCCCAGCTGCGCGCGATGACCTTGGCTGGGTGGGCTCCCTGGCTGTTCGACCCGCCCGGCCCACACCCGGACCAGGAGGCATTCGAGACCTATGTCCGGCAGAACTCGGTGTTGTTCCCACCCAAAGCGGCCCCGTCGTACCAGGTGAGTCACGGGAAGCCCTGGCACGGGCCGTGGATCGCCGGGCCGCGGCTGCACCGGGCGTGCCCACGCTGCGCCGCAGACGCCGACCGCGGCACGGGCCTGCTCTGGCAGTTGCCGCTCATGGCCGGCTGCGGCGAGCACGGATGCCTCCTGCAAGACCGGATCGACGTCGAAGTGCTGGGCGAGCAGGAGCTGCCAGTGACAGCGGTGGCCGAACCAGTGGTCACGCTCGACCGGTACACCCACCAAGCCCTGACGACCGGCCTGGTCGACCTCCCCGGCCGCACCGTGCACGCCGGCGTCTGGTTCCGGCTGTTGCGGTCCCTGCTCAACGAGCTGACCCTGCCTGCCTCGATCCTGAACCAGCGGAACAAGGACACCCTGAACGAGGTCTGGCGCGCCGCCGGTCTGCCCGCTCGGGCAGGGCTCGCGGTATGGCGACCCTACGAACACCTGCCCTGGGCCACCCAGCAGCACCTGCTGCATGCCGCGGCCATCGCGCTGCAACTGGTCGCCGAGGGGCGGATCCGCGCACGGGGTATCCACGGTCCGGCACTGGCACCGCTTGGGTACCAACCGGTTCACGAGGGTGACCGGCCACCGCCAGACTTCAACGCCCTGGCCGAGGCGGCGATCAACCAGGCACGCACCGACCGAGCCGCGGCTCACCAGTTGCTGCAGCTGCTGACCTTCGCCTGCCGGACCCTGGACCGGTTCGAGGAGCAACGCGCCTACCTGTGTGACATCGGCATCCCGGCCGGGTTCTTACCCACCGCCCCTGAATTCGGTCGAACCGATCTTGTCTGACAGTGTTCCACTTCCATAGAAGTGGAACAGGCGACCCGGTGACGGCTCCGGAATCTAGCGACATGGGTCGATCACCCCGCCGGTCGTTCCGGAAGTCGTTCCACAAGAGGTGTTCCGGAAGTCCAGTACGGCGATGACTTCCGGTACGGTCTGGTCATGGCAACCAGCGATCACCATCCCACCGGCGGACTCGATCTCGGCTACGCCCGAGTCAGCACCACCAAGCAGAGCCTGGAACGCCAATTCGCCGCGCTGGGCGAGGCTGGCATCCCTGACGAGCGGGTGTACGTGGACAAGAAGACCGGCGCCACCGTCGACCGGCCTGGCCTGGCCGAGTTGCTCACGTACGCCCGCGCCGGCGACACGCTCGTGGTGCACACGCTGGATCGGCTCGGCCGCAACCTCCGCGAAGTGCTCAACCTCGTGCACGACCTGTCGGAGAAGGGCATCGGCGTGCGGTCGTTGGCCGACCCGCTACCGATCAACACCTCCGACGAGGGCATGGGCCGCATCGCCTTCCTCCTGCTCGCGCTGTTCGCCGAGATGGAACGCACCTTCACCGCCGAACGCGCCGCCCACGCCCGCGCCGTCGCCGAAGCCGCCGGCCGCCGCATCGGCCGCCCCGCCGCCCACCCCGCCGACAAGATCGAGTACGCGCGGCTACTCAAGAACCAGGGCGTCAGCCTCGGTCAGATCGCCACCAAGACCGGCATTCCGAAAACGTCCCTGCACCGCTACCTGGCCCAACCCGCCGGGCAGGGCACGTGAACGTCTTCGACCCCGACGCTAACCTCGCCCAGGACCTGGCGTTCCGACTGATGCACAACTCGTCTATGCGCCTGTTCTGGCGCCCCACGCAGCTGCACCAGGCCGTCGACTGGCTCAGCGCCCGGTCATAACCAGCGCGAGCGCACCGAGCGCTCGGTTGGATAGGCCGAGCACTGGCCATACCGACCGGTAGCACGGACGACCCACCGGAACAACGACGCTAGTCAATACTCGAAGAGTCTTGACTATTCGAGTATGGGCGCGCAGCATAAGGGTCATGGCCAGCACCGAGTTCACCGTCGAACAACTCGCCGCGCACGTTGGCCTGCCAACCAGCACCGTCCGCATGTATCAGACCAAGGGGTTGCTGCACGCCCCCGACCGCATCGGCCGGACGGCCCGCTACGACGACACACACCTGCAACGGCTGGTCCTGATACAGCGGTTGCAGCAGCGGGGATTCTCGCTATCCGCCATCGCCGAACTGCTCAGCGCACGCGCCGCAGGCGCCACCGTGGCCGAGGTGCTCGGGCTGGCCGGGGACGGCTCGGAGGATTGGGTGCCGGTCGGCATCCGCGAGCTGCGGACGATGATCGCAGCGCGCGAACTGCGACCCAGGCTGCTGCGCAGAGGAACCCAACTCGGTTTGCTGACCTGGCGCCGTCGGCGTCCGCACGCCCGCAGATGGGCACTGGACAGTGGGCTGCGGCTCTGTGCGCTGGCCGTGCCACCAGACGAAGTCCTCGATGAGTACACCGCGCTGCGCACCACCACCGACCAGATCGCGGCACAGTTCGTCACGATCTTCGAACGGCGATTGTGGCCGACGGTGGCCGCCCAGGGCGAGCGACCCGACCAGCTCACTCAGGTGCGTCAACTGCTGGAAGAACTCACCACCACCGCGGAAACCGTGGTCGTCGGCGCGTTGCGGGACTCGGTGCGCAATGCGGCAGAACAGTTCGCTCGCCGACACCAACTGGTGCCGACGAATGGCCCACAACCTTCCTGGCTCCGAACCCCAGTTCCACGGTTGGCCGATCGGCTGAACACCAGCGACGCCGACGAGGAAGCCGATGTCGATGGGTATCTGGCCGACGCGGACACCGAAGGATGAACGACACGGCGGAGCACCGCTGACCACGCTCGTGGTCTACCGGACTCCGGCAGACGCAGCACCCCACGGGACTCCGGTCCACCACCCGCAGCGACCTCGCCTGTCTGCTGGCCAATCCGCCGGCAGGCGCCCGCTGCGCTGCTCATCGGATACGCGGGCCGACCAGGGGGAGGCCAGTCCGCGCATCGATCCGCAGCGCAGGCCCAACGCGCGGTGCGCCACGTGTTCCGCATGGCGCCACCGCCGCGCACTTCCTCCACCAGGTGCGCCACCATCAACTGGTCTGCGCCCTGTGACACGAGAGCCGTGATGAGACAGGCATCCGACACTTCCGATACCTGAAGTCACCATTACCGCGCGGTCTGGGCATCCACATCCCGCCGGCATCTTGGTGGCCGGGTGGTCCCCAGGTGGGTGGTGTAACGGTTGCTGCTGTGTACGCGGGTGGTGTCGTTGAGTACCAGCAGCAACAGACGGCCCCCAGAACCACGCTAGTTAATACTCGAATAGTCTTGACTCATCGAGTCAAGACGCGCAGTACGAGAGTCGTGGCCATCCGATAGGGCGGCGCAACAACCACCACTCTGGGGGACAATCAATGATCGGAATCAAGAGGACGGCGGCGCTTGGTGCAGCGGCCTTCGTCATGGCGTTGGGTGCTGCGGCGGTTTCTTCAGCGACGGCGTCGGCGGCCGAGTTCACCCAAACCGTGTCCAACACCAGCGGCTGCGCGGCGCTGGAGAAGGTTGAACTCATGGGCGGCCACGACCATATGGCCGAAGACCCGATCGTCGATGACGGCAGTTGCTGGTACGGCATCTGGAACTGGAACACCGGAAGTTGGGCATGGGGCCCGACCACCAGTCCTTCCCAGTCACCGTGGATCTTCGACGGTCCGGGCAGAGCCTGTCGGTGTGTGTGTTTTCGAACAACAACCCGGTCTGGGTGTGCGGTCAGTCCAACTGACTGAAGTGCGGTATGTGTCCGTCTTCGTGTAACCGTCAATGACGATCACGCCGCAGCCATCAGCAAGATCAGGGAACTGGGTCGTGCGGTAACCCGTCAGATGACACTCATCAGATCCGTACCCCTCCACCATCACCACGGTGGAGGGGTACGGATCCAAGGTAAACCCAAAGGGGCCACGAATTGATCATGTCCTGAGTCGCCACAGGTTGGAGGCGCTGTTAGGTCGGTGATCTGGTGGTGGTCCTGGAACTAGCCACACAGGAGGGGGAAGCGCATGCCTGATATGACGGGTGGGGGCGCCGACAACGGCGACGCCGGTACGAACACGGCGAGGAGGTCACCGAAGCCGCCAGCGCGACGAACACGACCGCCGAGGACACATCGGCGGCGGAGAGCGAAGCTGAACCGACCTCGCCGGCCAGCGAGTGAACTGAGCCGCACGACGGCCCCGGCTGCCCATGGTGGGCGGCCGGGGCCTTCATGCTGCCTGGGGTCAGGCCGCATCGATGCTGATCCAGCGTCCGTACTGTTCAGCGGGCATGGTGTGGGTCTTTCGGTGCTCAAGCAGCCGTGCTGAAGCCGCCCAGCGCGAAGGCTCGCATCAGATGCGTACGTCAGCGAGCGGCCGACACGACGAGATCAGCCGCTGACCAGGCAAGACGGTCGTCCGTTAAGACGTTTCGGCCGTATCGACGGGAAGGGTGTCGATCTGCTGCTGCGACGACTCGACGGTGTGATGACCTCGTACACGCCGGTTACAGGCCCAGCCACGCCTTGGCGTCGGCCAATGCCACCGGCCGGCACGGGCTCGCCGGTCAGCCGCTCGGCAGCGCGCCGGTGCATCGCCAGTTGCGCCTCGGCGCCAGCCGCGGCGGTCAGTCGCGCCACCCGACGCCTGGACTTCAAGGTCTCGAACACCTCGGTGAGGTCCAGCCGCCCGGTGGCCATCACCGCGCGCCACTCGCGCTCGAACTCGGCGGCCTGCTACGCCAATCTTGAATCAGGCTGGCCCCAGCGACCTGAGCGGCGTGCACAGGACTACGAACATCCGTGCAGCCGACTCCGAACATCGACAGCAGGACTCCATCACTGCCGACGAGGTCGAGCGGCACCCGTGCCCGCGGTGCTTGGTCGAGCCGGGCTCGCCGTGCCGGTCCCGGTCCGGGACGGTCGCGGGGACCTACCACACCGGCCGGTTCATGAAGGTCGCTCGCCTGATGAAGCGGCTGCGGGTGCCGACGCCAGCCGGTCGGGGTCCGGGGCAACTGTGGCGGCCGGGCAGCCCGCCGCCGGCGCCGATCCTCGCCGACACGCCGGCCACCGATATCCGCGTCGGCTACGCCCGCTGCTCGCACCTGACCCAGGAACTCCAGTCCCAACTCGACGCCCTGGAAGCGCGCGGCATCCCCCGCGACAAGATCTTCTCCGAGAAGATCTCCACCCGCGTGCGGGTCCGCCCGCGCTTCGAGGCCGCGTTGGAGACGTGCCGGCAGATCAAGGCCCACGCCCCGCACTGCCGCGTCATCCTGACCGTGAACGAGATGAAGCGGCTGGGCCGGGACTCTGCCGAGCTGACCGCGCTCGCGGACCACCTGACCGCGCACGGGATCGGGGTCAGGGGAAGATCCGGCCAGGATTGAACGCTAAGCCCATTCGCGCTGGTCGGTGACTGGTTCACGATGTTTTGATCACGGTTTGGGCATGTGGCCGTCACCGGGCCGGCGAGGTCCCTACCGTGGCGGGCCGTGCCGCATGAGTACTTGTCGGAGGAGCAGACCGCCCGGTATGGGCGGTTCGTGGACGCGCCGTCGCCGGGTGAGCTGGAGGAGTTCTTCCGGATGGACACCGCGACGCTGGAACATGTGCAGACCAAACGTCGCCCGCACAATCGCCTTGGCTGGTCGGTGCAGTGGGGCACGGTGCGGATGCTCGGTACGTTCCTGTCGGAGCCAGCCGCTGTGCCCGACGCGGTGGTGGAGTTCATGGCCGAGCAGGTCGGCGTGGACGATGCGGGCTGCATCAAGGAGTACGCGGAGCGGTTGCCTACTCAGCACGAGCACGCCCGTGAGATCCGGGAACGCCTGGGGTATCGGGATTTCCCCGACGGCGAGATGGAGTTGCGGGCGTATGTGGCCTCGCGGGTGTGGAACTCGGTGGAGTCACGGCGGGCGGTGTTCGACCGGGCGGTGGTGTGGCTGATTCGCCACCGGGTGCTGCTGCCGGGGATTTCGGTGTTGTCCCGGCTGGTGACCGGGGTGCGCTCGGGCGAGTACGACCGGATCTACGCGCTGACCGCGCAAGCCCCGCCGGCCGAACTGCGCGCCACGCTGGTGGGGTTGCTGGACGTCCCGCAGGGCCGATTCGTGTCCGAGCTGGAACGGATGCGCACCGGGATCACCCAGATCAGCGGCAAGGGCATGAAGGCCGCGCTGGAACGCTGCGGCGACGTGCTGAACCTGGGTACGGGCAAGGTGGACGTGTCTCGGGTGACCGAGGTGAAGCTGGCCGAGATGGCTCGCTACGGATTGGCGTCGAAGGCCCCGGTGATCAAGGGGCTGGCGCCGGATCGGTGCGCGGCGACGATGGTGGCCACCGTCCGGCACCTGGAGGGCGCCTCGATCGACGACGCGCTGGTGCTGTTCGACGTGCTGATGTCCACGAAGCTGTTGGCCCGCGCCGAGAAGATGTCGCAGTATGAGCAGTTGCGCACGCTGCCGCGGTTCCGCAAGGCCGCTAGCACGATCGCGACCGTGGCGCGCATCCTGTCTGACGCCGCCGAGGCTGACCAGGAACTGGCCACCCAGGCCGAAGCTGACGGCGTGAGCGCGGAGCGGGTGCTGCTATCGCAGGTGTGGACGCAGGTCGAGCAGGTGACCGACCGGGACGCGCTGGCGAAGGCGCTGGCCACGGTCACCGAGCTGGTGCCGGATGCCGACGAGGATGACGACGCGGCCTGGCGGACCGAGCTGCTGGGCCGCTACGCCACGGTCCGGCCGTTCCTGGAGGCGTTGGGGACGGTGATCCCGTGGGGCGCAACGCAGAACGGGGTGCCGATCCTGGCCGCGTTGCGCGCACTGCCGGGTGTGCTGGCACGACGGCCGCCGACGGTGGCCGATGTCGACGAGGACCTGCTCGTCGGGTCGTGGCGGCGGCTGGTGCTGGCCAACCCGGAGTTGGAGCCCCCGGCGATCGACCGGGCCGCGTACACGTTCTGCGTGCTGGAGGCGCTGTGGCGGGCGTTGCGCCGCCGGGACGTGTACGCCATCGGCGCCGACAAGTGGGGCGACCCGCGCGCCCGGCTGCTGGACGATACGGCGTGGGGCATCGCCCGGCCGCGGGTGCTGCAAGCCCTGGACCTGCCGGCCGATCCGGCCGGGCACCTGGCCGAGTTGGCCGGTGAGCTGGACACCGCATGGCGGCAGGTCGCTGACGGGTTACCGGGCAACACCGCCGTGCAGGTCTCCGGCGGCGAGTTGCATCTGGAACGGCTGGGGCCGGAGCCGGAACCGCCGGGTATGGCCGTCGTGCGGCAGGCGGTCGCGGCGATGCTGCCGGAGATCGACTATTCGGAGTTGATCCTGGAGGTGCACGCCCGCACTGGCATGTTGGACGAGTTCACCCATATCACCGGCACGGATGCCCGCGTGGAGGATCTGGATGTCTCGCTGGCCGCCGTGCTGGTGTCCGAGTCCTGCAACGTGGGTTTGGCGCCGATCGTCAAACCGG
Organism: Candidatus Melainabacteria bacterium; assembly: GCA_963702275.1. Taxonomy (GTDB): domain Bacteria; phylum Actinomycetota; class Actinomycetes; order Mycobacteriales; family Pseudonocardiaceae; genus DATEPR01. The sequence continues at coordinate 13,138 of CAVPCF010000113.1, forward strand.
GCGTGAAGGCCCTGACCAGGGCCGGTTGTTGGGGGTGGATCGGGCGTATTTCCGGGCCGAGTGCGTCGGCGCAGCTTCCGCCCGGCTGGTGGCCGAACAGGCCGGAATCGGCATCGCGGCCGACTGGGGCGGCGGGATGGTCGCCTCCGCGGATGGGATGCGGTTCGTCGTCCCGGTCCGCTCGCTGCACGCCGGGGTGAACCCGAAGTACTTCGGGCGGTCGAAACGCCGGACCGGCGCGACCTGGCTCAACGTGGTCTCGGACCGGGTGATGGGCCTGGGTGGGCTGGTGGTGCCCGGCACGATCCGGGATTCGCTGTTCATCCTGGATGCCATTCACAATCTCGACGTGCCGCAACGGCCCGAGGTCGTGATTACCGACACCGCCAGTTACAGCGACATCGTCTTTGGTTTGTTCGCGATCTGCGGCTACCAGTTCTCGCCCCGCATCGCGGATATCACCGATACCAGGTTGTGGCGGATCGACCCGAAGGCCCGCTATGGCGCGCTGGAGGAGTTGGGTCGGCACCTGGCGCGGTTGGGCAAGGTCCGCGACTCTTGGGATGACATGCTGCGGGTGGCGGGGTCGCTGACCACGGGCACGGCCCAGTACTCCTAGAGCTACGGCCAGCCGCAAAGTAGCGACGTTCTAGCAGGTCAGCGCCGTGACCCCGCCTCAGCCGGTGACACCCGCGACGCTGGCGGTGCGCAGGTAGCTGTAGACGGTCTCTCGACTTGACGCCGAACTCCTTGGCCAGCAACGACTTCTGCTCCCCGGCGGCAGCGCGTTCACGCAACTCCCGCGCCCGCTCGGGGGTGAGGGCGGGTTTGCGGCCGGTGTAGACGCCGCGCTGTTTGGCCGCGGCGATGCCCTCGCGCTGGCGTTCCAGGATCAGGGCGCGCTCGAACTCGGCGAAGGCGCCCATCACGCTCAGCAGCAGGGTGGCCATCGGCGAGTCCTCGCCGGTGAAGGTGAGGTTCTCCTTGACGAACTCCACCCGCACGCCCTTGCTGGTCAGGGTGCGCACGACGCGGCGCAGGTCGTCGAGGTTGCGGGCGAGCCGGTCCATCGAGTGTGCGAGCACGGTGTCGCCGTCGCGGACGAACGCCAGCATCTCCTCCAGCTTCGGCCGGGCGGTGTCTTTGCCCGACGCCTTGTCGGTGAAGGTCCGCTCGACTGCGATCCCGTCGAGCTGCCGCACGGTGTTCTGGTCGACGCTGCTGACCCTGATGTAGCCGACTCGCATCGCACGGCCCCTTCCACACCGAAATGTCTAGTTGGACTCTAAGAGCCTGGCGGACATTCGTCAAGAAATTCGGAAGTGGACTCTATCCTGACGCCGTTTGCTGCGGTTCCATGTGTGGTGTTGGGGTGTACCCCAATCGGACACAGCGTCGTGGCGTTGCGGACGACTCGAGCCACCGTGCAGAAGCCTCGACATCGGCAGGTGGCGGCTCTAGGGCCGTCCGTCAGTCGTTTATTGCGCGCTTCGAGGTGTGCCAGTACAGGACAATCCGCTCATCGTTCAACCGGTAGAGCGAGCCGGTCCAATTGCGGCCGAACCCATCGCCATAGCCCTGGTACCTGCACACCACGTCTCGATAGGTGCTTGGACGAGGGGTGGGGCGAACGCCTCCGCCGGCCATCCACGCGGGATTCCACAGGAGAAATCCGGCGCCGCTAGTAGCGTCACGCCGGGCGCACTGTTCGGCCGCCGCTCGGACACTCAGCACCTGCACAAAACTGCCAAAACGATCAACTGCATACTGGATCACGCCCGGGGAAGGAGTAATTCCCGGAACCCCACTGTCTTCGGGGTCGGGGTCCGGCAGTTGCAAAAGTAAAGGGGCCTCGCGGAGCCAGGCCTCGAACAGTTGCACCATGTCAGCAAACTCTGCCGCCCACCTCACACGCATCTCAGCCAAGGCCCTCGCATTGCGGGCCCGACAGTCCTCGCACAAGTACGTAGCTCCGCGTCGGTCGGGGGTGAGGTATACCCTTTCCCACTTTTCGCGCCTACGCATACTGACGCCCTCCCAGAGGTCAGGGGAGATGACCTCGTCAGGCGGGTGGCGCCTATCCCCAGGGCCGTAGGTCTTCGACGTCATGCGGACCCGGCACACATCACAGCGACGTCGTCGGGGAATGGCACTGAAGACACGTACCACGCGGATTCTCACCTCGACACGCAGCCGATAGTCCACGGGACCAGGTTAAGGCTGGCCACGCAGTGTCGTACACCGGCCGCGTAATTGCCCCGGCTAACTGCTCTGATCAGCACACCGAACGAACTTGCGCAGAGGACTCCGGACATCCGTGCAGACGGCCTCAGACATCGACAACTGACCGAACGCCACCTCTGAGCAGCGGATACTCAGGTCACGATCAACTCATGGCGGCTTTGGGCTTACCTTGGCCGCACCCCTACCCCAACCAGACGTCCGACACGTCGGTTCCCACGCGCGTCCTGGAATTGTTGCCGGAGGACGATGGGTGGATGGCCGACGATGACGATGCCCGTGCCGCGTTCCTGCGGACAGCTCGCCGACAGGGTTTGGAAGCGGACAGCTTCGCCGGGGAGATGGTCGCGCTGTTTCGGGGGACCGACCAGGAGGACGCACCGAAGAAACTCGCGCGAACGGTGGCCGGTTCCGCCGAGGACGCCTCGGTGATCGCCCGCAAGACCGGGCGCCGCAACCTCGACGCCGACGCGGAGATGCGGCTCGCGCGCCAGCGCGCCGAACGGTTCATCCACAGTGGATCGACAAGCAGCAGCCGACCGGGCCTGATGACCGGTCACGGGCGTCGCGCTCACCGACGAACAGATGACGGCCGTCTCGTCACGGTCGGACCGCAATCCACTGACAACGAATGATCACCGGCGGGCTCATGCAACGGAGACAGGTCCGTACGCCTTGATCCGGCCGGCACGACGCCAGCGCCCGCTACTGGACCTGGGCGTCGTGCTCAGTCGACATCGGGTTCCGCACGCGCCACCGCCCGACGTGGTCCTGGTTCAGGGACGTGACATCGGTAAGCGCCGTGTTGACCTTGGTTTCGGCGGTCTCCTCGGGTGTTTGCCACGTCGGGCAGAGGAACCCTACGTGGCCCCCGTTGTCGAACACGTCGTTCCATCCATTGGTGATCAACTACTCAAGGCTGCGCAGTCGCCGACAACACCGGTAACACCCGTGGGGCCGACTTCGATGCCGGGTTCCGGGTTTTCTTCGTGCGGCTCATGGCCAGCGCCTCGATCCCGCGGGACAGCCTCAGCCCAACAGCACCGAGGTCGGCGTGTCAGCGACGGCGGTTCGCTTCGCGGATGAGCGCGCCCAACTCCCCGTAGCGAAGGTGCTGCCCGCACTGTGGGCACCAGATTGTCGTCGGCACCTCCGTGCCAGTATCGCAGCGGCCGCACTTCACATGCATGCCCCCACCCACGATGAAGGATGCTTCGGGGATCACGATCAGATCGCCGCAGCCCTGACATTCGATTTCGACATCGAAGGGTTCGAGGGACGGAAACGGGTCTGACGCGCGGTGACCGCAGCGTTCGCACCGAGCGTTGGGGTCGCGCTCGTCGTTGACATCCGGGTGCGATTGCCTGCCGTTGACACCGACGGCCTTCTTCCTGAAGAGCCCCACCTGGCATGCCTCCTTGGTCCGTCCAGTGCCATCAACTTCAAGAACCTACCCACAACAAACGGCCGAATGCCCAAGTCTGGGTCGTCTACCGGATGTCTGGACCTCAGTCCGATGACCGGGCGCAGGCCGCGACCGAACTCAACGACGATCCGAGCGACGATCGCGCAGCGTTCGGCATCCAGGGCCCCATGCAGCCGCCGCAGGTCGCGCGGGTACTGGTCGTCATGCTCGCCGGACGCCTGGCTCGTGGCCGGCCAGCATACGGACCAACCTCAACGCCCCTGTACTGCGACAACTCAGGCCGTGATCAACTTGTGGCCCCTTTGGGCCGCCAGTGCCGCATCCCCTATCCGGCCACGGCGTCGAGGTCCAAGCGTTTGCTCATGTCGAGTTGGAATCGCCCGTACGGGTTCACGTTGGTCCAGAACAGTGCGTTCAAGGCGCGTCGATCTTCGGCGGTGAGCCGCTTCGCCCACTTCGGATCGGCCAGAACCCGTTGCAGCAGCAGGGTATTGACGTAGACCAGGCAGCTCTGCAACAGGTGTAGCGCGAGCATGGACACCTCGACGGTCTCCCGGTCGGGGCCGGTGAGCTTGCCGTCCTTGCCGTAGAACACGACCTCGTTGGCCGAGTTCCAGTTCTCCACCACCTGCAACCCGGAATGGATCTCCCGGCGCAGCGCCTCCTCGGCCAGAAAGTCGCAAGCGAAGATGGTGCGCACCACCCGCCCGAGTTCTTCCATGGCCAGGTAGACCGGGCTTTTCGGGCCGCCGCCCTTGGTGAACCGGCGCAGCATCTGCTCGGCCTCGGTCGTCCCCAGACGCAGCGCGGTGGCGTACTTGACCATCTGATCGTACTGCTGGGTGATCTTGTCCCAGTCGATCGGCCGGTTCACGATGACGTCTTCCAGCTTCTTCCAGGTGTTCGGGCCCTCGTCCGGGCTGTAGAGCTTTATCGCGCCGATGTTCTTCAACCGGGGCAGCAGCCGGAACCCCAACAATTCGGTGAAGGCGAAACCGACCACCGACGCCCCATGCGTATCGGTGTAATTGGCTTCGATCTGCGCGTCCGTGCAATGCCGCAGCAGGCCCTGGATCATGGCCGCGACCTCGGACGATGAGCAGCTCTTGACCTGGGAGTAGATGCACACCCGGCCTTTTTCCACGTGCCAGTAAATCATGATCCCGTTCGATCCGTACCGGGCGTGGAACTGGGTCAGCGAGTTCGAATCCCACGACCCGAACCGTTTCGAGTCACTCGCGGTGGTGGTCGCCTTGCCCCACCACTTCGGATCCCGCGCGGCCAGGGTCTCGTTGATCACCGTGACGATCGCCCGCCGCAGGTTCTCCCGCGTGATGAGTGAGTGAGTGTTCAGGCTGGAGTTCCTCCCAGCGGGCGATCGTCACGGTGATCAACGAGACCCTGGCCGCGCGGGATCCGAAGTGGTGGGGCAAGGCGCCACCACCGCGAGTGACTCGAAACGGTTCGGGTCGTGGGATTCGAACTCGCTGACAGTTCCACGCCGGTACGGATCGAACGGGATCATGATTTACTGGCACGTGGAAAAAGGCCGGGTGTGCATCTACTCCCAGGTCAGAGCTCTCATCGTCCGAGGTCGCGGCCATGATCCAGGGCCTGCTGCGGATTGCATGGACGCGCAGATCGAAGCCAATTACACCGATACGCATGGGGCGTCGGTGTCGGAACCGCTCACCGAATTGTTGGCGGCTGCTGCCCCGGTTGAAGAACATCGGCACGATAAAGCTCTACAGCCCGGACGAGGGCCCGAACACCTCGAAGAAGCTGGAAGACGTCATCGTGAACCGGCGATCGACTGGGACAAGATCACCCAGCAGTACGATCAGATGGTCAAGACGCCACCGCGCTGCGTGGGTACGACCGAGGCCGAGCAGATGTGCGCCGGTTCAGGGCGGCGGCCCAAAGCCCGGTCTACCTGGCCATGGAAGAATCGGGCGGGTGGTGCGCACCATCTTCGCTTGCGACTCTGCCGAGGAGGCGCTGCGCCGGGAGACAGGGTTGCAGGTGGTGGAGAACTGGAACTCGGCCAACGAGGTCGTGTTCTACGGCAAGGACGGCAAGCTCACCGGCCCCGACCGGGAGAGCGTCGAGGTGTCCATGCTCGCGCTACACCTGTTGCAGAGCTGCCTGGTCTACGTCAATACCCTGCTGCTGCAACGGGTTCTGGCCGATCCGAAGTGGGCGAAGCGGCTCACCGCCGAAGTCGACGCGCCTTGAACGCACTGGACCAACGTGAACCCGTACGGGCGATTCCAACTCGACATGAGCAAACGCTTGGACCTCGACGCCGTGGCCGAAGCGCATGCGGCATGGCGGCCCAGAGGGCCACAAGTTGATCACGGCCTGAGTTGTCGCAGTAAGGGGCGTTGAGGTTGGTCCGTATGCTGGCCGGCCACGAGCCAGGCGTCCGGCGAGACGACGACCAGTACCCGCGCGACCTGCGGCGTGCATGGGGCCCGGATGCCGACGCTGCGCGATCGTCGCTCGGATCGTCGTTGGGTTCGGTCGCGGCCTGCGCCGGGTCATCGGACTGAGGTCCAGACATCCGGTAGACGACCCAGACTTGGCATTCGGCCGTTTGTTGTGGGTAGGTTCTTGAAGTTGATGGCACTGAACGACCGAGGAAGCGAGGTGAGTCTTCAGGAGAGGATCGTGTCGAGCGGCAGGCGATCCGCACCCGGATGTCAACGACGAGCGCGACCCCAACGCTCCGTGCGGGGACGCTACGGTCACCGCGCGTGAAACCGTGCGTGCCTAGGATTCCTTCGATGTCGAAATCGAATGTCAGGGCTGCGGCGATCTGATCGTGATCCCGAAGCATTGATCGTGGGTG
>CAVPCF010000114.1:0-96694 GCA_963702275.1 Candidatus Melainabacteria bacterium
GTATCGCTGGAATACTGGGACACCCCGACTACCCACCCAAACGCGGCCGTCGGCAGCGGTGGAACTGCGCTCATGACGGCCAATCAACAACGTGCCCGACACCCTGGGGTTATGCGATCTGCTCGGACACCCACCACTTCGCCCTCGACGACCTGATCGCCTGCCTGCACGGCGTCGAGGCGGTCGCGGTCGAGGCGGCCCTGGATCCCGACGCGGTCACCGGGATCTGCGGCGGTGTCGACTGCCGCGATGATCGCGGCGGCAGGGCGCACAGCCGCCCGACGACTCCGGCGTGAGGTGCACGAAGTCCGGGTCCTCGGTTGGCCGGCCCAGATAGGCGGCGGCCAGGCGACGGCTTTCTCGTCAGGTCGTTCGACGAGCACGCGCACGGCCGCCTGGCGGGTCAGGTCGGGGAGGTCAGCCGCGAGGATCGGATACACCGGCACAGTCCACCATGGCCGCGGACTCGGCCGGGGACAGCGCCAGCGCGCGCAGGCGGTCGAACATGGTGGTGTAGCGCTGGTGGTCGTCTGGGTACCTGCCGTTGGCGAACACCGTGGTCAGGCCGGTGCTGAGCGGGAAACGCAGCACCGTGAACGAACCGAGCAGGGCCGGGTGCGCCCGGCGGCGAACGGCAGCACCTGGATCGTGACGTTCGGGAGGGCGGCCAGCAGGTGCCGCAACTGGGCCTGCTGCACGTCCGGTCCGCCGACCTGGCGCGCAAGGCGGACTCGTCGAGCACGACGTGGTGTGGCGCCAGCGCCCGACGCCGCCGGACGGCGTTGAGTTCGACCAGCCGCTCGGCGTCGACATCGGGTGTGACGGCGGCCGCCAGGGCACGGCAGTAGTCGTCGGTCTGCAGCAGGTCGGGCACGAACCCGGCCGCGTACGTCCACAACTCGGTGGCTTCGGACTCCTCGCCGAGACACCGCTCGAACCAGCCGGGCACGACGTCGGCGAAATCCTGGTACCAGCCGCGCTGCTCAGCCGTCTCTGCCAGCTGCACCAACCGCTCGACCACCGGCGAGTCGATGCCGTAGCTGCTGCACCTCAACGTCGTCGATCCCACGCCGTCGCTTTCGCACGGTCTCGCGGTGAGATCTCGGATTGTCGTCAGGCTACACGATATGAACCTTGCCGGGGGTTTTGCTGGGTGCGCTCAATCAGCGCGTCGAGCCACCAGCTCGGCGAACACTTCGTGGCGACCTCGGGGAACCGGCGGAGGAAGGCACCAAAGCCGCAGTGGCGCGGCGCCGGGCATCATCTCGTGATCTATCCCTAGCAGGGCGGCGGAGCCGCCCGAAGCATCGATGGGCGTCTCCAAGCGGCTCAGCCAGTCCGGTCACGGCCGCTGGGAACCGGGAGTTCGCTTTTTTGGCGCCGCTCAACTTCCAGATACCTGTTGGAACCGGTCTCATTTTGACGCCGGAAGTATCGGGAACCAGTCTGTGCCCGAGATATCCCTCAAACTTGGTCATCTCATTGCCTTCAGCGGCCAGCCGCTCCTGTCCGATGGTGCTTCAGGCTGTGCAGGTCACCGACGCCAGTTCCTTGCGGAAGGAGCGACGCCTAGCCGTGGACGCCTCGGCGAAAAGCGAACCATCCATCGTTTCCCATGGCGCCCCGCTCAAACAGCTGGACGAGTAGCTCAAAGGTGTACATGGATCCTCTCTAGGGCGGAGGCCGAGGACCCAGCGCCGAAGGATCCCTGACCGGGGGCGGCTCAGACGTTGACGTACCGGGGACCGATGGTGGCGCCTCCCGTCGCACGCGATGTCCTGACCTGTCGCAGACGGGTAGCGGCGTCGGAGGCGAGGAAAAGGATGACATTGGCGACCTCCCGCAGCTCCGGGTAGCGCTGCAGCGGCCAGCGAAAACACACCCGTTCCGCGCATAGTGCTCCGGCTCCGAGGTTCGCAGGTGGAACAATGTCTTTTGATATCGTGCGGATGCCGCCAGGGTGGACCGCGTTGACCCGCAGGTCGAGCGGTCCGAGCTCCTGGGCGGCCGATTTGGTCATATCCCTCACAGCCCATTTTGTCGCCGCGTAACTACATACATCGGCCATGCGTGCAAGCCATCCGTCGAACCAACATTGATGATCGAGCCACGACCGGCCTTGCGGATCGCCGGGATCACCGCTCTCATCCCGAGAAAGACGCCGATCTCGTTGACCTCAATCAGAGCCCTGAAGTCCTCGAGGTCGAACTCTTCCAGCAAACCCACCAGAGGACGGTGGCGTTGTTGACCAAGACGTCGAGCCGGCCGAACGCAGCTTCGCCGTCGACACGGCAGTCGCCCAGTCCCGCTCGATGACGTCGAATGCAGGTAGAGGGCGCCGTCGCCGAGCTGCCGGACAGAATCTCCCAGCTCGTCCCTGACGTCGACCATCACGACCTTCGCACCCCGCTCCACAGCCAGGCGGCCATGGACCTGTCGCAGCCCACGAGCAGCTCCCGTAACCACCATGACCTTCCCATCAAGCTGGTCCATCGCCCCATCTCCTCCCGATGACTATGCGTGATGACAACCCTCGTAGTCAACTCAGACCGTAAAGAATGGGCGGCGTCGTCGTGGAGAACCGGGGGGGACACCTCAAGGGAGCGTGTTGGCCAGATGGCGTCGGACCATCTCAGCCGGATTGTCGACGGGGGAAGCGGGGCCCGGCGCCAAGCTGGTGGGATGCGGGTAGTCGGTCTCGAACATGACGTTGCTCGGCAAAACCGTCCAGCAGGCGCAGATCGCTCTCGAACCAAAACGTGGCGTAGATCTGGCGATGGAACACGTCGATTGGTGAGGTGGCTGCGGGGAACTTGCGCTCCCACCCCGGTCATCTTCCACCGCCAGTTAAAGGGCGTTGACCAAAAACGGTACGTAGCCAAATCCGGCTCTCGACCGATACTGGAGTTCAGCTTGGGGAACCGGTTCGCACAGCCCCGAACCAAAAATCTTAGCGATGTTGCGACTGTTGCCTGCCTGGGCTATGCTGCCCAGTTATGGGCGTGGGCTTAGCCTGAACTCTTGGGGTTCCGGAGCGAAGACGATGCCCCGGTGGCCGCGTTCCCCCCAGAAACTTCTAGGATCTCGGCCAAACGCGCCCCTCGACATCCCAAATCGGCAGCATCATGAACGAAAGGAGGTGCTGGGCATCGGCGCTGGCAAACTCGACGAGGGAAATCGTTGTACGCCTCAAAACAGGCCAGTCGCAGTTCGGCGTCTTGGAGCTCGAAGCAATGCCGCCCCGTGTGGAAAGCCAACACATTCGGGTACAGCACCTGACTGTCGATACCGTACTCATTGAGCCGCTCCACCGTGCCTCGGGCTCCAAGGCCTGGGTCGGCGTCCTCGATGCGTTTCGGCCGGGACGGCCAGAAGTCTGCGAACCCCGCCAGCGCACTCGACGCAACACCCATCAAGCAACACTGCTCACCATACGCTGGGTCTTTTTTTTTTTGGGTGACCCTCATCCCCCCACTTGGCCACTGAAAGGTCGTGTGTTCGAATAAGTGTTAGGTGGTCTTTGAACCTATGTGGCTATGGACGTCAATGATCGGAATCGCGTCGCAACCCCCAGGCCCATCCATCGTGGCTGTCTCCAATCTCGCACCCTGTTCAGCCGAACAATGAGGGTTCCAGATATCCTTGTAGTCTACAAACATATCTGTAAAGGGCGTCGCCATCACCCGATGGTGTGTTGGCTTATTTTGCTATTCCCCCATCGCCGGGCGCATCAGGATGCACTGACGGTCGGCTCGGCCGGTGAGGAATCGCAGCACTTCGAGGTCATCGGCGGGCAACGTGTTCGTTCGAACGGCGTCATCCAGCTGGCCCAGACCGTGTCGTTGTCGGGGACCGGGTGGCCGAGGAGCCGGCCGAGCTCGGCGTTTTCAGCCGCTGCTGAGGGTGCCAACTTTGTCCGCGCTGCGCAAGACCGTGGGCGGTCTTGCGCAGCGCCGACTGAGCTTGGCCCACGTTCTGCAGCGGCTGAAAATGCTGAGCTCGGCCGGCTCCTCGGCCACCATCGTCCCCGACAACGAGCGTGGTCTGGGTCAGCTGGATGAAGCTGATCGAACAAACACGTTGCCCGCCGATGACCTCGAAGTGCTGCGATTCCTCACCGGCCGAGCCGACCGTCAGTGCATCCTGATGCGCCCGGCGATGGGGGCCATGGCCGACGGCGCCTTCTCTCCCATCGGGTGATGGCGACGCCGAAGGCTTTAATGTTGTAGACTACAAGGATACCTGGGAACCTGGTTGTTCGACTGAGCAGGGTGCGAGATTGGAGACAGCCATGATGGATGGGCCTGGGCGTCGACCCGCCACTCCCATTATTGACGTGGATAGCCACGTGACCGAGCCACCCGACTTGTGGACGTCTCGGCTTTCGGTGGCCAAGTGGGGGATCTGGTGCCCCACGTTCGACCGAACCCGGCGTATGGTGAGCAGTGTTGGTAGTCGGCGACACTCGCTTGATGGGTGTCGCGTCAAGTGCCCGGCGGGGTTCGCGGACTTTTGGCCTTCCCGGCCGAAACGCATCGAGGACACCGACCCGGGCCGTGGCAGCCCGAGGCCCGGTTGGACCGTCTGAACGAGTACGGTATCGACAGCCAGGTGCTGTACCCCGAATGTGTTGGCCTTCCACACGGGGGCCTTGCTCGAACTGCAAGACGCCGAATTACGACTGGCCTGTTTTGAGGCCTATAACGACTTCCTCGTCGAGTTCTCCAGCGCCGATTCCCGCCGGCTCATCCCGTTGATGATGTTGCCGATCTGGGATGTCGAAGCGTGCCTGGCCGAGATGCAACGTTGCTGGAACGCGGCCACCGGGGCATCGTCTTCGCCCCCGAGTTCGAAAAGGTCGGGCTCCCGGGCATCTCGAGCGGCTATTGGGATCCGCTGTTCGCCGCCGCCCAGGGACTTGGGTTGTCGATCAACTTCCATGCTGAGTTTGCCGGATTCTCGGCAATGGAGTTCCGCAAGCATGACGACGTCGGAGGGCGAGGACGACGAGACGTTCCGTCGGGGCTATGCCCGAGACTCGGCACTTGGTGGCCCAGGCGGGCAACAGTCGCAACATCGCTGAGATCACGACTTCGGGGCTTTGCGACCGGTTCCCAAGTCTGAACTTCGTGTCCGTCGAGAGCGGTTTGGCTACGTCCCGTTTTTGGTCAACGCCCTTGACTGGCAGTGGAAGATGACCGGGGTGGAGCGCAAGTTCCCCGTAGCCACCTCACCAATCGACGTGTTCCACCGCCAGATCTATGCCACATTCTGGTTCGAGAGCGATCTGCGTCTGCTTGACGGTTTTGCCGACAACGTCATGTTCGAGACCGACTACCCGCATCCCACCAGCCTGGCGCCGGGGCCGGCCTCCTATGTCGACAATCCAGCCGAGATGGTCCGCCGCCACCTGGCCGAAATGCCCCTGGAGGTGTCCCGCAAAGTTCTCCACGACAACGCGGCCCGCGCCGGATCGGTCCGAGTTGACTACGGAAAGCTTGTGATCGCGGCATCATCGGGAGGAGATGGGGCAATGGACCAGCTTGATGGGAAGGTCATGGTGCTTACGGGAGCTGCTCGAGGGCTCGGCGAGGTCCGTGGCTCGCCTGCGCCGTGCAGCGAGGTGCGAAGGTCGTGATGGTCGACGTCAGGGACGAGCTGGAAGAATTGTGGCCGGCTGAGCTCGGCGACGGCGCCCTCTACCGGCACTGCGACGTCCGAGATGAGCAGGACTGGGCGACTGCCGTGTCGACGGCAGAATCTGCGTTCGGCGGGCTCGACGTGTTGGTCAACAACGCCGCCGTCCTGCGTCTGGGTTTGCTGGAGGAGTTCGACCTCGAGGATTTCAAGGCTCTGATTGAGGTCAACGAGATTGGCGTTTTTCTCGGCATGAAAGCGGTGATCCCCGGCGATGCGCAAGGCTGGTCGGGGCTCGATCATCAATGTTGGTTCGACGGATGGCTTGCACGGCATCGGCTCGGAGTCTGTGGCTACGCGGCGACAAAATGGGCTCTGGAGGGGTATGACCAAATCCGCCGCCCAAGAGCTCGGACCGCTCAACATCCGGGTCAACGCGGTCGCATCCCGGCGGCATCCGCACCGAGATGTCAAGAGACGTTGTTCCGCCTGCGAACCTCGGAGCCGGAGCGCCGATCGCGTCTGAACGGGTGTGTTTTCGCTGGCCGCTGCAGCGCTACCCCGAGCTCCGGGAGGTCGCCAATGTCATCCTTTTCCTCGCCTCGGACGCGGCGAGGACGTATACGACAGGTCAGGATATCGCGTGCGATGGGAGGCGCCACCATTGGCCCCCGGTATGTCAATGTCTAAGCCGCCCCCGGTCAGGGATCCTTCGGCGCTGGGTCCTCGGCCTGCGCCCTGGAGATAATCCATGTACACCTTTGAACTACTCGTCCGGCTGCCCGACGGGGCGCCATCGGATGCGCTGGACGGGCCGCTGGCCGCCGAGGCGTCACGGCTGGCGGCAATCCTGCCGCAAGGAACGGGCGTCCGTGTCTTTCACAGCCTGAAGCGCCATCCGAGGAGGCGCTGGCCGCTGAAGGCAATGAGATGACCAAGTTCGAGGGCTATCTCCGGCGCGGACTGGTTCCTGACACTTCTGGTGTCAAAATCGACCGGTTCGACGCGGTACTCGAAGTCGCGCTGCCCGAGAGGTCGACCCCGAGGAGTTGCTCGCGGCCGTGACCGGACTGGTTGACCGGTTGGAGACACCAATCGATGTGGGCGGGTCGGCTGCGGTCCTCGGGATAGATCACGAGATGATGCCCGGCACCGCGCCACTGCGGCTCTTCGTCTGTCTCCGCCGAGTTCCCCGAGTGACCCACGAAGGGTTCGCCGACTGGTGGCTCAACACGCTGATCGCCCACACGAGCAAAACCCCTGGCAAGGTGGCGTACCGGCAGCTTCACGCCGATCCTGATCTCACCGCAAGAGCCGTCAAAGCGACGGGGTGGGGATCGATGACCTTGAGGTGCAGTAGCTACGGCATCGACTCGCCGGTGGTCGAGCGGTTGGTGCAGCTGGCAGAGACGGCTGAGCAGCGCGGCTGGTACCAGGATTTCGCCGACGTCGTGCCCGGCTGGTTCGAGCGGTGTCTCGGTGAGGAGTCCGAAGCCACCGAGTTGTGGACGTACGCGGCCGGGTTCGTGCCCGACCTGCTGCAGACCGACGACTACTGCCGTGCCCTGGCGGCCGCCGTCACACCCGATGTCGACGCCGAGCGGCTGGTCGAACTCAACGCCGTCCGGCGGCGTCGGGCGCTGGCGCCACACCACGTCGTGCTCGACGAGTCCGCCTTGCGCCGCCAGGTCGGCGGACCGGACGTGCAGCAGGCCCAGTTGCGGCACCTGCTGGCCGCCCTCCCGAACGTCACGATCCAGGTGCTGCCGTTCGCCGCCGGGGCGCACCCGGCCCTGCTCGGTTCGTTCACGGTGCTGCGTTTCCCGCTCAGCACCGGCCTGACCACGGTGTTCGCCAACGGCAGGTACCCAGACGACCACCAGCGCTACACCACCATGTTCGACCGCCTGCGCGCGCTGGCGCTGTCCCCGGCCGAGTCCGCGGCCATGGTGGACTGTGCCGGTGTATCCGATCCTCGCGGCTGACCTCCCCGACCTGACCCGCCAGGCGGCCGTGCGCGTGCTCGTCGAACGACCTGACGAGAAAGCCGTCGCCTGGCCGCCGCCTATCTGGGCCGGCCAACCGAGGACCCGGACTTCGTGCACCTCACGCCGGAGTCGTCGCGGCGGCTGTGCGCCCTGCCGCCGCGATCATCGCGGCAGTCGACACCGCCGCTAGATCCCGGTGACCGCGTCGGGATCCAGGGCCGCCTCGACCGCGACCGCCTCGACGCCGTGCAGGCAGGCGATCAGGTCGTCGAGGGCGAAGTGGTGGGTGTCCGAGCAGATCGCGTAGTCCAGGGTGTTCGGCACGTTGTTGATGTGCACGAAGAAGTTGTCGCTTGGCAGGTCGGTGGTGAAGTCCCAGCGCAGTTCGCCGGTGCCGACGGCCGCGTTGATCTCGGCCGCGGTGGGTGGCCGGTCCATCGGGGTGTCCGTTTCCGGCTGGCGGCGGTCGTTGATGACGCAGGTGATGTCGATGTCCCTGCCGCGTTCGGCGTTGAGCTTGGTGAGCAGGTCGTCGCGGCGGCGCGGGTCGTAGTAGCCGTTCATGCCGGCGGTCAGGATCGCGCCACGGGCCCTGGTCACGGCCTCGCGGAAGGTGATGTCGGCCAGGTTGATCGAACACAGGCCGTGCTGGGACACCGGGCCGACGGTGTCGGCGAGGTTGGCCCGGAACCTGTTGCTGACCACCAGTTGCCACAGCGTCAGCGGGTTGCGGGTGATCCTGGCCAGGCTGACCGCGATCGCGGCCAGCAGCACGGGAGCGGTGTCGGCCTCCTCGCGTGCGGCGATGGACCGGATCGCCAGATAGCCGGCGGGGGAGCGGTAGGCGCCCTGCCAGTAGCGCGGCCGCCGTGGGTCGCCGCAGTCGCCGAACCGGTCGGCCGGCACGGCACGCAGCAGCCGTTCCCAGGAGCGCAGCGCTGCGGTGCTGGCCCGCTGCCCGGCCTTGGACTGCTGGTACTCCGCCTGTGCGAGCGGCCCGATGTCCGCCCCGACCTGCTGGTTCCCGTTGCGGCGGCCGGCGAATTCGCTGGTCAGGATGCCGAGGCTGTGCGCGTCGACGGCCAGGTGGTTCATGATCACGACGGAGTGGGTTGGCTCGCCGTGCTGCCTGATGACCGCCATCCGCACCGGCCATTCGTGCTCGTAGTCGAACTCGGTGTTCTGATAGCGCGCCCTGACCAGTTCCGCGGTCGCGGCGGGGTCGCCGTCGTCGGGGACATCGAGGATCTCCAACGGCAGCCGGCCGGACTCGGCGACGACCTGCCGGGGTGTGCCGTCGGGCGCGAACCGCAGCCGGGTACGCAGTGCCTGGTGGCGGTCCATCATGAACCGGGCGACGTCCACGTAGTCGGCGACGGTGGTGCCCGGCGGGGAGGCCACCGCGCCGCCCATGTTGAACACGGCGGGCGAGTTCCGCATTCGCGGCCAGATCATCCACTGGCCCCAGCTGAGCTCGCCGGTGCCGGACCCGTCGCCGTGGAAGGGGACCAGGATCGATTCAGTTCGCATGCGCACCGCCCGTCCTCACAAGCCGATGACAGTAGCCTGACGTGCATGTCCACCGCAGCACACGCGCCTTCCGCGGAACCGGATCCTGCCGTCGACGCCGGCCCGTGGCTGATGCTGATCTACCGGGTGCCCAGCGACTCGTCCAAGGCGAGGGTCGCGGTGTGGCGGGACCTGAAACGGATGGGCGGGCTGTACGTGCAGCAGGCGGTGTGCGTGCTGCCGGACCGGCCGGACCTGCGGGCGAGCCTGGACCGGGTGCGGGAGCGGATCGACGAGCTCGGCGGGTCCAGCATCTTCCTGACCCTGCGTGACGTCGAGGAGGACACCCGGCTGACGTTCGTGACCGGGTTCCGTGCGCAGTCGGCGAAGGAGTACGCCGAGATCATCGAGGAGTGCGACACGAAGTTCGTCAAGGAGATCGAGTTCGAACGGTTCCGCAAGAACTACACGTTCGAGGAGGCCGAGGAGATCCGGCAGGACCTGGAGAAGCTGCGGCGCTGGCTGGACCGGGTGGAGGCGCGCGACTGGATGGGCGCGGACGGCCGGGACGTGGCACGGCAACGGGTCGCCGACTGCGAGGTGCTGCTGGAGCAGTTCGAGGCGGACGTGTACGAGCGGACCGTCAACGATCCCGGTTGACCCGCGGCCGGGTGTCGACGAGCAGGCTCGCCGAGAACGCGGCCACGATCAGCACCCCGCCCAACACTGCCAGCCCGGCGTCACCGAATACCCCGATCGACAGCGCCGCCACGAGTACCGCGAGCGCGATGACGACAGCGACCGCGATCTTCGGGTCGTCGCCGATGACGAAGTCGTACCAGAACTGCCCGAACGCCTTGACGTACTTCACGCCGCCACCTTCTCCTGGCCGCGTGGCGACCGGTCCCGCAGTGCGGCGATGAACACCCGGCTCAGGGCGAACCAGGCCGCCAGCAGCACGAGGATCGCCAGGTCGTGTCCTGGCCACGAGAGCACCTGGTGGCCGGCGCGGAACACGCCGACCCCGGCGACGGCCCAGTAGGTGCCGAACGACGCGAGCAGCAGCCCGACGACGTACTTGAGCATGTTCTCGTTGATCATGGACAGCGGCCGTTTCACGGCAATCCCGATGGCCGGCACGATGATGATCGCGCCGAGCGCGCCCAGCGCCGCCGCCGGCACGTTGTGCGCGTTGAGCCCGAACGTGATCACGATGAACACGACCTCGGTGCCCTCGAGGAACACGCCCTTGAAGGACACCATGAACGCGAACATGTCCAGGCCGCCCGCGCCCGTCCCGGCGGCCTGCGCGGCGGCGACCTCCTTCTGGTAGATCGCGTCCTCGTCGTGCACGGCCTTGCGGCCCGACGCGCGCAGGATCGCCTTGCGCAGCCACTGCAGGCCGAAGATCAGCAGCAGGCAGCCGACCACCAGTTGCAGCACGGATTCGGGCAGCCAGGTGGCGATCGCGTAGCCGGCGGCGACCGTGACCACGGCCAGCGCGCCCACCGCGGCGGCCGAACCGAGCAGCGCGGAACGCCAGCCGCGGGTGAAGCCCATGGCCATCACAATGGTGGTGGCCTCGACCATCTCGACGAAGGACGCGACGAACGCGGCGATCACCACACCCCACACCGCCGCTGTCACGTGGTCTCCCTGGGTCGAGGCCGGATTTGTAGCATCTGTTTCAGCGTACGTTAGCTACACGACAACTCGATCGTCAATGTGATCGCGCGGTAGCGTGCCGTTGGACACACGGAGGAGGCCCGACTCAGATGGGCTTGATCAACGCGATCGGACTCGTCCTGCACCCGCAGCGGGACTGTGCCGACGTGATCGAGACGATCGCGAAATGGGCGCGGGCGCGCGACATCGACGCGATGGGCCTGACCGAGGAGATGGCCCGCACCAACGGCGTGCTGTCCCCGACGGACGCGGAGGAGATCGGCGACCGGGCGGACCTGCTGGTCAGCCTCGGCGGCGACGGCACCATGCTGCGCGCGATGCGGCTGGGCTTCGACCGCCGCATCCCGGTGCTGGGCGTCAACCTGGGCAGGCTCGGTTTCCTTGCCGAGATCGACATCCCGGAACTGGACGCGTCGCTGTCCCTGATCGACTCGCACGACTTCACCGTGGAGCCGCGCTCGGGCCTGCGGGCCATCGCGGACGGCCGGGAGACGGTGGCGTTCAACGACCTGGTCCTGGTGCGCGTGCCCGGCCACGGCATGACGAACGTGGAGCTGCGGGTCGAGGGCAACCCGTTCGTCCGGTACTCGGCGGACGCCGTGGTCGTGGCCACACCGACCGGTTCAACCGCGTACAGCTTCTCGGCGGGCGGTCCGATCGTGTCGCCGCGCGCCGAGGGTGTGCTGGTGACGCCGGTGGCACCGCATTCGGCGTTCAACCGGGCGCTGTTCCTGTCCAGCGGCGAGCAGTTGGCCCTCGAGGTCCTCGCCACCAGCGGCGAGGTCGCGGTGGAGGCCGACGGCAGGCTGGTCGGCCACTTCGGGCCAGGCACCCTGGTGGAGATCACGTCGCTCGCCGAGGCGGCCCGGGTGGTCCGCCTCGGCCGCACCACGTTCTACCAGCGCACGCAGCGCAAGTTCCGGCTGACCGGCGCCGCCGAGATCGACTGATCAGTTCCCGTCGGGCCGGTTGAGCCCGAACAGGATGCGCCGCATCACGTCCTCGTCGACGTCGGACGTGTGCCCGAGCTCGTCGAACGCGTCGTCGGCCGGGTCGGCCCTGCGGTGGTGGCGCCGGGGCAGTGGTACCGCGGAGGCGTCCATGCCAAGCGGCAGTTCGCACCAGGCCAGCTGACCGCGTCCGCCGACCGCGATCACCTCGACCCGCCTGCCCGCGGCCACGGCCATCGGCGCGGTGCGCGGGCTGGCCACCTCGATCGCCAGGCAGTCGCTGCGCAGCCGGGCGCGCACCGTGATCAGGCTGGGCCGCTTCCGGTCCGCGACGGCGACGACCGCGGACACGAGGTCGCGCACCACCTTGACGGCCTCCTCGGTGAGCCCGCGTAACGACCATTCGGTCAGCGCGAACCGGACGAACATGTCGGCACAGTTGACGGCGGTCGGCAGCGCGACGAGTTGGATGTCGTCCACCTGGGTCGTGGTCTCCGGATTCACCTGGAACGTGCCTCCATCTCCGGTCGCGCGGACGGCGCCGCCTGGCACCAACATCATCGTCAACGGTCCTCTGGTCGCCGTATCTTGCCAACCCGCCCGAGGGCCGTCGCTACCAGGGCCGGAAGAACGCCCGTCACCCGATCGGACCACACGTCTCCCCCTACCGTGACCTGCGCGCATGCCTCGAACAGCGCAGATCAGCGACCCTCGAAGTGACCCAAGTCACATCGCCGAGGTCGATTCACTTGGCACCCCGCGCCGCGGCTGCGGCGTGTCCCGGTTTCCCGGTGGCACGAGCGGCTATTTCCGAAACGAGTTCGGCGCCATTCCGGATCCCATTGAAATACCGCGTCGGGCGCCGCATGGACACAAAGAAGACACCTTGCCGCTGCCGCTTGACACAGGTTTTCCGGTGCGGTCGGCTGGCTTTGTAGTCACGGCTAGCCCCAGATGGGTGAACAGATTGCCGCAAACCGACGGTATCAGTCAAAGCTCGCGCCGGGACGCGACGGCGAGATCGTCGCGGCGGCGGGAATCGCGGTGCACCCACCGGTGCCAACCGGATCGTCGGAGTACCGGCCTGCGATCGGCTGGCCGCCGGGAGGGGTTGGCAGTCGGTCGCCGCGGAAGCCACCGGTGTGGCGCTCCTGCCCGGGTGCCGCGCCGGTGGTCACCTCCGCTCGCGGTCCGTGTCGGGCGTACCGATTCCGTGGTTTCGGTGACAGTAAATAACCAGTGGAATGTCTTGGTGGCGCACCTCGTCCTGGGCTAGCATCCGGCCGTCCCCTGACTTTGCATGATGCCGAACCGGCCGCTCCACCAGCGATCCGACGGGAGGAAAGGCACTCCGGGAGTCCGTCATTTTCTTTCACGTTACGTCCCTGGAGTCTGAAACCCGGTATGTCTGAAGCGACCGATCGTCAACAAGAGGAATACGCCGACCTCGAACCGGATTATCCGCCGCCGCCGCGACGCTCCGCGTTGTGGCGGATACTGGACACCCGATGGGGCCGGCTGGGGGTCCTCGCGGTGGTCCTCGTCCTGATCGGCGGTGGCCTGGCCTGGTGGGCGTCCCTCGGCGCGGCCCGGTTGACCAGTGGCACCGCGTTGCCGGACTCGAACGTCATGGTGGACACCGGGACCGACTCGACGAGCACGCTGAGCCCGTCGGCCGGCCCGCTGGCCGTGCCGGCAAGTGTCACGGCCGCCGTGTCGGGCAAGGCGGTCCGGGTGTCGTGGCAGCCGGGCGCGGCCACCGACCAGGTCGCCCAGTACGTGGTCTACCGCAACGGCGCGAAGCTCGCCGCGGTGACCAACGCGACCACCTACCAGGACGCGACCGTGGCCGTCGGCTCGAAGTACGGCTACCAGGTGCAGGCGGTGAACGCGGCCGGCACCGGGTCGGCGCTGTCGCCGATGGTGTCGGTCACGGTGCCGACAGGGGCCAACGCGGGCGCGCCGCCCGCGCCGCCGCCGTTGCCCCCGATGCCGACCGGGTGGCCGTCGGCGTCGAGCACGGGTGCGTCCGGGTCGCTGGCCAGCGTGTCCGGTGACGTCGTGTTGTCCACAGACGGCGAGGTGTACACGAACAAGCGAATCAACGGCACGCTGACGGTGACCGCGTGCAACGTGACGATTCGCAACGTCGAGGTCGACTCCGGTGAGCCCTTCACCGGGAACAGCACGCCGGACCTGTTCGCGATCTGGCTGCAGGAGTCCGCCTCGTGCGGCGCGACCGTCGACCACGTCAGCACCGTCACCGAGAGCGCCCCGAACGTGTACGTCACGACGAGCATCCGGATCGCCCGCGGCGGCCCGGTGACCATCACGAACTCGAAGATGCTCGGTGCGCAACTGGGCATCCTCGGCGTGGCGGCCGGCGTGGTGCGCGGCAACTACATCGAACTGGGCGCGAACATGCGTGGCGACCACAACGACGCCATCCAGGGCGACGGCGCGACCAACCTGACGATCGACCACAACACGCTGCTCAACCCGAACGACCAGACGTCCGCGCTGGCCCTGTACACCGAGTACGGCAACAACAACAACATCACGGTGAGCGGCAACCTGATGGCAGGCGGCGGCTACACCTGTTATTGCGGTGACGGCAAGTCGGACAACAACGGCAACCCGGCGCGCGCGGTCAACGTGAACATCATCAACAACGTGTTCTGGCGGAAGTACTTCGCCGACGCCGGCGGTTTCGGCTCCGGCCGCGCCTACAACCCGGCCGGCGGCGGCCGCTGGGCCGGCAACGTCTACATGAACGCCGACGGCACGGTGACCGCGCAGCCGGTGCCGCAACCGGCGATCGACCAGTAGCGGTCAGCCGGCTGTCGTGTGATCGGGCCGTCGTGTCAGCCGGCCGTCGCCTGATCGGGCGGTCGGACCCGCGGCCCGTGATCGATCAGGGCTGGTCAGCCGGCCGCCGCGCGTTCGCTGTTGGCGATGATCGCGTCGTGGATGTACCGGGACAGGCCGGGTGCCATGTCGTCGTAGTTGCGGCCGATTCGTTCGTTGGCCAGGTAGGCGCGGGCGAGTTCGCGGTGGGCGTCGTGGCCGCAGTCGTGGAACCAGCGCTGGATGTGCCGGCGGTGTTCCTCCGCGATGTCCAGCACGGCCGGGTCCTCCGCCGGCACGCCGCGTCGCAGCTGGTCCAGCAGCCGCAGGTGGATGTCGTTCTGTTCGGCACGCAACGCCAGCCAGTCGTCCTTGGTGTGGGCAGTGCTGCGTTCGCGTCGCTGCTGCCAGGCCGCGGTGTCGCCCCAGCGTTGTTCCGCGCGGTCGGCGTTGTCCTCGAGCCGCGTGTTGCCGAGGACCTCGAGGCGTTCGGTCGCGGAGAGCGCGATGCCCAGCGAGTGCGCGGCGAGTTCCCGGCCGATGGTGGTGACCATGGCCTTGTGGTGGGTGATCCGGTCGGTGAGCAGGCCGCGTTGACGGCGTAGGTGGTCGTCGGCGGTGGTGGTGGGGTCGGCGAGGATCCCGGCGATGGTGCCGAGGTCGAAGTCGAGTTCCCGGTAGAACAGGATCTGTTGCAGCCGGTGCAGGTCGTCGGTCGAGTAGAGCCGGTAGCCCGCGGCGCTACGCCTGCTGGGTTCGAGCAGGCCGATCTCGTCGTAGTGGTGCAGGGTCCGGATCGAGATGCCGGTCAGTTCGGCGACGACGCCGACGGTGTGGCCGTCCCTGTCTGATGCTGTCATGTCCGCCACAGTGCCGCCTCTCGTCGGGTAAGGGTCAAGCGTCACCCGAACAGGGCGGCGCACGAGCCGATCTCGTGCACGACGAACAGGTTCAGCGCCGCCCCGAACACGCTGGCGCCGACCACGACGGCCGCCAGCACGACGGTCACCGGCCGGGCGCTCGCCCGGCGCCACCGCAGCTCGGCGACCAGGGCGAACGCCGCGACCGCGGCGGCGGCGACGCTGGCGACAACTGCCCACCAGGCCATGGTGTTACCGATGGCGAGTGCGCAGCTGGCGGCGGAACGTTGCAGCGCCGTGCTGAACCGCACCGCGGCCGCGAGACCGAGAGCCACTCCCGCGACGAACAGCGTGCTGCCGGTCAACAGTGCGCCGATCGGCAGGGCGGTGCCTCCGCGCCAGGTTCGGTTCGCTGCCCCCATCGGCTCGGTCGGCCCCCTACGGTTCGGTGTGTCAGCCGGTCCGCGTCCGTCGATGCTACGAGCGGTGACCGTGTTCGGTGAGGTGTCGCAGCCAGCTCATAACGTCTTCTTCGGTTCGCGCGGTCGGTGCGTCCGGCGGTGCGGGCCTGCGTATCAGTAGTACGGGCAGACCGAGGTCGCGGGCTGCCACGAGTTTCGCGGCGGTGTCCTCGCCGCCGCTGTCCCGGGTGACGAGCACGTCGATGCGGTGCGCGCGGAGCAGCGTGGTCTCGCCCGCGACGGTGAACGGGCCCCTGGCGACCACGACGGTCACGTTCGGCGGTGTCGGCGGGTCGGGCGGGTCGACCGCGCGGAGCAGCAGCCACAGGTCCGGGTCGGCGAACGCGGCCAGGTCGGTGCGGCGGCCGGTGGTGAGGAACACCCGGCGGCCCAGCGCCGGCAGGCGGGTCGCGGCGTCCGCCACGGTGTCGGCCCAGTGCCAGTTGTCACCCGGGCCGGGCTGCCAGCCGGGGCGGCGCAGCACCAGCAGCGGCAGGCCCAGCCGTGCGGTTGCGGTGACGGCGTTGCCGGTGATCGTGGTGGCGAACGGGTGGGTGGCGTCGACGACCGCGTCGATCCGTGCCGCGCGCAGCCAGTCCGCGAGCCCGTCCGGGCCACCGAAGCCGCCGACGCGGGCCTGTCCGGCCGGCAGCAGCGGTGTGCGCACCCGGCCGGCCAGCGCGGTCGTGACGTCGACGTTCGGTTCGGCCGCCAGTCGCTGTGCCAGGCGGCGGGCGTCGCCGGTGCCGCCGAGCAGGAGGACCCGCACGCTCATAGGTCGGCCGTCCGTTGCATGCTGGGCCGGTGAGTGGCGGTTTGCGTCATGGTTGGACCACCGGGGCGTGTGCCACGGCGGCCACCACCGCCGCCTACACGGCGTTGCTCACCGGTGAGTTCCCGGACCCGGTGACGATCACGTTGCCGCGCGGCCAGCACCCGGCGTTCGCCCTGGCCGGCGAGCGTTTGTCCGCGTCGTGGGCCACCGCCGAGGTGGTGAAGGACGCGGGTGACGATCCCGATGTGACGCACGGCGCGCTGATCGGCGTGACGGTCCGCCCCGGCCCGGTGGGCAGCGGCGTGACATTCGTGGCGGGCGCGGGGGTCGGGGTCGTGACGAAGCCGGGCCTGCCGTTGGCGGTGGGGGAGCCTGCGATCAATCCGGTGCCGCGCCGGATGATGTGCTCGCACGTGGCCGAGGTCGCGGCCGCGCACGGTGGCAGCGGGGACGTGGTGGTGGAGATTTCGGTGGCCGACGGCGTGGAACTGGCCAGGCACACGTGGAATCCGCGGCTGGGCATCGTCGGCGGCCTGTCGATCCTGGGCACCACAGGTGTGGTGGTGCCGTATTCGTGTTCGGCGTGGATCGACAGCATCCGGCGGGGGATCGACGTGGCGCGGGCGGCCGGTCACCGGCACGTGGCCGGTTGCACGGGCAGCACGTCCGAGCAGGTCGTGGCCGGGCTGTACGGCCTGCCGGACGACGCACTGCTGGACATGGGCGATTTCGCCGGCGCGGTGCTGAAGTACCTGCGGCGGCATCCGGTGGCGCGGCTGACCGTCGCGGGCGGGTTCGGCAAGCTGTCCAAACTGGCGGCGGGCCACCTTGACCTGCACTCGGGCCGTTCCCAGGTCGACCTGGATGTGCTCGCGTCGCTGGCCGGGTCCGCGGGCGCGCCGCCCGACGTGGTGGCCAGGGTGCGGGCCGCGCACACGGCGCTGGACGCGGTGCGCCAGTGTCCCGAGCTCGGGGACCTGGTGGCCGCGCGGGCGCGCGAGGTCGCGCTGGAGGTGTTGCGTGGCGCACCGGTCGAGGTGGACGTGGTGGTCATCGACCGGGCCGGCGCCATAGTCGGGCGCGGGTAGCACGTGCCAAGACTAGGGTGTGCGTCGTGCCCACGGCGCAGGTCAACGGCATCGCCGTCTACTACGAGCAGCATGGCGCGGGCACACCGCTGCTGCTGGTCGGCGGCCTGGGCGCGGACCTGACCCTGTTCGCCAACGTGACTCGTTCGTTCGCCGAGCACCACCAGGTCGTGACGTTCGACAACCGAGGCGCCGGCCGTACCGACAAACCGGACGAGCCGTACTCGATAGAGCAGATGGCCCAGGACACGGTCGCCCTGCTGGACGCGCTGCCGATCGATCGCACACATGTCCTCGGCGTGTCGATGGGCGGCCGGATCGCGCTGGAACTGGCGATACGGCATCCGGCCCGGCTGGACCGTCTGGTCCTGGTCAGCACGTCGGCAGCAAGCCCGGGAAAGCTCTCGATGTCGCTGCCGGCGCGCGCCCTGAAGCCGTTGAAGAAGCTCGGCCTGCTGCGGTCGAGGTATCCCCAACCCACATATGGCCACGAACGACAGCGAGCCGCGTCGGCCGGCTACAACGGATTGGACCACCTGGACCAGGTCCGCGCGCCGACCCTGATCCTGCACGGCCGCGACGACAGATCGATGCCACTGGAGTCGGCCGAGCAGATGCGGGCGGGTATCGCGGACGCGCGCCTGGATGTGTTCCGCGGCGGACACATGTTCTTCCTGCTGTCCCAGCGGGACGAGTTCGTGGCCCGAGTGGTGGCGTTCCTGTCGGAACGCTGAAGCGGGCTCGATCAGGCGAACCGTCGGTGAACCGGCGCACCCGTTTCGACGCCGGTCACCCGCGGAACCAGGAATCCAACGGTACGGGCGGCAACCCGCACCAAGGCTGTGTACTGAGTTCACAACTGCGCGCTCGGCCACTCTGCACCCGGCCGTGCTCGATGGCCGTTGCTCGAGGTCGCGGGTCAGCGCTGTTCACCGGCACCAACAGGATTCCGATGGTGCAGGTGGCAACCAGCAAGACGGCTGTGTATCGACTTCACAGCCCCGCGCTCGGATGACTGCGCACTCAGGCTCGCTCGGTGTTGTCCGGCCGAGATAGCCGATCAGCGCAGTTGCTTGCCCTGCCGGATTCTGCTGGTGCGGGCGGTAACCCGCCGAAAGGTTGTGTATCGAATTCACAGCGTGTTCGATGACCCCTGCCCGGCCCGGCTGCTGTGGCTGGCGGCGCTCACCGCTGACCCTGCGCCGGCCGCCGCCACGAGGTCATGTCCAGTCGCTCCAATGTCAAGATCGTGGTGCCGCCCTGATGGCGGCGGACGACTCGGCGGTGAGCTGGCTCGCTCCCTGCTGTCGCCGGCCACTGCGGGCGTTCCGGCGCGCTCTGCCACGATCGCCGGTATGGCCGTCCCTGACATCCACGTCCGCCAGATCGCCCGTTGGTGCGAGCAACGCATTCCCGAGCGTGCCCGTCACCAGGTTCGCGTCGAGCACACCGTGCGTGGATCCAACGTAACGATTGTCGAGGTCAGGGCGCCCTGGCCCGAGGATTTGGGATCCGAGTGGACGCGCCGGCCGATCGCCCAGTTGCGACACGACGGAACCCGCTGGTGGCTGTATTGGCCCGACAGCAACACCCGCTGGCACCTGCTCCAGGACGTGCCCGCCCAGACCTCTCCTGGCGCTCTGCTGGACGTGATCGACGAACCCGGCCGAGCCTTCTGGTAGCCAACCTGACGGATCAAGCTTGACCTTGAGGCACAGGGAAACAGGCGCGAGCGCTGTCTATCGACTTCACAAGCGTTGCCTCGGTGACTGCTCACACAGACACCCTGCGCGATGGCTGTTCGATCAGCTCGGCCGCACCCAGGTAGTCGCAGCGGGACCGTCCTGCCGTGGATGCGCGGGCGCCTGCCCATCGGGGACGGTGATTTCGTCCGGGGTTCAGCGGGTTCGTGTTGGTCGGTCCGCACGGACGTACGGGGCAGGCATCGGTCTGGGTCAGGCTGGCGTGCGCCCGGAAGCTGACCACGTGGCCCGTCGAGACGGAGTTGCCGTCAAGGCCGATGGTCTGGTTGCCGAGGTGCTTGCGCGCCGCTGATGACTGGGCCTGGGTTGTTAGCCGGTGGGCTGGTCGGGTCCGATGTCGCCTTCACCGTGGCCCCAGCGCCTCGTTGTCGAGTTGGAGGTTGACCCGGCGCGTGTGGCGGCGCACCAGGAATCTGATGGTGTCGGTGGTAACCCGCGCGACGGCTGTGTATTGAGTTCACAAAGCCGGTCGTCGTCGGTGTGGGGCGTGCTCGGTTCGGTTGTGCGCGTGCGGGCCGTTCGTTCCAGCGGCGGTCTGACCTGCCGCACATGCTGGGCGATGTGCCGGACTACTCTCACGTTTCGTGTTCACCAGGGACCGTCAGCAGCTCAGCCGGGCCTCGGTGCGGTGGTTGGTGGTGGCGGCCGCGGCGCTGGGTGTCGCACTGGTTGCCATATTGGTGGTGACGGCTGGTTCCGCGCCCTATACCGATCTGGGTAACGGCGATCCGGGTCCGTTGGTCCGGCTCGGCACGCCGCTGCTGCGGCTCGTGGTTGATCTGGCCGCGATGCTGTGTGTGGGTTCGCTGGTGTTCGCGGCGTGTTTTACGCGGCCGCGGGTGGGCGGGGAGCTTTCTGCCACCGGGTATTCGGCGGTGCGGGTCGGAACCTGGTGGGGGCTTGTGTGGCTGGTCACCGCGCTGGTGCTGGTGCCGTTTGACGTCAGCGATGGTGTTGGTGAACCGATTTCACAGGTGATTGCGCCGAATCACCTGTTCACGCTGCTGGGGGCGTTGGAGGAGCCACGGGCCTGGCTGGTGACGGCCGTTGTCGTGGTGCTGGTCGTGGTGGGGGCTCGGTTGGCGCTGCGGTGGGCCACCACAGCTGTGGTGGCTGGGCTTGCCGTGTTCGCGTTGTTGCCGCCGCTGGTGACCGGGCATTCGTCGTCGGATTCCGGGCATGACCTGGCTACTTCGGCCTTGTTGCTGCATGTGCCGGCGGCGGCGGTCTGGCTTGGTGTGCTGGTCGCGTTCCTCACGAATGCCGCCCGAAAGGGGGGCAGCGCGGCGGCGTTGAACCGGCGGTACGCCCGGCTGGCCACCGGCTGTTGGCTGGTGTTGGTCACCACAGGTGTGGTGGATGCGTTGGTGCTGGTGCCGGTCAGCGAGCTGGGGCACGGCACGTACGGCGTGCTGGTGCTGGTCGAGCTGGCGGTCGCGGCGGTGTTGGGCGTGCTGGGCCTGCGGTGGCGCCGTAGCGCGCTGGCCGGGCTGACGACGGGTGGTTCAGCGGGCCGGTTGGCGCGGCTGGCCGCCGCGGAGCTGGTGTTGCTGGCCGCCGGGTTCGCGGTGGCGGTTGGCCAGACGCATCTGCCGCCGCCCGCGTTCCTGGGGCGGGCGGTGACCGCGCAGGAGACCCTGTTGGGCTACGACCTGTCCGGCCCGCCGACCGTTGTCCGGTTGATCTTGGACTGGCGGGTCGACGTGCTGTTCGGGCCGCTGGCAGTACTCCTCGCGGTCGGCTATCTGGTCGGCGTCCGGCGCCACCGACATTGGCCGGCGGGCCGGACGGTGAGTTGGCTGGCCGGTTGCCTGCTCGTTCTCGTGGCGACGTGTTCGGGGATCGGACGGTACGCGCCCGCGATGTTCAGCATGCACATGACCAGCCACATGCTGCTGTCCATGGCGGCGCCGGTCCTGCTGGTGCTGGGCGCCCCGCTGACCCTGCTGCGGGACACGCTCCGTGAGTCCGACGAGCTGCCGGGCGTGCGGGAGTGGCTGTCGTGGCTGTTCCGCACCCCGGGTGTGCGGGCGTTGACGCATCCGGTGGTGGTGTTGGTGTTGTTCGCCGGGTCGCCGTTCGCGCTGTACTTCACGGGGTTGTTCGACGCGGCGGTGCGGTTCCACTGGGCGCACACCGCGATCAACGTGTGGTTCTTCGCGACGGGGTTGTTGTTCGCGTGGGTGGTGATCGGGGTGGACGCGACGCCGCGCCGGCTGCCGAACTTGGCGCGGCTGGGCATGTTGCTGGCGGCGATGCCCAGCGACACGGTGTTCGCGGCGATCCTGCTGACCACGCGTCGGCTGGTGGGCAACGGCGACGCGGGCGACAACCTGTACCGCTCGCTGGCACTGCCGTGGGTGCACAGCCTGCTGTCCGACCAGCGGGTGGGCGGTGTGGTGGCGTTGGCGATCACCGAGGTGTCCCTGCTGGCGGCGGTGGTCGTGCTGCTGTCGCGCTGGTCGGGTGTTGATGCCGACGCGGACGCCGAACAGGCCATGTTGGCCCGGTTCCGGCAGCGCGTGGCGGGCTAGTCGGCGAGGTCGCCGAAGCGGCGCAGGCGCAGGCTGTTGGACACGACGAACAGCGACGACAGCACCATCGCGCCACCGGCGATGAGCGGGTTGAGCAGCCCGAACGCGGCCAGCGGCAGCGCGGCGGCGTTGTAGCCGAACGCCCACAGCAGGTTCCCGTGGATGGTGCGCAGCGTGCCCCTGGCCAGCGCCACCGCGCACGGCACCACGCGCAGGTCGTCGCGGACCAGGATGAGGTCGGCGGCGCCGAGTGCGACGTCGGTGCCGGTCACGACGGCCATGCCCAGGTTCGCGCCGGCGAGGGCGGGTGCGTCGTTGACACCGTCGCCGACCATGGCGACGGCGCGGCCTTCTGCGCGGAGCCGGGCGATGACGTCGGCCTTGCCGTCGGGCAGGACTTCGGCGATGACCTCGTCGATGCCGACCTCGGCGGCGACGGCGTGTGCGGTGGCGGCGTTGTCGCCGGTGAGCAGCACGGTGCGCAGGCCCATCGCGGTGAGTTCGCGGATCGCGGCGGCGGCCGACGGCTTCACCGTGTCGGCGAGGGCGAGCATGCCGGTCACGCTGCCGTCGACTGCCACCACAACTGTGGTGCGCCCGGCGCGTTCCCACGCCAGCCGCTGTTCGTGCAGGTCGGCGGGCACGTCGATGCCGTCGGCGGCCATCAGGCGGGCCGACCCGACGAGCACGGACCGGCCGTCGACGTGGCCGCGGGCGCCGAGCCCGGCGAGGCTGGTGAACCCGGTGACCGGGGGGAGTGTGCCCAGTTCGCGGCGGGCGACGGCGGTGATCGCGGTGGCGACGGCGTGTTCGGAGGCGTCCTCGACGGCACCGGCAACGCGCAGCAGGGAAACCCGGTCGCCCGCGGTGTCCACGACGGTCATCCGGCCCGCGGTGACGGTGCCGGTCTTGTCGAGCACGACCGTGTCGATGATCTTGGCGGATTCGAGCGCCTGGTGGCCCTTGATGAAGATGCCCAGTTGGGCGCCGCGCCCTGACGCGACGAGCAGCGCGGTCGGCGTGGCGAGCCCGAGCGCGCAGGGGCAGGCGATGATGAGCACGGCGAGCGCCGCGCTGATGGCGCGGGCGACCGACCCGTCCAGCAGCAGCCACCCGGCCAGGGTCACCACGGCCAGCGCGATGACGATGGGCACGAACACGCCGCTGACCCGGTCGGCGAGCCGCTGGACGTCGGCCTTCCCGGTCTGGGCGCGTTCGACCAGGGCGACGAGTTGCGCGAGCTGGGTGTCCCGCCCGACACGGGTGGCCAGCACGACCAGCCGACCGGACAGCGCGACGGTCCCACCGAGCACCGCGGAACCCTCACTCGCCTCGCCCGGCATGGATTCGCCGGTCATGGTGCTCGTGTCGACGGCGCAGTGGCCGCTGACGACCTCGCCGTCGGTGGCGATGGTCTCGCCGGGCCGGACGACGAACCGGTCGCCGACGCGCAGGTCGCCGACCGGGATGCGGTATTCCCGCTCGTCGGCGCGCAGCACGGCGACGTCCTTGGCGCCGATCGTGGCCAGCGCCCGCAGCGCACTGCCGGCGCGTCGCTTCGCCTTGGCTTCGAACAGCCGCCCGGCCAGCAGGAACGTGGTGACGACGGCGGCCACTTCCAGGTACACGGACCCGCCGGGCGCGAAGATCAGCCCCCACGCACCGGTGGCGCCGTTGCCTGCCTGGCTGTTGAAGAAGATCGTGTAGATCGACCAGCAGGTGGCGGCGATGATGCCCATCGACACGAGGGTGTCCATGGTCGCGGCGCGGTGCCGCAGGTTGACCAGCGCGGCGCGGTGGAAGGGCCACGCGGCCCAGCCGACCACGGGGATCGTCATGGCGAGCAGCACCCATGGCCAGCCGGGGAAGCGCAGCGACGGGACCAGCGCGAGCGTGATGGAGAGGTCACCGAGCGGCGCGGCCAGCAGCAGGGCCACGACGAGGCGGCGCCACAGATACCGGACGTGCTGGCCGTCGGTGTCGTCGGCGGGTTGTGCCGGTTCGATCAGCGCGGCGCGGTAGCCGGCGCGTTCGACCTCGGCGATCAGGTCGGCCGGGGTGATCGCGGTGGCGGTGCGGACGCTGGCCTTCTCGGTGGCGAAGTTGACGGTGGCGGTGACGCCGTCGAGCTTGTTGAGCTTGCGTTCGACGCGCGCGGCGCAGGCGGCGCAGGTCATGCCGCCGATCGCGAACTCGGCCTCGCCCAGCACGGCAGGCCGTTCGACCGATGCGCCCAACGACACGTGTGCTCCATCCAGATCTGAAAGGTTGCTGGTGACGACGGTAGCTCGACCGGAATTGTCGGGTCAGGACGGGTCGTGTAGCACCATGGTCCTTTCAGCTCTATAACTTCAGTGCTGACCGAAATCAGCCGTCCCGGTCCGGCCGGGACGGCAACTCGGTCAAGAACGGCATCGGCGACGGGATCAGTCGAGGGTGACGGGGAGGGATTCCACGCCGTACACGATGGACAGCTTGCGGAACGCGAGTTCTTCCGGTTGGACGGCGAGGCGCAGTTTCGGGAATCGCCGGACAAGGGCGGGGTAGGCGGCGCGGAGTTCCATTTTGGCCAGTTCGGCGCCGATGCAGCGGTGGACACCGTAGCCGAATGCGACGTGTGAGGTGGGGGAGCGGGTGGCGTCGAACCGCGCCATGTCGCTGCCCAATGTGGTGTCGCGGTTGGCGCCGCTGAGTGAGACGACGACGATGTCGCCGCTGCCGATTCGGATGCCGGCGATGTCGATGTCCTCGCGGGCGAATCGGGGGAACGCGACCTGGACGACGGTGAGGTAGCGCAGGAGTTCTTCGACGAACCGGTCGATGGCGTCGTCGTGGTCGTGGACGAGTTGGAAGGTGTCGGGGTCGCGGAGCAGGACCAGCGCGCCGAGGGTGAGCATGCTGGCGGTGGTTTCCAGGCCGCCGGTGAGCAGGCCGTCGGCCAGGCCGGCGAGTTCGCGGTCGTCGATCTGGTCGCCGTGTTCCTTGACCAGCATGCCGAGCAGGCCGTCGCCGGGGGATCGGCGCTGCTTGCGGACGATGTCGAGCAGGTAGGCGAGGGATTCGGTGATCGCGCCCAGTGACGCGTTGGTGCCGCCGAACAGGTCGAATCGGGCGGTGCCGAGGCGTTGGAACTCGTCGCGGTCCTCGTAGGGGACGCCGAGCAGTTCGCAGATGGTGAGGGAGGGGATGGGCAGGGCGAAGGCGGTGGCGAGGTCGACGGGGCCGTCGGTGGCTTCCATGGCGTCGAGTTGCGCGTTCACGATGGCGTCGATTCGGGGGGTGAGTCGGGCGAGTCGGCGCATTGTGAATTCGGGTGTGAGTGTTTTGCGGAGTCGGGTGTGGACGGGGGGATCGGCGAATCCGAGGCCGCCGGGGTTCTGTTCTTCGGTGAGGCCCGCGTTGCCACCGACGAGATTGGTGAAGTCGTTGCTGAACGCGGTTGCGTTGGCCAGTACGGCTTTGGCTTCGTCGTAGCCGCTGACCAGCCAGGCGCTCATGCCGAAGGGGAGTGGTATCCGGCTGATGGGTTCGGTTTCGCGTTTGGCGGCGAGCTCGGCGATGGGGTCGAGGCCGTCGCGTTTGAGGGGCATGAGCGCGGCGTCGGGCAGGAATGACATCTTGGCCAGGTTGAAGCCTTTTTTCTGCGTTCGCGCCAAATACCTGCGCCCGACCCAGGCGCCGATGCGCGAGCGAAGAGTTGTCATGCGCGAAAGGCTACCTGACCTGGTCAGGTAGCCGGTTCGACCCTGAGCTATTTAATTCTGTAACTTCAGTGTTGATTGAATTCAGCCTCGCGGCCGAGGTTCCGGCCACCACGTTGGTCAGGTCGCAAACGCCTCGAGAGTGGGTGAGGCTACTGAGAGAGTGTTTTCTCGGCCCAGGCGCGTTGTCCGGTTTCGGGGAGGGTGCTGATCGGGTCGTAGTAGGGGTAGCGGCGGGCGAGGGCGTCGGGGTCGCCGAGTTCGATGCCGGTGCGGTAGTTCTTGGTCCAGTAGGACACGCCCATTTCGCGGTCGTATTCGGTGAGTTGGTGGACCCAGCGTTTCCCGACGTAGGGGACGTCGCAGACGATGCGTGGGGTGGCGTAGCCGGGTAGGTAGCCCATGATGGCGTGTTGGAGTTCCTGGGCTTCCCAGACGGCGACGCGCCAGTGTTCGGCGTTGGGGATCATGTCGCACATGTAGAAGTAGTAGGGCAGGATGTTCGCTTCGCCTTGCAGCGCGAAGCAGAGGTCGAGCAGGTCGGCGGTGGTGGCGTTGACGCCGCGCATGAGTACGCCCTGGTTGCGTACGTCTCGGACGCCGGCGTCGAGGGCGGTGCTGGCGGCTTCCGCGACGAGTGGGGTGACGGTTTGGGCGTGGTTGACGTGGGTGTGGATGGCGAGGTTGACGCCGCGGCGGCGGGCGGTGCGGGCGACGCGTTCGAGGCCTTCGACGAGTTTGGGTTGTAGCCAGTGTTGGGGTAGGGCGGCGAGGGCTTTGGTGGCGAGGCGGATGTCGCGGATGGTGTCGATGTCGAGTAGCCGCATGAGGAATGTTTCGAGTTGGTGCCATGGGACGTTGGCGACGTCGCCGCCGGAGACGACGACGTCTCGTACGCCGGGGGTGTGTTTGAGGTAGTCGATCATGCGGTCTTGGCGGTCGACGGGTTTGAGTTGGAGTTTGTGTTTGTCGATCTGGTCGGTGGAGTTGCCGACGAGGTCCATGCGGGTGCAGTGGCCGCAGTACTGGGGGCAGGTGGAGAGGAGTTCGGCGAGGACTTTGGTGGGGTAGCGGCGGGTGAGGCCTTCGGCGACCCACATTTCGGCTTCGTGGAGGGAGTCGCGGGTGGCGTGGGGGTGGCTGGGCCAGGTGGGGTCGCGGTCGGTGCGTACGGGGATCATGTAGCGGCGGATGGGGTCGGCGAGCCATTGGTCGGTGATGTCGGCGGGTGTGGCGTGGGGTGCGATGGTGTTGAGCATCTGTGGTGGGACCAGCATGGACATGGTGGCGAAGCCGGTCTGGTCGGCGGCGAGGTCGGTGTAGAAGCGTTCGTCGAGGAGGTCGCCGAGGACGTCGCGGAGTTGTTTGGGGTTCTTGACGCAGTGGGCGCGTTGCCATTGGGCGTCGCGCCATTGGGTGTCGGTGATGTGGCGCCAGCCGGGGAAGCGTCGCCAGTCGGGTTCGACGAGTTGGTGGCGGGCGTACTCGTAGGGCTGGCTGTCCGTGGTGACGGTGGTAGCTTCCCAGGTGACGGTCATACCTACTCCTCTGCGTCAGTTTCGCGCAAAGATATGCTGTCATAGCGTCCGCAGAACGTAAATATTACAGGGAGCTGGGTGTGACGGGGTCGTTGACACGCCGGTCCGGTTCGCCGGTCGGGTTGCATCGGGTGTTGGCGCCGGTGGGGGTGCTGCCGCAGCAGGCGGAGGTGTTGGATGCCGATCCGCGGCCGTGGCCGGACGAGGTCGTGGTGGAGGTGCGGCTGTTGAACCTGGATGCGGCGTCGTTTCGGCAGTTGCGTGAGGCGCACGGGTCGGGTGCGGTGTTGCGGGCGGTGGTGTGCGGGATCGTGGCGCGGCGCGGCAAGATGCAGAACCCGGTGACGGGGTCGGGCGGGATGCTGCTGGGTACGGTCCGCGCGGTGGGCCCGGAGTCGCCGTTGGGTCTGGTGGTGGGGCAGCGGGTGGCGTCGTTGGTGTCGTTGACGTTGACGCCGTTGCGGATCACGGACGGTCTGGCGGGGTGGGACGGCATGTCCGAGCAGGTGCCGGCGGCTGGCACCGCGGTGCTGTTCGGTCGTTCGATCGCGGCTGTGTTGCCTGACGACCTGCCGGAGTCGTTGGCGTTGTCGGTGTTGGATGTGTGTGGCGCCCCGGCCCTGACCGACCGTGTCGTGCGTCGCGGGGGGCGGCCGTCGGTGTGTGTGCTGGGCGGCGGGGGGAAGTCCGGTTCGCTGTCCCTGGCCGCGGCGCGTGCGGCGGGGGCCGGGCGGCTGGTTGCGCTGGTTCCCACTGAGGGCGAGGCGCGGGCGGTTCGGGCGGCGGGGTTGGCGGACGACGTGGTGGTGGCGGACGCGCGTGACCCGGTCGCGGTGGCCGCCGCCGTTGGTGCGCCGGTTGAGGTGACGGTGGTGTGCGTGGACGTGCCTGGCTGTGAGCACGGCGCGATCCTGGCGACCGCGGCGGGTGGGACGGTGGTGTTCTTCTCGATGGCCACGTCGTTCCCGGCGGCCGCGTTGGGTGCGGAGGGCTTGGCCGCGGACGTCGAGATGATCATCGGGAACGGTTATGTCCCCGGTCACGCGGAGTTCGCGTTGGACCTGGTGCGCGGCAACCCCGGGGTTCGTGCCCTGTTCGAGGGCCGCGAGCGGCACACTCCCACAGCATGACCACCACGTTGTTGCTGGGCGGCCGCGTCGATTCGCCGGTTTCGCCCGACACCACCGCGATGGCTGTGTCGGGCGAAACCATCGTTTGGGTGGGGCGGGACGGCCCCGCTCGGGTGCTGTTTCCGGACGCGGAGGTGGTGGAGCTGGCGGGG
The DNA here is from genome assembly GCA_963702275.1 of Candidatus Melainabacteria bacterium. GTDB lineage: Bacteria > Actinomycetota > Actinomycetes > Mycobacteriales > Pseudonocardiaceae > DATEPR01. The sequence goes on from CAVPCF010000114.1 coordinate 28,620, forward strand.
GCGTTCGTGGCGCCGGCGTTCGTGGACGCGCATGTGCACGCCACCGCGACCGGTCTGCTGCTGGAGGGCCTCGACCTGACCGGCTGCCGTTCCGTGGCGGAGTGTCTCGCGACGCTGCGGCGGTTCGCCGGCACTCACCGCGGGGGTGTCGTGTGGGGTCATGGGTGGGACGACACGACGTGGCCGGAGGGCCGGCCGCCGACTCGCGCGGAGCTGGACGACGCGGTGGGCGGGGTGCCGGTGTATCTGTCGCGGATCGACGCGCATTCCGCCCTGGTCACCACGGCGTTGGCGGCGACGGTCCCGCAGGCCCGGGGTGAGCAGGGTTGGTCGGCGGACGGCCCGGTCAGCCAGCAGGCCCACCACCACATCCGTGGTGCCGCCCGTGCCGCGTTGACCACGGCGCAACGTCGGGCCGCGCAGGAAACGTTCCTCGCTCACGCGGCCGCGCGGGGTGTCGCCGCGGTCCACGAGTGCGCGGGCCCGGACATTTCCGGTGCGGACGACCTCACCGACCTGCTCGCCACGACCACCGGCCCGCACGTGGTGGGTTACTGGGGTGAACGCACCGACCCCGCCGCCGCGGCCCGGTTGGGCGCGCACGGCCTGGCGGGGGACCTGTTCGCGGACGGCGCGTTGGGTTCGCGGACGGCGGCCCTCACCCACCCGTACACCGATGACCCGGGTAACAGCGGCGCCGCGTACCTGTCCGGGGGCGAGGTCGCCGAGCACGTCGTGGCGTGCACGCGGGCGGGGATCCAGGCGGGTTTCCACGTGATCGGTGACGCCGCCGTCACGACGGTCGTCGATGGGTTCGCCGAGGCGGCGTCGGTGGTGGGGGTGGCGGCGTTGGTGGCGCGGCACCACCGGTTGGAGCACCTGGAGATGGTGACCGCCGAGCAGGCCGCGCGGCTGGGCCGATGGGGTGTGGTGGGTTCGGTGCAGCCGGCGTTCGACGCGGCGTGGGGCGGTGAGCACGGCATGTACGCCCGCCGGTTGGGTCTGGAACGGGGGACGGCGCTGAACCCGTTCGCGGTACTCGCGGCGCACGGTGTGACGTTGGCGTTCGGGTCGGATTCGCCGGTCACCCCGGTCGACCCGTGGGGCGCGATCCGTGCCGCGGTGCGGCACCGCACCGACGGGTTCGGGATCTCGCCGCGTGCCGCGTTCACCGCCCACACCCGTGGCGGTTGGCGCGCGGCCGGTGACGCCACCAGCGGTGTCCTCACCCCCGGCGCCCCGGCCACCTACGCCATCTGGTCGACCGGTGACCTGGTCAGCGGCCTGCCGGACCTGGACGGCGAACCGCCGACGTGCCTGCGCACGGTGCTGCGCGGCCGGATCATCCACGACGGGAAGGGCTGACGATGGGCTTGGTGAACCTGGACCCGACCGTGGTCGCGACCGCGCGGCGCCTCGCGGTGGCCGCCACCGAACCGGTGATCTCCGTGGCGCGCTCGCACACCACGGTCGCGGTGGAACGCGCCACGCTGCGCCTGGCCGGCATCACCGGCGCCGACACCGGGCACCGCTCGGGTGACGTGCCGTGGGTGAACCGAGTCGTGGACACCGTCCGTGACCACTGCGGCCTGGACCACGGCGCCACCCTGCCGGTGTTCCACGCCCTGCGCGAACACAACCTCGCCACCCTCACCGACCTGGCAGAGGCCACCGCCGCCGGCCAGATCCGCTACACGATCCCCACCGGCCGCGACGCCGACCGCGCCGACAAGACCGCCCGCGCCGCCGTGGCACGGGGGATCCGGGCGATCGACCGCAACCGGGCGCGCCGCGACAAGCTCGTCGCGACCCTCGGTGACCCGCCGCGCCGGCCGTGGCTCTACCTGATCGTGGCGACCGGCGACATCGACGAGGACGTGGTGCAGGCCGCGAACGCCGCCCGCGCCGGGGCGGACGTGATCGCGGTGATCCGCTCCACCGGCCAGTCCCTGCTGGACTACGTCCCGGAGGGCGCGACGCACCACGGGTTCGCCGGCACCTACGCCACCCAGGAGAACTTCCGCATCATGCGGGCCGCGTTGGACGACGTGTCCCACGAACTGGGCCGTTACGTGCGTCTCACGAACTACGCGTCCGGGTTGTGCATGCCGGAGATCGCGGTGCTCGGCGGCCTGGAGCGGCTGGACATGATGCTGAACGACTCGATGTACGGGATCCTGTTCCGCGACATCAACCCGATCCGCACGTTCTGCGACCAGCGGTTCTCCCGGCAGGTCCACGCCCGCGCCGGGATCATCATCAACACCGGTGAGGACAACTACCTCACCACCGCCGACGCCGTGGACGCCGCGCACACCGTCACCGTGTCCCAACTGCTCAACGAACGCTTCGCCCACGAAGCGGGCCTGCCCGACGAGCTGCTGGGCCTGGGGCACGCGTTCGAGATCAACCCGGACGTGCCGGAGTCGTTCCGCCTGGAGCTGGCGCACGCCCTGTTGGCGCGGGAACTGTTCCCCGACGCGCCGCTGAAGTGGATGCCCCCGACGAAACACATGACCGGCAACGTGTTCTTCGGGTACCTGCTGGACGGTCTGTTCAACCTGGCGGGCGCGTTGACCGGGCAGAGCATCCTGCTCGTGGGGATGATGACGGAGGCGGTGGTGACGCCGTGGCTGTCGGACCGGGACCTGGCGCTGGCGAACGTGAAGTACGTCCTGAACGCCGCGGGCGGTCTCGCGGAGGATTTCCGGCCGGCCCCCGACGGGTTGATCGTGAAACGCGCCCACCAGGTCCTTGGTGAGGCGGTGGACCTGCTGGAACGGATCGTCGCCGACGACGGTGGCCTGCTCGCCGCGATCGCGGCCGGCACGTTCGGCCTGATGAAACGCCCCCCGGACGGCGGGAAGGGCGCGGACGGTGTCGTCGCGAAGGCCGAGGGCTACCGCAACCCGGCCGCTGACCTGCTGGCCACGGGGGACACCAAATGAAGCGGCACGTCCGCCCCTACGGTGACGCCACCGGCGACGGCATGATCCAGGTGTCGTTCACCCTGCCGGTGCCGCACGGCCCGCGCGCCGACGGTGCCGCCGCGCAGTTGGCGAACAAGATGGGCATGGACCCGGCGATGGTCGTGCACTCCCACCCGGTCGGCGCGGATTTCACGTTCTTCGTCGTGTACGGCTCGGTGTCGCACGTCGTGGACCTGGACGAGGTGCGGGTCGTGGAACGGGAGTACCCGCTGCTGTCCCCGGCCGAGGTGAACGCGGCGGTCAAGAAGGCCCTGGCCCGCAAGCTCGTCGTCGTCGGCGGGTGCATCGGCACCGACGCGCACACCGTCGGGATCGACGCCATCCTGAACGTGAAGGGTTTCGCCGGGGAGAAGGGCCTCGAGTACTACCGGGAACTGCGGGTGGTGAACCTGGGTGCCCAGGTCACCGTGCCGGACCTGGTGAAACGGGCCCGCGCGGACAACGCGGACGCGGTCCTCGTCTCCCAGGTCGTGACGCAGCGTGACGCGCATATCTTGAACACGCAGGAGATGGCGGCGGCGTTCCGCGAAGCCATGGGGGACCGGCGCCCCATGCTCGTCGTGGGCGGCCCGAGGTTCGACCCGCTGATGGCCGACCAGCTCGGCGTGGACCGGGTGTTCGGGCGCGGCACCACGCCCGGCGAGGTCGCCTCGTACCTCGTGCACGCCGTCACCAACCGGAGCGGAGCGCCCGCATGAGTCTCGTCGAGGGTTTCTCGGTCACCCACCGTCGCTACGTGCCGCACTCGCACGCCCACTACGGCGGGAACCTCGTCGACGGCGCCTACAGTCTCGGCCTGTTCGGGGACGTCGCCACGGAACTGTGCATCCGCACCGACGGCGACGAGGGCCTGTTCGCCGGCTATGACACCGTGGCGTTCCTGGCACCCGTGCAGGCCGGGGACGTCATCGAAGCCACCGCGACCCTCACCAGAATCGGGAATCGGTCACGCCGCGTAACGTTCGAGGCGCGGGTGGTGTGCCGAGCCGCCCCCGAACGCGGCCCGTCCGCGTCCCGAGTGCTGGACCCGCCGATCGTGGTCACTACCGCCGAAGGCACCGTCGTCGTCCCAGCGTGATCCCAGACCCCGCCCTGAGGGAATCCCGAGCTCAGGGCCGGATTTCGGCGAGCAGCGGGCCACGGCCAAGCTCTCAAAATGCGCCGTCGCCACCACACAGACAGACCCCCGCCCAACCTCGGGGGCTTCGGCCCTTTTTCACTCTATGCCTGTCAAGCCCTAAAAGGGTGGTTCGCCGGCAATCTGTGGACAACCGTCGAAGCTGTGCACAATGCGGCGAAGGTCTTGACAGCGGCTCACTCGTCATCGTCGTCGTGGTGCAGGACCAGGTCCGGGACATAACCGTGCTGGTAGAGGCGGTGGTCGCGGATCTCCGACGCGAACGTCATCCCGTAGAACAGGGCACCGAACACCACGATCCCCAGCATCATCGCCAGGATCGACGGCGACGCCGGGAACAGCAGCAACAACAACGCCGGCACGCACTGCACCAACGCGCGCAGCACATGCCGCACAAACCACCACCGGCCGGTCAGGTCCCGCAACACCCACTGGGCATACCGGGTCGGGAGGCGCAGGCCGTAGGCGTATCCCACCCACCGCAGCACCCCCGGCCGGTCGCCAGCCATACCGCCAAGGGTACGTACACCGAACGCACACCACCTCCCCGTACGCTTGTCCGGTGGCAGCACCGACCGTGACCGACACTCGATCGACGCAGGCTCAGGCCGGGGACATCCGATCTTCGGCGCGTCGGGGACGGCTGGGCCGAGTGGGTTCGGCGGGCGGGCACGGGAACCGTCCGCGTCAGACCTGCTCGCCGGGAGGCGTCGGGTGACGAACCAGGAAGCGGTGGGGGCCGCGAGGCCAGCCGTTCACAGCGGGGAGCACGAACCCGACACCACCCCCGCGCCACGCGCCCGGCGTCGGTGGCTGCCCGGTCGGGACACCGCGCTGCGCCTCACGGCGAGCGTCGCGGGCGGGGTGCTGTGGTACCTCAGTTTCCCGCCGCGACCGCTGTGGTGGCTCGCGCCGGTCGCGTTCTGCCTGCTCGGGCTCGCCGTGTACGGGCGGCGGGCACGCGCCGGGTTCGGCTACGGCTTCCTCTACGGCCTCGGGTTCCTGGTGCCGCTGCTGCACTGGACCGGGCTGTACGTGGGTGTCGTGGCGTGGTGGCCGCTGAGCGCGTTCGAAGCACTCATGATGGCGTTGGGTGGCGCGGCGATCGCCACGGTGTCCACGCTGCGCGGCGCGCCGGTGTGGGCGGCGCTGCTGTGGGTGGCGGACGAGGCGCTGCGGGCGCGGGTGCCCTTCGGTGGCCTGCCGTGGGGGAAGGTCGCGTTCGGCCAACCCGACGGGATCTACGTGTCGCTCGCCGCGTTGGGTGGCACCCCGCTGGTCGGGTTCGCCGTCACCCTCACCGGGTTCGGGCTCGCCGCCCTCATCCGGTCCGCCCGCACACCTGGCGCGTTCCTCGGCGCAGGCCTCGCGGTGGTGCTGCCGATCGCGGCGAGCGCCGCCGCGTGGCCACTCGTCGGTACCGACGCGAACGCGGGCACCGCCACGGTCGCCGCCGTCCAGGGCAACGTGCCGCGGCTGGGCCTGGACTTCAACGCGCAGCGCCGCGCCGTCCTCGACGACCACGTCCGGGAAACCGAGCGGCTCGCCGCGCAGGTCGCCGCGGGCGCCGTGCCGCAGCCGCAACTGGTGATCTGGCCGGAGAACTCCTCCGACATCGACCCCTACGTCAACGCCGACGCCTACGCCGAGATCTCCCAGGCCGCCACCGCCATCAAAGCGCCCATCTCCGTCGGCGCCGTCGTGTCCTCACAGGCACCGGGGCCGAAGAACACCGCGATCCTGTGGGAACCCGGCACCGGGCCCGCCGCGCAGTACGTGAAACGGCAGCTGCAGCCGTTCGGGGAAACCATGCCGTGGCGGTCGTTCTTCGCGCATTTCAGCCCAGACGTCGCCAAGGCCGGGAACTTCGTGGCCGGCACGAAACCCGTCGTGTTCGGCATGGGCCCGGCGAAGGTCGGCATCGACACCTGCTACGAGGTCGCGTTCGACGGGGTCGTCCGCGCGTCGGTGACCGGCTCCACCCTGTTGGCGGTGCCCACGAACAACGCCACGTTCGGCCTGTCGGAAATGACCTACCAGCAGCTCGCGATGGACCAGGAACGCGCCGTGGAACACGGCCGCGCCGTCGTCGTGGCCGCCACCAGCGGGGTCAGCGCGATCATCCAACCCGACGGGCACATCACCCAGGAGACTGGTTTGTTCACCCCCGCGGCGCTGGTGGCGACCGTGCCGCTGCGGTCGACGACTACCCTGGCGGATCGACTCGGTGGCTGGCCCGAACGGGTACTCGTCGCGGCCGGGCTGCTCGCGTTGGCATTCGGCGTCACCGTGCGGGTGCGCCACAGGAAACGCCCCAACTGACGGGGCGGGAAGGACACGATGGTGCAGGGGAGTGGCGGCGAGCCAGAACTACAGCCGGTACTGGTGGTGGTCCCCACCTACAACGAACGGGACAACCTCGGGCCGATCCTGCAACGGCTGCACACCGCGCTGCCCGCGGTGGACGTGCTGGTCGTGGACGACGGCAGCCCGGACGGCACGGGGGAACTGGCCGACAAGCTCGCCGCGGGCGACGACCGGGTGCACGTGCTGCACCGCACCGAGAAAGCCGGTCTCGGCGCCGCCTACATCGCCGGGTTCCGCTGGGGCATGGCCCGCGACTACCAGGTCCTCGTCGAAATGGACGCCGACGGCTCCCACGCCCCCGAGGACCTGCCGCGGCTGCTGGACGCCCTCACCGACGCCGACCTCGTCATCGGGTCACGCTACGTGCCCGGCGGGCGTGTCGTGAACTGGCCGCGCAGCCGCGAAGTGCTGTCCCGCGGCGGGAACATCTACTCGAAAATCGCGCTGGGTGTGCGGATCAACGACATCACCGCGGGCTACCGCGCCTACCGGCGCCGGGTGCTGGAGAAACTGGCACTCGACGACGTCGCGTCGCACGGCTACTGCTTCCAGGTCGACCTGACGTGGCGCACCGTCCGCGCCGGATTCACCATCGTGGAGGTGCCGATCACGTTCACCGAACGGGCGATCGGCACGTCGAAGATGAGCGGCAACATCGTCCGCGAAGCACTGCTGCGCGTCACCCAGTGGGGCCTGAAACACCGCGTCGAGCAGGTCCGCGGCCTGCTGCCCGGCGCACCCCGACGCTGACACAGGTGGGCCGCCCGATCGAAGCGACCGGGCGGCCCACCCACCAACGCGGGAGGCGTGTGGTGGTCTGTTACGCGGTGCGGCTGCGGCGGCCGCGCAGCTCCTCCAACCGCTCGGACAGCAGTTCCTCCAGCTCCGGGATCGACCGCCGCTCCAGCAGCATGTCCCAGTGCGTGCGCGGCGCCTTAGCCTTCTTCTGCTCCGGCTCGGACCCGTCGATCAGTTTCGACACCGAGCCGTGCAGGCGGCACTCCCAGGTCTGTGGGATCTCGGCATCGTCGGAGAAGGGCACCTCGAAGTCGTGCCCCTTCGGGCACGCGTAGCGGGTACCCCGACGCGGTGCCAGGTCATGGTTGCGGTCGGTCTCGTAGCTGACTGCTCCGAGCCGGCTACCACGCAGTACGCGGTCGGCCATGGCGGTGTCCTTTCGCTCGGCTCAGGGCGAGGGCCCAGGTTTTACCTCACTGTGCGCAACGAACAAGACGGCTCCACAATTCCCGACCCGCCCAACCGGTTGCGCTCAGTGATGAGCTTCACTCGTCAACGAAGTCTTCCTCCTATGAGAGGGAATCGCGGCCACGACATGACGCGTTATCACCCGTCGATGACATACATCACTCCATCGGCGGAATGACACAGGTCCGAACGTCTGGATGGGTACAGCACGGTAAGGGCAGTACCCGCCCGTCGTGGCCACCAAACCCCCTCCCACTCACATCACACCCGCCGGTTCGCCCCGCCGGCCACCCAGGCTCGCCGGCAACTCGTTCCCGGCCGCCGCGACCGCCCTTGCCACGTCCACCCGCACCAACAACACCAGGCCCACCACGAAGAACACCATCAACGACACGATCGCCACCCGGTAGCTGCCGAAATTCTGCAACGCCAACCCGAACAACAACGTCCCGAAGATCGAACTACCCGAACTGGACACCTCGTACAAACTGAAGTACTCGGCCTCCTTGCCGCGCGGGATCATCCCCGCGAACAACGACCGGGACAACGCCTGCGTGCCGCCCAACACGATCGACAACCCCACCGCCAACGCGTCGAACAACAACGGCTTGTTCGCCGGCAGCAGGTACGCGCACACCACCACCCCGATCCACACCACCAGGCTCCACCCGATGACCCGCTTCGCGCCCCACCGCTGCGCCAACCGCCCCAACAGCAACGCCCCACCGAACGCCGTGAACTGCACCACCAGGATCGCCGTCAACAACGTGTTGTCACTCAGGTGCAGCTCCTGGTCCCCGTACTGCGCCGCCAACGTCGTCACCGTGTTGATGCCGTCGTAGTAGATCAAATAAGCCAGCAGGAACAGCAGCGTCAACGGATACGCCCGCATGTGCCGCAGGGTGTCACCCAACTGGTGGAAACCGGCCGTCACCACCGAACCCCGCACCGGCACCGGCGCCCCGACGTCGTCACGGGCCGCGTTACGCAACATCCGCAACGGCACCACCATGAACAACGCCCACCACAACCCGGCCAACCCCAGCGAGATCCGCGCCAACTCCGCCTTGTCGTCCACGAAGAACGACAACACGAAGTTCCCCGCCAACAGGATCCCGCCACCCACATACCCGGCGGCCCACCCCAACGACGACACCCGGTCCCGGTCGTTCGCGCCCGCGATGTCCGGCAACATCGAGTTGTAGATCACCTTCGCGCACGTGTACGTCACATACGCCGCGACCGTCAACCCCACCCCGAGACCCCAGTTCGACCCCGTGATGAACCACATCGCCACACACGACGCCGCACCCAGGAACCCGAACGTCAGCAGCATCTCCCGCTTACGCCCGAACCGGTCGGCCACCGCCCCCACCACCGGCATCAACACCACCAGCACGAACGCACAGAACGACGCGACATACGTGAACAGCGAACCCGGCGCGATCGGAATCCCCACGATATGGAGCCGACCGTTCACGCCCACCGCGTTCGTCGCCACCGCCGGCAGATACCGGCTCAGAAAAACCGACACCACCGTCGTCTCGAACGTGTGCGCCGCCCAACCGTACGTGTACCAGGCGAACCGCTGCCGCCGCAGCGCCGGCCCCGCGAACGCGACACCACCGCCCTGGGGGATCTGCACCGTCCTGCCGCCCTTCCCACCGCCACCGAAGTGGGGCGACTGTAGCGGCTCACCCCAACCCGGTCCCACACACCGCACAGGTTGATGCAGAACAGTGCCCCGTCACCCACACGAGCCACACTGGAGCGGGCCCGGGGGAGCCGCTCCGGTTGTGACACCAGTGACCTGTGCCTACCGTGCCACCATGATCACGCGCGTACTTGCCGTAGGCGCACTCACCGGCCTGCTCAGCCTCACCACCACCACGGCCAACGCCGACCCCACACCCGACACCTGGGCCCACCTACGCGCCTGCGAATCAAGCGACAACTACACCATCGTGTCCGCCAACGGCCGCTACTACGGCGCCTACCAGTTCAACCTCACCACCTGGCACAGCGTCGGCGGCACCGGCCACCCCGACCAGGCCACCCCCACCGAACAGGACTACCGCGCCCTCTACCTCTACCGCATGCGCGGCTGGCAACCCTGGGGCTGCGCCAGAACCCTCCACCTACAACCCGACACCGACGCCGCCAGCCACCACATCCCCACCTACGCCGACTCAGCCCACATCGGCGACAACCACTGACCCGTCACTCCGGCCACAACCCACGCGACCGCAACACCGACCGCAACACATCCGGCCGATCCGTCACCAACCCATCCACCCCCACATCCAACAACTCCCGCATCCGCACCTCATCATCAACCGTCCACACATGCACCTCACGCCCCAACCGCCGCGCCGACGCCAACAACCGCGGCGTCACCACCCGCAACCACCCCTGCCGCACCGGCACCTGCGCGAACGCACCCCACGGCCGCCACCCCGGCACCCCACCCCCCAACCACAACCGCAACACCGACCCAGGCCCCATCGACGTCAACAACCCCGGCCCACCCAACCGCCGCAACCGCGCCAACCGCGCATCCGAAAACGACGCCAAACACACCCGCCCCACCGCCCCACACCGACGCAACGTCGCCAACACCGGCTCCACCGCCGCATCCGACTTCACATCGATGTTCAACAACACCCCCGGCAACTCCTCCAACACCGCATCCAACCGAACCACCGGCTCCCGACCACCCACCCGCGCCCGACCCACCACCGACCACGGCAACCCCGACACCACACCCCGACCATCCGTCGTCCGATCCAACTCCGCGTCATGGTGCACCACCACCACACCATCCGACGTCACATGCACATCCGTCTCCACATACCGATAACCCTCCACCCACGCCCGCCGAAACGCACTCAACGAGTTCTCCATCCCCACCAAATCGCCCACATGCCACCCCCGATGCGCGAACGCCCTCGGATACGGCCCACCCAAATACCCATGCACGTCACTAGTCACACAAAGAGTGTGCCCGCCCCACACCACAACCACGTGACCACCAACCGGCGAGCCGACCACACACCACCAACACCCGCCCGGCATGATGCCCACGTGCCCACCGACCAGCCACTCATCGACCGAACCCGCACCGAAACCCGCCACCCAAGCGGCATCACCGCGGAAAAACACTGCGCCTGGTGCGGCCGCCGCCTACCAGACGACGGCAAAGTCGGCCGCCCCCGCCGCTACTGCGCCCAACCCTGCCGACAACGCGCCTACGAACGCCGCACCGCCGTCCAACGCACCGGCCTACCAGAAGACGCCGTCATCCTCTCCGCAACAGAACTCGCCGACCTCCAAGACCGACTCTTCCAACTCCGCTGCGCCGCGGAAGACGTCGTCACCGCCGTCGACGACGGCGCAACCACCACCGAACTACGCAAACTCGCCCAAGAACTCCACCACACCGCCCAAGACCTCGAACGCCTCCGCTAACCCTCCACCACACCCGCGATCTCACCCAACGCCCGATACGTCCGACTAGCAGCCACCGCCGCCCGCCGCTCCCGACCCGTCACATCAATATAATTCTGACTCGTCGTCAAACTCGCATGCCCCAACAACACCATGATCTCCGACGCCGTCGCCCCATCCTCGGCCAACCGCGTCGCGAACGTATGCCGCAACGCATGCAAACTCGCCCCCCTCGGCACCCGATCATGCAAACCCGCACGCCGAAAACACGACGACACCAAATACTCCAACGCACCCCGACCAATCGGCGCACCCCGCCGATCCCGCAACAACAAAGCCGACCGCCCCCACCGCAACCCAACAAACCGCACCCGACACGACCCCAAATACCGCGCCACAATCGCCCCCACCGCAGGCTCAACCGGAATCGACCGATCCCGAGAACCCTTCCCCGACACATGCAACCGCTGCTCACCAACCCGACCCACCAACGACCCCACCGTCAACCCCCGCATCTCCGCCGACCGCAACCCCGCAACCAACCCCAACGCCATCACCAACAAATCCCGCTCCGGCCACGGATCCCGCGGCGCCGCAACAGAAGAAACAGCACCAGAAGCCACCGCCGACAACAACCGCTCCGGCGTGTCCTCACCCCGCAACGGCTTGGGGGACAGGGGAGCAGGCCGCGGCCGAGCCACCGCCGCCATCGGATTCCCCGCCACCAACCCCTCAGCCACACAAAACGACAGAAACTGATTCCACGTCGACCACGCACGCGACACCGAACTACGCGCATGCCCATCCGCGAACACCCCGAACGCACCCCGCAACGCCGACGTCGTCAAATCACCCACCGTCAACACCTCCACGGACCTGCCCACCTCATCGGCGAGCACACCGACGATCCCCGCCAGATCCCGCTGATAAGCGGCCGTGGTGTGCGGCGAGTCCTTCCGCGGCCGCCGAGCCGCGAAGAACGCCTGACGAGCATCCGAAACCAGAACCTCCATACCGATCTTGATAGCGCACCGGTCCGACAACCAGCCCGAGCGACACTATTCAACCGACGATGAATTTGCTGCATAACGCATATTATCCATGACACACACATGTGACCAGCGAAAACAGTCACCAGAAGGGCCAAGCGGGGGATGCCCAGAACCCGCGGGCGCCGTCAGGACTCAACCACCGTTGTCCCGGGTGCGCATCGTCACAGACGATCTTGCTGTGATCACCAGTCACGAGCAGTCGCCGTGTGAACTCGCGACACAGCCAGTCTGCCTGGTACTCGGTACACCATTGATTCGTCACCGTGACGAATCAAGCGGGGGCCACTTGGCCACGCGGCAAGTGCCGATAATGTACATTATGTCAAGTAACCGGCTAGGACTCGTCTCCGAGCGGGGTCGCTATGGCTACTGTCGGGTCCTAGGTGACCTGCAGGTCACCTAGGACCTCGGCGGCGGGCACGTCGCGGTCCGCCGCCGACGACACCACGCGGCATGGAGTCAAGGCCGGTCAGTCATGGAGGACGACGACCTCGTAGGTTGGGCTGACTGGCGGGAAGCCGGTGTCGATGTGCGAGTTCACCACGGCGAGCTTGTCGCCGAACTTGACGGATGTGAGTGGCGCGTGGAACTGCGGGTCGGTGATCACCTTCTCCAGCGTGGCGCGGCTGAAGTCGTCGCTCAGCCGCAACCGGCTGATCTGGTTGTTGAACTGTGTGGCCCAGAGCTGGTGGCCGCTGAGCAGGACGCCGTCGGTCTCCGGGATGTCAACGCCCTTGACGATCTTGCTGGTTCCGGTGACGGGGTTGATCGTGACCAGCTTCCCCAGCAGGGCGGGGGCGACGAACAGCGTGTCCCCGGACGGAGTCGACGCGATGTCGTTGATGTCGAACGTCCCGGGTGCGCCTGCCGCGGGCCCGCGCAGCGTCAGAGTGTGCGCCGGCCCTGGAGCCCCGTGCAGGACCGGCACGAAGTACAGCTTCGGCTGTAGTGAATCGTCGAACCAGGCGCCGAACGGGGTCAACGTCACGGCGTTGATCTGGGAGGTCGCCGGGGCACCGAAACTGTAGGTGGTGATCAGGGCCCTGGTCCGGATGTCGTAGACGTAGCCCTTGCCGCTCGTGCCACCGGCGACGAACAGCAGGCCGTGACGTACGTCCAGGGCCATGCCGTCGATCTCGGTCTTTTTCGGTTGGCGGATGAACACTTCGGCCGTGCCGCGCCGGACGTCGCCTCGGTAGATGGTGCCCTGGATCAGGTCCGCGGCGTAGAAGGTGGCGCCGTCGCCTGCTGTGATGGCTTCGGCGGAGGTGGCCCCGGGAAGGAGGATCACCTTGGTCGGCGGTGCGGCGGCCGCCGGTGCGGCCATGCCCAATACGAGAGTCAACGCCACCAGCGGCACAGCTACGACTTTGCGCATCGAAACCCCTCCCACGTTCGATCAACGCCTGTCATCGTGCCTTATCGGTCAATACCCTTTCCGGGTGTATGCGCTGGGGCGCTCGTTGTGCTGGAGTTTCGCCTGGTCGGTGTGACGGGTGGCGTGCCTCTCCCCTGGTCTCCCCCATGTTGATGATCAAGATGGGGATGCTGGCATGGTTCCGATGACGACGGTCGCGTAGAGGTTGTCGTCTGTGTCCGCTCGTGCTGTCAGGCCGGCTGTGCGCATCGCCTTGGCCAGTTGTGGGGCTTGGTGTTCGCTGGATTCGACGAGTACGTGTCCGCCGGGTGCGAGCCATCGGGGTGCTTCGGTGATGATTCGGCGCAGGATGGTGAGGCCGTCCGTGCCGCCGTCGAGGGCTGTCTGTGGTTCGTGGTTTCGGGCTTCTGGTGGCATGGTGCTGATCTTGTCGGTGGGTACGTAGGGGGCGTTGGCGACGATGATGTGCACGCGGCCCCTGAGTGTCGCGGGCAGTGGCTGGTACAGGTCGCCTTGGTGGACGGCTCCCCCGGTGATGTTGCGTCGGGCGCAGCGGACGGCGGCGGGGTCGATGTCGGCCGCGTGGAGTTCGATCTGGTCGAGTTCTGCGGTGAGTGCGGCTGCGATGGCGCCGCAGCCGCAGCACAGTTCGACGATCACCGCGTGTGGTGGGGCGAGGGCGGTGGCGTGGTGGACGAGGTGTTCGGTGCGGCGGCGTGGCACGAACACGCCTGGGGTGACGGTGATGCGGCGGCCGCGGAAGTGGGCCCAGCCGAGGATGTGTTCGAGTGGTTCGCCTGCGACGCGGCGGTTGACCAGGGTGGTGAGGTGGTCGGGGTTGGTCGCGGCTTCGGTGAGGAGTTGGGCTTCGTCTTCTGCGAAGACGCAGCCTGCGGCGCGGAGTGTGGTGACGATGGGTGGCATGGGGCGCTTTCCGAGCGAAGGGGGCCGCTCAGTGGGCGGTATTTGGTCTCACCTGTCTGGGTGGTGGGAAGCATAATGCGTGGGTGGTGATCTTGCGGACGGCGCGGTTGGTGTTGCGTCGGTTGACGTGGGCTGATGTGGACAGTCTGGTGGAGTTGGACGGTGATCCCGAGGTGATGTGGTTTCTGACGAAGGGGCTGCCGACGCCGCGGGAGGTGGTGGTGGGTGAGCTGCTCCCCCGGTTGTTGGCCGAGTACGACTCGGGGTTCGGGCGTTGGGCGGCGTTGCTGGACGGGGTGTTCGTGGGGTGGTTGGGGTTGCGGCCGGGTGGGGAGTTGGGTTATCGGTTGCGGCGCGCGGTGTGGGGGCGGGGGTTGGCGACGGAGGGGTCGCGTGGGGTGGTGGGGTATGCGTTCGGCGAGTTGGGGGTGTCGCGGGTGTGGGCGCGGACGATGGCGGTGAATGTGGCGTCGCGGCGGGTGCTGGTGAAGGCGGGGCTTCGGTATGTGCGGACGTTCCACGAGGTGTTCGACGACCCGATCGACGGGACGGAGTTCGGTGAGGTGGAGTACGCGGTGACCCGGGGCGAGTGGGTGTCAGGCCTGCGCGGCCAGGCGCGGGGTGTGCGCGGTGGTGGTGTCGAACAGGTGGGCGCCGATGGTGTCGTCGAGGCCGATGGTGGTGAGCGTATCGGCGGGTAGGGCGAGTTGGGCGACCATGACGCCGAGGATGCACGCGTCGAGGAGGCCCGCGGTGGTGGTGTCGCTGGGGATGCCGGCGGCGTGGTGGAGTTCGGCGGTGGCGGTGGCGTTCGCGGTGGCCATGGCGCCGAGGGCGGCTCGGATGGCGGGTTGGCGGACGGCTTCGAGGTAGAGCTCGAACAGGGCGAGGGTGGGGGTTGGGTCGCTGTGCACGGCGCGGCGGATGAGGGCCGGGTAGAGCTGGCGTAGTTGGTGGGGGGTGACGCCGGTGGGGGTGGTTTCGCGGAGTCGGTCGACGGCGGCGCGGTGGTGTTCTGTCATGCGGTGCGCGGCGGCTTCGAGGATGGTGTGGCGGGTTGGGTAGTAGTTCTTGGTGGTGCCTTCCGGGACGCCGGCTTCGCGGTCGACGGCGCGGTGGGTGAGGCCGCGGCCGCCGTCTCGGGCGAGGATGGTGATGGCGGCGTCGGCGAGCAGGGGTCGGCGGGACCGGTATCCGGTCCGTCGTTCGTGTAGTTCGTCCCGCCTGCCAGCCATGGGTGCGGAGTGTAGTCAGTTGTTCACGGTGCGGATGAGGTGGGTCGATCTTGGTGGATCTGACTGATGCGTGTTTCGCCGGTGTGGTTGGGCAGTTGGCGTTGTTGCGGGATGGTCGGGTGTCGTCGGCCGAGTTGGTGGGGGCGTGTCTGGATCGGATCGCCGCGTTGGACGGTGGGTTGAACGCGTTTCGGTTGGTGTTCGCCGATGAGGCGCGTGCGGCGGCTGTGGAGGCGGATGCGCGGCGGGCGCGGGGTGAGGGTGCGCCGTTGTTGGGTGTGCCGGTGGTGGTGAAGGAGGACACGGATCTGGCGGGGTTGCCCACGACGATGGGCACGGACGCCGTCACGCGGGTCGCGGAGCGTGACGCGGAGGTGGTGTCGCGGTTGCGGCGGGCGGGTGCGGTGATCGTGGGGCGGACTCGGGCGCCGGAGTTGTGTCTGTGGCCGTTCACGGAGACTGTGCAGGGTGGGGTGACGCGGAATCCGTGGTCGCCCGCGCATTCGCCAGCGGGGTCGAGTGGTGGTGCCGCGGCGGCGGTGGCTGCGGGGTTGGCGGCGGCCGCGGTGGGTAGTGATGGTGGTGGGTCGATTAGGTTGCCGGCGGCGGCGACGGGGTTGTTCGGGTTGAAGCCGCAGCGGGGTCGGGTGTCGTTGGCGCCGCACGGTGAGGTGTGGTCGGGGTTGTCGGTGGCGGGTCCGATCACCAGGACGGTGGCGGACGCGGCGTTGTTGTTGGATGTGTTGCACGGTCCGATGCCCGGGGACCTGCATTGGGCCCAGCCGCCGGTGCGGCCGTTCGCGGAGTCCACTCTGGAGGGTTGGTTGCGGGTGGGGGTGTCGTTGCGGCCGTGGCCGGTGGGGGGCCGGGTGGCTCCGGCGGTGCGGGACGCGGTGGTGTCGACGGCGCGGTTGTTGGCGGGGTTGGGGCATCGGGTGGTGTTTCGTGAGCCGCCGCTGGTGGATCCGACGGGGTTGTTGAGTTTCGGGCCGCGGTTCGTGCGGGCCGCGGCGGACGCGGCGGCCGATGTGGATCTGCCGGCGCGGTTGGAGTCCTCGACGCGGTCGGTGGCGCGGTTCGGGCGGCGCTACTCCCCTGGTGTGGTGGCGGCGTCCCGCCGGTACGGGGAACGGTTGGCGGGGAAGGTGAACACGGTGTTCGACGACGTGGATGTGGTGTTGTCGCCGGTGACGCCGCGGCCGCCGTTGCGGGTCGGTGAGCTGTCCGGCAAGGGGTGGTTCGCGTTGTTGTTGGCGGCGCAGCGGTTCGCGGCGTTCACGACGTTGTGGAACCTGACCGGGAACCCGGCGGTGTCGGTGCCGGCGGGGTTCACCGGGGACGGGTTGCCGTTGGCGGTGCAGCTCGTCGGGCGGCCGCATGACGAGGCGACACTGTTGGCGTTGTCGATGGTGGTGGAACGCGAACGGCCGTGGGCGGACCGGCGTCCACCCACGGCCGGGTGAGGGGTCAGGACAGTTCGGTTGAGTCGTCGTGCGGTTCGATGCTGGAGGGTGGGGCGGGCGGCACGGTCGGGAGTGGACCGGTCGTTTCCGCGGCGCTGGGCAGGCCGGCCGGGATGTGGTGGCCCAGCGGGTGCGGGTTGAGCGGGCTGGGCACCTCCTGGCGGGCGACGGCTTCCGCGGCGGCGACGGCGGCGGCGACGTGCGGGTCGGTGGACGTGTCGAACCAGCTGGCGATGGACGCGTCCTCCTCGCCGGTGTCGGTGGCCTGGGCGGGGGCTTCGTACTTGGGGGGTTCGTAGCGGAACACGCCGTCCTCCCCCGGCGCGCCGAGCATCCTGGCGAACCCTTCGAGGGCCTTGCCGTAGTCGCTTGGCACGAGCCACACCTTGTTCGCGTCGCCCTGCGCCATCTGCGGCAGGGTCTGCAGGTACTGGTAGGCCAGCACTTCCGGGGTGGGTCGGCCTGCCTTGATGGCGGCGAAGACCTTCTCGATGGCTTTGGCCTGGCCCTGGGCCTGCAGGTAGCGGGCGGCGCGTTCACCCTGGGCGCGCAGGATGCGGGACTGGCGTTCGCCTTCCGCGTTGAGGATCGCGGCCTGCTTCGCGCCTTCAGCGGAGAGGATCTGGGCTTGTTTCTGGCCTTCCGCGGTTTTGATGGACGATTCGCGTTGGCCTTCGGCGGTGAGGATCATGGCGCGCTTCTCCCGGTCGGCGCGCATCTGCTTCTCCATGGAGTCCTGGATGGAGGGCGGCGGGTCGATGGCCTTGAGTTCGACGCGGGCCACGCGGATGCCCCAGCGGCCGGTGGCGTCGTCGAGGACACCGCGGAGTTGCTGGTTGATCTGGTCGCGGGAGGTGAGGGTTTCCTCGAGGCTCATGCCACCGACGAGGTTACGCAGGGTGGTGGTGGTGAGCTGTTCGACACCGACGATGTAGTTGGAGATCTCGTACACAGCAGCTTGTGGGTTGGTGACCTGGAAGTACACGACGGTGTCGATGGACACGGTCAGGTTGTCCTGGGTGATCACCGGTTGGGGTGGGAAGGACACGACCTGTTCGCGGAGGTCGATGCGGGCGCGGACGCGGTCGAAGAACGGGGCGAGGAAGTTCATGCCGGGTGCGGCGGTGTTGCGGTATCGGCCGAGGCGTTCGATCACGGCTGCCTGAGCCTGGGGCACGACCATGACGGATTTGACCGCCACGGTGAGCACCAGCACGACGAGAACGATGACGATGATGAGCGTGATCACACCAGCCTCCACTTACAGTCCACCCCACACGACGGCGGTGGCGCCCGAGATGTTCATGATGGTGACGGAACGACCCGGTTCGAGCACTTCGGTCTCGTCGTAGGACCGGGCGGACCAGACTTCGCCGTTGATCTTGACCTGGCCGGTGTGGGCGTTCACGGTGGCGACGACCACGGCTTTGCCGCCGACCAGGGCGTCGATGTTCGTTTTGACGTGTTCACCCAGGTGCATGTGGCGGACGAGGGCGGGTCGGGCGAGGGTGATGCCCCCGGCGGCCACGGCGGCGAACACGATGCCGCTGACGATGGTGCCTGCCCCGATCGAGGCCACCAGGGCCGCGACCAGGGCCGCACCACCGAGCATGACCAGGACGAACGCCCCGGAGAGCATTTCGGCTAGCACCAGGATGACCCCGATGATCAGCCACAGCAGCGCGGCCATGTGTCCATCGTGGCAGAAAGTGATCGCGGTCGCGCAAAGATCTGGCCGCCGCGGTGTGTCTGGTGCGTCTCACGCCGCCTTCAGTGCCTGCCGGAGTTTCACGCGGGCCCCGGTGCGTAGCACGGCGTTGCGGTAGATGCGGGCCGCGAGCCAGATCAGCAGCGGGATGAGGGCGACGACCAGCCCGACGGACACGATCGCCTCCCACGGTGGGACGCCTCCCATGGCCAGGCGCATCGGCATGGCGGTGGGCGCGAACATCGGGAGGATCGACAGGATCTCCACGAGGTGGTTTCCCGGGTCGCTGGGCAGGATGGAGATGCTCAGGATGTAGCCGATGACGAGGAACACCAGCGCCGGCGCGGTGGCGCCGCCGATGTCCTCCTGTCGGGACACCAGGGCACCGAGGCCGGCGAACACGACGGCGTACATGAAGAACCCGAGCAGGTACCACACGATCAGCCACGCCACGGTGCCGACCGCGGCGGACACCGAGACGGTGAGGACTTTCGTGGCCAGGCCGGCGGCGACGCCCGCGGCGCCGATGACGAGGATCTGGATCAGGCCGACCAGACCGATGCCGGCGACCTTGCCGGCCATCAGCTGCCAGGGCCGGATCGCGGACAGAAGGAGTTCCACGACACGGCTGGACTTCTCCTCCACCACGCCCTGCGCGACGAACTGCCCGTTGAGCATCAGCGAGATGTAGATGAGGACACCGGCGATGATGCCCAGTATCAGTTGTTGTGTCTGGTACGGGTAGGGCGCCTGCAGCGGTGTGACGTGCGCGGACGCGTTGGCGACCTGGGTGAGGACGGTGGCGGGGTCGCCACCCAGTCGGGTGATCTGCTGGTCCAGCGCGGCCTGTCGGGCCAGGACGTTCAGTGCGTCGCCCAGGTTCTTGTCGATGTTCTTCTTGACGACGACGTTGATCTGCTGGCCGTTGCCGACCAGGAGTGCGTCCAGAGTGCCGGCGCGGACCTGTTGTTCGCCGGTGGTCTGGTCGGTGACGGCCTGGACGGTGATCTGTTGGCCGATGCTGGTGCCCACGGCGGGCAGTTCACGGGCGATGGTGGCGTCGGCGGGCAGGTAGCCGACGTGGGTGCCGCTGCTGGCGCCGCCGAACAGTTTCAGCGCGACGCACAGGCCCACGACGATCACGACCATGACGATGGTGAGGACGCGGTACGCCCGTGACGCGAGTCGGACCTTGATCTCGCGGCCCGCGATCAGGCGCACCGTGGCCCAGTTACCCATGTGGTTCATGCCGTTACCCCCTGCTCGGTGACCACGTTGCGGAACAGTTCGGTCAGTGACGGGCGGCGGCGCGCGAACTCGCGGACCGGGCCGGTGGCCAGTGCGGCGCGCAGCACGGTCTGGTCGTCGGTGCCCGGTCGCAGTTCCAGCACGGTGCGGTGGCCCTCGCTGGTGTGGGCGGTGACGCCGGGCAGGTCGGCGGCCCAGTCCGGTGGCGCCTCTGGCGCGTCGATCACGAGCCGTTCTGTGCCGCCGGCGCGTAGTTCGTCGATGCGGCCGCACGCGACCATTTCGCCGTCGCGGACGATGCCGACCCGGTCGCACAGCCGTTCCACCAGGTCGAGTTGGTGGCTGGAGAACACGGTGGGGACACCGTCGGCGCATTTCTCCAGCAGCACCTGGCTCATCACGTCCACCGCGACCGGGTCGAGCCCGGAGAACGGTTCGTCCAGCACGAGGATGGTCGGGTCGTGCACGAGGGCGGCGGCGAGCTGCACGCGCTGCTGGTTGCCCAGCGACAGTTTCTGGACCTCGTCGTCGCGGCGCGCGGCCACCCCGAGCCGTTCCAGCCACGTCTGTACCGACCGGGTGGCGGCCTTGGTGGTCATGCCGTGCAGGCGGGCGAGGTAGACGAGCTGTTCCGCGACCTTCATGCGCGGGTAGAGGCCGCGTTCCTCCGGCATGTAGCCGATGTGGCGGCGGGTTTCCAGGGTGACCGGTTCGCCTGCCCAGCGGACCTGGCCGGCGTCGGCGGCCAGGACGCCGAGCGCGATGCGCATGGTGGTGGTCTTGCCGGCGCCGTTGCTGCCGACGAACCCGAACAGTTCGCCCGGCCGCACCTCGAACGTCATGTCGCGCAGCGCGACGACGTCTCCGTAGCGTTTGGAGACCCTGTCGATCTCCAGGCCTGTGGTGCTCACCCGATACCTCCCCTTGTTCGGTGTGTCCACACCAGCATGGCATAAAGTGATATCACTATGCTAGCGTTCGGGTGGAACTTGAGAAGAGGATGGTGCCACGATGGCCGCGGAGTCCGTTGTAGACATGCCAGCCCCCACGATGCGGGAACGCACCAACAGCGGCGCGCCCGGCGTGCTCATGCTCGCCGTGTGGCTCGTGGTCGGGATCGTGGCCCTCGTGCTGCTGATCGTCGGGGCCGGCGGCGTGGGCAAGGGGGTGCTGCCGTTCGTGCTCGCCTTCGCCGTCCTCATGCTCACCGGCCTCACGCCCGTCATGCCCGGTCAGGCCAGGGTGGTGCAGCTGTTCGGCCGGTACGTCGGCACCGCGCGGAAACCCGGGCTGCGCTGGTTCAACCCGTTCACCCGCAGGCGCGCGGTGTCCACCCGGATCCGCAACCACGAGACCGCCATCGCCAAGGTCAACGACGCCGACGGCAACCCGATCGAGATCGCCGCCGTCCTCGTGTGGCAGGTCGCCGACACCGCCCGCGCACTCTACGAGGTCGACGACTTCGTCCAGTTCGTCAACATCCAGGCCGAAACCGCCGTCCGGCACATCGCCACCAGCTACCCCTACGACTCGCACGGCGACACCCAGCTGAGCCTGCGCGACAACGCGGGCGAGATCACCGAGAAGCTGTCCGCCGAGATCGGCGACCGGGTCCAGTCCGCGGGCGTGCACATCGTCGAGTCCCGCCTCACGCGGCTGGCGTACGCGCCCGAGATCGCGCAGGCCATGCTGCGCCGCCAGCAGGCCGAGGCCGTCGTCGCCGCCCGCACCACCATCGTCGAGGGCGCAGTCGGCATGGTGCGCCTCGCGCTGAACCGGCTCGACGAGCACAACATCGTGGAACTGGACGAGGAACGCAAGGCCGCCATGGTGTCCAACCTGCTCGTCGTGCTGTGCGGGGACCGCGACACCCAACCCATCGTGAACACCGGCTCCCTCTACCACTGACCGGTGCCCGGCGCGACCGACCGCAAGGGTGTCCTGCTGCGGCTGGACCCCGCGGTACACGACGCGCTGGCCCGCTGGGCCGGCGATGAACTGCGCAGCACCAACGCGCAGATCGAGTTCCTCCTGCGCGAAGCACTCACCAGAGCAGGCCGCATGCCCGGCGGCGCGGGCAAGATCCCGAAACGCGGGCGCCCACCCAGAGCCGAGGACGAATGAGGCGTTTCGCTCACCGGAAACACGCTCGCGCGCGCCACACGTCGGCCGGCACCATCCGGGGCATGTTCAGCGACAAGCCCACCCTGGCCGGGGAACTGGTCGTGCTGCGGCCGGTCACCGCCGCCTACACCGACGACGTGATGGCATCCCTGGCCGACGAGGAGAGCAGGCGCCTCACCGGCACCCACCGGCGGTTCTCCACCGAACACATCCGCCGGTTCCTCGCCGCCCAGGCCGGGCACACCGACCGCGTCGACCTCGTCGTCATCGAACGCGCCAGCAACGCCTACGCGGGCGAGGTCGTCCTGGGCGACCTGGACACCGACAACCTGTCCTGCAACTTCCGCATCGGGCTGACCGGCCGGTTCACCGACCGCGGGCTGGGCACCGAAGCCACCCGGCTGGTGCTCGCGCACGCGTTCGACACCGTCGGGCTGCACCGCGTGGAACTGGAGGTGTACGCGTTCAACCCGCGCGCCCGGCACGTCTACAAGAAGGTCGGGTTCGTCCACGAGGGCACCAGGCGGCACGCGCTGCGCTGGCACGACGACTGGGTCGACGCGCACGTCATGGCCATCCTCGCCGACGAATGGGCCGCCCACCGCGTCCCGGCCAACACTTGTTGACCTCAGGGCTCGGTGACCTCGGTCACGAAGTCGATCAGCCGCTCTACCGCACCCACCAGCGGGGTCTCCAGATCACGGAACGTCCGCACCCCGCTGATGACGCGCCGCCACCCGTCGGCCGGGTCGCCCCAGCCGAGGGCCGCGCACACGCCGTCCTTCCACGACGTGCCCTTCGGGATCACCGGCCATGCCCGGATGCCGACCGACGCGGGTTTCACCGCCTGCCAGATGTCCACGTACGGGTGGCCGGTGACCAACACGTTCGTGTCACGCACGTCGGCCACGATGCGGGCTTCCTTGCTGCCGGTGACCAGGTGGTCCACCAGCACCCCCAGGCGGCGGTGCGGCGCGGTGCCGAAGTCCGCGACCCGGGCAGCGAGTTCGTCCACGCCGTCCAGCGGCTGCACCACCACACCCTCGACGCGCAGGTCGTGTCCCCACACCCGTTCCACCAGGGTCGCGTCGTGCAGGCCCTCCACCCAGATCCGGCCCTCCCGCGCGGTGCGCGCCCGCAGGCCCTCGACGCGGCGCGAACCCGACGCCGACCGCGCCACCGGTTTCGGCGCGGCTGGCGTCGGCCGGGTCAGCGTGACCGGCCGGCCGTCGACGAGGAAACCCGCCGGCCGCAACGGGAACAGCCGCTGCTTGCCGTGCCGGTCGGCCAACACGACCTTGTCCTGCTCGAACCGCACCACCGCGCCGCAGAACCCGGACTCCGGGTCCTCCACCACCACACCCGGCTCGGCGGGCAACTCCGGCACGGTGCGGCGCCGACGCGTCAGGTCCGGCCCGTAGTCCTGGGAACGCACGGTCGACGACGGTATCGCCTCACCCACCCGATGGTGGCGCGCGGCGCGCCGAGCGTAGGTTGACCGCATGGCAGCGGATCTTGACATGGTGCGCCGGCTCGTCGGCGCCGACCACGGCTTGGCGATCATCTCCACCACCCGCACCGACGGCACCGTCCACTCGTCGCTGATCAACGCGGGTGTCATGGACGACGCGTCCGGCGGCGGGCCCTCGGTGGCCGCCGTCATCCGCGGCGACGCCGCGAAGCTGGGCCATTTCCGCCGCACCGGGCACGCGACGATCACGTTCCGCGCCGGCTGGGAATGGGCGTCGGTCGACGGGCCGGTGACCGTCATCGGCCCCGACGACCCGCACCCCGACTATCCCGGGCTGCTGCGCGACATCTTCACCGCCGCCGGCGGCACGCACGACGACTGGGCCGAATACGACCGCGTCATGGCCGCGGAACGCCGCGTCGCCGTCCTGATCAACCCGAAACGCATCCTGGGCAGCGGCCGCTAGACACCTCCCGGCCAGGCACGCACAGAGGCTGACGAGTAGTTAGAACGCGGGCCAGGGGACGGCGCGCCACTCCCCACCCGGTTCCGGATACACACCCTCGGTGAGGAACCGGGTCGTGCGGCTGCGCAACGCCCGCACCTCACGCCGCGTGATGTGCTCGGCCAGCGTCGCGGGCAGGTCGTCGCCGGCCAGTTCGGTGCGTAACCGGGTCAGGGCCTCGACGGTCTCCGCCGGCACCGGCTGGCCGAGGAAACCCCACAGGACGGTGCGCAGCTTGTTCTCGGTGTGCAGGCAGATGCCGTGGTCCACGCCGTACACGTGGTCGTCCGTGGCGTGCAGCACGTGGCCGCCCTTGCGGTCGGCGTTGTTCACCACCACGTCCAGCGCCGCCATCGCCCGGATCCCGGGATGGTCGGCGTGCGCGAGGACCGCGGGCTCACCGAACCGGTCGTGCGCGTGCAGCACCACCTCCCAGCCCGCCGGGACCTGGCCGGGGGCGACCACGTCGACGAGGTCGTCACCCTCCTTGGTGTTCACCCACAGTTGCACCATGCCGGGCCCGAACGGGCCCTCCCGCAGGATCGTCGGCGGCACTACGTGCAGGCCGGTGGCCTCCGACACCAGGTAGGTGGCGACCTCGCGGCCGGCGAGGGTGCCGTCCGGGAAATCCCACAGCGGCCGCTCCCCCGACACCGGCTTGTACACGCACTCGGCCTCCACGCCGTGGGAGGTGATCGAGCAGAACAGGGTCGCGTTGGAGGCGTCCACGAGCCGGCCCTGCACCTCGATCCGGCCCCGGTGCAACAGATCCAGCACGTCCGGGTCGGTCGGCGCCACCACGGGCCGCTCAGTCCTGCTCGTCGGCCGCGCGCCGGTACCCGTTGCTGCGCGGGCACACGTGCCCAGCCGGGTCCAGCGGCTGCCCGCACAAGGGACACGGCTTGCGCCCGGCCTCCACGACCCGCTCGGCGCGGTGCGCGAACGCCCGCGCCTCCGCCGGGCTCAGGAACACCCGCAAGGCGTCCGGGCCGTCCTCGGCGTCACCGAGCACGACGGACTCGTCGACCTCGTCCTCGGTGGCCGCGAGCAGTTCGATCACCACGGCCTCGCTCTCGGCGTCCCAGCCAAGGCCCATCGTGCCGACCCGGAACTCCTCCTCGAGCGGCACCGTGAGCGGCTCGGTGTCGATCAGGTCATCGGGTGGGTCGTCGGGCACCTCGGCGCCGAACTGGCGGGCCACCTCGTCCAGCAGCGACCCCACCCGCTCGGCCAGCACCGCGACCTGCTGTTTCTCCAGCAGGACACTGACCAGCCGGACATCCTCGGCGGCCTGCACGTAGAAACTGCGGTCGCCGGGTTCCCCGACGGTCCCGGCGACGAACCGGTCGGGCTGACGGAAGACGTGAATGACGCGAGCCATGGCACCTTCGACCCTAGGACACGGCCACGCGCCCGGCACCGCCCGACCCCCCGTTTCGCCCGATCCCGGGCGCCACCGTGGCGAACGTCACGGCGCGTGCCCACCCAGGGTGCACACGGACGGCGGAACCGCGCGGGTGGAACGGCGGTGCGGAGCGTGCCGATAGGGTGCTCGCTCGTGGTGAAGATCGCGACGAACCTCGCCGATCGGGGTGGCCGCGGCAGGCGGTTGCGCAACCGGGTGATCGCATCCAGCGCGGCGCGCGCTCGGCCGCGGACATGCGACGATCACAGCGCCGACCGCCAGAAAAGGGAGACAGCATCCGATGGACATCGTGCCGCACAACCCCACCGTGGGGATCTACCCGGCCTCCCACGACTACGTGCATGCCATCGAGGTGCGCGGCGCGGATCGGCTGCTCTTCGTCGCCGGCACGATGGGGCTTGACCCCGACGGTGCGCCAGGTACCGGCATCGAGGAACAACTCCAACTGGTCTGGGCCAATATTCGGACCATTCTCGCGGCGGCGGACATGACCCTGGACAACATCGTTCGACTCACCAGCTACCTGCGTGACGCCAGCTACGCCAAGGTCAACGCCAACGTACGGGTGGCCATGCTCAACGGGCGCGTCGTGCCGACCACGGCGATCGTGGCCGAGACACTACTCAGTGAATGGCTGGTCGAGATCGAGGTGGTGGCGGCGGCCTGACCGAGGACGGTCAGGCTGGTGTCGATCCGTTCGTCTCGCGTTCACCTGCCGCGTCGGCGCAGCCCGGAGACGCGCGACTGCATCGACCAGATGTAGGCGAAGCCGCTTCCGGCTGTCTGGTCGAAGCCTTCGTCGGACTCGTAGGAAGCGAAGTCGAGATGGTACAGCGAATTGTCCGCCGAACGTGCCGCCGTGGTCACCGATCCCTTGTACAGCCTCATGGTGAGCTCGCCGGTCACCCGCTGCTGAATCTCGTCGAAGAAGGCGTCCAACGAGGTGCGTAGCGCGCTGTACCATTTCGCGTCGTAGATCAGTTCCGCATACTTGCGCGACACCAACGCCTTGTACTGGAAGACGTCGCGTTCCAGCACCAGGTTCTCCAGCTCGCGGTGAGTTTGATAGAGAATTGCCGCACCAGGGCTCTCGTACACTCCGCGAACCTTGATTCCGACCAACCGGTTCTCGATGATGTCGATCCGCCCGATGCCGTGCTTCGCACCGAGAACGTTGAGACGTTCCACCATCTCGACCGGCCCCAGTCGGTCACCGTTCAACTGCGTCGGGACACCCTGCTCGAACCCGATCCGAATCAGTTCCGGTTCGTCCGGTGCCGACTCGGGTGACTGGGTGATCGCGTAGACCTCCTCGGGCGGGGCGAGGCTGATGTCGTCCAGCGGACCGCATTCGACGCTGGTACCCCAGATGTTCGTGTCCCGGCTGTACGGGCTGGTCTTGAATGCCGGGATCGCGATGTCGTGCTCCCGGGCGTAGGCGATCTGCGCGGCCCTCGTCTTGAGATCCCACTCCATCAGCGGCGCGATGACCTTCAGGTTCGGGTTCAGCGCGGTGATCCCCGCATAGAAGCGGACCTGGTCGTTGCCCTTGCCGGTGGCGCCGTGGGCGACGGCCTCGGCCCCTTCCGCCTCGGCGATCTCGACCAGCCGCCGGGCGATCAGTGGCCGGCTCAGCGAGGCAGCCATGTAGTACTTGTCCTCGAACACGGCATCCGCCTTCAGCGCGCGGAAGGCGAACTCGTCGACGAACTGGTGGCGCAGGTCCTCGAAGTAGGTCCGGACAGCACCGTTTCTCAGTGCACGTTTCTCGGCTTCGGCGAGATCCTCGAACTGGCCGAGGTTCGCACAGAACGTGATGACCTCGGCGTCGTAGTTCTTCTGCAGCCAGACCAGCGCCAGCGATGTGTCGAGGCCACCGGAGTAGGCGAGGACGATCTTCATGGAACTTCGCTCCTAGCTGCGGATTTCAACCGGGGGTTTCTACACCGACTGGCTGGCGAGGTCGGCGGACAGGGTCTGATTGACGAGGAATTTCTTCAGGCCGGCACGGGTATAGAGCTGCCCGCCCCATGCCTCGCTGGACGCCGGCAGTGCCTGCCCGGCCCGAATGATGTTCAGGATGTCATAAAAAAGCAGCAGGCAGTACGCCGCCGTACGTTCGGACAAGCCCTCCGGTGTTTCGTCCGGGTCGATCGGGAACCTTTGCACCTTGATGATGCGACCGGCATCGATCTTCTGGATTATGTGGTGGCAGGTGGCACCGAACTCCGTACCACCTTCGTTCAGCACGTAGTGATACCCGCCGATACCGCGGTACTTCGGAATTGACGGGTGGAAGTTGATCGCAGACTTCCACGCCCTGGCAATTACCTTCGTCCTGAGCACCAGGTCCGACTTGAAACAGAAGATCCGGTCGCCCTCCCAGTCGTCGACACTCGCGGGCTTGCGGTCGCCGTAGTCCCAGAAGACCGATTCAACCCCACTGAAGATCGTGTTCAGATACTTGGAAGCCAGTACGCTCCACCGCGAGGTATCACCGATGAATAAGACCTTCTCAGCTAACATCCGTCACTCTCCTGAAGGCAGCAGGGAATGCACCAGCGACCCCTGCCGGCGGGTGATCCAAAGACTCGATGAGGTGGAACGATCAGTCGTTCTCGGTCAAATCGGGCATGCACGTGTAGCCCAGGATCAAGATGTCCCGAACCGCAGGCCGGGTCGGATCGGCGACGGTGATGGGGGTGACCGAATGAAGCACGTCGTGGTCGGCCCAGAAGAGCGTGTCCATCGGTGACTCGAGGCGGAACTCCGCGATCAGGTTCCGCGAGTTGTCGTAGACACGCGAGTAGCCGCCCTCGGCGTTGGTTCGGGACATGAGGTGGATCGCGCCGAAGTCGATTTCGTCGCGGTGGACACCCTCGGGCGTGGGATCGCCCACCTCGTCCGCGCCGGCGATGATCCGAAACTGGTGGCAGGCCACGTGCCACGGCTTGTCACGTAGTTCCGGGTCGGCAGGGAACTGCCGGAAGTTGAACTCGATCAGGTCGCGCATCAACGGGTTCTCGGCAGACGTCGCGGTTACCTGCGCGACCACACGGTCGATGCCACCCGCGTACGAGTTCGCCGTCGTCGACTGGAAGTACGGGGTATGCCGGAGAAGACGGACGACGCCCGTCGACGGCACATAGTAAAATCGGCCGTAACGACGTTCCCGGAACCGTGCGCCGTCCTTCAGGTAATTGTCCAGCTCCAGATTATCCCATTCGGCGGCCAGCGAGCCTTCGTATGCTCGGGCCGCGGAATCGACGTCGAGTTGATCGCCACGTACCACCGAGTAGCCCTGGGTGCGCAGCTCTTGGGTGACATTGATTACAGTGGCATCGTTGCTCATTGTATCGTTCTCCGCGATAAATTCGTGACTCTTGGTGGACGCGCCGTGAAGTCGCGCTTCATGTGAACACCCCAGAAACCGTCCTGCCAGAACCCGTCCTGGTTGTCCGGGCACGGCGTTTCAGCCACGACAAAGAAAAAAAGCGATGGACTGAGACGCCACTTGATACGAGAGTTCTGCGTCGCCAGAAATCGGCGCGCGTTTGCACATCGCGCACTCGATACTGCGAGAATCCTCAGCGCGTCTCCACCAACAAGTGCTCCTCTCCCCCGTTGCATGCCAAGGCATCCGCATTAACGCCAGATTCCTCGACAACCCCACGAACACTATCCACGTCACGAAGTAGAACAGCAAGCGATATGACATAGGACACACAGGGGGCGCTCAGGGTAACGTTTTGACCGTTCGCCCATTTGGCCGCGATGAGATCACTGTCAGCGTCCGGCTGATGTCGAAAATGAGCTACTCCGCGTCAAGGATCACCGGAGCACTACGCCTGTTGAGGTGATGTTGACCCGTTCGGTCCACCGAAGGCCAGGTGTGATATGGATCACTCTTGCGTTTTGAAGAGTTCGCTTAGAGCGCGTCGTCCCGTTCTGCTACTGTATTTAATGAGGGAACTGTATGCAATTGTGATGCATTGTATGCAATCGTCTTCGTCGGCTCATGGGCCTGGTGCCCGCACGTTGTTGCTGGTAGTAATGCCCGTAGCGTCATCTGGGGGTGCGATAGTGTCTCGTTCGCGGAGCAATCATGTCCGGCCATTGTTATTGATGATCAGCCTGGGTACCAGGCCGTACCGAGAATATCTCCTGCGCTCCATCGGCGCACACTTCGAGATCCACGCGTTCCTGGCTGCCGAACCGGCCTGGGGCGCGCAGTATCTTTCCGGCTGGACGGTGCTGCCCAGCACCCTGGATGCCGACGCGATGATCGCGGCCGCCGAACAGCTCAACCGCGAGCGTCCGATCGACGGCGTGGTGTGTTTCGACGAGGCCAGGATTCATGCCGCCGCGAAGATCGCGCGGGCACTGGGTCTGCGCAACGGGGATCCGGCGACCATCGAACGGATGCGCGACAAGGGGCAGACCAGGGCCCGGCTGGCCGAACGCGGCGTCGCCCAGCCACGGTCGACGCCGGTCAGAACCGAGCACGAGGCCTTCGAAGCCGCGGCGCGCTTCGGTTATCCCGTGATCGTCAAGCCCCGGGACCTGGGCGCGAGCCTCGGAGTGATCCGGGTGGACAACCCGGAGCAGCTCGCCGCCAGCTTCGATTTCACCTGGCATGCCAGGGGGCCGGAGGCCGCGGCGCTCGGCGTCGACGGTTCGGTCCTGGTCGAGGAGTGCGTGACCGGCGAGGAGATCAGCGTTGACTCGGTCATCCAGGACGGCGTGCTCACACCGTTGTTCATCGGCCGCAAGGTGGTCGGCTATCCGCCCTACGCCGAGGAGATCGGGCACTACGTCCATGCGGACGATCCACTGCTGACCGATCCGGTGATCACGGCACTGCTGCGCGACAGCCATGCCGCGCTCGGTGTGCGTGACGGCTGCACCCACACCGAGATCATGCTGACGGTGGACGGGCCGAAGATCATCGAGGTGAACGGCAGGCTCGGCGGCGACGTCATCCCGTACCTCGGGCAGCTTGCCACCGGCATCGATCCCGGCGTGGTCGCGGCGTCCGTCCTGTGTGGGATGGCGGTTGATCTGACCCCGACCAGGCGGCGTGTCGCTGGGGTCCGGTTCTTCTACCCGGAGCGCGAGGACAGCACGATCGTGTCGATCGAATTCGTCGACGACGACCTGCCTGCCGCGATCGACAGCCTGGTGCCCTTCGATAAGGTCGGCGCCGTGCTCTCGCCACCACCGAAAGGTACGTGGTGGGGGCGAGTGGCCTACGCGACCGCCGTCGCCGACACCTTCTCGGAATGCGAGCAGGCGATCAAGGCCGCCGAGTCGGCCATCGTGATCCGCACCACCTGACTGTACGCAGCAGCAAGAGGGAGACTCGAACCGGAATGACCACCGACAAGGCGTCCTCGGACGACGCGGGGATCTGGGCCACCATCTCGGAGTCACCGTTGGCGGTGAAGGTGATCCTGCTCGGCGTGTGCATGAACCGGTTGACGGGTTTTCTGAACATCTTCCTGGTTCTGTTTCTGTCGGCGCAGGGCTACGCGCCGGGCCAGACGGCGATCGCGGTCGGCGTCTACGGCGCGGGCTCGGTGATCAGCTACCTGATCGGTGGCGGGCTGGCCGTCCGGCTCGGCACCAGGAACATCACGCTCGTCAGCATGGTCTGCTCGGCGGCCCTGGTCGTCGCGCTCCTGAACGTGCCCGAATTCTGGGTGATTCTGGCCGTCGTCGCGCTCGCCGGTGTGTCCAGCCAGTTGTACTGGCCGGCGTCGGTGACGATGTTGTCCGACCTCACGCTGCCCAACCGGCAAGTGATGATTCTGGCGATGTACCGATTCGCGGTCAACGTCGGCTCGGCCGCGGCGCCCCTGATCGGTTTCGCCCTCTACAACCTCAATCACCAGCATTACGGGTATGTGTTCGGTGCGCAGGCCGTGCTCGGTCTGGGGTACGCCGTGCTGGTCGCGTTCACGCTGCCGAAGAAGATCAACGCCATCAGTGCGACCGGTCTCACCGAGCCGACGACACGCAAGCGGTTCGGCAGCAATTATGTGGCCGTGTTGAAGGACAAGAAGTTCGTGCTGTTCCTGGTTGCCGCGTTCTTCTACACCGCGCTGTACATGCAGTACCTGTCCACGCTTCCGTTGGACGTCAAGGCATCCGGGTTGCCGTTGTTCTGGTACTCCGTCGCGGTGTCACTCAACGGGATCGTGGTGATCGTGTTCGAACTGCCGCTGACCAAGGTGTCCCAGCGGATGCCGATCCGGCTGGTGGTCTGTGTGGCCTTCGCCCTGGTCGGCATCGGTATGGCGACCTATGGACTGCCGCTGGTGCCCGTCGTCATCATCGTCGGTACGCTGATCTGGACCAGTGCGGAAATGATCGGCGCGCCACGGGTGTTCTCCTACCCGGCGGTGGCCGCGCCGGCAAAACTCAAGTCGTACTACATCAGCTCTTTCCAGTTCACCTTCGGCTTGGCCAATGCGGTCGGCCAGGCAGTGGGCGTCGCGCTGTTCGCCACGCTTGGTCACGGCGTGTGGCCGGTGATATCCCTGGGCGCGGTGTTCTCCGTGGTGTTCGCGTTCTTCGCGCTGCGCCCTCCCCTGGCGCACGAGAACCGTGACGCGAACGACTCGGTCGACGACAGGGTGCAGAAGGTCGAACTCATAGATTCGGCTGACTAGCTGCTGGGACGGGCACCGGCCGAGTAGACCGGTGCCCGCGTCCCCATTTACTTGTGCTGCCAGGTGAACACGTCCCACAGCAGCCCGATCGAGGCCTGGTTGGACTGCACGCTCTGCTTCTTCCCCTCCTGCGACGTCGCCACGATCGAACCGTCCGTCACGGCGTACTCCGGCAGCGCGAACAGCGGCAGGGTGAACCCGTCGTGCGCGATCAGGGCGTCCGCCTGCTGCAGGTCCCGCGCCCGCGCCGCGTAGTCCAGCTCACCGTCCGCCGTGTTCAACAACTGGTCGACCCGCGGATTGCTGTACTTCATGTAGTTGGCGGCACCCTGGTTGCCCGTCGCGGTGTGGTAGATCGACGTGAAGCTGGACTTGAACGGGCTGCCCGTCCACGCGAACAACGCCACCTGGAAGTCACCGGCGGACAGGTTCTTGCCGTTGAACCCGTCGCTGGTGAAGTCAAGGACCTGGATACCGGCGGCCTTGCACTCGGCCTGGATGGTCTGCACCGTCGACTCGCGCCGCTGGTCGGTCTTGTGGCCGATGGTGATCGTCGCGGTCTGGCCGTTCTTCTGGAAGAACCCGTTGGGGCCCATGGTCCAGCCCGAGTCGGTCAGCACCTTCTTGGCGGCGGTCTCGTTGCCGTTGCCGGTGTTGGCGTAGTGGTCGGTGTAGCCCTTCTCGGTCGGCAGGAAGATCGACTCGCCAAGTGGCCTGATCTGCGGGTCCACGTCCGCGACGACCTTGGTGATCACGTCCTGCCGGTTCACGCAGTCCGACAGCGCGGCGCGCAGTTCGGGGTGCTGCTGGAATGTGGGGTTCTGCGCGTTGTAGTCAAGGTGTTCCCACGTCACGCCGATACCGGTGACCAGCGTGTACTGGCCGCCACTCGCGTTGACCTGCTGCGCGACCTGCCCGTTGGGCTGGCCCGCCGCGATCTGGATCTCCTTGTTCTGCAACTGCTGGTAGGCCGACTCGTCGTCGGTGTTCACCCGGATGTCCACTCTGGAGGGACCGGACGGGTTGCCCCACCACTTCGGGTTGCGGACCAGCACCGAGTCGGTCTTCCCGTCGAACGACTTCAGCATCAGCGGGCTCGCGGACAGGTCGTTGGCCAGGCTGAGGTTGCCGAATCCGTGGTCGTTGTTGGTGCCGCCGGAATAGAAGTCGGCGACCTTCAGCAGCGCGGCGTGGTCGGACGCGCGCCTGTCGTCCAGTTTCGTCACGTCGGGCACGCCGGTTGCCTTCTCCAGCACGTGCGCCGGCACCATGTTGCTGAACAGGCCCTGCCAGTCGGCCCACTGCTGGCCGAAGGTGACCGTCACGGTCTTGCCGTTGCCGGTGCAGTCGACCTTGCTGATGTGGTCGAGGCCGGGGACCGCGTTGTTGAACAGTGTCGCCACGTCACCCGAGTCGACCTCACCGGACAGCCACTGCAGGTAGAAGTCGGAACAGTCGACCGGCGCGCCGTCCTGCCACACCGCCTGCTGCCGGATGTTGTACTGGATCACCTGCGGGGTGTTGGACAGCACCTTCACCGAGTCCATCAGGTCCCCGTCGACCTGCACGCGAGCGACGTTGTTCAGGTCGTTGGTGAAGAACGGGCTCGGCTGGAGCAGGCCGTCCACGTTGGCGTTCGCGGAGTTGCTGGTGGCGTTGAGGAGGTTGTTGTAGGCGGTCGTGGCCTCGTCCACCGAGACGGCGATCGAGCCGAGGTCGGGCACCTTCGGCCGGACGTACGGGGTGGCCAACGCCAACGCGTTCGGGTCGGGATTGGTGGCGCCGCCGTTGGTGGCCGAACCACCGCCACCGGAACCGGCGGAGCACGCGCTCAACGCCACCGTGACGCCCGCGAACAGGGCGATCGCGCCGATCATGCTGGATCTTGGGGACACAGGTCCTCCCGGACGTCGGCAACACTGGCCGCGGCCGTCCGGGACAGATCACCCGATCGGGTCGCTTCGGGTAATTTCAACCGCCCCGGGTCACGACAAGTGTTCTTTTCGGCAACCGATCCGTGTCAATATGGCCGATTTAGTGTCAAGATCCGTTAGGCGAATTCTGTCCGGAGTTGCTCCGGTGCAACCTGTGACCAGGCCGAACACGGTTGGGCACCGAGCGGCCACGAATCGTTCATCCGGACGCTGTCGTCCGCACGCACCGCCGCACTAGTTTCAGGGTGTGAATTTTGTTCGCATTCACCGGTGCTCCGGAGGCAACATGCTGGTCAACCGCACGGGCGCGGTGGCGACCCTGGTCGCCACGCTCGCCATGTCCACCCTCGTCCTCACCGCAGGCCCGGCCGCGGCCGTCAGCGGCACCACGGCCCAGGCGACCGTCACGGGCGTGCACAACACCTACAACAATCCCACCTTCCCGTTCCTGGCCCAGGCGCTGGACGCCGGCACGGGCATGATCGAACTCGACACGTGGACCGACGTGTTCACCCAGGAGTGGAAGGTCAGCCACGACAGCCCGACCAGCAACACCAACAACTGCGTCAACGCGTCCACCCCCGCCGACCTCTACACCGGCGGCGCGAACAAGGACCTCGGCTCCTGCCTCGACGACGTGCGGGTCTGGCTCACCGCGCACCCGACAGCGGGTCCGCTGTTCATCAAGGTCGAGATGAAGGCCGGCTTCCAGTCGGGCCTTGGCATGGGGCCCTCCCAGTTCGACTCCGTCGTGAACAGCCACCTGGGGAGCACTCTGTTCCGGCCGGCGAACCTGCTGG
The DNA here is from genome assembly GCA_963702275.1 of Candidatus Melainabacteria bacterium. Taxonomy (GTDB): domain Bacteria; phylum Actinomycetota; class Actinomycetes; order Mycobacteriales; family Pseudonocardiaceae; genus DATEPR01. The sequence continues at coordinate 63,710 of CAVPCF010000114.1, forward strand.
GCGGCTTCCCGAACCTGGACGCCGCCGCCAAGGCCAACGCGTGGCCCACCCGCGCCGCGCTGGCCGGCAAGGCCGTCGTTTACATCATTCCGGGCACGGTGGAACTGGCCAACCCGTTCACCCCCGTGCACAGCGACGTCGTCTACGGCACGTACGTGAAGAACCTGGCCGCGGCGGGCAATCTGGCGCAGGCCAGCACGTTCCCGGCGGTGCTCGGCGCCCAGTCCGGTGACCCGCGCGCCAAGTTCAGCGACACCACGATCCGCCCGTGGTTCGTGTTCTTCGACGGCGACGCCGCCACCTACGTGAACGGCATCGACACGTCGTTCTACGACACCAACCACTACATCCTGACCATGACCGACGCCCAGAACGTCACCCCGGCCCTGAGCGACACCACCCCGTCGGTCGCCGATGCCCAGGCCCGCGTCGCGCTGCTGGCCAAGGACCACGCCAGCATCGTGTCCAACGACTGGTCCGCCGTGCCCAACGTGCTCAACGAGGTTTTGCCGCGCGGCTGACGAAACAACGGGTGGGGCCGTGTATGGCCCCACCCGTTGTTCGTCGGTGACCAGATCAACCGTGGAGTTGCCCGTGAACCGACTTCACAGGTAGCGCTTGAGTTCCCGGCGGGCCAGGGACCGGCGGTGCACCTCGTCCGGGCCGTCGAAGATCCGCATCGTGCGGGCCTGCGTGTAGAGCGAAGCCAGCGGGAAGTCCTGGCTCACGCCGGCACCGCCGTGCGCCTGGATCGCCTTGTCCACCACCCACTCCAGCACCGCGGGCACCGCGACCTTGATCGCCTGGATCTCGCTGTGCGCGCCCCGGTTGCCCACGGTGTCCATCAGCCACGCCGTCTTCAGCACCAACAGCCGGGCCTGCTCGATGCGGATCCGGGACTCCGCGATCCACTCCTGCACCACACCCTGCTCCGCCAACGGCTTCCCGAACGCCACCCGCGTGGTCACCCGCCGGCACATCAGCTCAAGGGCCCGCTCCGCCATGCCCAGCGCGCGCATGCAGTGATGGATGCGGCCAGGACCCAGCCGCGCCTGGGAGATCGCGAATCCGTCACCCTCACCGGCGACGAGGTTCGCCGCCGGCACCCGCACATCGGTGAACACGACCTCGCCGTGCCCGCCGTGCGGCCCGTCGGTGTAGCCGAACACGTGCACCCCGCGCTTGACGTCCACACCGGGGGTGTCCTTGGGGACGAGGATCATGCTCTGCTGGCGGTGCCGCTCCGCGGCCAGGTCGGTCTTGCCCATCACGATCAGCACCTGGCAGCTCGGGCTCAACGCGCCCGACGACCACCACTTGCGGCCGTTGATCACGTAGTCCGCGCCGTCGCGCTCGATGCGGGTGGTGATGTTCGTGGCGTCCGACGACGCCACCTCCGGTTCCGTCATGCAGAACGCCGACCGGATGGTGCCCTCCAGCAGCGGTGTCAGCCAGCGGTCCTGCTGCTCCGGGGTGCCGAACATGGCCAGCACCTCCATGTTCCCGGTGTCGGGCGCGGCGCAGTTCGTCGCCTCCGGTGCCAGCGCGGGACTGTGGCCCATGATCTCGGCCAGCGGCGCGTACTGCAGGTTCGTCAACCCGGCGCCGTGGTCGCCCGGCAGGAACAGGTTCCACAGGCCACGGCGGCGGGCCTCGGCCTTCAGGTCCGCCATGACCGGCGGCCGCGCCCACGGATCGGTCGCCTCCGCGACCTGGCGGGCGGCCACCGCCTCCGCCGGATACACGTGCTCGTCCATGAACGCCAAGAGTTCGGTGCGCAGCTTCTCGGTGTCGTCGTCGAATGCGAAATCCATCAGAGGCTCTCTTCTCCGGCCAGCGCGGCCAGACCGCCGCGCACGAGATTCGGGACCATCTCACCGATCTGGTCGAAACCGGCGCCGACGGTCTTGCCCTGCGTGAACCGGTAGTGGATGCCCTCCAGCACCACGGCCAGCTTGAAACAGTTCAACCCCACGTACCAGTCCAAAGAGGACACGTCGGTGCCGGTGGCGTCGGCGTAACGGGCGATCAGCTCCGCGGTCGGCGGGAACCCCGGCGCGCTGGTCACACCGCCGGTGATGATGTCGTCGGCGCGGTGACGGCTGCGCGAATACACCACGAACAAACCCACGTCCGCCAACGGATCGCCCAGCGTTGCCATCTCCCAGTCCAGCACCGCCGTGATCTCGGGGTTGTCCACGTCGGCCAGCACGTTGTCGAGGCGGTAGTCCCCGTGCAGCAGCGAGAACCGGGTCGAGGTGGGCACCGACGCGGCCAGCCGGTCGTGCAGCTCGTCGATCCCGGCGACGTCGCGGCTGCGGGAGGAGTCCAACTGCTTGCGCCACCGCGCCACCTGCCGCGCCAGATACCCGTCCGGGCGGCCGAAATCGCTCAGGCCGACACTGTCGGGGTCCACGGTGTGCAGTTCGGCGAGAATGTCGATCAGCCGGTGCGCGAGCGCCGTGGTCCTGGCCGGGCCGAGCTGTTCGACCTGCGCCCTGGTGCGCAGCACCACGCCGGGCACGTGCTCCATCAGGTAGAACGGCGCACCGAGCGGTTCCGGGTCGGCGCACAGGTGGATCGTGGCCGGCACCGGCACCGACGTCTTCGCCAACGCCGACAGCACCCGGAACTCGCGGCTCATGTCGTGCGCGGTGCGCAACACGTGCCCCAGTGGCGGGCGGCGCAACACCCAGCGGTGCTCGCCGTCGGTCAGGTAGTAGGTCAGGTTCGACCGGCCACCGGTGACCAGTTCGGCCGACAGTGGGCCCGTCACCAGGCCCGGCGCCGCCGACGCCAGGTACGCGTCCAGCCGGGCCAGGTCCACACCGGGCAGGTCACTCATTCGGTCACGTCCTTGCCCAGCGCGGGAACCAGTTCGGCCAGCGCGGCACGGGTCGTGCCGGCGTCGGTGTGGCGGATCCCGCGCATGCCCAGTTCCTCGGCCGCGGCGACGTTGACCGGCGCGTCGTCGACGAACACCGACCGGCTCGGCGGGACCGACAGCTTGTCCAGGACCAGCCGGTAGATCACCGGGTCCGGTTTGCGCAGCCCCACCTCGCCGCTGATCACGACCGCGTCGAACAGCGCCAGCAGTTCGTCGGGGTACGTGTTGGCCCAACTGTTGGACAGCAGCCCGACCAGCAGCCCGGCCGCCCGCAGGTCACGCACGAGCGCCACCATCGCCGCGTCGATCGCCATCCCGGCGAACAGCCGCCCGAGCAGGCCCGACGCGACCACCGGGGTGCCGTCCAGGGTGACCAGTCGCGCCGCGAGCAGCCGCTCGAAGTCCGCGCCCGGCAGCTCACCGGTCTCCAGCCGGTGCACCGGGCTGCCGGGCACCGCGTCCCGCCCCAGCCAGTCCAGCATCGTCTGGGCGAAACTGTCCGGCGTGATCCCGTCCGCCGCCAGCCACTGCGGCGTGGACACGCGCAACGGCGTGGTCAGCACACCGCCGTAGTCGAACACCACCGCGTCGATCCGCCTGTCCGCCACACTGACGGATAGTACCGACCGGTCGGTATGCGCACAACGGCGGTGTTCAGCCCTCGACCCGCTCCAGTTCGGCGGCCCGCACCAGATGGCACGCCACGCCGGCGTCCCGGCCCGACAGCAACGGCAGATCCCGGCCGTGACATTGGTCGGCCACCTCAGGTGGGAGACCGGCGGCCAGCGCCGGGCAGCGCGGGTGGAAGCGGCATCCGGCGGGCAGTCGCGTCGGGTCCGGTGGCTCGCCGGCCAGCACGACCCGATCGGTCCTCGAACCGGCCGCGACCGACAGCAACGCCCGCGTGTACGGGTGGCGGGGGGTCGTGAGCAGGTCGGTGGCCGGGCCGAGTTCCACGATCCGCCCCAGGTACATCACCGCGACCCGGTCGGCGATGTTCCACGCCAACCCCAGATCATGCGTCACCACGATCGCCGCCAAACCAAGGTCGCGGCGCAGGCGCAGCAGCAACGCCAGGATCTCGCCGCGGACCGACGCGTCCAACGACGCCACCGGCTCGTCCGCGACCAACACACGGGGCGCCAACGCCAACGCCCCCGCGATCACCACCCGCTGCCGCTGCCCACCGGACAGCTCCGAGGGCAACGCCGGCATGAACCGCGCCGCCGGCCGCAACCCCGCCTGCCCCAACGCGTCCGCCACATGAGCGTGTTCGTCGCCGGGGACGCGGTGGATGCGCAGGCCCTCCGCGACCGCCTCGTACACGGTGTGCCGCGGGTTCAACGCGCCCGTCGGGTCCTGCGACACCAACTGCACGTGCCGCCGATACGCGCGCAAGCCCCGCGTGGACGACGGCAACGGCCGCCCCTCGAACAGCACCCGCCCCGCGTCCGGCCGCCGCAACCCCAGCAGGGTGCGCGCCAGGGTCGTCTTGCCGCACCCGGACTCCCCCACCAGGGCCAGGATCTCCCCGGCCCGCAGGTCCAGATCGACCCCGTCCACCGCCGCCACCCGCCCGCCGCCGCGCACCGGAAACCGCACGACGACCCCGTCGGCGCGCAACAGTTCCCCGGTCACGGTGCCACCAGCACACACGCCGCGTCGTGCGCCGGCCCCGCCGGCCGGGGCCGCACATCCAGGGTGGCGCACTCGTCGACGGCGCTGCCGCAGCGCGGATGGAACGGGCACCCGCCGGGCAGGTCCGCCGGGTCCGGTGGGTCACCGGGCAGGCCACGCGGCGCGAACCGCGACGCCGGGTCACCGATCGTCGGGAACGCCCCCGCCAGGGCGGCCGTGTAGGGGTGCGCGGCCCGGTCGATCACGTCCCGCGACGGCCCGCACTCCACGATCCGCCCGGCATACATCACCGCGAGGCGCTGGCAGGTGCGGGCCAGCACGGACAGGTCGTGGCTGATCATGATCAGGCCCGCGTCGCGCTCGTCGACCAGTTCCGCCAACAGGTCCAGCACCTGCGCCTGCACCATCACGTCCAGCGCGGTGGTCGGCTCGTCCGCGATGACCAGCCGCGGGTCGCACGCCAACGCCATCGCGATCATCACCCGCTGCCGCTGCCCACCGGACAGCTCATGCGGATACGCCCGCGCCCGCCGCGCCGGCAGCCCCACCCGATCCAACAACTGCCGCACCCGCGCGTCGACGTCACGGGCGGTGCCGTGCAGCAGGATGGGTTCGGCGATCTGGTCGCTCACCCGCCGCACCGGGTTCAGCGCGTGCATCGCGCCCTGGAACACCACCGACGCACCCGCCCACCGCACCGCCCGCAGTTCCCCCCACGACATGGTCGCGACATCGTTGCCGTCCAACAGGATCTGCCCGCCGACGGTCGCGGTGCGCGGCAGCAGCCGCAGCACCGCCAGCGCCAGCGTCGACTTCCCCGACCCGGACTCACCCGCGATGCCCAGCGTCTGCCCGGCACCCAACGTCAGGTCCACGCCACGCACGGCCGGCACCGGACCCCGGCTCGTGGCGTAGCGGACGGTGGTGTCGCGGAACTCCAGCAGCGGCGCCATCACCGCTCCCTCAGGGATGGGGTGAGCACCGCTTCCAGGGCCCGGCCGCACAGCGTGAACGCCAGCACCACGAGCACGATGCCGATCCCCGGCGGCAGCAGGTACCACCAGGCGCCCGCCGTGACGGCGCCGTTGGTCCAGGCCGCGTTGAGCATCGACCCCCACGACACCTGCGTCGGGTCACCCAACCCCAGGAACGACAGGGTCGACTCGCCGATGATCGCGCCCGCCACGCTCAACGTGGTGTTCGCCAGCACCAGCGGCAGCACCGCCGGCAGTACGTGCCGCCCGATCACGTGCCAGTGCCCGCCGCCCAACGCGCGGGCCCGTTCGATGTAGGGCCGGGTCTCCACGGTGAGGGTCTGCGCGCGCACGATCCGCGCGGTCGTCGGCCACGACGTCACCCCGATCGCCAGCACGATCGTCGGCAGGCCACGCGTCAGGACCGTGGACAGCGCGATCGCCAGCACCAGCGACGGCAGGACCAGGAAGAAATCGGTGCAGCGCATCAGGATCGCGCTCACCCACCGCCCGAAGTGCCCGGCGAGCAACCCGACGAGGGTACCGATCCCCACCGACAGCGCGGCCGCCGCCAGCCCGACGAGCAGCGAGATCCGCGCGCCCCACCACGTCAGCAACAGCACCGACCGGCCGCTCTCGTCGGTACCCAGCCAGTACCGCGCGCCCGGCGCGGCCAGCCGGGCGCCGGTGGCCCTCGTGACGTCCAGCCCGGCGGGATCGGTCAGGACCGGCGCCAGCACCGCCAGCGCGACGATCACCACGAGGACCACCAACCCGACGACGCCGGCCCGGTCCGCGGCGAACGTGCGGGCCGCCGCGGCGAACGCGTGCCGGCGTCGGGCACCGGCGATGGCGCTCACGTGCGGACCCTGGGGTCCAGTGCCCGGTAGAGCAGTTCGGCCAGCACGTTCATCACCACGACCGCCCCGGCCAGCGTGACGAACGTGCCCTCGATCAGCGGCAGGTCCGGCACCTGCAACGCGGTGAACATCAACTGCCCCAACCCCGGCCACGAGAACACCGCCTCCACCGTCACCGCACCGGACACCACCAGCCCCAGGTTCAGGAAGATCAACGTGACCGTGGGCAGCAGCGCGTTGGGCACGGCGTGGCGGCGGCGCACCAGGTCCTCGCGCAGGCCCTTCGCGCGGGCCGTGGTCAGGTACTCCGCCTGGGTCTCCGCGACCAGCGACGACCGCATGATCAGCAGGTACTGCGCGTACACGACGGCGATCAGGGTCAGGCACGGCAGCACCAGGTGGTGCGCGGTGTCCAGGGCCTGCGGCCAGAAACCGGGCGGCGTGTCCGGGCTCGTCATGCCCTCCACCGGGAACAGCCCCGGGATCGGGCCGACACCGACACCGAACACCATCAGCAGGATCAGGCCCAGCCAGAACTGCGGCACCGACCACAGCGTCAACGCGATCCCGGTGGCGGCGCTGTCGAACCGGGACCCGCGGCGCCACCCGGCGCGCGCACCCAGCCACAGGCCCAGCGCCGCCGCGATGACCGTGGCCGTGCCCACCAGCAGCACCGTCGGCCACAACCGTTGCAGCACCAGCGTGCCGACCGGCTGGTCGTACAGGTAGGACGTGCCGAGGTCGCCGTGCAGCAGGCCGCCGACGTAGCGCACGAACTGCACCGTCAACGGCTGGTCAAGGCCGAGCCGCTGCCGCAGCTGCGTGATCTGCGCCAGCGTCGCCGGATGGTCGCGGGTCATGGTCTTCACCGGGTCGCCCGGGATCACCCGGAACAGGAAGAACCCCAGCACCACCACCATGAGCAGGCTGATCACCGCGCCGCCCAGTTTCGTGGCGACGAACCGCGCCGTGCCCGCAGTGGCCGAGCGCTCCCGGCCGGTGACCACCGCGACCGCGTCGGTCACCGGGTCACTCCCGGTCCGCGGCACCGGCGCGCCGCCGGGCCAGCACGATCACACCCAGCCCGAGCACCACGATCACACCGACCACGATCCAGATGACCGTACCGATGCCGCCGGACCCGGTGGACGCGGTCGCGGTGACCGGGGTGGCCGAGTAGTAGCCCCAGGTGCCGTTCTGCGCCATGATCACGCCACCTGGCTGCGGCTGCACCTCGAACGGCGCGAACCGGTCGGACCGGTAGGCCTCCAGCACGTTCGGATACAGCAGCGTCACCTCGGGAACCTGCTGGTAGAACAGCGATTCCAGCTGCTTCACGTCCGACACCCGGCTCGCCGGGTTCATGTCCGACAGCTGCCGCGCGTACAGAGTGTCGTAGCTGTGGTCGCAGAAGAACGCCTCGGTGCTGCCGGCCTGCCCGGCCGCGTCCGGTCGCTGCCCGCACGTCTGCAAGGCCAGCACCGCGTCCGGGTCCGGGTCCACACCCCACGTAGAGAACGCCAGGTCGAAGTCGCCGGCGCCGGTGACGTCGTCCAGCCGGTTGGACGACACCATCGTCACCTCCACACCGACACCGATCGCGGCCAGCCAACTCTTGACGTAGGCGGCCATCTGGTTCTGTTCGGGTTTGTCGGTGCGCCCGATCAGCCGCAGCCGCAACGGTTTGCCGTCCTTCCCGACCCGGATGCCGTCCGCGCCCCTGGGGTAGCCGGCCGCGTCGAGGGCCCTGTTCGCGGCGGCCGGGTCGAACGCGCGGGGCTGGTCGGGTGTCCAGTGGTAGGCGGCGAACTTGTCCGGGATGTAGCCGGTACCGACCTGCGCGTACCCGCCGTACACCTTCCGCACCAGGGTTGCCGGGTCGATGGCGTCGGCGATCGCGGTGCGCAACGTGATGTCCCGCAGGTTCGGGTTGCCGTCCCCGATCGGGACGCCGGTGTTCGTCGCGGCACCCGAATTCATCACCAGGTCCACGAACCGGCCACCGACCGCCTGGTTCGTGGTGATGCCCTTGTGGCCGCGCAGCGAGTCGAACTGGGCCGCGGTCAGGCCGTTGACGAGGTCGATGTCGCCCTTGATCAGGGCCTGCACCTCGGCGTCGGTGCCGCCGAAGTGCACGAAGTCCAGTCCGTCGACCTTCGGCGCGCCCCGCCAGTAGGTCTTGTTCGCGGCCAGTTTCACGAACTGGCCCGCGGTGAAGTCGGTCAGCACGAACGAACCGCTGCCGACGATCGGGTGGCCGGGGGTGGGCAGGTTGGTGTACTTGCCGATGTCCCGCACCCCGGCCCACACGTGTTGCGGCACGATCGGCACGTCCAACGCCAGCATGGTGGCCTGCGGCGCCTTCGTGTCGATCACCAGGGTGGTGTCGTTCTGGGCGGTGACCCGCGCGAAGTTGGCGACGAAGTTGCCGTTCGCGGTGCTCGCGGCCTTGTCGGTCATCATCAGGTTGAACGTGAACGCCGCGTCCCGCGCGGTGATCGGCTGCCCGTCCGACCAGCTCGCGCCGGTACGGATCGTGTACGTCCAGGTGCGGCCGTCCGCGGAGTGGGTCCATTTGGTGGCCAGGGCCGGCACGGGGTGCTCGTCGCGGGGGTCGTAGGTGGTCAGGAACTCGTACATGACCCGGCCGATGTCGGTGGCCGCGGCGGTCTGGGCCAGGAACGGGTTGAGCGAGTCGATGTCCTGGGTCAGCCCCACCCGCAGGACCGTCGGTGGGGCGGCCGCGTGCGCGGCGGACGTGAACGCCGAGGGCGCCGACGCGAGCGCGACCACGGTGAGTATCAGACCGAGCCGTTCCGGTAACCTGGCGAACACAGCGCACCACCTCGAGACACACGACGGTTGGTGAAGAACAAACCATCAATGTGCACAGGGTGTCAACGACTGTCCACGGATGGGTTCGAAGACGTAACGTAGGACCCCGTGCGGATCATGATCTCGGCCGACATGGAAGGCGCCACCGGCGTCACGTGGACCGGGGACGTCACGCCGGGAACCGAGCAGTGGCAGCGGTTCCGGCGGATGTTCACCGGTGACGTCAACGCCTGCGTGCGCGGCCTCGCCGCGGGTGGCGCGACGAACGTGCTGGTCAACGAGGCCCACGACAGCCAACGAAACCTGCTGCTCGAGGACCTGGACCCGAGGGCGCGGCTGCTGACCGGCCGGCACAAGCCGCTGTCGATGATGCAGGGCGTGGACAGCGGCGTCGACGGCGTGGTGTTCCTGGGCTACCACGCCGGGGCGGGCGCCGAGGGCGTGCTCGCCCACACGTACCTGCCCAACTCCATCACCGGGGTGTGGCTGGACGGCGTGCCCGCCAGTGAGGGCCTGCTGAACGCGGCACTCGCGGCCGAGTACGGCGTGCCGGTGCTCGTCGTCACCGGCGACGACCGGACCTGCGCGGACGCCGCGTCGTACGCACCGGACGCGCACCGCGTCGCGGTGAAGGAGTGCGTCAGTCGCTACGCGGCGATCTGCGCGCCACCGCAGCGCACCGCCGAGTGGATCGAGAGCGCCGCGAAAGCCGCGATGACCCGCGCCAGCCGCGGTGCGGTGGTCGAGGCACCGCACCACGTCGACGTCGAGTTCGACGCCAGCCACCTGGCCGCCGCGGCCGCCGTCATACCCACCGTCGAGCAGACGGACGTGCGGGGCGTCGGTTTCGACGCCGCTACGATGACGGACGCCATGAAAGCGTTCAAGATCGTCACAGCGATAGCGTCCTGCGCCGTCGAGGGCGCGTATGGCTGACCTGCTGGCCGACCACGCGGCCGACCTGTGCGCCCGCCTGATCCGCTTCGACACGACGAACTACGGCGGCGGCGACGCGAAAGGCGAACGAGCCGCCGCCGAACACGTGGCGGTGCTGCTGGACAAGGCGGGCGCCGCCCCCACGATCCTGGAACGCACCCCGGGCCGCGGCAACGTGATCGGCAGAATCGAAGGCACCGACCCCGGCCAACCGGCCATCCTGGTCCAGGCCCACCTCGACGTCGTCCCGGCGGACCCCGCCGACTGGGCGATCCACCCCTTCGCGGGCGAGATCCACGACGGCTACGTCTGGGGCAGGGGCGCGGTGGACATGAAGGACATGTGCGCCACGGTACTGACGGTCCTGCACGACTGGGCGACAACGAACCGCCGCCCCACCCGTGACGTGGTCGTCGCGTTCGTCGCCGACGAGGAGGACACCGGGGCGGAGGGCGCCCACTGGCTGGTGGACCACCACCCGGACCTGTTCGAGGGCTGCGCGGCCGCGATCAGCGAGAGCGGCGGTTTCACCCACCACACCAACGGAATCCACCTCTACCCGGTGGCGACCGCGGAACGCGGCACCGCCCACCTGCGCCTGACCGCGACCGGCCGCGCGGGCCACGCGTCCCGCCGCAACAACGAGAACCCCGTCACCCACCTGATCGGGGCACTCCACCGCCTGGCCGCGCACCGCTGGCCGATCCAGCTCACCCCAGCGGTACAGGCATTCCTGGAACGCACCACGGCAGCCCTCGGCACGGCACCGGACCTGTCCGATGTGGACGGTTGCGTGGCTGGGCTCGGCGCGGCCGCCGCGCTGGCCGAGAACACGATCCGAGCCAGCACGACCCCCACGATGCTGGCCGCGGGCTACAAGGTCAACGTCATCCCGTCGACCGCGACGGCCCAGGTCGACGTCCGCACCCTCCCCGGCACCGAAGCCGACGTCCTCGCCACGATCGACGAACTGCTCGGCCCTGCCGTGACCCGCGAGTTCGTCGGCTACCAGCAAGCGGTCCAGGCCCCGATCGACAGCCCGTGGTTCACCGCGATGGCCGACGCGCTGCGCGCCGAGGACCCGGCCGCCGTGGTCGTCCCGTACTGCATGGGCGGCGGCACCGACGCCAAGGCGTTCACCACCCTGGGCATCGACTGCTACGGCTTCGCACCGCTGTGGATCCCCGCCGGGTTCGACTATCGGGCGATGGCCCACGGCGTGGACGAGCGGGTCCCGGTCGCCGGTCTCGGGTTCGGCGTCCGCGTCCTTGACCGGTTCCTGTCCGGGTAGGCATCAGGCCGCCCGGCGGACCATCCAGTGCTCGACCACGTTCAACGCCACCACGACGAGGGCCAGCAGGCTCAGCGCCGCCAGCGCCGGCACGAACAGCGCCACCGGCGACACCACCACGACCGCCGCCGCCGCGGACAGCCGGGTCCGCGACACCGTCCGGAACATCCGCCACCGCGTGTACCCGAACGTCGCCAGGTACAGCGCGGACCCCCCGAACAGCAACCCGGCCGCCCCCGCCGCCAGCCGCACCTCCGGGTGCGCGATCGCCTGCGCCAACCCCACCGCCACCGCGATGACCGCGCCGATGAACGCCAGGTGCCCGTAGGACAACACCCGCCGGATGATGTCGCCCTGCGTCGTCGACGTCTCCAACGAGTGCCGCACCGCGACGGCCGCGAACACGTAGTACACCCACCACAACGCGCACGCCAGCACGAATGCCGCGGCGACCGCGCCCAGCGTGCCCGCGGTCAACTCCTTCGCGGCCGCCGCGGGCGCGCCGATCGCCACGATCGACTCGCCCAGCGCGATGATCAGGAAGCCACCGAACCGCTCCGCGAGATGACCCGGCGCGAACTGGACCCCCAGCAGCAGTCGACGCCCCAACGCCGAGGACGCCAGGTCCACCGCCCCGGCCGCCGCCCATACCAGCAGTCGCGGCAGCGGCGGCAGGAACGCGCCCAATAGCAGCAGTGGCCCGGCCACCAGCGCCGCCACCGAATACGTGATCGGGGCCTTCTTGCCACCACGCTTCGCCAGCCACAGCAGCACGAGCCGCGCCGCCACGTACGACCCGGCGAACAGCACACCACGGCCGTGGTAGGCGTCCGGCACGGCCAGCGCCATGAACAGCCCGATCAGCGCGATCGTGAAGATCCCCAACCGGTCGACCGCCGTGTCGACCATGTGCGTGTTCGCGTAGATGCAGGTCCCGACCCACACCCAGTAGATCGGCACGAACACCACGATCGCGTGCACGACCCCCAGCCACGTCTGGTCATCGCGCAGCGAGGTGGACACCTCGGTGACCGCGAACACGAATACCAGGTCGAAGAACAACTCGGCCCAGGTCACCCGAACCTCGGCGACGTCCTCGGCGGTGTCCTCCACGACAGGAGGAGTGGCGGCGGGTTGATCAGACATATGACCCAGCCTAGGGCGGTGCGGCCCGCCGATACCGGTCGGCCAGCAATCGGACCCGTGCCACCAGTTCCGGCGGCTCGGTGACCTCGAAGTCCACGTCGACCAGGCCCAGGTGCACGGCGAGCGACTCCACCGACTCCGCCCCGGTGACCAGCACACAACTGTGCTCGTCCACCGCCTCGACGACACCGACCGCCGAGTTGATCCGTTCCGCGACGACCGCGGCCGGGGCGTGCAGCAACACGCGGGTCCGCTGCCGCCACGCCGCCGAGGACACCCGGTGCGACACGTAGGTCGCGATGTCGTCGTAGGGCGGGTCGCGCGGCACGAACCGCGGCCCGGTCGGCGTGCGGGGCGTGATCCGGTCCACCCGGAACGTCCGCCAGTCCGCCCGGTCGGTGTCCCACGCCACCAGGTACCAGCGCCGACCCCAGTTCACCAGCCGGTCCGGCTCGACCACCCGCACGCTCGCCGTGTCGTGGTGGTCCCGGTAGTCCAGGCGCAGCCGCTCATGGTCGCGGCACGCGTTCGCGATGGTCGTCAACACCTCCGGCGTGACCGTCGGCCCGGAGGTGTTGACCGTGATCCGGACGGTGTAGTCGAGCAGTGCGGCCACCCGGCGGCGCAACCGGTGCGGCAACACCTGTTCCAGCTTGGCCAGCGCCCGCACCGATGTCTCCTCGATCCCGGTGACCGCACCGGCCGCCGCCGTGCGCAGCCCGATCGCGACGGCGACGGCCTCGTCGTCGTCCAGCAGCAGCGGCGGCAGCGCCGCGCCCGCGCCCAACTGGTAGCCGCCGGTCACGCCGGTGCTGGCGTTCACCGGGTAGCCCAGGCTGCGCAGCTTGTCCACGTCGCGGCGCACGGTCCGGTCGGTCACCCCGAGCCGGTCGGCCAGTTCCGCGCCGGACCAGTCCTTGCGGGTCTGCAACAGTGACAGCAGGCGCAACAGCCGCGCGGAGGTCTCCAACATGACCGCAGTGTGCCAGCCATTGCGGACAGCTCCCGACCGCAACCAGCGTCGCTATCATCGGCGCGGTGATCGGCAAGCTCGTGGCGGCGTGCGCCCGGTTCAACCAGGCCCGCCCGTGGAGTCACAACAACCACTACCACCGCTGGCTGCTGCGCCAACTCCCCCGGTCGGTCGACAGCGCACTCGACGTCGGCTGCGGCGCGGGCGACCTGACCCGCCGCCTCGCCGACCGGGCCGGCTCGGTACTCGCCGTGGACCGCGACCCGACCATGATCGCCCACGCCTCGACCAACCCCCCGCACAACGTCCGCTTCGTGCGGGCCGACGTCCTGGACCTGCCCGACGACCGTTACCAGGCGATCACCTGCGTCGCCGCGTTGCACCACCTGCCGCTCGCGCAGGCGCTGACCCGGTTCCGGCGGTGGCTGGCACCCGGCGGCACCCTCGTGGTGATCGGCCTGTACGCCCCGGCCACGATCGTCGACCACCTGTGGGAAGCGGCGGCGGTGCCGTCGAACCTGCTGGTCAGCTGGGCGCACGGCCGCGACACACCAACGATCGCGATGACTGCGCCGGTCCGGCAGCCGACGACGACCCTGGCGCAACTGCGGGCGCAGGCACGACAAATACTGCCCGGCGCGCGAATCCGCCGCCGCCTGTTCTGGCGCTACTCCCTGGTCTGGCGCCCCTGATCTGGTCTGGCGGCCCTGACAAACCGCGCCAGCGCCGATGCGCAGACCTCGGCGCGCGTCAAACCGAGGCGATCGCCGAGGAACGACTCCGGCGAGCGCTGTGGCCGGTCAAGATCTCCACAGCTCCCACATCGCCCCTGGCGCTGTCCGACACGGAGGACGCTCAGGTAGCGGCGTGATGCTCGATCACCCATCCGCGTGCGGATCCGCTCGGCGATGGCGTCGAGCAGGGGCTCCCGGACGTCGTGGTCGAGCCCGCGGTACAGCGACGTCGAGCGAAGGAGATCGGCGAAGCCGTCCCCGTCGAACCACTGAACTGTCGGATACCAGCGCACGATCGTCGGGCCGAACAAGCCACCAGGACCGTCGACCAGACCCCAACCCGCACCGGTGGTCCGCACCTCGTCCTCGACTGGCGGATGACCCCAGCCGGGATTCCCGGGGGAGAACCGCTCGTGGAGATCGGCGGTCTCGGCGTGACCCCGGCTCTCCGGCCGGCGGACGACGACGTTGCCGAGCAGTGCCATCCACCCTCCGGGCCGGAGCACGTCGTGCGCCCGCTGCCAGCCGATCGACGGGTCGACCCAGTGCCACGACGACGCGGCCACAAGGACATCGAAGCGTGCACCGCAGTCGTCCCACTCCTCGAACGTCGACGTCTCGACCTCGACATTCCGGAAGGTGGCGAGCCGTTGGCGAGCGAGCGCGGCCATGTCCGCGCCCGGCTCGATGGCGGTCACCGGGCATCCGAGCGCCGCCAGCGACCGTGTCGCCTGGCCGGAACCGCAACCCACCTCAAGCACCGACGAACTTCCGTCCATGCCGGTGGCGGCGACGAGGTCCGCGAACAACTCATCGGGATATCCCGGCCGGACCCGGTCGTAGAGCTCGGCCACCTCGTTGAACACCCGACGGAGGTCATCTCGATTCCCGCCTGCCATCGCACCCACCCTGCCGAGACCGTCGCCAACGTGCTGATCATGGGAAACATACTGTTTCAAACGGCACCCGCAGCGGCCCGGTCCGGCCGACCTGGTCGAGTTCGCCCTCGATGTCAACGTCGATGGTGTCGACCGCATCCGCCACATCATGCGTGTCCCCAACAACCACGACGCTGGTTGTGTACAGAGTCAACCGCCGGCTGAGGCAACCGAAGTGGCCGCCGCATTGGCCGCGCCGCACTGCGCTGGTCCGCTGTGGAACTGCATCCGGATTCCCCGCCGCGGATCGCAATCGGCGGCGTCGAACATGTCGAAGCCAGCGCGCATCGCGGCGGCACGCTGCCTGAGCGGACTTTCCCACCACCAGCACCGCGCCGCCGCATCTTGACGCCACCTCGCTGACCAGCGTGTGTAGCCACCAGCCAGAGCGAACTGGCCGAGCCGGCGGTGGGCCCCCGGCGCTACCGGAACCGCCACGCCGGTGGAGCTCGCTACTCCGTGGTGAGCTCCACCGGCGTGGCGAACACGTCCACCATGGCGCCGTTGCGCAGCACTGTCACCGGCAGGGGCCGGCCGATCGCCTCGTCGAACAGTTGCCGCTGGATGCCCTGCGCGTTCGACACCCGTGCCCGCGCCACGCTCAGCACCAGGTCCCCGGCGTGCAGGCCGGCCTGGTCGGCCGGGCCGCCGGGCACGACCTGCACCAGGCGCAGCCCGGCGGACTGGCCGGTGCGCTGCGCGACTGTGGCCGGCAACGGTGCCGGCACCCCCACTACGCCCAGGTAGGCGCGGCGCACCCGGCCGTCGGTGAGCAGCGTGGTGATGATGCGATTGGTGGTGTGGTTGATCGGGATCGCCAGACCCAGCCCGATCCCGGCGAGCGCGGTGTTGATGCCCACCACCCGCCCGGCGGAGTCGGCCAGCGCGCCACCGGAGTTGCCCGGGTTGAGTGCCGCGTCGGTCTGGATGACGTCCTCGATCACCCGGCTGGCCCGCCCGGCCTCCACGGGCACCGCCCGCCCCAACGCGCTGACCACCCCGGCGGTCACCGAGCCGGCCAGGCCCAGCGGATTGCCCACCGCCACGACGAGTTGCCCCACGACAAGCGTGTCCGCGTTACCCAGCACCGCGGCACCCGGCGCGGGACCACGGGACCGCAGCACCGCGAGATCCGACAGGGCGTCCGCGCCGACGACGTCGAACTTCGACTCGCTGCCGTCGGCGAACACCACGGCACCGTCACCGGCCGACCCGACGACGTGCGCGTTGGTCAGCAGGAACCCGTCGTCGGTGAACACCACGGCCGAGCCGCTGCCCCGCCGCATCCGCACGCTCGCCACGTGCGGCGTCACCGACCTGGCCACCGCGACCACGGTCCGCGAATAGGCGTCCAGCGCGGCGGCGTCGATCGCGACGACGTCCGGTTCGGGGGTGACCGGGCGCACGCCGATCGGTCCCTGGCAGATCGGGTTCCGGTAGGCCG
Source organism: Candidatus Melainabacteria bacterium (assembly GCA_963702275.1). Classification (GTDB taxonomy): domain Bacteria; phylum Actinomycetota; class Actinomycetes; order Mycobacteriales; family Pseudonocardiaceae; genus DATEPR01. Next base: position 80,366 of record CAVPCF010000114.1, read on the forward strand.
GCGTCGGGCAGGTCGGTCTCAGGCAGCTGCCAGTCGTCGTCCACAAGGACCACCGCCCTCAATTACGTGATTACACCATTGCATCACTATCAATGCTGCACCCACGCGAGGTGTTCCGGTGGCCCGTCCGCCACCAGCGAACGCGCCCGAACCGCGCCGAAGCTTGTGTACCCGGTTCACGGCACCACCGCTGTGAACCGAGTACACAAGCAGAACCTGTGTAGTTGACCAACCCGCCGTGTGTCTGTGGATCGAGTACACAGGCGCGGACCTGTGTACTCGATCCACAGGCCGAACGGTGTGGACTCGGTGCACAGGCTAGAACCTGTGGACTCGGTCCACGGTGATGAAGCCGTGTGCCGATGCCAGGAAGTGCTCGAACCAGGCACCGGTGTCGTCGTTGCCGGCGAAGTTCTCCGTCGAGTGCCCGTCCGCGGCCACGGTGACGCCGTTGGCGCGCTGGTCCAACCCGAACGAGTTCACCTCGTCGGTGGACTGGCGGACCGTGTGGTCGCGGCCGTTGTCCTGGATATCCAGCAGCCGGCGGGTCAGGTCGACCGTGGCGGACAGGTTGAAGTTGTTGTCGTCGGTGATCTGGAACGTGGCCTTGATGCTGACCGGATAGGAGAAGGTGTGCAGGGTGTCGAGCTCGAAGCCGTGCGGCCCGGTGCTGTGCGAGTGGTTCGTGCCGTTGTCGGTCTCCGACAGCTGCTGCGCGAACCCGCCCGCGGTGACGGTGTCGGTGTTGCGGAACGCGACGTGCTGCGTGACGGTCGTGTCGATCCGGCCCGCTGAGGTGTTCACGAAGCCGGTGGTGCGCCAGTCGCGGGCCGCCGTCACGGTCGCGGTGACCGCGCCGTTCGCGCCAGGGTGATCGGCCTCGGTCTGGGTCGCGGCAGGCGCGATGGTGTCCGACGTGAGCGCGCCGCTGGTGGTCGTGGCGCCGTGGTCGGTGTAGACGAGCAGGTTCGCCGCGAGGTTCCAGGTGTCGCCGATGTTCGCCACGGTCAGCGCCACGTCGTGGCTGCCGCCGTCGACCAGTCGGCCCACGAACGGTGTGACGTCGATGAGTTCCGGTGTCATGTCGAACGTGCCGACCGCCGGGATCGGCCGCCACAGCGTCGGCACGATCCCGCCGGTGTAGATGTACGGGAAGAACTGGGTGACCCCGGCGGGGGTGCCGTCGATCGCGGCGTCGATCTCCCGGTACGGCCCGTGCCCGCACAGCCCGGCGGACGGGAACTGCGCCGACACGGTGTCGGGCACGTCGGTGAACCACTGCTCGTCGCACCCGTTGCCCTTGATGGACACCTGCAGCAGGGCACGCGTGATGTTGCGGGGCAGCCCGGCGGCGGCCAGGTGCACGGTCGCCGAGCCCGGATTGGCGTCCTGACCGCCGAGGCCGGCCACCACGTCGGGTTCGGCGGGCGCCGGGTTCGCGCGATCGGCCTGATAGAACGTGATCGACACCGTCTGGCTGTAGACACCGGTGTCGGTGGCGTTGGTGAAGTTCACGATGCCGCCGTTGAACGGCTGTGGCGTGTGGAACAGGGCACCGTACTGGGTGATGTCCTTCGCGAAGTGGTAGGTGATGCCGGCCGGGTCGGGTTCGTAGGTGGTGCCGAAGTAGACCTGCGTGGTGCCCACGTTCAGCGAGCCGGCCCGGTCGAACTGGCGGCCCTGCACGCTGGTCGTCCAGTCCAGCACGATCTTCGCCCACGGTCCCGCGCACCCGGCCGGGGCCGCGATCGTGCCGGTGAAGTTCTGTGCCCCGCCGGTCGCGTTGTTCGACGGGAACGCGTTCGCCAGTGACACCGTGCACGAATGGGTGGGTGGCCTGGACACCGGTGGTGGCGCGGTCACCGGGTTCTGCGAGTTGATCTCGATGGTCGGCGTGGCACCGGCCGCCGGGCCGGCCAGCGCCGCGCTGACACCGGCGGACAACAGCGCGGCGCACGCCACCGCGATCACGGACCGGATTGGACGCACGAGTACCTCCACCTGATCGTCCGACACGAGCTGACACGACCGGGTGACCCGGTGTGGCGGTGTGGACTCTAGCCGCGCGCGGGCGTTGATCCAGCGGCCGAGAGTAGGGACTTCCGGGACCGAATGTCGGGCGGCTGGGCTAGCGTGCTGGCTGTGCCAGCCAACCGGCCAGCCGACCGGCCATCCAACGCGGCGCCCGACGTGTCCGCCGACCTCTGCGACGCCGAGGTCGCGCAACTGGCAGTGCTGGGCAACGTGCCGGCCGAGTACGAGCACGGCGAGAAGGTGGTCCGCCCGTCGACGGGCCTCGCGGTGCCCGGCGCGTACCTGAAGTGGTACGACATCCACCGCGAGGACACCGAGATCCCGCCCGACACCCGGGAACAGGCCCGCGACTTCCTGCGCAGCGAGGCCACCGCGCACCGCCTCGACCTGCGCGACGAGCTGGGTTTCGTGGTGCTGCACCGCTGCGGCGCGGACTTCTACTACCTGCTGGTGTGCACGTGGCGCAACCACAACGAGATGTGGCAGGCCGCCTACGCCCGTGACGGCGACGACGCGTTCGCCGCCGTCCCACACGACGACCACCACGCGGCGGTGCAGTGCGTGTGGGAGCTGGGCGCGACCGTGCACGAGCGGCTCGCCTGGTCGCGTTACCTGGTGTCCGACCGCGACGAGGCCGCCAAGCGGGCCTACCTGGCCGACCTGTTCACCGGCGCCGTGTAGTCAGGCGCCGCGGCGTGGCCGCATGTCGAAGAAGTAGAACACCAACAGCAACACGTAACAGGCGAGGCTCGCGACCGCGTTGAGCAGCCCGATCGCCGCAGCGACCAGGTAGAACACCGGCCCCAGCGACCACCGGACGCCCAACGCCCGCGCCTGGCGGGGCGTGATGCGGTCGTCGAGCAGCCGGTGCCCGGACGCCGCGTACCACCAGACCGCGCTGTAGAACACGCCGCCGACCGCCAGGACCAGCCCGTAGAACGCGGCCGCGGTGTGCTCGGCCGACGTGCCGCGCAACGACAGCGCCAGCACGTTCGTGGAGAACGGCAGGAACGCCACGTCCATCAGCAGCAACACGTTGAGCCCCAACAGGATGCCGTCGGCCCGCTCGATGTGGCGGAACATCCGGTGGTGGTTGATCCACACCATGCCGATGAGCAGGAAGCTGATCGTGTACGCCAGGTAGGAGGGCCACAGGCCGAGCAGTTCGTCACGCAGCCGCGCGTCGGTGAGGCCGGTGGAACTGGCCGGCAGCCGGATCTCCAGGATCAGCAGGGTGATCGCGATGGCGAACACGCCGTCGCTGAACGCCTCGACCCGCGACGTCCGCATGTACGTGCGGGCCCGTCGGGCTGGCGGCTGGTCGGTGTCCATCACGCGGATCATCCCAGACCGGCGCACGTCCTCGATGGTGACTTCGCGGTACCCTGAGCCCGGATGTCATACAACACGAGGATCGTATCATATGGATTCCGTATCGACTGGTGATCGGTCCCGAAGGCAGCTGACCAGGAAGATCAAGGACACGCTGCGCGAGATGAACAACCAGCTGTCCCTGCTCAACCACCACGTCGGCATGCGCGTCGACCTGAAGGACGTCGACCTGGACTGCCTCGACCTGATCGACCGGCACGGCCCACTGAGCCCCAGCGCCGTGGCGAAACGCGCCGGCCTGCACCCCGCCACGGTCACCGGCATCCTGGACCGCCTGCAACGCGGCGGCTGGATCACCCGGGAACGCGACCCCGACGGCCCCGACCGCCGCGCGGTCACGGTGCGCGTCGTGCGCGATCGAGGCGGCGAACTGTACCGCTTGTACGGCGGGATGAATGCATCGCTGGACGACATCTGCGCCGGCTACACCGACACCCAACTGGCGGTGGTCGCCGACTTCCTCAACCGCACCACCGAAGCGGGCCGCACCGCCACCAACGACCTGTCCTGACCCGGCCCAGCACTTGATCTCCACCGACAGCTTCGCGTCAGCCGGGTTCGTCCCCGGGCGCGACGCCGAACTCCAGTGCCGTCCGCCCCTCTGACACCGCACTCCAGCCGCGCAGCACGAGTCCGCAGTCGGCCGCCAGCCTGGCCAGTTCGTCGACCGTCCGTTCCCGGCCACCGAAGCACATCAGCATGAACAGGTCGATCGCGGTCTCGGCGCCCCGACCCCGCACCGGCTCGATCACCACCACGGTGCCATTCGGTGCGGCGGCCCGACAACACCCGGCCAGGATCTCGCGGGAGTGGTCGTCGTCCCAGTCGTGCAGGATGTCGGACAACAGATAGGCGTCGGCCCCCACTGGCAGGGGGTCGAGGAAACTGCCAGACACGGCGTCGGCCCGATCGTCGAGTCCGGCTGACGCGAATCTGTCGATGGCAGCGGCAGCTGTCGGCGACAGGTCCAGGACCTGTCCGCGAATGTTGGGATGGGCGTGCAGGATCGCGGTGAGCAGGGTCCCATCACCACCGCCGACGTCGAGGATCTCGGGGAAGCGGCTCCAGTCGAAGCGTGCCGCGATCTGAGGCGCCTGTTCTGGAACCGCCAGTTCATCTGGGCGTCGAACGAGCGCCGCAGTTCCGGTTCGGTGTCCAGGTCCGCCCAGAATTCGCGGCCGTATCGGTGCGCGTAGGCGGGGGCGCCGGTGGTGATTGTGCCGAGCAGTTCGACGAAGGCTAGTTCGGCGCGTCCGCCTGCGCTGTTGATGTCCAGTAGGGGCTTGATGCCTTCCGGAGCGTCCTCGCCCATCTGGGCACCGAGGGTGGTGGGTCGATAGTGGCCGGACTCCGTGTCGAGGTCGAAGACACCGATCGCGACCAGGTGATCGAGCAGGCATCGTAGGGCCGGCGCGGAGGTCCCCGTCTCGGAAGCGAGCTGCTCCGCGGTCGCTCCCGCGTTACCCGCGCGCTCGACGAGGCTGAGCGTCGCGGCCACCCTTATGGACATGGGGGTGGCGAGATCGGCCATGGCTCGAATCGATGTTGCTGCCGTTGGTAGGTCCATCGCCTGAACCTATCGACGACGACGCGATTGCCTCAGCCCCGCCTTGATCACGGCTCCACCTCGCTCGCCCCGATCCGACGGCTCCTGCGAACTGGAGCGCTGGAAAGGATCGCCGTGGTTCGTCCGACGCTGGGTCGCGGTCAAGCCTCGGTCGCGTCAGCGCTGTCGCCAGGTGGCGCGGCGTCGTGGGGTCGGTTGGCCAGGAATGCGTCCAGTTGTGCTTCGGCTCGTTCGGCTCTGGCTTGTAGTTGCGCTCGCGCGTCGGTGAGGGCGGCCAGGCGCTCGTTGGCTGTTTCTCGGGCCGTGCGGAGGGTGTCGGCCGCGTCGGCGCGTTGGTTGGCCAGTTCGCGTTGGAAACGTTCTGCTTGTTGTTCGGTGGTGTGGCGGGCCCGTTCGGTTTCGGTGCGTACCAGTTGGATTTCGGCGCGGGCGTCAGTGGCGGCCTGATTGGCGCGTTCGGCGGCCAGTTCGGCGACGCGCACCGCGGCCAGGGCGGTGTCCCGCTGTTCGGCCATCGCCGCCAGCTGTTCGGCAACCTCCTGCCGCAACCGGGCCACTGCCTGGTCGGTCTCCGCGCGGATGCCGGCGATCTGTTCGGTGGCCTGCCGTTGTGCTTCGTCGATCCTGGTCTCCGCGCGGATCCGGGCGTGTTCGGTCACGTCCGCGGCATCGCGGCGGATCGCGGCGACCTCGTCCTGCGCCTCGCCACGCACGGCCGCGATCTCGTCCGCGGCGCGCCGCACGGCCTCCCCCGCCTCCGCGACCGCCCGATGCTCCCTGTCCCGCGCGGCGGCCGTGTCCTGCTCGGCTTGTTCGGCCGCGGCGACCGCGTCCTGGGCCGCGGCTTCGGCCTGGGCGGCGGCGTGTTGCGCGGATCGGCGCCGCTGGTCGGCTTTGGCGAGTTCGGCCTGCGCCTGGGCGACTCGGCGAGCGGCATCGGTCCGGGTGGCCTCCAGCTCGGCGGCCACGGTCGCCGGGTCGGTCATGGTGTCCAACTCCCGGACCACACCACCCAGCGACGTGGTGAGTTCCGCCACCAGCAACCGGACCCGATCGGTCAACTCCTCGGCCCGACCATGCGCTGCGGACGCGGCCTGACCCCCAACCGGTTTCGTCACGGTGACGGTTGACTGCTGCGCTTCGGCGTCCTGGATTCGTTGGCGTTCCCGCCATGCCCGCCACCGCGTGTGCTCGGGCAGATCACAGTATTCCGCCGGTCGCCCAGGCCCGCCGGTACGCGGCACCGGCCGCGCGCAGCCAGGAAATCCGCAGGTCAACGGCCGTGCAGCGGACCGCTCGGAAGTTTCTTCTATCGACACGCGGATATCGTAGCATCCATTCGATATAACGTTATAGTCCCCAACGTAACGAACCAGTTCAGCGACAACCCCAGGAAACATGACCTCCGATAAGTGAACCTTATCGGGGGTTAAGCCGGGTGGTGGTTCGGCTGGATCCGGACCGCTGGACGAGCGCGGCTACGTTGGGCACCAACGAATCGCCGACCGCGGGAGCCAACGCACGTTGTCCGAGACACCTCTGCCCCACCTGCGTGCCGACTGCACCCGCTGCTTCGCGTTGTGCTGTGTCGCGCCGGCGTTCACGGCGTCGGCGGACTTCGCCATCACCAAGAACGCCGGCCAGCCCTGTCCGAACCTGCGGCAGGACTTCCGCTGCGGCATCCACACCCGGCTGCGCGAACGCGGCTTCGCCGGCTGCACCGTCTACGACTGTTTCGGTGCCGGCCAACAGGTCTCCCAAGTCACGTTCGCCGGACGGGACTGGCGGCAGGCGCCCGGCGCGGCACGCCGGATGTTCGCGGTGTTCCCGATCATGCGGCAGCTCCACGAGCTGCTCTGGTACCTGACGGAGGCCCGCGCCCTCGACGCGGCCCGCCCGATCCACGCCGAACTCGACGCCGCCCACGACGAAACCGCGCGCCTCACCAACACCGGCCCCGACCAGCTCCTGACGCTCGACGTGGCAACCCACCGCCACCGCGTCAACGAACTCCTGCTCCAGGTCAGCGAACTGGTACGTGCCCCGTTCCCGCGGCGACGGGAACACCGGGGCGCGGACCTGATCGGCGCCAACCTCGCCAACGCCGACCTACGGGGCGCCAATCTGCGTGGCGCGTACCTCATCGGAGTCGACCTTCGGGGCGCTGACCTGCGGCTGGCCGACGTGATCGGCGCCGACTTCCGGGACGCGGACCTGCGCGGCGCCGACCTCACCGGCAGCGTCTTCCTGATCCAGTCCCAGCTCGAGGCCGCCAAAGGCGACGCGACCACGACGCTCCCACCTGCCCTGGCCCGCCCCGCGCACTGGTAGCAGTGGCTGCGCTGGTCCGTCCACAGCGGACCGCATGGCGAAGGCAAGGAGGGTTACCCACTCCTTGCCCATTCAACATATAGCGCACCGGGGGCCTTGCGGCAAGACCCGGGTCGTGCCGCAGAATCTGCGACCGAAGCCGCAACCTGCGGAAATCAGGGGAACATTGAGGGGATTCATGATTGACGTGATCGTTGTCGGCGGTGGGCCGACCGGTTTGATGCTGGCCGGCGAGCTGCGGCTGCACGGCGTGCACACGCTCGTGCTGGAGAAGGACGCGGAGCCGACCAGGATCGTCCGCGCACTCGGCCTGCACGCGCGCAGCATCGAGGTGATGGACCAGCGCGGCCTCCTGGAGCGGTTCCTTGAGCTGGGCAAGCAGTACCCGGTCCTTGGTTTCGCCGGCATCGTCAAGCCGCCGCCGGACCGGTTGGACACCGCGCATCCGTACGTTCTGGGCATCCGGCAGCCCGTCACCGACCGCCTGCTGGCCGAGCACGCCGCCGAGCTCGGCGCCGAGCTCCGGCGCGGCTGCGAAGTGGTCGGGCTGAGCCAGGACGAGGACGGGGTGACCGTCGAGCTGGCCGACGGCACGCAACTGCGCTCGCGCTACGTCGTCGGCTGCGACGGCGGCCGCAGCACGGTCCGCAAGCTGCTCGGTGTCGGCTTCCCGGGCGAGCCCAGCAGGGTCGAGACGCTGCTGGGCGAGATGGAGCTGACCGCGCCGCAGGAGACGGTGACCGCCGTGATGGACGAGGTCCGCAAGACCGAGAAGCGGTTCGGCGCCGGGCCGCTCGGGGACGGGGTGTACCGCATCGTCGTGCCCGCCCAGGGGGTCGCCGAGGACCGGGCGGTCCCGCCGACCCTCGAGGAGTTCAGGCAACAGCTGCGGGCGACCGCCGGGACCGACTTCGGCGTGCACTCACCGCGCTGGCTGTCCCGTTTCGGCGACGCCACCCGGCTGGCCGAGCGTTACCGGGTCGGCCGGGTGCTGCTGGCCGGCGACGCGGCGCACACCCACCCGCCGATGGGCGGGCAGGGCCTCAATCTCGGTGTCCAGGACGCGTTCAACCTTGGCTGGAAACTGGCCGCGGCGGTCAACGGCTGGGCACCGGAGGGGCTGCTGGACAGCTACGACACCGAGCGGCACCCGGTGGCCGTCGACGTGCTGGACAACACCCGCGCGCAGATGCTGCTGGTGTCCACCGAGCCGGGGCCGCAGGCGGTGCGCCGGCTGGTGTCGGAGCTGATGGACTTCGATGACGTGAACCGGTACCTGGTCGAGAAGATCACCGCGATCGGGATCCGGTACGACTTCGGCGGGGGGCATGAACTGGTTGGCCGGCGGCTGCGGGACGTGGGGCTGAAGCGGGGGCGCCTGTACGGGTTGATGCACGGCGGTCGCGGGCTGCTGCTCGACCAGACCGGGCGGCTCTCGGTGGCGGGCTGGGCGGATCGGGTCGACCACGTCGTCGACATCAGCGAGGAACTGGACGTGCCCGCGGTCCTGCTGCGGCCGGACGGCCACGTGGCGTGGGTCGGTGAGGATCAGCAGGACATGCTCGGCCAGCTGCGCAGGTGGTTCGGCGCTGCCGTGAGCTGAGCGGGCAGGCTCGAATGATCCCCCGGGCTGGTGCCACTCCAAAATATAGTTGACACTGACTAATCAGCTATGGATACTTGGACGTGACCACAGCAGAACACCCGAAGGGGGACATCATGAACACACCGGTACGAATCCCGGCGAACCACACCGCGACCAAGCGGCTGGGCAACTGGACGACCGAACGCCGATTCGAGGTGCGCGCCCACCGCGGGCATGCCGTCCTGGACCTGCGTTCCCCGCACATCCCGGCCGGTGACATCCACGTCGAGGTCGACATCGACCACGCCGTGGTGAAGTTGCTCGTCGCCGACGACGCGGTGATCGACGACTGGGACCTGCGCCGCGTCGGCCGCGGCAAGGTGAAGGACGCCGCGAGCGGGTCCGGTGGTCGGCGGATCGTGCTGACCGGTCGGATGGCGCGCGGTGAGATCCGCGTCCACCGTGGCGGCGTCGCGATGCTGTCGGCAATGTTCTCCCGCGAGTACGTCGCCGACCTACGGCGAGCGCACCGCGACGGCGGGTTCCCGACCGTGGACGACCCGACCCGCACCGCGTAACCCGATCGAAGGAAACAACCACACATGGCGAAGAAGCGGAAGGTCGGCAACGTGCTGGCGCTGGCCGTGCTGTCCTACCTGGTGCAGCGGCCCATGCACCCGTACGAGCTCAGTCGCACACTGCGCGACAACGGCGACGCGCGCAGCATCAAGTTCAACCACGGTTCCCTCTACATGGTGGTGCAACAGCTGGCGAAGGCCGGCTTCATCACCGAGCAGGAAACCAACCGCGACGGGCAACGACCGGAACGCACCGTGTACGCCCTCACCGACGCCGGCCGCGCCGAACTGCGGGACTGGCTGCGGGAACTGGTCGGCGAACCGGAGCACGAGTACCCGCACTTCGTCGCCGCGCTGTCACTGATCGGGGCGCTGCCACCCAGCGAGGCCGTGCCGCTGCTGCGGCTGCGGCTGGTCCGGCTGGGTGCGCAGCGCACCGAGATCCAGGCAATCGTCGACAAGGCGCTGGCCGACGGCGTGCCAGGACTGTTCCTCGTCGAGGAGGAATACCGGCTGGCCCTGCTGGACGCCGAGGCCACGTTCGTCGAGCACCTCGTCGAGCGGATCACCGACCCGGCCAACGGCTGGGGCCCCCTGTGGGCGCAGTTCCACGGCGAACCCGCCCCCACCAGCGAAGAAAGGCAACAGACATGAACGACACGCGCACCGCACTGGTCATCGGCGGCGGCATCGCGGGCCCGGTCGCGGCGATGGCCCTGCGCAAGGCCGGCATCCAGGCGACGGTGTACGAGGCGTACCAGGGCACGGCCGACGGTGTCGGCGGCGGCCTGAGCATCGCACCCAACGGCCAGAACGCTCTGGCCGTGCTCGGCGCCGACCACGTCGTGCGGAACATCGGCCTCCCGGTCACAGGCATGGTGCTGCAGAACTCGACGGGACGGCGGATCGCCGAGTTCCCGAGCCCACCAGGCCTGCCGGTGATGCAGTTCGTGTGGCGCCCGCAGCTGTACCGGGCGTTCTACGACGAGACCGCCGCGCGCGGCATCCCCATCGAACACGGCAAACGACTGATCGGCATCGACAACACCCCCGATGGTGTGACCGCGCACTTCGCCGACGGCACCAGCGCCGGCGCCGACGTGCTGATCGGCGCGGACGGGATCAACTCCACTACCCGGTCGCTGATCGACCCCGACGCCCCGCGCCCCCGCTACACGGGCCTGATCAGTTTCGGCGGGCGCACCGACGCGATGGGCCTGCCCTCGACCGGCGGCAAGATGCACTTCGTGTTCGGGCGGCGCGCGTTCTTCGGGTACCAGGTCGACGACGACCGGTCCGGTGGCTGGTTCGTGAACCTGCCCCACACCGAGCCGATGACGCGGGCCGAGGCGAACGCGGTGCCCGCGCGGGAGTGGCTCGCGGTGCTGCGCGCCGCGTTCGAGAAGGACCGCTCGCCCGCGCTGGAGCTGATCGCCCGTACGGCACCGGCGGATCTGATCGTGGTGGGCGGCATGGAGGACGTGCCCACGGTGCCGACGTGGCGCAACGGTCGGGTCGTGCTCGTCGGTGACGCGGCGCACGCCACGTCACCGAGTTCCGGGCAGGGCGCGTCGCTGGCCATCGAGAGCGCGGTGCAGTTGGCGCGATGCCTGCGGGACCTGCCGCACGAGCAGGCGTTCGCCACGTACGAGGCGATGCGCAGGGCGCGCGTGGAGAAGATCATCGCGTTGGCCGCGAAGACCAACAGCGACAAGGCGGCCGGCCCGGTCGCCCGGGTGTTCCGCGACCTGGCGATGCTGGCGATGACGAAGCTGGTCAAACCGGAAACGATGGCGCGGAAGCTGGACTGGCAGTTCAACTACCGGATCGACTGGGACGCCCCGGTCACCGGTGCGCCACAGTCGATCGCCGCGTAGCGCAACAGTTGTCGCAACAGCCGCGTAGAGCAACCATCGGGTTGCACATCCCTTCTCGACGCGCTACCGTCCGGTTGCACATCGAGAAGGGATGACGCGTATGGACACCAACCGCATCCAGCAGGAGATCACCATCGCCGCACCCGTCGAACAGGTGTGGGCCACCATCACCGAACCACGCCACGTCGGCGTCTGGTTCGGCACCGGCACACCGACCACAATGGACTTCCGCCCCGGCGGCACCATGGTGTTCGACCACGGCCCGCACGGCGAGATCCACGCCAGGATCGAACAAATCGAACCGCGCCACCTGTTCTCCTGGCGCTGGACCACCATCGGGCCGCCCAACACCCCACCCACCAACGAAAACTCGACACTGGTCGAGTTCACCCTGCACGCCGAGGACACCGGAACCCGCCTACGCGTAACCGAAACCGGCTTCGACACACTCGCCGCACCAGCCGCCGCACGCGACGAACGCTACAAGTCCAACACCGGCGGCTGGGCCGACAAACTGGCCGAGATCGACGCGTACGTCCAGCGCCTGCCAGCATGAGCACCGCCAGAAGTGCGCAGGGCACGGCATGAGCGCCGGCAGAAGTGCCGGCGGGAGCGCGGCATGACCGACACGGCGGTGGTCGAGCGGATCCTGGCCGGCCTCGCCGACCCGACCCGCCGGCAGATCCTGGACCTGCTGGCCAGCGCCGGCTCGGGCACCGCCACGACGGTGGCGGCCGCGCTGCCGGTCAGCCGCCAGGCCGTGGTCAAACACCTCGCGGTCCTGGACCGGGCCGGGCTCGTCACCGGCCGCCGGTCCGGGCGTGAGGTCCGCTACCTGCCGTGCCCGGACCGGCTGGGCGACGCGGCGCGCTGGCTGTCCGAACTGGCCGGCGAGTGGGACCGGCGGTTGCGCGCGATCAAGCTCATCGCCGAGGGGCTGTCAGCCGGCGACGAGGGCTGAGTGCTTGGGCGGCTCTGCCGATGGCGTATCGAAGTCCCATCAGGCCGACGAACTGTCCGGCCGCCGACGAACGGTCCGGCCAGAGCCGACCGACGTCCGATCCCGACCAACCCGCGCTCCGCCGAAAGCCCGACCTGGCGGTGGAGCGCCGGGCGTCCGTGCCGCCGTAGCAGCCGTGTACCTCCTCGCCGGTGCGCCGGGTGTCCGTGCCGCAGTACGAGTGGTGTGCCGGGCGTCCTTGTCGGGCAGCACGAGTGGCGTCTGCTGGAACTCCCAGGCTGTCCTCTCTGTTCGGGTTCGGGGTCGCGGGCGGTTGGGCGGTCGCGAGCCGGGCTGTTTTCTTCGCTCAACGAACGGGACCGGGTGGTTTGCTCCCGGTCCCGGGGATGATCACCTGATCGAGTGATCATCACGGAATGAGTGCCGTGGTGCGGAGGCGATGTTCCAGTGGCGTGCGGAACCGTGGCGTGATCCGCACGTCCCCGATCCATGCCGCCAGCCGCGCCGCCTCGGTCTCGATCGCCGTGATGGCGTCGGCACCCGCCGGGTCGAGCAGTTCCCACACGATCCGCCCGTCCGGTCGCTGCGCCCACCCGCCGACGACCCGGCCGTCCCACCACACCGTCGGGCCAACGTTGCCCGTCTGGTCGAACAGTTGCGCGCGATGCTCGACGGGCAGGTACCAGTCGCGGTACTGCCAACCCATCGGCGTCGGGTCCAACGCGGGCAGCAGCGCCGCCCACGGCGACGCCGGAACCACCGGCGCCGTGTCGTCGGGCAGCACGAAACCGGTGCCCTCATCCAGGTCCACGGGTTCGGCACCGACGGCGGCCAGGGCTTTGCGCACGGCGGTACGGGTCCAGCCGGTCCACCACACCAGGTCCGCTTCGGTACCGGGCCCGTATCGCGCCAACCAACACCGCGCCAGCTCGGCCTGCGCAGCCGCGACCGACAGATCGGCCAGCTCCGGAGCCGGCGACCAGCGGAACTGGCTGCTGGTCCAGCCGCCGCGCGGCCGGTCACGCTGGATGCGGCTCTCGGCGGCCATGACCCGCAGGACCCGACTGTTCACGTTCTGCGCCGCCTCGTAGCTCTTCCCGGCGGCGACCACGACCTGCTCCCGCAACGCCGGCACGTCCTCGGCCAGCTCCGCCGCCGTCGCCGAACCCCGCCGACCCAACGCCGCCACCACGGCCCGCTCCACGTCGGCCAGCCACCGCTCGTCCCATCCGCCGCCCTCAGCGAGAAACCGGAGCAGGCCGACGCGCTGTTTCGCCGCGACCGCCCGCGCCGCACCCGCGTCCACCACCGGCGCCAGCCCGGCGCTGACAACGAACATCGTGCGCCGCATCGCCAACAGCCGCAGCAGCGTCCGATCCTGGTAGAGCGCCCGCTCCACCGCGGCCACATCCGGCTCGGCCATCCGCGCGGCCGCGGACAGGAACACCGAGGCCGGGTCGGTCGCGTGCAGCGCGACGACAGCATCGGCAACCGCAACCGGGTCCACGACCCGCGCCCCGGGCACGAGCAGATGCCGCGCAACGAGCCGAGCACGCCGCTGCGCCGTATCGATCCGCATCGCACCCCCATTCGAAGTCAGAGCGCGAAGGTAACAGCGAACCCTGACAACCCCGTCGGAAGAGTCAGACCCCGGACAGCCGGGAAAACCACGAGCCACCACGATGAGCCTGTGACCGTCGAAAGCTCACTGCGCGAACACGTGCCCGCCGAGGTACGGACCGCGCTGGACCGCAACACCGGCAGCGTCCTCGTCGACACCGCGCAACTCGTCGCCGCACGCAACCGGTTCGACGACCACCAGGCCGAAGCACTCGCCCGCTACCTCGGCACCTCCCAGGCCACGAACACCGTCCGCGCCTACCGAGCCGACTGGCGCGCCTGGCTGGCCTGGTGCGTCACCCAAAGCCGCACCGCACTGCCCGCCGACCCCCTCGACGTCGCCGTCTACCTCGCCACCGCCGCCGACGCGATCGTCGAGGGCCGCTGGCGCTACGCCCCAGCCACCCTCGACCGCAAAGCCGCCGCCATCGCCGCCGTCCACGCCGCAGGAGGCCTACCCTCACCCACCCGCACCGACGTCGTCCGGCTCACCCTGCGCGGCATCCGCCGCGCACGCAACGCGCGACCCGCCCGCAAACGCCCCGTCCTGCTGCACACCCTCACCGACATGCTCGCCCACCGACCCGCCGAAGGCCCCGCCCGCCACCGCGACACCCTCCTGCTGCTCGTCGGCTTCGCAGGGGCACTGCGCCGCACCGAACTCGCCGCGATCACCGTCGACGACATCCACGTCACCGACGACCACCGCACCGGTCAACCCGTCCTGATCATCAACCTCAACACCACCAAAACCGACCCCACCGGCACCGCGGGCCACCACGTCGCACTCCCCCGCGGCCAACAACCCGATACCTGCCCGATCTGCGCGCTCACCGACTGGCTCGACATACTCACCATCCACCACACCCGTGGTGAACTACCCGCGCCACCAGAAACCACCGCACACCGCTGCAACAACCACCAACCCACCCCACTCGCCGACGGCACCGGCCGCCCCCTGTTCCCCCGCATCAACCGCCACGGCCACCTCGCCGACACCGCCATCAGCGGCCGCGCCGTCGGCGAACTCGTCAAACGCTACGCACAACGCGCCGGCCTCGACCCCACCGCGTTCGCAGGCCACTCACTCCGCGCCGGCTTCGCCACCCAAGCCGCACTCGGCGGCGCCAGCGACCGCGAAATCATGCGCCAAGGCCGCTGGTCCAACGCCGGCACCGTGCACCGCTACATCCGCACCGCCAACCCACTCGACGACAACGCCGTCACCAAACTCGGCCTCTAGAAAGCCGAAACACCCGTCAACTCCGCCGACAACGCCCACAGCCGCGCAGCCTGCTCCGGATCGACCGCGTAATCCCGCACACCCACCCGCGTGCCATCCGCAGGCGCCGGATCCGCCACCTCACAGTCCTCGCAGTACACCCCACCCAAGCCCGCCAACAGCGGCGACGTCGCCGCCCACACCTGCGTCGCCGCGCCCTGCTCCGGCGTCTTCACCGGAGTGGTCAACCGACCGTTGTCATCGAACACGAACAAGCCACGCTCGCTCAACTGCTCCCGATCCAGATGCCGCACCAGGTTCGTCAAGATCCGACCCGGATGCAGCGAAAACGCCCGCACCCCACGATCCCGCGCCAACACATCCAGCTGCGCCGCGAACAAGATATTCGCCGTCTTCGACTGCCCGTACGCCACCCACTTGTCGTAATCCCGCTCGAACCACAGGTCGTCCCACCGAATACCCGAATAGAAATGGCCCCGCGACGACACCGACACCACCCGCGCACCCGCCACGATCACCGGCCACAACCGGTTCACCAACGCGAAATGCCCCAGATGATTCGTCGCGAAATCCGCCTCCCAACCCGGCCCCACCAACGTTCGCGACCCAGCCATCAACCCAGCATTGTTGATCACCATGTCGATGCCGCGACCCGACGCCACAAACCGCTCCGCGAACCCCCGAACACTGTCCAGATCAGTCAGATCCAGCTCGTCCACCGACACCCGGTCGATCCCGGCCAGAGCCTCGACCGCGACCGCCGGACGACGCGCCGGCACAACCACCTCGGCCCCAGCGTTAGACAACGCCCGCGTCGTCTCCAGCCCAATACCCGAATAACCACCCGTCACCAGCGCCAACCTGCCCGACAGGTCCACACCCGCCAGAACATCCGCCGCCGTGCTCGTCGCGCCGAAACCCGAACCGATCTTGTGCTGCGAAGTCGTCATGACACCAACACTACGAACTGGAGCGCACTCCAGCACAAGTCACCGCCCGGTGGAACCGCCCACCACCGCATCCGACGAAGCCTTCCTACGAACCTTCTTCGCAGGTGGCGGCGGCACGATCCCCGCCAACTCACCACCCGTGTCATTCACCCGCAACACAAACGGCCGCGTCTCCGTATACCGCACCACCG
>CAVPCF010000115.1:0-99830 GCA_963702275.1 Candidatus Melainabacteria bacterium
GTCCTTGTAGTCGAAGACCTCGAACGCGCCGTTGACCAAACCACGCCCACCAGCCGAGTTCGGAACCACCCGAATGACGCACTCCGGTCGGCTGCCGAGCATCAGCATGTGCAGCAGTTGCTCGTTCATCACGCGCGGGCCGCCGATGAGCACGCGCAACGCGTTCTCATGGATGAAGTACATGCACCTCGGAGGCTTCGGCCCAGTCAGCAAGGCGGCACTCCTACGGACGCGAGCTCGAACACCGTCCTCGATCGAGAACGGCTCATCCAGTCCGCTCTCCTCGAACAGTGCCCGAGCGTAGTCAGCTGTCTGGAGAACACCAGGGATGTAAGTCGGCTCGAAGCTGTGGATCCGAGTCGCCGTGGACTCGAAGAAGATCAACGTGCGCAACTGGTCAGGGATGCGGCCGTCGTGGATTTGGAGGCGGTAGTCGTCGGGTTCGTTGACTATCTTCAGGAGTTCTTGGAGGTCGGTGTCCGGGGCGCCGCAGATGCCGAGGTAGTGGCCGGCGTCGACGTCCGTGACTCGGCGTTTGCCGGCTTCGGATCTGGAGATGTGGCTTGGGGTCCAGCCGAGTTTCGCGGCGACCTTGTAGGCGGGCTGCTCGGTCTGCTGGCGGATGCGTTTCAGTTCCGCGCCGACTTCGCGGCGGCGGCCGGTGGTCTGGATTTCACTCATGCCGCCAAGGTATGCCGAGTGGGCACGTTCTCGGTGTATCTCAGCAGGCAATCCACCATATCGGATGAGTTTGCATGAAATATTGCTACGGCCGCAATCTGGTCAGCGGGGAGCGCGTAGTAGCAACAGTGTTCGTGCCGGTAGTGTGATCGAACTGTTGGCGCACAGCGGCTTCTGGTCGGCTGGAGTGCCGTCGGGGGTGCCGGTGTCCAGGACTGGCTCGAACGTTGCGCCGTATTCGGCTGATGGCAGCACGATGTCGGCCGGCTCGTTGCCGGCGTGTAGCAGCAATAGCCACGTGTGGTCGGTGATGACCTCGCCGTCGCGGGTGCGGGATTGGCTGTTCGAGCCGTCTATCCACATGCCGAGGGTGCGGCGGCTGTCGTCGAACCAGTCTGTGTCGGTCATTTCCTCGCCGTCGGGGCGGAACCAGATCAGGTCGGGGCGGCCGGTTGGGGTGGTTCTGCCTTCGAAGAATTCTGGCTGTCGTAGCGCTGGGCAGTTGGCGCGCAGTCGGATCGTGCGGCGGGCGAAGGCGAGCATTGGATCGGGGGCAGTCCAGTCCAACCAGGACAGTTCGTTGTCCTGGCAGTAGGCGTTGTTGTTGCCGCCCTGGGTTCGCCACTGTTCGTCGCCCGCGGTCAGCATCGGGGTGCCGGTGGACAGGAGCAGGGTGGCCAGCAGGTTTCTGGCCTGGCGGGCTCGTTGGGCCAGCACGTCCGGCTGGGTGGTGTCGCCTTCTACTCCGTTGTTGGCCGAGCGGTTGTCATCCGTGCCGTCGCGGTTTTCCTCGCCGTTGGCCTCGTTGTGCTTGTGGTCGTAGGAAACCAAGTCTCTTAGGGTGAAGCCGTCGTGGGCGGTGACGAAGTTGATCGACTGCCATGGGCGGCGCAGGTTGTGGTCGTACAGGTCCGACGAGCCCGACAGCCGGTAGGCCAGGTCGCGGATGCCGGTCGCGCCGCGCCAGAAATCGCGGATCGTGTCCCGATATCTGCCGTTCCACTCCGCCCACTGCGCGCCGAACTCGCCCACCCGGTAGCCGTCGCCGGTGGCGTCCCATGGTTCGGCGATCAGCTTGCAGCGCGACAGGACCGGGTCGGTGGTGATCGCGGTCAGCATCGCCGAGTCGCGGTCGAACGTGCCGCCACGCGGCCGGCCGAGTGTGCTGGCCAGGTCGAAGCGGAAGCCGTCCACGCCGAGTTCCGTTGTCCAGTAGCGCAGGGAGTCAGTGACCAGCCGCACCACCGTTGGCGAGCCTGCGTTGAGGGTGTTGCCGCAGCCGGTGAGGTCCAGCTTGTGACCGCGCGCGGTGTGCAGGTAGTAGGCCGTGGCGTCAAGGCCGCGGAAACTGAGCGTCGGCCCGGCCGGGCCGCCCTCGCACGTGTGGTTGAACACCACGTCCAGGATCACCTCGATGCCGGCCGCGTGCAGCGCCGCCACCATCGTGCGGAACTCCTCGATCTCCCGGCCCGGTTCGCTGGCGTAGCCGGCGTGCGGCGCGAGATAGCCCAACGGCGAGTAACCCCAGTAGTTGTGGCGGCCGGCGCGGATCAGGGCGGGCTCGTCGGCGAACGAGTGCACCGGCAACAGCTCGACCGTGGTCACGCCGAGGCGCACCAGGTGTTCGACGGCGGCGGGATGCGCAAGGCCCAGGTAGGTGCCGCGCACGGCAGCGGGAATGTCGGGGTGCCGGCGGGTGAAGCCCCGCACGTGCAGTTCGTAGATGACCGTCTCCTCGAACGGCACCTCCGGCCGGGCTCCCGTGTGCGGGCCGCCGGGCGAGCTGACCACCGACAGCGGGACGGCGCCGAACGAGTCGACCACCGACGGGGGCCCGTGCATCGGGTCGCCGACGTAGCCCAGCGCGGCGTCCAGATCCGTCACGGTGCCGGTGATCCGGGTCGCGTACGGGTCGACGAGCAGTTTCGCGGGGTTGCAGCGCAGCCCGTAGGCCGGGTCGTAGGGTCCGTACACCCGGTAGCCGTAGCGCTGGCCGCTGGTCACGCCGGGCACGAGACCGTGCCACACGCCGAACGTCTGCTCGGTCAGCTCGATCCGTCGTTCCGTGCCGTCCTCACTGATCAGACACACCTCGACCGCGGCGGCCACCGTGGACGCCACGGCGAACCGGACACCGCCCGCCTCGGTGTGCGCGCCGAGCGGAAACGGGCGCCCGGCGAGAACGGGAGTGCCGATCGCCGGTACCAGGGCCATCCCACCACGATACTTTCTCGATCAGGAAGAGTCGGCGGCACCGGCCGAGACGAGCACGAACGACGCGGGTGGCAGCAGTGCCTCCTCGCCTGCCACGACCACGTCACCCCAGGCCAGCAGCGTTTCGGCCGCCGCGCCGCCCAACGGCACCCGTGCCGCGGTGTCACCGAAATTGCAGGCAAGGCGCGTCGATCCTCGGTGCAGGACAAGCCAGGCGTCGGCCGCGTCCACCCGCAGGCCGGCGAGTCCCGGGTCGGCCAGTTCCGGCCGGGCGCGGCGCAGCGCGATCAGTCGGCGGTAGAGCGTCAGCATCTCGCGATGGGCGGGCCGGTCGAGCTCGGACCAGTCCAGCCGGGACCGCGCCACGGTGGCCGGGTCCACGGGATCGGGCACGTCGGCCGCGCCCCAGCCGTGCCGCCCGAACTCGGCCCGCCGTCCGGTGCGCACGGCTTCGGCCAGGACGGGATCGGGGAAGGACGCGAAGAACTGCCACGGCGTACCCGCCGCCCACTCCTCGCCCATGAAGACCATCGGCGTGTACGGCGAGCACAACACGACCGCCGCGCCGCACGCGAGCAGCCCCGGCGACACGGTGGCGGACAGCCGGTCACCGACCGCGCGGTTGCCGATCTGGTCATGGTTCTGCAGATAGATCACGAACCGGTGGCCGGGCAGCTTCTGCGTGTCGACCGGCCGGCCGTGGGTCCGGCCACGGAACGACGACCACGTGCCGGCGTGGAAGAACACCTCGCGCAGCGTGCGGGCCAGCGCGCCGGGCGCGGCGAAGTCCGCGTAGTAGCCGCTGGTCTCGCCGGTCAGCGTCACGTGCAGGCAGTGGTGCAGGTCGTCGCTCCACTGGGCGTGCACGCCGAGGCCGCCGGCCTCACGGCGGGTCACCAGCGCCGGGTCGTTGCGGTCGGACTCGGCGATCAGGGTCAGCGGGCGGCGCAGCGCGGCGGACAGTGCGTCTACTTTGGACGACAGCTCCTCCAGGATGTGCCGGGCACGCCGGTCGGTCAGGGCGTGCACGGCGTCCAGCCGCAGGCCGTCGACGTGGAAGTCACGCAGCCAGCTCAGCGCGTTGTCCAGCGCGTATCTGCGGACCTCGTCGGAGTCGGGGCCGTCCAGGTTCAGCGCCGGGCCCCAGTCGCTCTGGCCCGCGAAGTACGGGCCGAACCTGGGGAGATCGGCGCCGGACGGGCCTAGGTGGTTGTAGACCACGTCGAGCACGACGGCGAGACCGCGCGCGTGGCAGGCGTCCACGAACCGCTTGAACCCATCGGGGCCGCCGTAGGGCTCGTGCACGGCACCCCACAGCACGCCGTCGTAACCCCAGCCGGCCGTGCCGTCGAACGAGTTCACCGGCATCACCTCGACGTGCGTGATCCCGAGGTCCACCAGGTGGTCCAGCCGCTCGACGGCCGAGTCGAACGTGCCGCCGGGCGTGAACGTGCCGATGTGCAGTTCGTAGAGCACACCGCCGGGCAGCGGTCGACCGGTCCATGCGTCGTCGGTCCAGCAGAAGGCCCCGTGGTCGTAGACCCGGGAGGGCCCGAGCACGCCGTCGGGCTGCCATACCGAGCGCGGGTCAGGGAGCGGCGTGTCGTCGTCCCCCAGCAGGAAGGCGTAGTCGGTGCCGTCGGCGTCGGCCCACCACCAGCCGCCGTCGGCGCTGGTCATCTCGTGGTCCACGCCGTCGACCCGGACCCGAACCGTGGGCTGTCCTGGTGCCCACACGCGGAATCTCATCGGCGCGCCAGCAGCGCCACGGGGTAGCGGTCCAGCATCTCGCCGAGCGCCGGCACGTCGTCGGCGAGCGGACGGCCGGTGAGCACGTCCGTCCAGTCGCCCGCGGGCAGCGGCAGCACGGTGTCCCGCCAGCCGCCGTCGGCCGCGAGCCGCACCGGCAGCCGCGTCGCGACCGCGACAAGGTTTGACCGGGCGAACGCGATCACATGCCGTGCCGCGGGTCCTTCTGCCGTCAGCGGCAGGTATCCCTGGAACAACTCGGGACGGTCGCGGCGCAGGGTCAGCGTCCGGTGCACCACGAGCAGCTTGGCGGCGCCGGTGTCGTCCAGGTCGGGCAGCCAGCCACTGGCCACCCGATCCAGCAATTCCCGGCGTACCGGGTAGTCCACGGCTCGCCGGTTGTCCGGATCGACCAGGGACAGGTCCCACAGTTCGCTGCCCTGGTAGACGTCCGGCACGCCGGGTCCGGCGAGGTGCAGCAGTTTCTGGCCGAGCGCGTTGGACCAGCCCGGCGGCGCGAGCCGGTCGGCGAACCGGCCGACGTCCGCCATGAGGTCCGCGTCCGCCAGCACCTGGTCCGGCCAGGCCGTCACGGCGTGCTCGAAGGCTTCGTCGCCGTCGACCCAGGTGGTCCGGACCTTGGCCTCCCTTGCCGCCTTCAGCAGGTAGTCGGCCAGCCGCGGCGCGCTGATCGGCCACGCGCCCACCAGTGTCTGCCAGGCAAGCAGGTTCAGGGCAGGCTCGTCGATCGGGTATCGGGCGGACCAGCGCAGTACCGCGTCGGCGAACTCGCCGGGCAGTTCGGCCAGCACGGCCAAGCGGGCGCGGACGTCCTCGGACCGCTTGGTGTCGTGAGTGGACAGTGCGGTCATGGTCGCGGGACTGCCGGCCGCCCGTGCGGCGGCGGCGCGGTGGAACTCGGCCACGTCGACACCGAAGCGGTCCGGCGCGCCGCCGACCTCGTTCAGCGCGACGAAGCGGGTGTACCGGTAGAACGCGGTGTCCTCGGTGCCCTTGCCCATGATCATGCCGGACGTCTGCTGGATGCGGGTCGCCAGCTCGCCGTGCGGATCGGCGCGGACCCAGCGGTCGATCGCGGCCAGCACCGGCGCCAGATCGGGCCGAGCACGCTCCGCCTTATCGAGCGCCGCGGCCCAGTGGGCGCCGTGTTCGGGCAGATAGGACCGGTAGACGCCGAAGGCGACCAGCAGTTCGGCCACGGCGGCCCGGGCCGTGTCGCGTTCGACGCCATCGAGGAGCGCGGCGATCCGCCGGATCTCGGCGACCAGGATGGTGTCGGCCACCAGCCGGGCCGCGTCTTCTTGCGCGGCACGGAAATCCGTGGCAACGCCGAGCCGGCTAGCTAGCTCGGTGAGCTTGCGTTCGCCGTCCGGGTCGACGAACACCCCGCTGAGCTCGCGGAGCGCGTCGTAGCCGGTCGTGCCGGCCACCGGCCAGCTCACCGGCAGGTCCTCCCCCGGTTGCAGGATCTTCTCCACGACCAGCCACGCATCGGGCGCGCCGGCCCGCAACCGCCGCGCGTAGCCGCCGGGATCGGCGAGGCCGTCCGGGTGGTCCACCCGCAGGCCCGCGACGTCGCCGTCGGCGACCCAGCGCAGCACCTCGCCGTGCACGGCGTCGAAGACCTCCTCGTCCTCGACCCGCACGGCAGCCAGCGTGGTGATGTCGAAGAACCGCCGGTAGTTCAGCTCGGCGTTGCCGCGCCGCCAGTCGACCAGCTCGTAGTGCTGCCGGTCGTGCACCTGTTGCGCGGTGCCGGTCGCGGTGCCGGGGGCGGTCGGGAACCGGTGGTCGAAGTAGCGCAGTTCGTCGCCGTCGACGGTCAGCTTCGCCACGTCGTCGGCCGACCCGAGGACCGGCAGCAGCAGTCGCTCCCTGGACCAGTCGATGTCGAAGTACCCGGCATAACGGGAATCCTTGCCGTGTCTGAGCACGTCGGTCCACCACGGGTTGGCCGGGCTCACCACGGACACGTGGTTGGGCACGATGTCCACCACAAGGTCGAGACCGATCTCGCGCAGCCGCGCGGACAGTGCCTGCCGGCCCGGCTCACCGCCGAGCTCGGGCCGGGCGCGCGTCGGGTCCACCACGTCGTAGCCGTGCGTCGAGCCGGGGACGGCGTCCAGCATCGGCGATGCGTACACCGCGCCGACCCCCAACCGGTGCAGGTAGTCGGCCAGGTCCGCCGCGGCGGCGAAATCGAATTCTGGGCGTAGCTGCAAACGGTAGGTCGAGCTGGGCACTATCCCGCCTCCACAGGCTCCACTCGTTCGAGAACCATCAGCGAGCGGGCGGTGACCAGCAGCGGCCCGCCCGCCGTGATCACGCGCGCCTCGGTGTCCCTCGTGGTGGTCTCGCCGACCACCTCGCCGGTCGTGGTGTCCACGACCACCCGCCAGCCGTCACCGTAGTCCTGGTCGGGCAAGGTCATGTCGATGTCCTCGTAATGCGCGTTGAATGCCATCAGGAACGAATTGTCCAGCACGCGCATGCCGCGCTGGTCCAGGTCGGGAATGCCCTCGCCGTTGAGGAAGACCATTATCGCCCTGCCGAACCCGTCGTTCCAGTTCTGCCCTGTCATTTTCTCGCCGGACGGCGTGAACCAGGCGATGTCGCCCAATTCGTCGTCGTGGCTGACCGGCGTGCCGGCGAAGAACCGGCGGCGGCGGAACACCGGGTGCGCCTTGCGGAACCGGGTCAGCGCGGAGGTGAACTCCAGCAGCCGCCGGTCCTCCTTCGATGCCGACCAGTCCATCCAGGACACCACGTTGTCCTGGCAGTAGGCGTTGTTGTTGCCGCGTTGCGTGCGGCCCAGCTCGTCGCCGTGCAGCAGCATCGGGACGCCCTGCGACAGCAGCAGGGTGGCCAGCAGGTTGCGCCGCTGGCGTGCCCGCAGCGTGTTGATCACCGGGTCCTCGGTCGGTCCCTCGACCCCGCAGTTCCACGACCGGTTGTCGTCGGCGCCGTCCTGGCCGTCCTCGCCGTTGGCCTGGTTGTGCTTGCTGTTGTAGGACACCAGGTCGCTGAGGGTGAAGCCGTCGTGTGCGGTGACGAAGTTGACCGACGCGTACGGGCGCCTGCCGTCGTGGTGGTACAGATCGGACGAACCGGTGATCCGCGACGCGAACTCGCCGAGCGTCGCGGGCTGGCCCCGCCAGAAGTCGCGCACGGTGTCCCGGAACTTGCCGTTCCACTCCGTCCACAGTGGTGGGAAGTTGCCGACCTGGTAGCCGCCGGGGCCGACGTCCCACGGCTCCGCGATCAGCTTGACCTGGCTCACCACCGGGTCCTGCTGGACCAGGTCGAAGAACGTGGCCAGCCGGTCCACGTCGTAGAACTCACGGGCGAGCGCGGCGGCCAGGTCGAACCGGAAGCCGTCGACGTGCATCTCCGTCACCCAGTAGCGCAGCGAGTCCATGATCAGCTGGAGGGTGTGCGGGCTGCGCACGTTCATCGAGTTGCCGGTGCCGGTGTAGTCCACGTAGTACCTCGGGTCCTCCTCGGCCAGCCGGTAGTACGCCTCGTTGTCGATGCCGCGCATGGACAGGGTCGGCCCGAGGTGGTTGCCCTCCGCGGTGTGGTTGTAGACGACGTCGAGAATGACCTCGATGTCCGCGTCGTGCAGGGCACGCACCATGCCCTTGAACTCCTGCACCTGGCCTGCCTGCACCGAGATCGCCGAATAGGTGTCCTGCGGGGCGAAGTACCCGATCGTGTTGTAGCCCCAGTAGTTGCGCAGGCCACGCTCTGCGAGGCGGTGGTCGGTGACGAACTGGTGCACCGGCATCAGCTCGATGGCGGTCACGCCCAGTTCCTTGAGGTGCTCGATGATCACCGGGTGCGCCAGGCCCGCGTAGGTGCCGCGCATTCCCTCCGGCACCTCGGGATGGCTGATCGTCAGGCCTCTGACGTGCGCCTCGTAGATCACCGTCTCGTTGTAGGGCGTTCTTGGCGGGCGGTCGTTGGCCCAGTCGAAGAACGGGCTCACCACGATCGAGAACGGCACGAACTCGGCGGAGTCGTCGTCGTTGCGCTCGCCCGGCGCGCCGAAGTTGTAGCCGAACAGCGACTGGTCCCAGCGCACGCCGCGGGAGATCGCCTTGGCGTACGGGTCGATCAGCAGCTTGTTCGGGTTGCAGCGCTGCCCCTTCGCCGGATCGTACGGTCCGTGCACGCGGTACCCGTAGCGCTGGCCGGGGCCGACGCCGAGCAGGTAGCCGTGGTGCACGAAACCGTCCATTTCGGGCAGCCGCTCACGCTTCTCGTTGCCGTCTTCGTCCACGAGGCACAGTTCGACATAGTCGGCGACTTCGGAGAAAAGGGCGAAATTGGTGCCGACGCCGTCGTAGGTGGCGCCCAACGGATAAGGCGCTCCCGGCCATGGCGGCACGTGTACTCCTCGGGCGGTTGCTCGGCCGCCCCGGACCGGCGGCGGCGTGAGCTACCAAACTTAGTGGTGCGCCTGCCGCCCTGCACCGTGACCTGGCTCGCCGCCCCCGTCGGCGTGTCGGCCGACCGGCGGACGGGCCGCCCGCAACGGCGCCACCACGGCCCGTACGTGCTGGTCGGCGAAGAACTCGGCCACCGTGACCGGCAGCCGGATCCGCCAGTTCGGGTACTCGTCCAGCGTGCCGGGCAGGTTGGGCTGCCGGATCACGCCGAGCACGTCCGGCAACGAGGTCAGCACCAGCCGTGACGCGGCGGACGCCAGCAGCGCGTGCAGGGCGACCACGAGGTCGTCGGTGGGTATCCCCGACTTGCGCAGCAGTGCCACCACGGCGTCCCGGTCGGCCGCTGCCGTGGCGTACTCCGCTTCCGCGGAGTCGTCCAGCAGGCCCAGTTCCGCGCGCAACCGGACGTGCTCGGCGGCCAGCCAGCCGGACACCGTCGGCAGGTCGTGTGTTGAGATGCTGGCCATCGCCTCGCGCGCCCACTTCGGCGGCAACACGAACGGGTGGTCCGGCAGGTCGTAGTCACGCTGGAACCACAGCACCGCCGAGCTGAGCAGCCCGCGCTCGTGCATCGTCTTGGTGACCACGGGTTCGACCGTGCCCAGGTCCTCGCCGACCACGATCGCGTTGGCGCGGTGCGCCTCCAGCGTCAGCACGCCGAGCATCGCGTCGGCGTCGTAGTGCACGTAGGTGCCCTTCTTCGGCGGGAAGCCTGGTGGGATCCACCACAGCCGCCACAGTCCGGCCACGTGGTCGATCCGGATGCCGTCGGCGTGCTCGAGCACGCCGCGCAGCATGTCCCGGAACGGGGCGTAGCCCAGCTCGGCCAGCCGGTCCGGGCGCCACGGCGGCAGGTTCCAGTCCTGTCCCAGCTGGTTGAAGTCGTCCGGCGGCGCGCCGACCCGGACGCCGGCCGCGAACGCGTGCCGCAGCGCCCAGGTGTCCGCGCCGCCAGGGTGCACGCCCACCGGCAGGTCGTGCACGATGCCGACGGCCATGCCGGCGTCCCGCACGGCCCGCCGGGCGGTGGCCAGTTGGTCGTGGCACAGGTGCTGCAGCCAGCCGTAGAAGGCGATCCGCTCGGCCAGGTCGACCCGGGCCGCTGCGACCTCGGCGCTGTTCGGGTCCTGGAGTGCTTCGGGCCAGGTCCGCCAGTCCGCGCCGTGCAGTTCTTCCAGTGCGCAGAACGTGGCGAAGTCCCGCAACGCGGGGTCGTCGGCCAGGTCCCCGGGTCCCGGGTCGTAGGGCCGCAGCAGTCGCAGGGCGGCCAGCTTGGCGTCCCAGACGGCGTCGTAGTCGACCAGGTCGGCCGAGTCGTCCGGGCGCAGCGCGAGCACCTCGGCGCGGGTCCGCTCGTCGGCCCGCTCGAACGCGGGCGTGGCGGTCACGCTGAGGTAGATCGGGTTGACGAAACGCCTGCTGATCGGCGAGTACGGCGACCGCTGGATGGGATGGGCAAGGCCGATCGCCTGCACCGGATTGACCAGCAGCACACCGGTGCCCAGCTCCGTCGCGGAGCGGCCGGCCAGTTCGGCCAGGTCGGCGAAGTCACCCATGGCCCAGGAACCCGCCGACCGCAGCCCGTAGAGCTGGAGCATCCAGCCCCAGGCGGGTGGCACGGTCGGCATGCGGTCGGGCACGACGATGAGCACCACGTCCTGGTCGGCGGTGACCAGCCGGTGCCAGCCCAGTGGCAGGTCGGTCGGTACCGCGGTCTGGGCAGTCCGCTCGGTGCCGTCCTCCAGCCGGATCACGGCAGGACCGGACAGCTGGTATCCGGTACCGACCCGCAGGACCAGTGTCGGCGGCAGCGCGGTGCCCCCGGAACGTGCCCGAACGGCCGCCAACTCGCGGCGGATCGACGCGGGTGTCGAGGCGTCGACATCGAACTGGGCCAGCACCGCGACGACGACATCGTCGGCCACCACGACCTCGCGGTGGTCGGCGTCCTCGTACCGGATGGCCACGCCGTAGGCGTCGGCTAACGCGTTCAGATCACGGTCCACGGAGCTCAGCATGGAGGGCCCCGGCGGTCGGCGCCAGATCGACATCACGAAGCGCGAGCGACTGCTACGCGAGGCAGGTCAGCCGCCTGCCGCCGTTGAACGCGACCATGTCCGCGAGTGCGGCGGCGACGTCGATGGGGGCGCCGGGCGCTGCGCCGTCCAGTTCGGCATAGGCCCGGTGCAGGTTGCCGACCAGCCGTTCCGGGTCGAGCAGGTCCGCGTACGGGCCCGCGCCGAATTCGCGGGCGGCCGCCAGCGGCCGCAGGCCTGCGGCGTGTGCCTGCGCGGCGATGTGTTGCACGTAACTGAGGTAGCCAAGGACGTCGTCGACGACCTCGGGGCCGCAGACCGGGCCGTGACCGGGCACGATGGTCCGCGCGCCGAGTGGCTTGATCCGCTCCTCGAGTACCGCGATCGCACCACTGATCGAGCCCATCAGCAGGAACGGCGTGCCGCCGTTGAAGACCAGGTCGCCCGCGATCAGCACGCTCCGGTCCGGAATCCAGACGTACGAGTCGTTCGTGGTGTGCGCCGGTCGGCCCGCGTAGGTCACCCGGCAGGCGAGATCGTCGGAGTGCACGGTGATCTCGTCGGCGTAGGTGACGAATGGGGGTTCAAGGCGCACGTCGCCCCAGTCGGTCTCGGTCCAGACCGGCGCGGAGCGGGGTCGTCCGAAGGCCAGGAGCTCCGCGCGGACGTTGTCGTGGGCGATGACCGCGGCGGTGTCGAACAGGTAGTTGCCGAAGGTGTGGTCGCCGTGGTGGTGGGTGTTGATCAGGGCGCGGACCGGTCGCGGTGTGATCGCGGCGATGGCGGCCAGGTAGTCGCGGGTGCGTCGCTCCGTGGCGCAGGCATCGATGCTGACCACGCCCTGGCTGCCGACCAGGAACGCGGTGTTGTTGATCCACCAGCTGCCGTCGGGCTGGATGTAGGCGAAGATGCCGTCGCTGACCTCGACCGCTTCGCCCGGCGGCAGCGGCTCGTCCGGATGTCCTGAGCTCATCGCCGATTACGACTTCCGCAGTGGGATGGGTTCGGCGGCGGGGCGAATGGTGGCCTCGATGGCACCGAGTTCGTCGGCCTCCAGGCGCACCTTGTCCCCCGCCGCGAGATAAGGATAGGCCTCGTCGCCGTGCACCCTGGACAGTTCCAGGATGCAGCCGGTGCCCACCGTGCCGCTGCCGACGATGTCGCCGGGCACCAGCCGGGTGCCCCTGGACGCGTAGGCGAGCATCTGACCGAACGACCAGTACAGGTCGCTGAGGTTCCCGCTGCTGTAGAGCTCGCCGTTGCGATATGCCCGCATGCCGATGTCGTGGGCCGTGCCGCGGCGGCGGGCGGCCAGTTCGTCCGGCGTGACCAGGAACGGGCCGAAACTGGTGGCGGAGTCCTTGCCCTTGACCGGTCCCAGCGCCTGGCGCATTTCGCGGGCCTGCAGATCGCGGGCACTCCAGTCGCACATCAGCACGTAGCCCGCGATGTGGTCGGCCGCGGTGTCCGGGTCGAGATCCGCGCCGCCGGTGCCGACCACCACCGCGATCTCCAGTTCGTAGTCGAAAGCGGTGCTGCCGGGTGAGATCCGGACGTCGGCGGTTGGCGCGTGCACCGCGGCCGGATTGCTGAAGTAGAAGACCGGCAGCTCGTACCAGTCCGGGTTCATCGTCTGGCCGAGCGCGGCGGCGGAGGTCGCCACGTGCGCCTCGAAGGCCATGAAGTCGCGAATGGACGGTGGCGTGGGTATCGGCGCGAGCAGCCGCCCCGAATCCAGCGCCACCACCTCGACGGGCTCCCGTCGGGCTCGATCGGCGGCCGCCGCCAGACCGTCCGGCACGGCGAGAAGGTCGATCAGCTGTTGGTCACCGGGCAGCAGGTGGATCCGGCCGTCCACCACCAGGCCTGGCTGCGTGCCGCCGTCCGCGGAACGGTGGGTGCACCACTTCATCCGAGCTCCTCCTGTGGAGAACCGTTACCACGACGTTAATTCCTCGGTGGCGCACCGCGAAAGTGGCTCATTGTGATGGCACGCATCGATCCCGTCGATGCCGCCTCAGATCCGTCCGGCGTGCGCGCGGATTCGCTCCCGCAGCCAGCGGTGGCCCGCGTCCTCGGTGTTGCGTGGATCCCAGTACATGGCCTCGGTGATCGGCGGCAGTTCAACCGGTGACTCCAGCAGCCGGATCCCCGCCTGCGTGGCGACCTGCCGGCCGAGCCGCTCGTAGAGCAGGGTGACCAGGCGGGTGCCGGCGAGCATGAACGGGGCGAGCACGAAGGTCTCGGTGGTCACCTCCGTTCTGCGGGGTATCTCCAGGATGTCCAGCTGCGACTCGACCAGCGAGTACGGCGCGCCCGCCTGGTAGGCGAGGTAGGGCATGGTGCTGAACTGCTGGACGCTGATCGTCTCACCGACGTCCGGGTTGTCGGCGCCCACCGCGCACACGTGCCGGTCGGTGAACAGCGGCTGATGCGGAAAGCGGGCACCGAGGCCCGCGGCGATCTCCGTCGGCAGGATCAACAGGTCGGTCCGGCCGGCCCGCAACTCCGCCAACTGGTCGAGGTGGGCAGGGGCCAGGTGGATGCGCACTCCCGGCGCTTCCACGGCCAACTCCGCGAACAGCGACCGCATCAGGACGAACAGGACGTAGTCGCTGCCGACGACCGTGAAGCGGCGTTCGTCCCGATCCGGCTGGAACGCCGCGCGCACGGACACGATCGACTCGATCGAGGCAAGGCACTCCCGGACCGGATCGACCAGCGAGTCGGCCAGCGGTGTCGACGCGAGCCCGGCGCCACGCCGAACCAGCAGCGGGTCGTCGAACAGCCGGCGCAACCGGCCAAGCGCAGCGCTCATCGCGGGCTGGCCGATCGACAACCGCCTGGCGGCCAGGGTGACGCTCCGCTCGGCGAGCAACGCGTCCAGCGCCACCAACAGATTCAGATCGATCCGGCTCAGTTTCACGAGCTCCTCCGCGTCGACCCGACATCCGCATATTGATGCGAATGATGCCACTGTGTAAAAACGGTTCACCGGATGTGGGTTCTCGGTAGCCTTGGCCGGACCTACAGTCCGCCGCGGCCGCCCGATGTCGCGCGGGCGAGTGCGCTCGTGAAAGGACTCGACATGGCCCTGTCCCCCAGACCTGCCGACCCTTACGCCGCCCGCTGGAAGATGCTCGCCCTGCTGAGCCTGGGCTTCGTGGTGATGACCCTGAACTGGTTCGACATCGCCCCCGCGTTTCCCACGATCACCGCCGACTTCCACACCAACATTTCGCGGACCGCCTTTCTGATCTCGCTGTTCCTGCTCGGCTACGGCATCGCGCACGTACCCGGCGGCATGCTGGCGACCCGCATCGGGATGAAGCGAACCCTGGTCATCGGACTGACGTTGGAGGGCCTGGCCGGGATCGCCTCCGGCCTCTGCCAGAACTACCTGGAACTCGCGACCGTCCGGGTGGTCGCCGGTGTCGGCGCCTCGATCTTCATCGCGGTCGCGTTCGGCGCGGTCAGCGTCTGGTTCGAGCACCGCGAGACCACCCTCGCGCTCGGCGTGGCCGGTGGCGCGGCGTTCAGCGTCGGCGCCGCGATCGGCCTGTACCTGTGGAGCTACCTGGACGCGGCCGTCGGCTGGCGCACCGCGCTGCCCATCGGCGGGGCGCTCGGCCTGGTGGTCGCCGCGGTCACCGCGCTGGCCTTTCACACGCCCGCGCACGCCCGCACCCTGGGCGGGGTCGCCATCACAGTGGCCGGCCTGCGGGAAAGCCTGGCCAACCGGCAGCTGTGGATCTACGGGGTGGCGCTGCTCGGCGCGTACGGCGCGTATTTCACCGCGTCCCAACTGCTGGCCGGCTACGCCGTCGCGGTCCGTCACCTGCCGACCGGGTGGGCCAGCCTGCTCGGCGCGACGATCGGGCTCGCCGGCATTCCCGGCAGCCTGATCGGCGGTGCGGTGACCGACAGGTGGCAGGCCACCAGGGCGGTGGTGATCGCGCCGCTGCTGCTGATGGGCGTCGGGCTCGCGCTGATCCCGGTGGTGCCGGTCGGGATGCTGTGGGTGATCGCGATTCTCTTCGGCGCGCTGGAGATCTTCGCCTTCGCCGCGTGGTCCTCCGTACCGGCCAGGGTCGCCAGGATCCGGCACGAGAACATCGGCACCGCGATCGGGCTGATGCTGACCATCACCGCGGTCGGCGGCTTCACCGTGCCGGCGATCTTCGGCCGGATCGTGCCGCACAGCGGCTATCCGGCCGCCTGGCTGTTCCTCGGCGTGATCACCGCGGCCACCGCGCTGGTCGGCATCGCGGGCCGCGACAAGGCACCCGCGACCGAACCGGCCAACGTCCCGACCCCCACGCAGGCCGCCAGTCTCGGCTGACACGCGCAATAAATTGGACACGCCGACGGACCGAATCCGCTGCCTGCTGACCCGGCCACCGGGCCGCCCGTTACAGTGACTCCACTTTTGCGGCGGAATGGCGGATTCGGCGGTGCATGTGCTGTCCAGAACGGCGATACGGGTGGGGACACTGTTTCCGCCGACCGCCACCGATTCGGATTCGACCGGCGAGTCGTCCGCCGGCCTGTCGCTGTGGCGGTCGCTCGGCTACACGGCCGGTTTCGTGGCCGCGCTGTGCTACCTGCTGTTCATCCCGGCCGGCCGGTCGCACCTGACGCACGTCTGGGCCGAGGACGGCGCCCGGTTCCTGGTCGACGCCCTTGCCCAGCCGGTGCGCACGAACCTGGTCACGCCGTACGCCGGCTACCTGCATCTGGTGCCCCGGCTGTGCGCCCAGCTCGCCGCGCTGCTGCCGCTGCCCCTGGCGTCGGTCGGCCTCGCGGTGCTGGCCGCGGCGGTGCGCGCGGCCATCGCGGTGCTCGTCTTCGCCGCGTCCGGCAGCCACATCCGAACCGGGTGGATCAGGCTCGGGCTGGCGTCGGCCGTCGTGCTGCTCCCGGCCGGGAACGTGGAAACCCTGGACAACCTGGCCAACCTGCACTGGTTCCTGCTGTACGGGGCGTTCTGGGCGTTGCTGTGGCGGCCGACGCGGCGGTGGCAGTACGCGCTGGCAGCGGTGGTGCTGCTGCTGGCGGCGGCCAGCGATCCGCTGGTGCTCGGCCTCGCGCCGATCGCGGTCGCGCGGCTGACGTTGCCACGGTGGCGCGACCGGCTGCCCGCCATCGGTTTCGGGATCGGTGCCGCCGCCCAGATCACGGCGTTGGTCAACGCGAACCGGGTGGCCTATTCCACGCAGCCCATCGACCCTCGGCAGGGTGTGCTGGCCGGGCTGATGCGCGTGCCGCTGGTGATGTTCAGCGGTCCCGACCCGGTGTCGTGGCTGTACCAGTGGTTCGGCTACGCGCCCGCGCTGGTGGCGCTGGCCGGCGCGCTGGCGCTGACCGGGGTCGCGATCGTGCGTGGCAGCTCGGCCGGGCGGTTCCTCGCCATGGCCGGCCTGGTGGCGTGCGTGTCGCTGACCGCGATCGAGCTGATCGTCAACTGGTCGCCCGCCCTGGAGGTCGACCAGCCCGGGGTGGTGGCGTTGGGCCAGCGTTACAGCATCGCGCCCTGCCTGTTCCTGCTCACCTCGGTGTCCGCGGGCCTCGACGCGCTGGCCGGCCGCGGCTACCTGCGTACGGCGGTCCGGCTCGCGGTGCCCGCCGTGATCGGCGCGTCCATCGCGGGTCAGCTCCTGCTCGGCGCGGGCCAGCTGACCGGCCCGTCCTGGCGCCAGGCGGTGAGCGACGCGGCACACCAGTGCGCCGACGGCCGGCCGACGGCGTTGATCCAGCACAACCCGCCCGGCTGGTTCTTCGGACTGGCCTGCACCCACCTGACCGATGTGCCGTGACAACCTGGGGAACCCGTGGCTCTACCGTATGACTCGAAGCAGGTGCTCAACGCGTTCCGCCTCGGCTGGCATGTCGCGGAGGTACGCGGCCGGAACCGGCCGAACGGACCGACGGGCGCCGCGGAGACAATGCCCGGCGGCGACCACAACGCCCTGCCACTGCGCATCGAACGCACCGCGACCGAACGCCGGATAGAAGCGCAAGGTGTGCTGGCAGCACTGGCAATGGACCTCGGCGTCGACGACGACGGCCAGGGCGGCAGCTACGGCGACCGCATCGACCAGAACGCCCAACAACTGGCGAAGACCAGAGCACAGAAGAATCCCCCGGCCGGACCAGCTCCACAATGGACGGCTGTCGCGGACCTGCTGTGGGACCTGGACGCCCACGCGCAGGACGAGCTGACGGCCATCTCGGAACTCCAGGCATGCGGCTACCAGCTCGGCCGCGGCCTCGCCGAGACCTACTGGGCACTGGACCCGACACAGACCACCGGCACGCAGGGCTGGACGTTCCTGCTCGGCGAGCCACGCTGCAAGGAACTGTCCCGCCTGATCGGACGACTGTCGGCCTACATGAACACCTACACAGCCCCCGCCGTGGCCGGCTCGATCGAAATCTGGAAGAACTTCGCCAACAGCAACCAGCCGGACAAGAGCAAGGCACAGGAAGCGCTGCGAAACCAAACCCGCCGCTGGTACGAGTTGATCGTCCTGGGCCAGGACTCCACCACCCTGATCAAGCCCTACGACGCCCTCCGGAACTACCGGACGTTCGGCCAGGCCGTCCGACAGTTCTGGCCCCAGATAGCCACCACGATCCTGGGCCTCGGCTTCCTGGCCGCCTTCCTGATACTGCTCACCGTCGGCGGCGCCAACGACCTGGCAAAGACACTGAGCGGAATCTCCGCGGTCGCGGGCCTTGCCCTCGGCGGAATCACCGGAGCGCTGAAGAACTCAGCACAAGCCCTACTGACCCGCCTGAAACAGGACACCTACACAGAACTGGTGACCAGATCCGTCACCATCGCGCCACCTGCCATGAGCAAGCTCGACATTCGCAGAGCCATGGACCAACGCCAACTGACCCCGACCACACCACTCTGACGCGCATCACGATCGCGGCGCTGTCCAGAAGAACTCGAGCTGGACGTTGTCCGGATCCCGGAACGTGATCATCGCATTGCGTCCGTAAGCCGGTTGTTTCACACCGGAGTGGTCGATGCCGAGCGCGTCCAGGCGTGCGGCCCAGTCGTCCAGGTCGACTCGGTCCGGGACGAGGAACTCGAGGTGGTCGAGTCCGGCGCGGTGCTCGTCGAACGGCGCGCCGGCATCGTGGCCGACCAGGCAGATTTGCAGGCCACAGTGTGGCTCGGTGAGGCACACCTGGCCGACCCGGCCGTCCGGGTCGACGTAGCGTCCAGACTCCCGCATGCCGAGCAGCCGGGCGTACCAGGCCGCGCTGCGCTCGACGTCGGTCACGGTCAGAATGACCACGACCTCGCCGGTGATGGCCGCCATGGCACGATCCTGGCACGGCGTGCCGCACACGCTGACGGTCCCTACGCCGGTCGTTGATTCCCGGCCTTGGCGGGTGTCCCGGTTTCGGCGAGTCCGGTCAGGGCCCGCGGCAACGGGCCATGGTGCAGGACGCCGAGGCGTTGGGTGGCGCGGGTGAGGGCGACGTAGAGTTCGGCCGCGCCGCGTGGGCCGTCGGCGAGGATACGTTCCGGTGCCACGACCAGTACGGCGTCGAACTCGAGTCCCTTCGTCTGCGACGGCACCACCGCGCCCGGCACGCCGGGTGGCCCGATCACGACGCTGGTGCCCTCGCGGCCAGCTTCGTCCCGTACGAATTCCTCGATGGCAGTGGACAGTTCGTCCTCGGTGACCCGCCTCGACCACGGCTGGACGCCGCACGCGCGGACCGAGTCCGGTGGCTGGACCCCTGGCGCGAACTCGGCGAGCAGCGCGGCGGCCACGGCCATGATCTCCGCCGGGGTGCGGTAGTTCACCGACAGCGGCCGGTAGACCCAGCGGCCCGGCACGTACGGCTCCAGCATGGTGCCCCACGAGGTCGCACCGGCCGCCGACCGGCGTTGGGCGAGATCGCCGACCACCGTGAAGGATCGGCCGGGGCAGCGCCGCATCAGCACCCGCCAGTCCATTTCGGACAGTTCTTGGGCCTCGTCGACCACGACGTGCCGGTAGGTCCAGTCCCGGTCCGCGGCGGCGCGTTCGACGAGTTCGCGGGTGTCGAGCTCGACGAACCGGTCGCTCAGGTCCTCGGCGTAGAGCAGGTTCTCGGCGACCAGCTGGACGTCCTCGTCCAGCTCCTCACGGTCCAGCTTCATGATGTCCAGCACACCGGCGGCGTATTCGGCTTCGGCCTGCCGCTCCCGCTCGGCGGCCTGCTCTGCGGGCTTGTCCGCCACCTTGTCCTGACCGAGCAGGTCGACCAGTTCGTCGAGCAGCGGCACGTCCGACACCGTCCAGGCCTGGCCGTCGGCGCGCAGCAGCGCCGGGTCGGCGCCTGCCGCGCGCAGCCGTGCCGCGGACGCGTACAGCGGTGCCAAGACAGTTTCCGGCGTCAGTATCGGCCAGAGTTCGTCCAGCGCGGCGGTGAACCTGTCGTCGTCCGCGAGCTCCCTGCGCAGGTCCGACCGCAGGTCCTCCCATGCCTCGCGGTCCGCCCTGGTCAGCCAGCCGCGGCCGATCCGGGCTATCGCCCGTTCGGTGAGCACGTACGTGATGATCTCGGTGAACACCGCGCGGGCCTCGTTGTGCGGCAGCCCGCTCGCGCGTGCCTCGTCCCTTGCCCACTCCGCGGTCTCGGCGTCGATCCGCACCGTGACGTCCGCCAGGTCGATCGGCACCGGGCTCGCCGGCAGCCGCTGCCGGTCGGCGACGGCCGCCGCGAGCACGTCCAGGATCTTCAGCGAGCCCTTGAGCCGCGCCGCGGTCGGGGTGTCCTCTGCGGTGACCCGCAGGCCGGGCACGAGGTCGCCGGTGGTGACGAACACCACGTCGGACTCACCGAGCGACGGCAGCACGCGGCCGATGTGGTTCAGGAACGCCGGGTTGGGCCCGACCACGAGCACCCCGTGGCGTTCCATCCGCTCCCGCTGGGTGTAGAGCAGGTACGCGACGCGGTGCAGCGCCACCACGGTCTTCCCGGTGCCGGGGCCACCCTCGATCACCAGCACCCCAGGGTGATCGAGCCGGATGATCTCGTCCTGCTCCGCCTGGATCGTCGCCACGATGTCGCGCATCCCGTCACCGCGCGGCGCGTTGACGGCCGCGAGCAGGGCAGCGTCCCCTCGCTCGCCACCACCAGGGCGGCCGAGCACCTCGTCGGTGAAATCGACCACCTGACGCCCACGTGTGTGGAACTGGCGGCGCCGGCGCATGTTCTCCGGTGTCGCGGCGGTGGCGACGTAGAACGCGCGCGACGCCGGTGCCCGCCAATCCAACAACACCGGTTCGTACTCGTTCTCCTCGTCGAAAAGGCCGATCCGGCCGATGTACGAATGGTCACCCGAAAGTGTGTCCAACCGGCCGAAACACAGCCCGTTGTCCGCGATGCCCAGCCGCTTCACCTCTCTGGCCGACGCGCGCACCTGGACATCCCGTTCCACCGGTGTCCCGCCGGTTCCCCGCAACGCCGCGTCGTACTCGCTCTTCACTCGCGCGCGCTCGGCGTCAAGCCGCGTGTAGAGCCCGGCCACGTAGCGGCGTTCGGACCGCAATTCCTCGTCGTACCCCTGAGTCGACACATGCCCCCCTCGCAGAACACCGGTGATTCTGCGGCACGACCCGGGTCTTGCCACAAGTCCCCCGGTGCGATATATGTTGGAAGTGGAAGGGAGTGTGTACTCCTCCTCCCTGGCTCTGGGGTCTGACCAAGCGTGGTCCCCTTCTGCGCGATCCGCAGCTCATCGATGCCTGGCGAGTTGACGCGAGGCGCTGGCAGGACTGCTCGATCCAGCGGTTGGGCGTTTGGCTGGTTTGCGCTGATTGTTGCAATCCGGCAACCAGGTCTGGAAGTTCCGGTTCCACATCGGCATGGACCTCGACGCCGACGGTGTCACCGACCGGGTCGCGGTCGACATCATCCGGCCGTCCGAGCCTGCCGCGCACGGCCAGGGGGTGCCGGTGATCATGGACCAGAGCCCGTACTTCGACTGCTGTGGCCGGGGCAACGAGAACCAGAAGAAGACGTACGCGCCGGATGGCACGCCGACCGGGTTCCCCCTGGACAACCCCCGCGCGGCACAGCTGTGCGCGGGCGCGGAGGCCGCGGACACGCAGACCAACATCATCGCCAGCGGCGACTTCACGCCGTACTGGCAGAAGTTCGACTTCAACCTGACCGCGAGCAAGATCCGGGCGAGCGTGTTCGACGTGCAGGGCTTCGGCGACGAGAACGTCGACCCGCTCCAGTTCGGCACCTGGTGGCAGGCGCTGACCAGGTACGACGTGCCGCGCAAGGCCTGGCTGAGCCTGGCGGGCCACGTCGACCCGTTCGACCTGCGCCGCGCGGACTGGGTGGACACGCTGCACCGCTGGCTGGACCGGTGGCTGCTGAACGTGCCCAACGGCATCGACCACGAGCCGATGATCAGCATCGAGCACGCGCCGAACCGGTGGACCGACGAGTCCCAGTGGCCGCCCGCCGGCACCCGGCCGCAGGTGTTGCGCCCCACCGCGGGCCCGACCGCCGGCCTCGGCCTGCTCGCGGCAGGTCTCGGATCGGGTACCGAGACGATCACGGACTCGCTTGACCCGAACGCCACCCGGTTCGAGTGGGCGACCAACCCGGGTACGGCGGCCGGCGACCGGGTCGTGTTCACCAGCGCGCCGCTGACCAGCGCGGTCCGGTTGGCCGGGACGACGTCGCTGACGGTGTCGGTGCGGTCCAGCCAGCCCGTGGCACGGGGTGGGCGCCGAACTGGTCGACCTCGGCCCGGCCACGGTGCGCAGGACGGGCGGCCTCGACGACAGCACGGGCATCGTCAACCTGACCACACGGTCGTGCTGGGGTGCGAGTTCGGCCACCGACAGTGCCTGCTACCTGGACACCGCGGCGGATCTGGTTCCCGTCGACCAGCAGATCATCGCCGTCGGGTGGACCGACGTCGGGCACTTCGCCAGCCCGCTCCACCAGGTGCCACTCGACCCGAACCGCTTCTACAGCAGGCAACTCCCACTGTCCACGATGGACCACATCGTCCCGGCGGGCCACCGGCTGGCGCTGATCGTCGGCGGCACGGACAACTTCACGTTCTTCCTGCTGCACGCCACAACGCCGAACCTCACGTTCAACCTGACCGACACCTCGGTGACGATCCCGGTCGCACCGGGCGGCCGGCTGCCCTGAGCCACAACCGTGTCAGCGCTCCGGGCCGCCGATGCAGGTGTAGTCCCGGCTGGTGGACCCCACCCCCGTATGGTGGGTGACACCATGACGACGCGAGCCGTGATCTTCGATCTGGACGGCGTCCTTGTCGACTCCGAGCAGACCTGGGACGAGGTACGTCGAGCCGTCACCGCCGCCCACGGCGGCCACTGGACGTCCGACGCGACCCGCGCCATGCAGGG
Organism: Candidatus Melainabacteria bacterium; assembly: GCA_963702275.1. Taxonomy (GTDB): domain Bacteria; phylum Actinomycetota; class Actinomycetes; order Mycobacteriales; family Pseudonocardiaceae; genus DATEPR01. The sequence continues at coordinate 22,570 of CAVPCF010000115.1, forward strand.
CATGAGCACCCCCGAATGGGCGAGCTACCTGGTTGACCAGTTGGGCGCCGAACTGTCCCCGGACCGCATCGCCGAGGTGGTGATCGACGAGATGGTCCAACGCTACGCGGCGCGACCGCCGATCCTGCCGCACGCCGAAGCCACCGTGCGCAGGATCGCGAAGGACTGTCCGGTGGCGATCGCCAGCTCATCGCCCCCTGTGTTGATCAACACGTTCCTGGCGGCCACCGACCTGACCGGACTGGTCACGGTCGCGGTGTCCAGTGAGCAGGTGCCAGCCGGCAAGCCCGCACCCGACGTCTACCTCGAGGCGGCAAGACGGCTGGGCATCCCCGCCGAGTCGTGTATTGCCATCGAGGACAGCACGAACGGCCTCCGCGCAGCGCTCGCGGCCGGCATGACGGTGTTCGCCGTGCCGAACCCACACTTCCCACCAGACCCAGCTGTCCTGGCGCAGGTCGACGTAGTGCTGGACGAGATCGGCGCGCTACCCAGCGCACTGGCCACTCGGTAGCGCACCGTTTCGACGATCCCGGAAACAACGGCCGAGAATAGTGTCCACGAGATCAACTGTGCGGATACGGCCCCGACAGGCTTCCACTGCGCTTCGGCGCGGGGCGGCGTCAGCTTCAGTTGGCGTCGTGTGGTCCTGGATACCCGTGAAGTAGCCGAACAGGTCGGCCACCACATCGACCGAGCCGACATGGTTGTAGAAGTCGACCTTGCCGTCGGCGCCGATGCCGGTGGTGACGCCTAATGCCGTGAACGCAAGGAAACAACCGCCGGCGGACGGTGCTGGATGAAACAAAGCGACACCGTCCGCCGGTGCTACATCCGCCTCACCCGCCTGCAGTCGCGCGCGCCGCGCGAAGCCGCTGGGGTGCTACGGCGGGGGCCGGATCGGCGGGCCGGCGCAGTGGTGCCTGGATTTCGAAGACCTGCCTGCTTGGCTCGTCGTCGTTGATCTCGAGGTAGAAGTCGCGGCCTGGGCCGACATGTTCGTAGCCGTGTTCTTCGATCCATGTCATGACGTCGCGCACGATCTGCGGGTACACGTCGCGGGTGGTGCCCTGGCGGACACACGACGCGACTTCGACGCCGGGTAGCAGCACTATCTCCGCCGGCTCCTTCGCGGTGGTTACCGCGTCAGGGACCGGCGTTCCGACGAACATGGTGATGTCCGCATCCACTCCCTCGCGCACCACGTCGTAGCACGAGAGGTAGACCCGAGCGGGATCTAGCCCCATGTCCGCGACGATGCCGCGCAGTTCGTCATAGGCGGGGTTGAGCACTGGTGCGATGTTGTCCGGACCGAATCCCTGGATTGGTCGCGCTACGGCCAGCAGACGTTGCGGCGGAGCCGTCTTGACAATAATGTCGTCAGCCAATTCATCTTCCCTTTCGATCGCCCGGAGGCGCGCCTCGATTCGGGCCAGGCTCGATCCATCCGCCGCCAGCCGCCGTTCAAGATCGGCCCGTCGGAGGAGCAGCATGCCCCGGAGCTCGATGGCCGTGATACCCGACAGCAACCGGCGGACCTCAGCCAGCGAGAAGCCAAGCCCGCGGAGTGCGACGATCCGGTTCAACTCGCGCAGTTGCGCGATCGAGTAACTGCGATATCCGGTGACCGGGTCGACTCGCACCGGCCTGAGCAGACCGATCTCGTCGTAGTGGCGCAGCATGCGGATCGAGATATCTCCGAGCCGGGCGAACTCTCCGATGGTGAACATGTCTCCCTCAGTGTCATCCCTCTCACAGTGTGAGAGTCAACAGGAAGGAAGACCACAGGAGTTGGTCGAGATCGCCCTTCTTCGGCTCAGCTGGCGTAGTAGCCGAACATGTCGGCCACGATGTCGACGTTGCCGAATCGATTGGCGATGTTCACCATTCCGTCGCTGCCGACGGTCGCTATCACCAGGTTGGGGACTGTCTGCCCTGGACCGAAGTTGAGGTTCGACGCCAACGGCTGCGTGGTCAGGTCCGGATAGGCGGTCAGGTAACTGCTGGCGGTCGCATCGGTCGCGGTCAGGTTCAGGACGACGGCGGTTACTCCGTTCGGGACGCCTGCCGTACCGGCGACCTTGAGGCTGACCGTGCCACCCGGTCCGATCTGTTGGGCCGGTGCTCCGATGCCGCTTCTGGTGTCCAGCAACCGGGTCGGCGTCGTCGGTGTGAACGGTCGCCGGCTCAGTGGGCTGAAGTAGCCCGCCAGATCGACCACGACGTCGACGGTGCCGGAATGGTTGTAGACGGTCACCATCCCGTCCTGGCCTACCGGCACGATGGCGAGGTTGGCGACGGTCTGGCCCGCGCTGAAGTTCAGGTTCGAGACGGTCTGGCGTTGGACATCGTCCGGATACACCGTGAGGTAGCTGCCGTCGGTCGCGTCGGTGGCGGTGACGTTGAGCGCGACGGCGGTGAGGTCGTTGCCCGGCAGCGTGGTCGGCGCGGCGACCTGGAAGCTCAGCGACGAGTTCGGTCCCAGCTTCGCGACCGCGGCGCCGGTGCCCGCCCTGGTGTCCAGCACCCTGGTGGGTGCCATACCGGTGTAGAAGCCGCTGTTGCTGGCACCGGTGTCGGCGTAGAAGCCCTCCAGGTCGACCACCACGTCGATGGTGCCGGTGTGGTTGTAGAACTGGACGTTGTCGGTCAACGGGACGGTCACCAGGTTGGACACGGTTTCGCCTCGCGTGAAGTTCAGGTTCGAGGTGGCCGGTCGCGGCGATCCGTTGGCGTACACGGTGAGGTAGCTGTTGTCGGTGGGATCGGTGACGGTCACGTTGAGCACCACCGCGGTGGCGCCGTTGATGAATCCGCCGGTGTTGGCCAGCGGCAGGCTCAGGGTGCCGTCAGGGCCGATGCCTTCGACCGGGCCGCCCGGGAACGTGCGGGTGTCCAGTTCGCGGATCGGGCCGGTAGGCCAGTACACGTCACCGACGACGGCCTGCGCGGACGTGCTGGCGGTCCGGCCGCCGGTGTCGGTGATGGTCAGCGTCACCGTGTAGGTGCCGCGCGTCGGATAGAGGTGTCCGCCGATCGGGTTGGTGCCCAGGTCCTGGATGGGGCTGTGGTCGCCGTAGTTCACGCGGTAGTCGGTGATCTGCCAGCCGTTGCCCGACGACTCGTTCGCGTTGACACTCAGGGCCAGCGGCGTGGTGTTGTGCGGCGGGTTGAACATCAGCACGGGTGCGAGCGGTCCGGGCGCCCGGACCGTGAACGTGTTGTTCGCGGTCACCGGCGTCCCGATGGACAGCGTCGCGGTCACCGTGACGGTGAAGGTGCCGGCCGTGGTGTAGAGGTGCGCGGCCGTCGGCGTCGCCGAGGGGACCGGTTGGCTCTGGTCGCCGAAGTCGAAGCTGTAGGACGCCGTGTCCGACCAGGGATTGGTCACCAGACTGGTGGCGGTCACCTGAGTCGGATAGACGACCGCGGTGGCTCTGAACGTCGGTATGAACAGGCGGAACGGGTCCTGGAACTCGTAGGCGCCCCGGTCGTAGTAGCCCGGTCCGGTCCCGGTGTCGGCCACCAGCGGGTCGTCGACACGGCGCTGGCCGTTCAGATCGGTGCTCAGCTCGCCGGGTGCGTTCGCGTTCGCCGAGTCGATCGCGGGCGAACCCTCCATCGGTGCGAAGCCGCTGGACAGTCCGGGTGCCAGGTTCAGGTCGTTCGCGCCCTGGCCGGTGGCGCCGGTCAGGGCGGCGGCGTTCGGGTAGGTCACGCCACCCCAGTTGTACGGGGCGACCGGTTGGTTCGGGTTGACGATGTCGTAGTCGGCGGTGCTCTGCGGCACCGAGGTGGCGGCCACCGACAGTTCCGGGCCTGCCGGCGCGGAACAGGGGATTCCGTTGCCCAGGGTGGGCTCCGCGTTGTTCGCGATGATGTTGTTCGCCAGCGCGGTGCCGGTCGATGCGCCGGTGATCAGGACACCGGTACCACAGTTGTTGGTGACGGTGTTGCTGGTGAGTACGGTGTTCGGCGCGTTGGAGACCGTGATGCCGTTGCCGCCGTTGCTCATGACGGCGTCGGTGGTCAGCGTGGTGCCGGTGACGCCGTCGCCGACCGCGATCCCGTTGCCCCGGTGCGCCTGGACGACGTCGCGGCTGATGGTCACGCCGCTCGACCGGCCGACGATGTCCACCCCGTCACTCGGCGTCGTGGCCGCGGCCGTGCCGCCGAGGAAGACCTGGTCGATGTCGATCCGGCTGGAATCGGTGATCAGGATGCCGGCGTCGGTGGTGTCGGCGGAAAATCCGGCGATCACGATGTCGTGTGCGCCGGTGATGGTGAACATGTGCGGGCTGCTGTTGCCGACCACCGGCCGCTGCCGGTTGACCGACGTGAAGGTGATCGGTGCGCTTTGGCTGCCCGACCTGGTGATGTCGACCTCGCCGGGATAGGACCCGTTACCGAAGGCGATCTGCACGGTCTGGCCGGGCTGGGCGACGTTGGCCGCGGCCTGGATGCCGCAGAACGGCACGGCCTGTGTTCCGGTGCCCTGGTCGGAGCAGTTCGATCCGCTGCCGTCGTTCACGAACAGGGTAGTGGCCTGGTCGGCAACTGCCGCACCTGGCACCACGGATAATCCGATGATCGCGACCAGAACCGCCGGCAGCGCAACTCGGCGCACGCTCACGTGTGTTCCCCCGGTTGGTAGATCACCCAGAATCCACCGACGTATCGGTCAACTGGGGCATAGCGTTACCCGCCGCCTGCCGAGGACACAGCCCAGTGAGAACCGTGGCGGGCCCGGATCCCTGGTCGACGCCACGGATCCGGGCCGCGTGGGCGCCGTTCAGACGAGCAGGTCGAACTCCTCCCCCGTTCCGACGGTCGTGCGGTTGGCGATCAGCGGTTGCGCGCCCGCGGTCACGATCTGGCCGTTGGCGTGGGCGCGGAAGCTGACGCTGCCATCGGGGTTGTAGATGAGGTCGAACTCCTCAGCTGGGCCGATGGTGGGGCTGTCCGCGATCAGCGACGATGCGCCGACGTTCGGAGCGTCGACGTAGTCGCCGTTGGCGTGCGCGTGGAAGCTGACGCTGCCGTCGGGGTTGTCGACGAAGTCGAACGTCTCCCAGACGTCGACGACGACCCGGTTGGCGATCACCGGCTGCGCGCCTGCCGACTCGGCGGTGACGACCTGGCCGTTGGCGTGGGCGCGCAGGCCGATCGTTCCGTTGGCGAGGCGCCACTTCTGGTTGTTGCCGTTGCCGCAGGACCAGACCTGCATGTTCTGCTGGCTGGCCAGGTCCGCGTCGAGGCACAGGTGGGAGCCTTGGTTTCGGACCGTTCCGTCGGAGAAGAACAGCCACTGCTGGTTGGTTCCCCCCTGGCAGCTGTCGATGACGACATGGGACCCGTTGGTCGTGCCCTGGGCCGCCAGGCAGCGCGTGCCGTTGAAGACGGTGATCTGTCCGTTGGCCTGACGGCTCCATTGCTGGTTGCCGCCGTCCGCGCAGGTGTGGACCTGGGGTTGGGTGCCGATGTTCTGCGACGAACCGGGCACGTCGAGGCAGGAGTTGTAGAAGACGTTGCGCAACTCGGTCGTCTGCGAGCCGAGCCCGCCCCACGCCCACATGAGGCGGTCGAACGAGGTCGGGTTGGGTATCCACAGCGGCAGGTTGTTGCTGCTGCCGTCGAACCCGCTGTCGAGGCGGAGGACGTTCAGCGTGTCGTGGTTCGGCGTGGAGGTCCGGCCGCCGATGACGTGGCACCAGATCGCGCCGAGGTGGTGTTGGCGGATGAAGTCGGTGATGGCCCGCAGGTACGCGAGTTCCTTGTCGGTCGTGCTGGTGGGCTGGCTGTCGTAGTTGACGCCGGTGTCCGAGTCGGCGCCGAACTCCTCGACGACGGTGCGCGACGCGCAGTTGCCCACGTCGGTCGTGAGGTCGTTGATCCAGTCGCTGTAGGCCCGCGATGCGTACGGGAACCCGTAGCGGTGCAGGCCGAGGTAGACCCCGTTGAAGCGGGAGTCGTTGCACAGCGGGCGCAGGTCGCTGGCGAAGCCGCCGCCGTCGAGTTGGGCGCCCTCGATGAACAACCGGTTGGCGGGCATGCCTTCCCCGGTCTCCCTCGTGACGAAGTTGGCGGCGAAGTCGAGCCACTGCGGGGTGGTGAAGCCGACCGGCTCGTTGATCGGGTCGAGATAGACCAGGGGCTGGTTCAGGTACTTCGCGGTGATCGTGTCCCACATCTGGGTCCAGGACGGCAACAGGCCGGAGTTGACCATGTTCGTGCCGTCCTGGGACCAGTAGGTCAGGACGACCTTGAAGTTGTGCGCGACCGCGGAGTCGATGACGCCGTAGTAGCTGGTTCCAGACGCGGTGGCGGGATTGATCGGCATCCGGACCGTGTTGGCGCCCAGCTGACTGGCGAAGGTGGCGAACATGGCGTCGGCCTTGCTTCTCGCGGCGTTGTAGTCGTCGGTCGCGGACAGCCCCTGCAGCACCAGCGGACCTGCGGTGAAGTTGTCGCCGAGGCGCGACCAGGTCACGCCGTGGAACTGGCTGGGATCGAAGCCGGTGGCGGCGGCGGCCGGCGCCGCGGTGGACACCAGGAGTGGCGGGATCAGGGCCAGCGTGGCCAACAGGGCCAGGGCCCAGGCGAACAGCCGAGTGGAGGTATCGGACCTACTCGGACCGACGTTGGTACGAGCCATGGTTCTCCTTCCAGTTCGCCGCACGCCGACGGCCGGACAGGGATGAGCGAGGCTGGTAACAAAGCCTGACCAGCCCAAATCAAAGCTAGTGACACCGCGAGGAGGCGTCGATCGCGTCTTTCGGAACCCGCCGATCCGTGTGGCGAATGGCGGGTTCAGCCTTCGAACCGCCGCACGCCGGGCGGCAGGGCGGCCAATTCCTGGGCATCGACGAATGCCTTGACGACGGCGGTGTCCGCGCGGCGCCGAGTCCAGAACAACGCGACGGTGCGGTGCGCCGTCGGCGAGTCGATGGTGCGGACGGCGAGGCCATCGGTGCTGGTGGTCGCCAGCGCGAGCCGGTTGATGACCCCGACGCCGAAGGCCGATCTGACCAGTGCGACCAGGGTTGCGGGCTGGTCGGTCAGGTACACGATCTCGGCGCGTCCGGCGTCCTCGCCGAGGGTGTTGCGTACGTCGAAGCCACCGCCCTCCTCCTCGGTACCGGCCGGGTTGCCGATCAGCGGGTGGGCCAGGATGTCCGCGACGCTGACGCATTCCTTGCCGGCAAGTGGATCGTCCTCGCGCATGACGGCGACGATGTCCTCGCGCCAGATCGTGCGGTGGCACAACGTGGTCTCGCGCATCTTCGGCAGCAGCGGCCGGAACACGAGGTCGACGGTGCCGTCCGCGACCATCTCCGCCAGCGAGGCGGCGTTGCCCTCGTGCAGTTCGACGGTCAGCCCGGGGTGCTTGGCCTTCAGCTCCTTGAGGATGCCGGGCAGGTAGGTCGAGCTGACGCTCGGATAGCTGCCGATCGTCACGTGCCCGAGGAAGTCGTCGAGCGTGCTCCTGGCCGCCTCGACGCCGTGCTGCAACTCCAGCAGGGCGTTGAGCGCGTGGCCGCGGAAGAGCTCACCGGCCTCTGTGGTGCGGATCGGCCGGGCCTTGCGGTCGAACAGGGTGACGCCAAGGGCGTGCTCCAACGCCGCGATGTGCGCGCTGACCCGCGACTGCGACAGGTGGAGCACGAGGGTGGCGGCGCCGAAGCCGCCCTTGTCGGCCACGGCGAGGAAGCTGCGCAGCCACGCCGTCTGCAGCGACATCGCGTCTCGTTGATCCCGCGGCGACGGGTCCATCTCATCGACCTTAACGACGCTGTCGAGTGGTGGATCGGCGGGCGTCGTGGTCATACCGCGGTCATGCCGCCGTCCAGGACAAGGGCGGCGCCGTTGATGAATCGGCCTTCCGGACCGGCGACGAACGCCACCATCGCGGCGACCTCGTCCGGCGATCCCATCCGGCCGTCGAGTTGGCGTGCCGCCATCGCCGCGCGCGCGGCCGCTGGGTCGGGTGCGTCGGCGAGGATCTTGCCGATCCATTCGGTTTCGACCGTGCCGGGACAGATCGCGACACAGCGGATGCCCGCCGCGGCGTGGTCGACGGCGACCGCCTTGGTGAGGCCAACCAGGCCGGCCTTGGCGGCGCAGTACGCGGCTCGCCTCGCGAGCCCGATCTGGCCGCCGACCGAGGCGATGTTGATGATGACGCCGCTGCCGCGGTCGAGCATCAGCGGCAGCGTGGCCCTGGTGGTCAGGAAGGGGCCGGTGAGATTGACCGACAGCACTCGGTGCCAGTCCTCGTCACTGGTCTCCAGGACGTTCGCGGCCACGCCGATGCCGGCGACGTTCACCAGCACGTGCGGGGCGCCGACGGTGACGGCGATCTCGCGGGTGACCGAGCCGACGGCGCGCGGGTCGGTGAGGTCCACCGCCAACTCGTGTGCCTTCCCGCCCGCTCCCCGGATCAGGGCGTGCGTCTCGGCGAGCCCTGCGACGTCGAGGTCCATCATCGCGACCTGGTAGCCGTCGCGGGCCAGCCGTGCCGCGGTGGCGCGGCCGATGCCGGATGCCGCTCCGGTCACCACGGCGACCCTCATGAGTAGGCCCCGCCGGGCAGCGATCCGTCCATCGCGTAGCCGCCGTCGACGTCGAGGCACGCGCCGGTGGTGTAGCAGGCCTCGTCGGACGCGAGATAGCAGATCGCCGCGGCCACCCATTCCGGCGGCGCGATCTGCCGCAGCGGGATCTTGGCCAGCAGCGACCGGACGATCTCCGGTGTGTAGATGGGTTCGCTCATCTTCGTCCTGGTGGCACCGGGGCGTACGCAGTTGACGGTGATGTGGTGCGGCGCGAGTTCGGAGGCCATCGTGCGGGTCATCGCCTCGAGGCCGCCCTTGGTCGCCGTGTAGGGAGCGGCATTCGGCTCGGAGACCACGGCGTGCACGGATGAGACGTTGACGATGCGCCCAGGGGTCTTGTCGGCGACCATGACGCGGGCCACCGCCTGGCTCAGGAAGAACACGCCGGTCAGGTTGACGGCGACGACCCGATCCCAGTCGTACCGGCTGACCTCGAGAAACGGCGCGATGTGCAGGATGCCGGCGACGTTGGCCAGCACGTCGACGCGACCGAGGTGCTCGCGCAGGTACGCCTCGAGCCGAGCCGGGGCGTCCACCGCCGCGACGTCGAGCTCGAGCCGACGCAGGCGCGCGGTGTCCTCTTCGGACTGCCACGGCTCGGTGTGCCTGAGGTCGACGGCCACCACCGTCGCGCCCTCGCGCAGCAGCCGCACCGCCGTTGCCCGGCCGATCCCGCTGTCGGCCCCGGTGACCACGGCGATCTTGTCGCTGAATCTCATCCGGTGACCTCTCGGGCCGGCCGGAAGGGCGTCGACGGCCGGCCCGGCGTTTCGGCGGCGCGGCGCAGCACCGACCCGGACAGCGGCCACTGCGCGAGTTCGGCTTCGGTGAGACCGATCGACGCCGACGTGACGTACATCGTCCGCAGGTCCGGGCCGCCGAATGCCAGGCTGGTCGGCCGTTGCACCGGCACCGCCACCACCTCGGCCGCCGCACCGGCGGGGCTGAAGCGGGTCAGGTGCGCGCCGTCCCAGAAGGCGCACCAGACATCGCCGGCAGCATCCACCCGCAACCCGTCGGGGATGCCCGCGATGGCCGACGTGTCGACGAAGACCTCGCGGTCGGTCGCGGCCCCTGACTCGACGTCGAAGGCGTAGCGGTGGATGACATCGGCGCGGGAGTCCACAAAGTACATCCAGCTGCCGTCCGGTGACCAGTCGATGCCGTTGGAGCAGAGGAAACCCTCGTCGACCGTTGTGTACGCGGCGGCGCCGTCGAGCCGGTAGAGCCGGCCAAGCGGCTCGGTTTCGCGGTCCTCGAGCGAGCCGGTCCAGAAGCGGCCCGCCGGGTCGACCGATCCGTCGTTGAACCGGCAGGTCGGCCGGTCCGCCTCGGGATCGGCGATGAAGGTGCGCTCGCCGGAGCGCACGTCGAGCAGATGCCAGCCGGTGCGCATGCCGGCGACGAGGACGTGCGGATCCTCGGTGAGGCCGAGGCAGCCGATCTCGGCAGCCACGTCGATCCGGGACGGCACGCCGTCGGCCGGCTGCACGTGGACCACGCCGGCGACGATGTCCACCCAGTACAGGACGGCGGTCCGGTGGTCCCACAGCGGTCCTTCGCCGAGGACGGCGCGTCCGTTCCAGAACACCTCGATCACATCACCGCTCCCATCCGCCACGGCACGATCTCCTCTGCGCCGAAGCCGAGTTCTTCCGACTTGCTCGGCCGGCCGGACGCCATGTCCACGAGGGCATCGAACAGCCGGGTGCCGTAGTCGATCTGTTCGTCGCGGGACATGGCGGGGCCCGCGTCGAAGTCCATGTCGCCCAGCATGCTCGTGTACAGCCTGGTCGTCGTACTGATCTTCAGGCAAGGGGTCGGGCGGGATCCGAACACGGAGCCGCGTCCGGTGGTGAAGGCCAGCAGGTTGGCGCCGCCCGCGACCATGCCGGTTGCCGAGACAGGGTCGTAGCCGGGGGTGTCCATGAAGGTGAGCCCGGCAGCGGTCACCGGCTCGGCGTAGCCGACGACGTCGTTGAGCGGACTGGTGCCACCCTTGAGGACGGCGCCGAGCGACTTCTCCCAGACGGTGGTGATGCCGCCGGCCCGGTTTCCGGTGGACGGGTTGTTGTCCATCTCCGCGTTGTTGCGCGCGGTGTACGCCAGCCACCACTCGATCAGTTCGTCGATGCGACGGGCGATGGCCGGCGTGGCGGCGCGCTCGCGCAGAATGTGTTCGGCCCCGTAGATCTCCGGGGTCTCCCCCAGGATCACCCGCCCACCGGCCGCCACCAGCAGATCCGCTGCCACACCGAGTGTCGGGTTGGCGGTCAGGCCGGAGTACGCGTCGCTGCCGCCGCACTGCAACCCCAACACCAGCTCGGAAACCGGGATGGGCTCGCGTTTCAGCTTCCTGGTCTCGGCGACCATCGCCGCGATCCGTGCCATCGCGGCGTTGACCGTGGCAACGGTGCCACCGAGGTCCTGGATGGTGAGCGTCTGAATGGGCGCGGTGCCGTCGAAGACGTTCGCCGGCTGGTTGATCTCGCAGCCGAGGCTGATCATCACGACGCCGACGAGGTTGGCGTGGCCCGCGTAGCCGCGCAGCGTGCGGCGCAGGATGTCGTCGCCTTCCGTTCCCTCGGCCATGCCGCAGCCCAGATCGTGGGTGAGCGCGATGACCCCGTCCAACTGCGGCTCCGCCGCGAACCTCGCCGACGCGGCCTGCGCGATCATCCGGGCGACCGTCGCCGAGCAGTTGACCGTCGGCAGGATCGCGATGTGGTTGCGGGTCGCCGCTCGACCATCGGGGCGCCGATAGCCCAGGAAGTGCTCCCGGGTCGGGGCCGCGGGCGGGTGCCAGGCGAGCCGCTTCGGTCCTGGAGTTGGAGAGCCGCCGCCGATGCTGTGCGGTCCGATGCCGAGATTGTGTCGGTGCACGTGGGCACCGGGCGGGATGTCACGCAGCGCCACACCGATCACCTCGCCATACTTGCGCACGAGCGTGCCCGCCGCGATCGCCCGCACCGCGACCTTGTGCGCCGCGGGAATGTCGTCGGACGCCGCGGCCAACCCCTCGGTGGTCTGGATCGGTGTCCCCGCGCTGACGTCGTCGCGGACGAGACCGACGTCGTCCACCCCGACGAGCGGTACCAGCGGAACGACGACGCCGACCGGTTTGGATACGGTCATGGAAGATCCCGTCCGACTCGTAGGCGCCGCAGGCGCCGCAGCAGCCCGTCGGCCGATGCGGCCACGAAGATCATGGCTCCTGTGACGATCTGCTGGTCGTAGGAGGCGAGACCGAGCAGGCTCATCCCGTCGGACAGGAAGCCGAGGAACAGCACGCCGATCGCGGTGCGCACCAGGCTGCCGCGCCCGCCGGCCAGACTTGTGCCGCCGAGCACGACCGCGCCGACGATGTTCAGCAGCAGTGGGCTGCCCATGCTCGCGCCCGCACCGGCCAGTCCGGAGGTCAGCACCATGCCGGCGATCGCCGAGCAGAGCCCGGCCACGGCGTAGACGCTCGCCTTGGTGGCGACGACGTCGACTCCGCTGATCCGGGCGACTTCGATGTTCGCGCCCACATGCGTGACCCGGCGGCCCCACGCGGTGCGGGTGAGCGCGAGCTGCGCGATGACGTACAGGCCGCAGGCCAGCCACACGGCACTCGGCACGCCACCGGGGCCGACGATGCTGAACCGGATCAGGCCGGCCGGCATCGGGGCGATCGTCCGGCCGTGGCTGAACAGGGTGGTGGCGCCGCTGACCGCGAAGGACGCGGCCAGAGTGACCGCGAACGGCACGACTGGGAGCCTCGCGACGACGGCGCCCACCAGCAGGCCGATCACGGTGCCGGTCAGCAGCCCGAACACGACGCCCGCCACGAGGTTGTGCGAGCTGGTGATGATCCACGCGCCCGCGACGCCGCTGGCGCCGATCACGCTGCCCGTGGCCAGGTCGATGCCGCCGGTGAGGATGACGAGGGTCGCGCCGATCGCCGCGATCGCCACCACCGCCGACTGGCTGAACACGTCGACGACGTTCGACCGCGTCAACAAGCCGCTGGTCATGCTGGTCAGCACGACGATGAGCAGCACCAGCGCGGGCAGCATCGCGAGGTCGTCGAGAAAGCGGGGGCGGCGCCGCCGGGACCGGACGACCTCTTCTTCCTCGGCGGGCATCGAAGATGTGGCGGGCCCTTGCGGGCCCGCCACATCCGTCGAGTCAGGACGCACAGCCCCACACCCGCGCGCTGGTCGTGGCGAAGCCGGCCTGGTTCAGGGTGAGTCCCTTGACCTGTGCGGCCTTCTGGCCGACGGTCCTGCCGCCGAGCGCGGTGGTGATCGCGGCAACGGCCTGCTTGCCGAACTCACCGACCTGGGTGGCGATGTCGGCGTCGAGGGTCTTGGCCCGCATCGCCTTGCAGCCGTTGGGGTCGCCGTCGATGGTCACCACGAACACGTGCCTGGGATCGCCGATCGGGGCCAGCCGGCCTGCCGAGGTGAGCGCGGACTGCACGGAGGGGAGCAGGAAGTCCGACGGGACGAAGATCGCGTTGATGCCGGCGTTGCGCTGCAGCGCGTTCGAGGTGCCGTCCAGTGCCTGGTCCGGTTTCCAGTCGGTCGGGACCTGGCTGACGACGCTCACGTCGGAGTCGCCGGCGACTCCCGCGCCGAACCCGTCGCGGCGACCGATCGCGTTCTGGTCGGTGAGCGCACCCACCAACTCGAGGACCTGCAACGGTTTCGTCCTGCCGGCCGCGGTGAACTCGGCGGCGGCGAGCTTGCCGTCGGCGACCGGGTCGCCGGTGACCTGGAAGGTGATGTCCTGCTGGTCGGCGACCGCTCGGTCGATGGCGACGAACGGGACGTCGTGCGCCTTTGCCAGACTGATCGATGCGGCGATCTGCTGCCCGTCCTGGGCGATCGCAATCACCGCAGAGACCTTGCGGGTCTGGATCAGGTCCTGGATCTGCGCGGCCTGCTTCTGCGCGTCCTGGTCGGCGACGTCGAAGACGACGTCGTAGCCCGCGGCGCTCGCGGCGTTCTGGATCGACGTCTTCTCCGCCTGCCGGATGGCGTTGAGCAGGTCGAAGCTGACGCCGATGGTCTTCCTGGCCGATCCCGAACCGGTCGAACCCGCGGCCGAACCGCATCCCGCGAGCAGCAGGGATGCGGCGACGACCGCCATCGCGTACCGGACTGCACTGTGCCGATTCACCTGTCGTTCTCCTTTCATGGTCCGGTCAGCCCCACTGCGCGGGTGAGAGTTCGCCACCGAGCCGCGGCGGCGAGGACGGCGGCCAGCAGGACGCTGCCGCGGACGATGTCGAACACGTACGGCGAGGCCCCGGAGAAGACCAGTCCGGTCTGGACGGTGGTGAGCACGAGCGCGCCGAGCACGGTGCCGGTGACACTTCCCCGGCCGCCGAACAGGCTGGTGCCACCGAGCACCACGGCGGTGATGACGGTCAGCTCGTAGCCTTCGCCGATGGACGGCTGGACGGCGCCGAGGCGGGCGGTCTGGGTCAGCGACGCGACCCCGGCCAGCAGCCCGGCCAGCGCGTACACGCCGATGAGGACCGAACGGACCGGCAGCCCCGCCTCGACGGCGGCGGTGCGATGCGAGCCGACGGCTTGGACGTACCGGCCGAACACGGTCCGGGTGAACGCCAGGCCGGCGCCTGACACGACGACGACCGCGATGATCACCGGATTCGGCACACCGAGCAGGGAACCGGTGCCGATGCCACGCAAGTCCGACGGCAGGACGATGTCCTGCTGCTGGGTGAGGTGGCCGCCTGCGCCGCGGAACACCTGCATCGTCGCGAGGGTGACGATCAGCGCGGGCACCGAGGTCATGGCAACCGCGACGCCGTTGATCAGCCCCATGAGCAGCCCCGCCGCGGCAATGGCGAGGAACACCAGGACTGCCGGCCTGCCGATCAGGGCATTGGACGATTCGACAGCGGCGGCGAGGAACAGCATGGCGCCGACCGACAGATCGATGCCGGCCGTCATGATCACGTAGGTCATCCCGACGGCCGCGATCACCAGTGGGCTCGCCTGGATGGCGATGTTGCGGAAGTTCGCCGTGGTGGCGAAGCCGTGGTAGGCGACGGCCAACGCGATGAGCAGGACGACGAGCACCGGCAGCAGCGGCTGCCGCCGGACGCCCGCGCGCAACCGGTCGTTCATCGCGCACCGCCGGTGGCCAGCCGGATGACGGCTTCCCGGGTCGCCTGGGCGCGGTCGAGCACCCCGGCGAGCCGGCCGCCGTGCATGACACCCACGCGATGACTGAGGCCCAGCACCTCTTCCATCTCCGAGCTGATGAGCAGGACCGCCGTGCCGGAGCTGGCCAACTCGACGAGGAGGCGGTGGATCTCCGCCTTGGCGCCGACGTCGATGCCGCGGGTCGGCTCGTCGAGAATGATCAGGCGGGGCTGCTTCGCCAGCCACTTGCCCAGCACGACCTTCTGCTGGTTGCCGCCGGACAGCGAGCCGCCGTCGGCGTCAAGGCCGGCCCGCGCGACCAGGCGCACCCGGTCGCCGAGCCGCCCGGCGAGGCGCCGCTCCGCTGCGTGGTCGATCCAGCCGAGCGGGCCGGCGCGTTGGATCGAGCGCAGCTCGACCAGCGAGAGGCTCTCCCGGATCGGGCGCCCCAGGAAGAGCCCTTCGTCGCGGCGGTCCTCGGTGACGAGGGCGATCCCGGCGTCGATGCTGGCGCGTACGTCGCCGCGGCGCAGCGGACGGCCCCCCAACATGATCCGGCCCCGCTTGCCGGCGAGTCCGAAGATCGCCCTGGCGACCTCGGTCCGCCCGGAACCCATCAGCCCGGCGAGTCCGAAGATCTCCCCCTCCGCGATGTCGAACCCGACGTCCGCGACCCGGGCGCCGTCGCCCAAACCCCGCACGGACAACGCGATCCCGGGTCGTGGCGCGGCGAGGGACGGGTATCCCCGAGCCAGTTCCCTGCCCACCATCAGCGCCTCGACACCGGCCCGATCGAGTTCGCCGGTCGGCCGGTCGGCGACGAGGAGACCGTCGCGCATGACCACGACCCGCTGGCTGATCCGCGCGATCTCCTCGAGATGGTGGGTGATGTAGAGAACCGCGACGCCGTCGGCCCGTAGCCCCTCGACGATGCGCATGACCAGTTCGCGTTCTGCGAGGTTGAGCGAGGCGGTCGGCTCGTCGAAAACGATTGCCCTCGGCTGGGACGCCAGTGCCTTGGCGATCTCGACGAGTTGGCGCTGCCCCGCGGACAGCTCACGTACGACGACGTCTGGCCGGAAGCGGGCACCGACCCGCTCGAGCAGCGGCGCGGCGTCGCGGTGCAGCCGCCCGGACCGGACCAGCCACGACCGTCCCCGGCGCAGCCGGCCGATCAACACGTTCTCCGCGACGGTCAGATCCGGGAAGAGGCTGGTTTCCTGGTGCACCGTTGCCACGCCGGACACCTTCGTGGTGCCGATTCCCGGTGTGACACGGGTGTCGCCGTAGGTGACCCGACCGGAGTCCGGCCGAAGGATCCCGCCGATGATGTTCTTGATCGTGGACTTGCCGGCCCCGTTCTCCCCGGCCAGGGCGACGACCTCGCCACCGGAGAGCGTCAGCGTGACGTTTCGCACCGCGGGAACGCCGCCGAACGACTTGGACACGTCCTCGACCGTGATCTCGGGCATCGAACTCACCGTCCGCGGTAGGCAGGGCGTGCAGACACGACGTCTCCAGGAGAAATCGATGAGATGTTCGGCAGAACTCGCGACCTTCGCGATAAACCCGCTGATCAGGTCGCGGCAGACGCTACGCGCGGACGTCTGGTCCGTGAAGCGCGTCTTTCAGCACGTGGCAATCCGGAATCCGGATGCCCGCCACAGTTGTCATCCGCGATCCGGAATCCGGATGGCGCCCAGCCGGAAATCCGGCCACGGTGCCCCATGGCCGGAGTCGAACTGAAACCGCGAGAATGCGCCCGCTCAGTCGTGGACGGCCTGTATCGCGGCGACGATCGGCTCGAGGCCCGCGATCAGCTCGTCGAGCTCGGCCGCGCTGAGCACGTCGTACGCCGGCGCCGCCAGCTCGTCGGTGAGGGCCTCGATCCGCTCTTTGGTCTCCCGGCCGGCGTCGGTGAACCCGCCTGCCGCGTCCACCAGGCCGCGGCCGCGCAGCCCGTCGACGACGGCGGCCAACTGTGCCGTGGGCAGGTGGTGGATCCGGCCGAACTCCGCCGCCCGCATGCCGAGGGAGAGAGCCATGAGGACGTGGGCCTCGGTGCCGCCGATGCCGTGCGCGAGCAGGGCGGCGTTGTGGCCGTCCCCGCGGTGCTCCCGCAGCAGCGTCCCCGCGTGCCAGATCCTGGCCACCGGCTCCTCTGGCACGTCGAGCGCCCGGAGCCCGGCGTACAGCGCTCGGCCCTCGGTCGGCGCGCTGACCGCTGCTCGGGTGGCGAGATCGGCAACCCGCACCAGACCGGGAGAGTCGGCGAGCTCCCCGATCATCTGCCGCAGCGCGGCGGCGCTGCCCCGCTCGCGCACCGCGATCGCCTCCGCCGGGGTGGTCTTCCCCCAGACCCACGGGATGTGGCGCGCCACCTCGCCGTCGGCGAAGTTGTAGAAGACCGCGTGCACCACCTCGGCCGGTGCCAGCCCCAGCGGCGCGGCGCGGCCTGCGAAGTATCCGTCCCAGTAGTTGCGCATGCCAAGGGCCAGGAACGCCTCGTTCGGCACGTCGGAGAAGGTCACGGTGCCGATCGGCTCGACGAGCTCGGACATGCGGTGGACCTTGGTCTGTGGGTGCGGCATCGGTCGGCATCTCCTCTTGTCGTGACAGCGCCCTCGTGGGCAGCCTCTCACCTAACTACGAACAACGCGGCCCGGATACGACAATGTCCATCGCGCGGCGAGCGCGAACCCAACAATTGTGAGCTCTCATCTGCCATGTCCAGCCGCCGGTGAACTGCCCGAGGAACTGCCGTTCCGCAGAAATGAAGAGCCGTACGTTGCGCATAACCGTTGTTGAGCGGTGACCCCGTACCCGATCAAGGAGACACACCGTGAACCCCTTCGAGGATCCGGACGCACGCTTCGTCGTCGTCGTCAACGACGAGGAGCAGCATGCGCTGTGGCCAGTTTTCGTCGCGGTTCCGGCCGGCTGGCACGTCGTCCATGAGGAGGACTCGCGCGAGAACTGCCTGCGCTACGTCGAGGAGAACTGGACCGACATTCGGCCGAGGAGCCTGCGCGAGCGCCTCGCCGCCGGGCAGCCGTGACCGCGGCGGATCCACGGGTGATCCGTCCGCTCGAGCGGGCCGATGCCGCCAACGCGCTGGTGTGCCTTGCCTTCTGCGGTGGTGGCACCGGCGGGTACCGGCAGTGGGCGCCGCACGTCGACGCGGACACCGACCTGGTGCTGATCTGCTATCCGGGTCGGGAGGGCCGCTTCGCCGAGGACTTCGCCCGCGACTGGGAGGAGTTGGCCGTCGACGCCACGGCGGCCGTCCGGGCCGCGGCCGACCGGCCGTTCACACTGTTCGGGCACAGCATGGGGGGCTGGATGGCCTTCGATGTGGCGACCCGGCTGGAGCGCGACGGCGGGCCGGTGCCGGATCGGCTCGTGGTCTCCTCGTGCAACGCGGCGGACCGCGGCGTGACCGACCGCGACCGGTTCCCGCGCCAGGAGAACTCGGACGCGGCGTTGCTGGACTGGATGCGTGTCACCGGTTCGCTGCCGGACTACGTCCTTGGCGACCCGGACCTGCGCGAGATGGCCGTCGAACTGATGCGCGCGGACGTCCGGGTCCGGGACTCCTACCGGCCGAGGGCCGGCATGCGGACCGCGGTGCCGCTGCACGTGCTGTACGGGGCGGACGACCCGGTGATCGAACCGGGGATCGCCGACCAGTGGGCCAGGCTGGCCGCCGCCGCCCAGGTCGACGAGTTGCCCGGCGGCCACTTCTACACCTCGCGGGTCTGGGGCAGGCTGCCTCGACACTTCGCCCCCTTGCCGGCGCGGTGACTCGCCCGCGACTTCGCCTACCGTCCACGAGGAGGACGAATCGTGTCCCGTCAATCCGACATCGTCGATGTGCTCGACGCGCCGTTACGGGCCAGCTCGCAGCCAGGCCGGCCCGCCATCGTGACACTGCCCCCCGCCGCGGCGCTGGCGGACGCGTGCGCCTGGCTGGATCACCACCGCGCCGAACTGCGTGCCGAGTTGGATCGGTTCGGCGCGGTGTACCTGCGGGGGCTGCCGATCCGCAGCGCGGCGGACTTCGGCGAGGTGCGCGACACCCTGATCGACGTGCGGGCGCACTACAAGGAGAAGGCGACGCCGCGCAGCACCGTCGGCGACGACGTGTTCTCCTCCACCGATCTGCCACCGGCGCAACAGATCCGGCTGCACAACGAGAACAGCTACACGCTGACCTTCCCCGGGATCCTGTTGTTCTGCTGCCTTGTGGCGCCTGCCGAGGGGGGAGCGACCCCGGTGGCCGACTGCCGGCAGGTGCTGGCCGGTCTGCCGCCGGACCTGGTCGAGCGGTTCCGGCGCGCCGGATGGGCCCTCGCCCGCGCCTACGGCGAGCACATCTCGCTCGACTGGCGCGCCGCGTTCGGCACCGACCGACGGATAGACGTGGAGCGCTACTGCGACGAGAACCTCATCTCGTACCAGTGGCAGGGCGACGACCTGCGCACGGCGCAGCGTAGGCCGGCAACCATCCACCACCCTCGGACCGGCGAGGAGGTGTGGTTCAACCACTTCGCCTTCTGGAACGAGCAGTCCCTCGATCCGGACATCCGTGCCGTACTCGTCGAGGAACTCGGCGCCGACGGGCTGCCGTTCCGCACCATGGTCGGCGACGGGACCGTGCTGACGGCGGAAGAGGTCGCGCAGCTGCACGCGGCCTACGAGGCGGCCACCGTGCGCGAGACCTGGCAACCGGGCGACGTGATGATCGTCGACAACATCCTGGCGGCGCACGGGCGCGAAGCGTTCCGCGGCGACCGCCGGATCGTCGTCGCCATGGGCGAGCCGGTCGCGGTCGCGGACTGCCGACCGTCCACACCGCCCTCCGCCCAGCTCATGCCGCGAACGGGAGTCGACCAGCCATGCTGATCAGCAGCGCACCTGCGCAGCCGCTCGACGTGCTCGAGCGGTTCGCCGCGGCCGTGGCGGCCGGGCCGCGACGAGCCGCGGTGGTGGCTCCGGACCACACCCTCACCTTCGCCGACCTGGACACCGCTGTCGCGGGCGCCACCGGGCAACTGGTCGCGCGCGGAATCGGCCCCGGCTCGCTCGTCGGGCTCAGCCTGCCGCGCTGCGCCGACCAGGTCGTCGCGATCCTGGCCGTGCTGCGAGCCGGTGCGGCCTACCTCCCGCTCGACCCCGACTACCCGGCGGCGCGGCTCGAATTCATGGTCACCGACGCCGGTGTCGACCTCGTGCTGACCGGTGCCGGCGACACCCCGGCCTGGGCCGGGGAGGTGCCGTGCACCCACCTGAACCCGGCAGGCCCCACCGGCCGGCCGGCTGAGCCGGCACGCGCCCCGACGAGTGCCGATCCGGCCTACGTGATCTACACGTCCGGGTCCACCGGCCGACCCAAGGGCGTCATGGTCGGCCGGGGGGCGCTCGCACAGCTGCTCGCCGCGCTCGAACACGGCGGTGTCCACCCGGACGAACCGGCCGTGGTCGGGTGGAACGCCAGCATCAGCTTCGACGCCTCGGTCCAGCAATGGCTGCGGGTGTGCCGCGGTGACACCCTGGTGCTGCTGCCCGCGCGGCTGCGGCTGGAGCCGACACAGCTCGGCGAGTACCTGCGGCACCACAGGGTGACCGACCTGGACGTCACGCCATCGCACTGGGCGGTGCTCGCCGAGCACTGCACGCCCTCGGCGGGCCGGACCGCACCGCTGCGCCTGCTGATCGGCGGCGAGCCGGTGCCGGAGCGGATGTGGG
Source organism: Candidatus Melainabacteria bacterium (assembly GCA_963702275.1). GTDB lineage: Bacteria > Actinomycetota > Actinomycetes > Mycobacteriales > Pseudonocardiaceae > DATEPR01. Next base: position 43,094 of record CAVPCF010000115.1, read on the forward strand.
AGGAGCTGAGCGCGGCCAGGTCGGCCGGGCTGGTCGAGGCCGTCAACCTTTACGGGCCAACGGAAGCCACGGTCGACGCCACCGCCGCCACGGTGGCCGGTGCCGGCCCGCACATCGGCAGACCGTTGCCGGGAGTCGGCGCGCACGTGCTCGACGACAAGCTGCACCCGGTGCCGGACGACGAGATCGGCGAGCTGTACCTGTCCGGATCCGGCGTGGCGATCGGCTACCTCAACCGGCCTGGTCCGACCGCGCAGCGATTCGTTCCCGATCCGACCGGCGCCGGCCGCATGTTCCGTACCGGTGACCTGGTCCGCAGGCGGGCCGACGGCAACCTCGACTTCATCGGACGGGTGGACCGGCAGGTCAAGATCTCCGGCCTGCGGGTGGAGCTCGGCGAGATCGAGGCCGCCATGTGCTCCCACCCCGAGGTGGAAACCGCGGTGGTGCTGCCGCGGGACGGCGCGCGCGGGTCGCTGCTCGTCGCCTGGTACACCGGCCGGGACGGACGACCGCCCGCCGAGTCCGACGTGCGCGACGCCGTGGCCGACCGGCTGCCGGCGGCACTGGTGCCGGTGGTGTTCACCCCGGTGGTCGGCCAGTTGCCCCGCACCGCCAACGGCAAACTGGACGTCGCGGCGCTGCCGGACCCGACCCGAGAGACCGAGAACATCGCAGACGGAGCGGACCCGACCGGACCGATCGAGCCACTCATCGCCGAGGCGTGGCGCGAGGTCCTCGGTCGGGACCAGGTGCTCGCCACCGATGACTTCTTCGCCCTCGGCGGGCATTCGCTGATGGCGCTCAAGGTGGTGACGACGCTGCGCCGCAGGCTCGGCATGGTGGTGTCGACCAAGATGGTCTACCGGCACCCACGGCTGCGCGACCTGGCCGCCGAGCTCACCTGCCGGCTGCCCGACAATTGACTGGTACAACTGCCGCCCAGCTGCCGCGGCAGCACCCCTGACGGCGATTTCCCGGTGTTAGCGTGGTTACCGACGGCAATCAATTAATCGCCATTACCGAACCGCAGCGAAGCCATTCGCACCCTACCTGTTCCGCGCGCTATTCGGCACGCCTGGATGGAGAATTTCGATGTCTGATACCCAGCCATTCGCCGCCCAGCTCAAGGCGTCATTCGACCCCGAGCGGCTGCGCGCGGAGATGCACACGCTCGGCCACAGCAGGTTCGCCGCGCAGCGGGCCTACGACGAGAACCTGAAACCGAGCCAGGAGTCCGATGTGGACTGGCGAGTGCTGCCGCTGCGCAGCCCGGCAGGTGACGACGAGCGAACCGATCCCGGCGGCCCCGGCCTCGACGACTACGGCGACACGAGCTATCTGCGCGAGGCGCCCTACATGGCGTCCATTCTGGCCGGACTGCCGACCCGGCTGCGCGCGGCGCGGCTCATGTCGCTCGGCCCCGGCGCCAAGGTCGACGAGCACCGGGACTATCCCTACGGTCTGCCGGCCGGCTGGGTGCGGCTGCACGTACCGGTCGTCACCAACCCGGACGCGGTGCTCGGCCTCGCCGGCGTGCAGCACCGCTGGCAGCCGGGAACCCTGTGGTACGGCGACTTCTCGCAGCCGCACTACGTGGTCAACACGGGCAGCACCCGCCGCGTCCATCTGCTCGTCGACGCGTTCGTCAACCGCGAACTGCTCGAGCTGTTCCCGCCCGAGTTCACCGACCGGATCCGCTGGTCCGAGGTCATGCTCGACCGGCCCGCCCTGCCTCTTGGCGCCACCGACCTGGCCCAGCTGACCCGAGAATTCGACCTACCGAAGGCGTTCTTCTGGGGCGGCAAGGAGGATCTCGACGACTCAGGCACCCCGGTGGTGCCGGCCAGGACGTATCCGACCGACGGCGGCGCGCTGCTCATGGACGTCGACGGCACCCCGCAGGCCAGGCTGGTGCACATCGGCGAAGGCGAGTTCAAGCTCGCCGGCTGGACCGCGGAGCGCACGGTGAAGTTCGACCTCGCGGCGAACCGAATCCGGTTCCGGATGCGCTACGGCAGCGAACTGTTCGAGACGAGCCGGACCTGCCACCTCCAGCCGGCCGGCGACTGATCCCACCAACGCAGGGCTTGAAAGGGCGACGATGACCTCCCCCGCGACGACCTCGTCCACAGTGACCTTCCCGCCGGTAGACCACGAGGCTCCCGTCCGGACCGCGCGGTCGCTGCTGGAGGCATTCGGCGCGCACGTGCGGCGCACCCCGGACGCTGTCGCCGTCGTGGACGGCGATCGACGCCTGACCTACGCGGAGCTGGACCACCGGGCCGGCGTGATCGCGGCCCGGCTGCACGACCTCGGGGTCGGCACGGAAACGCCGGTGGCGCTGATCATGGTGCGGTCGGTGGATCTGGTGATCGCGGAGCTCGCGGTGCTCAAGGCCGGTGGGGCCTACGTTCCCCTGCACCCCGGACAGTCGGCGTCGCGGATCAGGGGCATCCTGACCGATACCGGTGCCACGGTGCTGTGCACCGACCCCGGCGCGGACCCGCTCGGGATCGCCGACCTCGCGACGGTCGTGGCGCCGGCCACCATCGCCGCCACGCCCGGCGAGATCACGTACACGGTCGACGAGGCGCACCCCGAACAGCTCGCCTACATCATGTTCACCTCCGGGTCGACGGGCCGGCCCAAGGGCGTCGCCGTGACCCACGGCGACATTCTCGGTCTGGCCTGCGACCCGTGCTTCACCGTCGGACAGGACAGGGTGCTGGTCAACAGCTCGCCTGCGTTCGACGTGATCACGTACGAGATGTGGGTGCCACTGCTGACCGGGCACACCGCGGTGATGCGGCCGAGCGGACCACTGGACGTGTCAACGCTGGCCGCCCTGATCGCCGAGCACGGGATCACCAGCATGCACCTCACGACCGCGCTGTTCAACGTGATCGTCGACGAGGATCCGGCGGTGTTCGCGTCACTGCGGCAGGTGTGGACCGGCGGCGACATGATCTCCTCGCCGCGGGCGCAGCGGGTGGTCGATGCCTGCCCGGACACGGTCGTCGTCAACAGTTACGGGCCGACCGAGGCCACCACGTTCACCCACTACCACGCCGTGCGCGCGCCACACCGGGTCGGCTCGTCGATGTCGATCGGGCGTGCCATGGCCGGCATGACGTGCCACGTGCTGGACGAGCGGCTGCGCCCGGTGGCGCCCGGCGAGATCGGGGAGGTGTACCTGGGCGGCCGCGGTGTTGCCCGCGGCTACGTCGGGCGCCCGGCCGGCACCGCCGAGCGGTTCGTGCCGGATCCGTTCGGGCCGCCCGGGTCCCGCCTGTACCGGTCCGGCGACCTGGCCCGGCCCGACGAGGCCGGCAGGCTGGAGATCCTCGGCCGTGCCGACAAACAGGTGAAGATCCGCGGCTTCCGTATCGAACTCGGCGAGATCGAGGCCGTGGTCGGCGAGCACCCCGATGTGCGCCGGGTCGCGGTCCTCCCGCACACCGACCGGCGCGGCGAGCAGCGGCTGGTCGCCTATCCGGTGCTCAGCCGTCCCGACGTGGGCATTGCCGAGCTGCGGTCGTTCGCCGAGTCCCGGCTCGCCGACTACATGGTCCCTGCATCCTGGATCCCGCTGGACGAGCTGCCGATCACGTCCAACGGCAAGCTGGACCGGGCCGCGCTGCCCGCGCCCGATCTGGACGCGGTCGCAGGCGCGGGTGGGCCGCCACGCACGGACACCGAGCGGGCGCTCGCCGAGCTGTTCGGTGAGCTGCTCGGGGTGACAGGCATCGGGGTCGACGACCACTTCTTCGCGCTGGGCGGTCATTCGCTGCTGGCGACCCGGCTGGCCGGCCGGATCCGACACAGCCTCGGCGTGGAGGTGGTGGTCGGCGACCTGTTCGGGAACCCGACCGTCCGCACCCTCGCGGAGCACGTCGAGCACGCCATCGCCGCCCGGTCACCGCTGGCCCGCGGCGATGATTGCCCCGAGCGGGTGCCGCTGTCCCCCGCGCAGCAACGTCTGTGGTTCCTGCGGCAGTGGGAGGGCCCGTCCGGCACCTACAACATCCCGGTCGCGATCCGACTGAGCGGCGCGCTGGACGTCGCCGCCCTGCGCGCCGCGCTCTGCGACCTCACCGAGCGGCACGAGACCCTGCGCACGTGCTATCCCGCCGTGGCGGGGGTGCCTTACCAGCACATTCTGCCGGCCGGCTCGACGTGCCCAGAACTGGTCGTGATCGACTGCGTCGAGGCGGAGCTCGCGGCGCGGCTGGACGAGTACGCCGCACGGGACATCGACGTCAGCACGGAACTGCCGCTGCGGGCGTGGCTGTTCGACCTCGGTGCGAATGACTGGGTGCTGCTGCTGGTGCTGCACCACATCGCGGCCGACGGCTGGTCACTGGAGCCGCTGAGTCGGGACCTTCGGACGGCGTATCGGGCTCGGTGCGCGGGTGCCGTTCCGGAGTGGCCGCAGCTGCCGGTGCAGTACGCGGACTACAGCCTGTGGCAGCGGGAGGTGCTGGGTTCGGCGGATGAGCCGGGCAGCGTGCTGGCCGAGCAGTTGGCGTTCTGGCGTCGGACGCTGGACGGCGCCCCCGGCGCGCTGGACCTGCCGCTGGACCGAACGCGCCCACAGGTGGCGGGCACCGCGGGCGCGATCGCCACCGGGCGGCTCGACCCGGCGACCCACGCGGCCCTGCAGCGGCTGGCGATCTCCACGGGCTGCACGTTGTTCATGGTGCTGCACACCGCGTTCGCCGCCCTGCTCACCCGAATCGGAGCAGGCACCGACCTCCCCATCGGCACCGCCGTCGCCGGCCGCACCGACGAAAAACTCCACGACCTCATCGGATTCTTCGTCAACACACTCGTCCTCCGCACCAACACCACCGGCAACCCCACCTTCGGTGAACTCCTCCACCGCATCCGCAACACCGACCTCGACGCCTACACCAACCAAGACACCCCCTTCGACCAACTCGTCGAAACACTCAACCCCCAACGCAGCACCACCCACCACCCCCTCTTCCAAGTCATGCTCGTCCTACAAAACAACACCACCGCCGAGTTCGGTCTCGACGGCCTGCGGGCCCGGCGGTGCGTGATCGGCCACCGGCCGGCACGGTTCGACCTGACCATGTTCTGCGAGGAGTCACACCGGTCCGACGACGGCACGCCCGACGGCATCGGGATCGAGTTGGAGTACCGCACCGACCTGTTCGACCGGGAGACGGCGGAGCTGCTGGCCCGGCTGTTCGGTCGGCTGCTGACCGCCATGGCGGCCGACCCGAACCAGCGGCTGGGCGCGGTCGAACTGGTCAGTCCCGCGGAGCGAGCGCGGATCGTGCACGAATGGAACCCGCAACCCGTTGCCGTGCCGGAAGTTCCGGTGCACGAGTTGGTGGCCCGGCAGGCCGTGACGCGGCCGGGTGCGGTGGCGTTGCGCTGGGACGGCGGGCAGTTGACGTATGCCGAGCTCGACACGCAGGCCAATCGCGTCGCCCACGAACTGTTGGCGCACGGGGTGCGCCGGGGTGACCTGGTAGCGGTGCATCTGCCGCGCAGCGCGCACCTGATCACCAGCTTGCTCGGGGTGCTCAAGACCGGTGCCGCGTACACCCTGCTGGACACCGGATATCCGCCCGCCCGGCACGCCGCGCTGATCGCCGACGCCAGGCCGCGGGTGGTGGTCAGCGACTCCACTGCCGTGCTACCGCCGGAGGACGCGCCAGAGCTGGTGCTGATCGACCCGGCCGCGGCGCCGGACGAACCCTTCGCCGGCCGGTCCTCAGCTGCCCCGGATGTCGTGGTGAATCATCTGGACACCGCATGCATCATCTTCACCTCCGGCTCAACCGGAAAACCCAAAGGCGTACTCACCCCACACCACGCACTCACCACCACCTACATCGGCCCCCACTACCTACCATTCGGACCACACCAAACCTTCCTCCAAACCTCACCCATCACCTGGGACGCCTTCGCCCTCGAACTATTCGGCGCCCTCCTCCACGGCGCCACCTGCGTCCTCCCCCAACACACCAAAATCGACCTACACGAACTCACCCACACCATCACCACCCACAACATCACCACACTCCAACTCTCCGCCGGACTCTTCAACACCATCATCGACGAACACCCACACCTCCTCACCACCCTCCACACCGCCATCACCGCAGGCGAAACCGCATCACCCACCCACGTCAACAAAGCCCACACCCTCCACCCCCACCTCACCATCATCAACGGCTACGGCCCAGTAGAAAGCCTCGGCTTCACCACCACCCACACCCAACACACCCCCACACCCGGCCACACCCCCACACCCGGCCCCATCCCCATCGGCACCGCCATCACCAACAAACAGCTCTACATCCTCGACACCCACCTCAACCCACAACCCCCCGGCATCCCCGGCGAAATCCACCTCGCCGGCACCGGCCTCGCCCACGGCTACCACAACAACCCCACCCTCACCGCCCAACACTTCCTACCCAACCCCTACGGCCCACCCGGCACCCGCCTCTACCGCACCGGCGACACCGCACACTGGCACCACCACGGCACCGCCATCTACCGCGGCCGCACCGACCACCAAATCAAAATCCGCGGCTTCCGCATCGAACCCCACGAAATCGAAACCACCATCACCACACACCCCCACATCACCCACACCATCATCACCCCACACCACACCCCCAACGGCACCCAACTAACCGCCTACTTCACCACCGCCACCCCGCGGCACGACCTGGCCGGCATCAAGCGGCACGCCGCGCAACACCTGCCCGACTACATGATTCCCACCCACTGGATTGCCCTGGACACCATTCCACTCACCCCCAACGGGAAAGTCGACTACCGCGCCCTGCCCGCGCCGGAAACCACCACGCGCACCCCCGACCGGCACACCGCGGTGGCCAATCCCGTCGAAGACATCCTCACCACCCAGTTCAGCGCCATGCTGGGTACCCAGATCGGTGCCACCGACAGCTTCTTCCACCACGGCGGTCATTCGCTGCTGGCGACCCGGTTGGCAAGCCGGATCCGCACCACGTTCGACACCCACATCACCGTCCGCGACCTCTTCGCCCACCCCACGCCGCGTGCGCTCGCCATCCACATCACCGCCAGCACCACCACTACCCGGCCGCAGCTCACCCGGGGCGAGCGCCCCGAACTGGTGCCGCTTTCCCCCGCGCAGCAACGCCTCTGGTTCCTCAACCGCCTCGACGGCACGTCGAGCGTCTACAACGTCTCCCTCCCCATCCGGCTGACCGGTGAACTGGACGCCGCCGCCCTGCGCGCCGCGCTCGCCGATGTCGCGCTCCGGCACGAGACTCTGCGCACCATCTATCCCGAGGTCGACGGAACACCGGTGCAGGTGATCACCGACGAGTCGCCTCGGCTCGACGTGCTGACGGTGACAGCGGACGAACTGGCCGCAAAGGTCGAGCAGGCCTGCGGCCACGCCTTCGACCTGGCCGCCGACGTCCCCCTGCGTGGCTGGCTGTTCCGAACCGGACCGGACGAGTCGGTGTTGTTGTTGGTGCTGCACCACATTGCCGCCGACGGCTGGTCCATGGCCCCGCTGGCCCGCGATCTCGGCACCGCGTACCGGGCACGGTGCGCAGGCGAGGCTCCTGCATGGTCGCCGGCACAGGTTGGCTATGCGGACTACACGCTGTGGCAACGAGAGATGCTGGGTTCGGCTGATGCCCCGGGCAGCGTGCTGGCCGAACAGTTGGCGTTCTGGCGGCGGACGCTGGACGGCGCTCCGGACGCGCTGGACCTGCCGGTCGACCGGCCGCGGCCGGCAGTGGCCGGTCACGACGGCGACTTGCTGCGATTCGACCTCCAGCGGGAACTGCACACCGGCGTGCTCGAACTGGCCCGCGAGTACCAGGTCACGGTTTTCATGGTGCTGCACGCGGCGTTCGCGGCGTTGCTGACCCGGATCGGGGCGGGCACCGACCTGCCCATCGGCACGGCGGTCGCCGGGCGCACCGACGAGGCGCTCGACGAGCTGGTCGGGTTCTTCGTCAACACACTCGTCCTCCGCACCGACACCACCGGCGACCCCACCTTCGGTGAGCTCCTCCACCGCGTCCGCAACACCGACCTCGACGCCTACGCCAACCAGGACACCCCCTTCGACCAACTCGTCGAAGCGGTGAACCCGGAGCGCAGCTTGGCCCACCATCCCCTCTTCCAGGTCATGCTCGTCCTGCAGAACAACGTCGCGGCCGATTTCACGCTGGACGGCTCGCGGGCGGAGCCTTACCACCTGCCGCGCCGCCCGGCGCGGTTCGACCTGACGGTGTTCTGCGCGGAGCAGTACCGGCCGGAGGATGGCGATCCCGCGGGAATCGCGGTCGAGCTGGAATACCGCACCGACCTGTTCGACCGGGAGACGGCGGAGCTGCTGGCCCGACTGTTCGGTCGGCTGCTGACCGCCATGGCGGCCGACCCGAACCAGCGGCTGGGCGCGGTCGAACTGGTCAGTCCCGCGGAGCGAGCGCGGATCGTGCACGAATGGAACCCGCAACCCGTTGCCGTGCCGGAAGTTCCGGTGCACGAGTTGGTGGCCCGGCAGGCCGGGCGGACTCCTGACTCGGTGGCCGTGGTGTGGCACGACGGGCAGTTGACCTATGCCGAGCTGGACACGCACGCCAATCGCGTCGCCCACGAGTTGCTTGCTCGCGGCGTTCGCCCCGGCGACCTGGTGGCCGTGCATCTGCCCCGCGGTCCGCACCTGATCTGCTCGTTGCTCGGGGTACTGAAGACCGGTGCCGCGTACACCCTGCTGGACACCGAGTATCCGCCCGCCCGGCACGCCGCGCTGATCGCCGACGTCGCCCCCTGCGCCGTCGTGACGGACACCGCGGCGATCCTGCCCGCGACCAGCCCATCGGAGCCGATCCGCGTCGATCCGACTCGCGGGGTGGTGGAGCTGTTCCCCGATCGGCTATCGGATGATCCGCGGGTCGTGGTGAATCATCTGGACACCGCATGCATCATCTTCACCTCCGGCTCAACCGGAAAACCCAAAGGCGTACTCACCCCACACCACGCACTCACCACCACCTACATCGGCCCCCACTACCTACCATTCGGACCACACCAAACCTTCCTCCAAACCTCACCCATCACCTGGGACGCCTTCGCCCTCGAACTATTCGGCGCCCTCCTCCACGGCGCCACCTGCGTCCTCCCCCAACACACCAAAATCGACCTACACGAACTCACCCACACCATCACCACCCACAACATCACCACACTCCAACTCTCCGCCGGACTCTTCAACACCATCATCGACGAACACCCACACCTCCTCACCACCCTCCACACCGCCATCACCGCAGGCGAAACCGCATCACCCACCCACGTCAACAAAGCCCACACCCTCCACCCCCACCTCACCATCATCAACGGCTACGGCCCAGTAGAAAGCCTCGGCTTCACCACCACCCACACCCAACACACCCCCAACCGGCCACACCCCCACACCCGGCCCCATCCCCATCGGCACCGCCATCACCAACAAACAGCTCTACATCCTCGACACCCACCTCAACCCACAACCCCCCGGCATCCCCGGCGAAATCCACCTCGCCGGCACCGGCCTCGCCCACGGCTACCACAACAACCCCACCCTCACCGCCCAACACTTCCTACCCAACCCCTACGGCCCACCCGGCACCCGCCTCTACCGCACCGGCGACACCGCACACTGGCACCACCACGGCACCGCCATCTTCCGCAGCCGCACCGACCACCAAATCAAAATCCGCGGCTTCCGCATCGAACCCCACGAAATCGAAACCACCATCACCACACACCCCCACATCACCCACACCATCATCACCCCACACCACACCCCCAACGGCACCCAACTAACCGCCTACCTGACGACGACCGGTGAACCGGACCTGGAGTCCATCCGGCAGCACGCCACCACCAATCTGCCGGACTACATGGTCCCCGCACAGTGGGTCGTCCTGGACACCATTCCCCTCACCCCCAACGGGAAAGTCGACTACCGCGCCCTGCCGCTTCCGGTGCGGCACAACCGGGCCGGTCCCCGGCACCACGTCCGGCTCCCCGCTCGAGGAGATCCTCACCAACCAGTTCAGCAGCATCCTGAACACCCCGATCACCCCGCACGACAACTTCTTCCACCGGGGTGGCCACTCCCTGCTGGCCACCAAGCTCGCCAACCGGATCCGCACCGCCCTCGGCAGCGACATCACCGTCCGCGACCTGTTCACCCACCCCACACCGCGTGCCCTCGCCAACCACATCGCGATGGCGAGCACGACGGCCACGCGGCACGCCCGACCTCCGCTGCGGCCGGCCCGGCGGGTCGGCGAACTACCGCTCTCGGCCGCCCAACAACGCCTGTGGTTCCTCCGGGAATGGGACGGGACGTCCAGCACGTACAACGTCCCGCTCGCGATCCGGCTGACCGGCGAGCTGGACGTCACCGCCCTGCGCGCCGCACTCGCCGACCTGATCCAGCGGCACGAGATCCTGCGCACGATCTACCCGGACGCCGGCGGGCGGCCGCGCCAGCAGGTGCTCGACGCGACCGTGGCCGAGCTGATCGAGGTCTCCTGCCCTGGAGTCGAACTGCCCGGCTGCCTGGACCGCGCCGCGGCCGTCGACATCGACATCACGACCGAGCTGCCACTGCGCGCCTGGCTGTTCCGGGTCGGCGCCACCGAGCGGGTACTCGTGCTGGTGCTGCACCACATCGCCGCCGACGGCTGGTCGATGGCCCCGCTCGTCCGCGACCTCGGCACCGCGTACGCCGCCCGCACCGTCGGCTCGGCACCCGAATGGACGCCGCTGCCCGTCCAGTACGCCGACTACGCGCTGTGGCAACGCGAATCGCTGGGTCGCCCGGACGATCGGGACAGCCTGCTGGCAACTCAGCTCGACCACTGGCGGCGCACCCTCGACGGCGCACCCGGCCTGCTGCGGCTGCCGCTCGACCGGCCTCGGCCGCCGGTCATGACGACCGATGGTGCCATCGTCACCAGGTTGGTCGATCCGCACGTGCACGGGGCGCTGCTCGACGTGGCCGCCAGGGCAGGCTGCACGTTGTTCATGGTGCTGCACACCGCGTTCGCCGCCCTGCTCACCCGAATCGGAGCAGGCACCGACCTCCCCATCGGCACCGCCGTCGCCGGCCGCACCGACGAAAAACTCCACGACCTCATCGGATTCTTCGTCAACACACTCGTCCTCCGCACCAACACCACCGGCAACCCCACCTTCGGTGAACTCCTCCACCGCATCCGCAACACCGACCTCGACGCCTACACCAACCAAGACACCCCCTTCGACCAACTCGTCGAAACACTCAACCCCCAACGCAGCACCACCCACCACCCCCTCTTCCAAGTCATGCTCGTCCTACAGAACAACACCACCGCCGAGTTGGGCCTGCCCGGTCTGACCGCGGCGGCGGTACCGCTCCCACGCCGGATCGCGAAGTTCGACCTGACCTTCGGCGTGGGAGAGCGGCCCAGCGCGGACAACGCTGGCCCGGCCGGCGGGCTGGCACTGGAACTGGAGTACCGCACCGACCTGTTCGACCGCACGACGGCCGAGGCTCTGCTCAGCGGACTGGCGGTGCTGCTCACCGCGATCGCGGACGACCCGGACCAGCGTCTCGGCGACGTCGAACTCATGATCTCCGCGGCACGCACGACCGACGACGCGCCGGAAACGGCAGTAGCGGCAAGCATTCCCGCGGGCCCGAGCACGCCCGGCCGGCACGAAGACGCGTTGCGGACACTGTTCGCCGATGTGCTCGAGGTGGCCGAGATCGGCCCTGAGGACAACTTCTTCGCCCGAGGCGGTTATTCGCTGCTGGCCACCCGGCTGGTCCGCCGGGTCGGCGCCGACCTCGGCGTCGAACTGGGCGTCCGCGCGCTGTTCCAGCATCCGACGCCGCGCGCGCTCGCCGGGCACCTCACCCGCGCGGCGCCCCCGACCGCGACCACGATGCCGGCTCATCAGCGGCCCACCGCGATCCCACTGTCACCGGCCCAGCAACGACTCTGGTTCCAGGCCCAGTGGGACGCCGCGGGCGCCGCGTACAACATCCCGATCGCCACCCGACTGCGTGGCGAGCTGGACCGGCCGGCGCTGGTCGCGGGTCTGGCCGATGTCGTACACCGGCACGAAAGCCTGCGCACGATCTTCCCGGACATCGACGGCGAGCCGCGCCAGCAGGTGGTCGACGCGGCCCGTCCAGTGTGGACATTCCTGGCGTGCACGGAGGACGAGCTCGCCGACCGGCTGCGCGCCGCCGCAGAGCATGCCTTCGACCTGGCCACCGACCTGCCGATCCGGGCCTGGCTGTTCGAGCTCGGCCCGGCGGACGCGGTGCTGCTCCTTGTGGTGCACCACATCGCGGCCGACGGCGGCTCGCTCCGGCCACTGGCCACCGACCTGGCCGCGGCCTACGCGGCCCGCCGCCGCGGGCGGGCGCCGGACTGGGCGCCGCTGCCGGTGCAGTACGCCGACCACACCCTGCGCGAGCTGGCCCGCCTCGGCGACGCCGCGGAGCCGGGCAGCCCGCTGGCCGAGCAGCTGGCGTTCTGGCGGACCGCGCTGCACGGCGCGCCAGACGAGCTCGTGCTGCCGATAGACCGGCCGCGGCCCGCGGTGGCGTCGCAGGACGGCGGCCACGTCGACCTCACGGTCGACGCGACGACGCACGGCAGGCTGCTCGAGCTGTCCCGTGCCACCGGCAGCACGCTGTTCATGGTGCTGCAGGCCGCGTTCGCCGCCGTGTTGAGCCGGCTCGGCGCCGGGCCGGACATCCCCATCGGCACCGCGACCGCGGGCCGGGACGCGCCCGGAATCGCCGATGCCGTCGGATTCTTCGTCAACACCATCGTGCTGCGCGCCGACGTGTCGGGGCGGCCGACCTTCCACGAGCTGCTGAACCGGGTCCGGCATACCAGCCTTGCCGCGTACGGCAACGCCGACGCACCGTTCGAACGGGTCGTCGAGGCGATCAACCCGCTACGGTCGACCGGCCGGCACCCGCTGTTCCAGGTGATGGTCGTCGCCCAGGACGGCGACGGTGAACTGCCGCGGTTGGACGGGCTTGACTGCGCCCCGCACCCCACCAGCCAGCGAATCGCCGAGGTCGACCTGTTCCTCGGCGTGCGGGACGTCCGCATCGGCGGCAACCCGGGCGGCGTGTGCTGCTCGCTCTCCTACCGCACCGACCTGTTCGACCACGCGACCGCGGCCGCCATCACCGCGCGCCTCGGCGTGCTGCTCGCCGCGGTCGCCGAGGATCCGCACCGCCCGGTGACCGAGATCGACCTGCTGACCGCGGCGGACCGGCGGCTGCTCGCCGCGGCCGGCCAGGACATCGGCCACGATCTCGGCGCGGACCGGCCGGTGCACGAGGAGTTCGAGCGGCAGGCTTGCCGCTCCCCCGGTGCCACCGCGTTGGTCACCACGGTGGAGTCGGTATCGGCAGGCGAGCTGAACGCACGGGCGAACCGGCTGGCCCACGAGCTGATCACGCGCCGGATCGGCCCCGGTGACCGGGTCGCGCTGCTGATGCCGCGCTGCGCCGCGGCCGTCGTGGCGATGCTCGCGGTGCACAAGTCGGGAGCGGCGTTCGTCCAGATCGACCCCGGCTACCCGGCGGCCCGGGTGGTGGCGATCGTCGCGGAGAGCAGGCCGGTGGTCACGCTCACCGTGGCCTCGGTCGCGGCCTCGGTGGCCGAAGCCGTGGTCGCGACCGGCGCCGAACTGCTGGCCCTGGACGATCCCGCGGTCGCCGAGCGCGTCGCCACCAGGCAGGCGACCGACCCGAGCGACGCCGATCGGGTCCGCGGGCTGTACCCGCAGGACGCCGCATACGTGCTGTACACCTCCGGCTCGACCGGCAGGCCCAAGGGCGTCATCGTGGAGCACCGCAATCTGGCGAACCTGTTCCGCAGCCACCGATCCACCGTGTTCGAGCCCCACCTGGCCGGTGGCAGCCAGCTGCGGGCACGGGTGGCCACCACCGCGTCGCTGTCCTTCGACGGCTCCTGGATCGGCCTGCTGTGGCTGATGTCCGGCCACGAGCTCCACCTGCTCGACGACGATCTGCGCCGCGAGCCGGCCGCAGTGGCCGCGTACGTCCACGACCACCGGGTCGACTTCCTGGACACGTCGCCCACCTACGCGCAGGAGTTGTGCGCGGCAGGGGTGCTCGACGCCCCGGCACCGAGGACGCTGACCGTCGGCGGCGAGGCGGTGCCGACCGGCCTGTGGCGGCGCCTGCGCGAGGCGCGCGACGTTGCCGCGCACAACTTCTACGGACCGACCGAGTGCACGGTCGACTCGCTGCAGGCAGCCATGGCCGACAGCATCGAGCCGAGCCTCGGCCGCCCGGTGCGGGGCACCGGGGTGCGGATACTGGACGCCGACCTCCAGCCCGTGCCGCCCGGGGTGACCGGCGAGGTGTACATCACCGGCCACGGCCTGGCCCGCGGGTACCTCGGCCAGCCCGCGGTCACCGCGGAACGCTTCGTCCCCGACCCGGTCGGCGCGCCCGGCAGGCGGATGTACCGCTCCGGCGACCTGGCCAGGATGCGCGCGGACGGCACACTGGACTTCGCGGGCCGGGCCGACGATCAGGTCAAGATCCGCGGGTTCCGCATCGAACCCGGCGAGGTCGAGGGTGTGCTCGGCGGGCATCCCTCGGTCGCGGGCGCCGCCGTCGTGGTTCGCGACGACCGCATCGGTGGCCCGCGGCTGGTGGCCTACGTGGTGCTCGCCGAGGGCGTCGCCACCGGCGCCGACGAGCTACGCCGGTTCGTTGCCGAGCACGCGCCTGCTCATCTGGTCCCGGCCGCCGTCGTGCTCATGGACGCGCTCCCCCGTACCGCCAACGGCAAGCTCGACCGGACGGCGCTGCCCGCGCCGGCTGTCAACGGAGCGGACGCCGCGGCGGGACCGCCCACGACACCGATCGAGCGCTTGCTGTGCGACGTGTTCGCACAGGTCCTCGGCGTCGAGCGGGTACCGGTGGACGCCGGGTTCTTCGAACTGGGCGGGCACTCGCTGCTGGCATCGCGGCTGGTCGGCCGGATCAGCGCCGCCCTGGGCACCAGGGTCGGCGTCCAGGACCTGTTCCGTGCGCCGACGGTGGCCGGGATCGCCGCGCTGGCAAGGCGTGGCGCGGCCCCGGCGGGCTCCTCGGTGCTGCTGCCGCTGTCCGGCGGCGGTGCGACCGAGCGGCCACCGCTGTTCTGCGTGCACCCGGTGACCGGCATCGCCTGGTGCTACGCGGGCCTGCCCGGCCTGCTCGGCCACGACCGGCCGGTGTACGGGCTGCAGAGCCGAGTGGTGGACCCGGCGCAGCCGCCGTACCGCGACCTGGCCGAGATGGTGGACGAGTACGTGCGGCACATCAGGTCCGTGCAGTCGCACGGTCCGTACCACCTGCTCGGCTGGTCGCTCGGCGGCAATGTCGCGCATGCCGTCGCCGCTCGGTTGGCGGCCGACGGAGATCGGGTCGCCCTGCTCGCGCTCCTGGATTCCTACCCACCGCAGGAAAACGCCGCCCCGACACCGACACCGACGGACGTGATCGGCTACATCGCGCGGGAAGGCACGATCACCGTCGGCCAGGACGCCGAGCTGGGTACGGCGCTGGCTCGGGCCGCCGCGAACAGTGTCGTCATCGTCGACGGCGCGACACCGCCCGACTTCACCGGAGACGTCGTGTTCTTCACAGCCACCAGGGACCGGGACACCGACGCGCCCACCGCGTCGCTGTGGAAACACCATGTCGCAGGTGGCATCGCCGAACACGACGTCGACTGCGCCCACCTCGACATGACCCGGCCGGAGCCGCTGGCGCGGATCGCCGCGGTCATCGCGTCAGCACTGACCGAGCTCGGCTGACGCCGGCTCACCCACCCAGCACCGGAAGGACAGCCCCATGCGCACCATCGTGATCACCGGCGCGTCCAGCGGCATCGGCGAGGCCACCGCCGCCAGGTTCGCCGCGGACGGCGACCACGTCGTCAACCTCGACGTGCAGCCGCCGACCAACCCGTCGAAGGCCCGCTGGATCGAGGTCGACGTCGCCGACTGGGACGGCGTCCGCGGCGCGCTGGACTCGGTGCTCGCCGAGACCGGCCGGATCGACGTGGCGATCGCCAACGCGGGCATCAGCATCCGGCACGGCGCGCTGACGATCACCGAGGAGCAGGCGCGCCGCGTGTGCGCGGTCAACCTGCTCGGCACGCTGGCGCTCTGGCAGCGTGCCGGCGCACACATGATCGAGCGGCAGCAGGGTGTGCTGCTGGCCACCGCGTCGGTGAACGGGCAACGCGGCTACCCCTTCTACGCCGACTACAACGCGACCAAGGCCGGCATCGTGGCGCTGTGCCGGACCTTCGCGATGGAGCTCAGCCCGCACGTGCGGGTCGCATGTGTCAGCCCCGGCGCGGTGCTCACCCCCATGCAGCTCGTCGAGTACACCCCGGAGATGCTCGCCGAGACCAACGAGCGCATTCCCGCAGGCCGGCACGCGTCGCCTGCCGAGATCGCCGAGGCGTTCCACTACCTCGCCTCGCCCGCCGCTGCGTTCCTGACCGGCCAGGAGATCGTGATCGACGGCGGTGAGATCGCAGGCGCGACGACCTCGGCGTTCCGGACCGGCGGTTTCGAGACCTCGATCGCGCCCCAGCCGCTGGCCACCACTCCGGCGTGAGCGCATGACATTCGTCGCCGCGCCGCGCCGCGTTCGCGTGCTGCTGACCAGCACCCACTCGGACGCCCACACCTGGAACCTGGTGTATCTACAGCTGTTCTGCGAGGAACTCGGGTGCGAGGTGGTCAACCTCGGTGCCTGCGTCCCGATCGAACTGCTGCTGAGCAGCTGGCGCCGACACGACCCGGACGTGGTCGTGGTCAGCAGCGTCAACGGTCACGGATACTTCGACGGGCTCTGCACCGCCGCCGCGGTCCGCCGGCACCGCGACCTGTGCCGCACGCCGATGGTGATCGGTGGCAACCTGAGCACCGCGCCCGCCCCGGACGGTACCGGCGGGATCGGGGCGGCGCGGCGCCGGCAGCTGCGGCACGCCGGGTTCGACCTCGTCCTCGACGACGGGAACACCGCGAAGCTCGCGACGTTCCTCGCCTCGACCGACACCCGGCAGCTGCCGTCGAGCCACACGAGGCGGATGTCATGAGCGGGCCAGGGTCGTTCGGCCGGTTCGTCGCGGAGGCGGCGCTGATGGGAAACCTGGTCGTGCAGCCGAGGATGGGCTTCGCCGACCCCGCCAGGATGCGGCGCGGGCTGGCCGAGGTCAGATCCGCAGCGGCCACCACCGTCGGCACGCTCACCGTGGACAGCTACACCCGCGTGGGCGACAGCGCGGGGGCGCGGCGAGCCATGCTCGCCGGGGCGCCGCTCAACGGCTATCCCATCGTCACCCATGGCAGCGAGGTGACAAGGCGCATGCTCGCCGGACTGCACGACGCCTCGTTCCCGGTGCAGGTCCGGCACGGCTCGGCCAAACCGCAGGCGATCATCACCGCGCTGCTGGACGCCGGTATCGACGCCACGGAGGGCGGCCCGGTGTCCTACTGCCTGCCCTACAGCCGGATGCCGCTGCGCGAGGCCGTCGGCCACTGGGCGCGAAGCTGCCAGCAGATCGCGTCCGCCGGTGCGCACCTCGAGTCGTTCGGCGGCTGCATGCTCGGCCAACTGTGTCCGCCGGGCATGCTGGTGGCGATCAGCGTGCTGGAGGCGTTGTTCTTCGCAGAGCACGGAGTGCGCAGCCTGTCGCTGAGCTACGCCCAGCAGACCCATCCGGACCAGGACGCCGAGGCGATCGCGGCCATGCGCCGGCTGGCCGCCGAACTGCTGCCGGACGTCGAGCAGCACGTCGTGGTGTACGCCTACATGGGCGTGCACCCGTACACCCGCGGCGGGGCGGAACGGCTGCTGGCCGCGGCCACCGTGCTCGCCGTCCGGTCAGGGGCGGCCCGGCTGATCGTCAAGACCGCCGCGGAGGCGTACCGCATCCCGACCATCGCGGAGAACGTCGACGCGCTCGAGCTGGCCGGCAAGGTGGCCATCGGGGCACCGGACGCCACCCCGCGCACCATCCCGTCGACCGGCATCTACGAGGAGGCAAGGGCGTTGGTCGACGCGGTGCTGAACATCGACACCACGGTGACCGAGGCACTGGCGCCCGCCTTCGAGCGCGGCATCCTCGACATCCCGTACTGCCTGCACCCGGACAACGCGGGGCGGACCCGCAGCTACGTCGACGACACCGGCCGACTGCGCTGGGCCCGGACGGGTGCCCTGCCGATCCCGGCCCGGCATCGGGCGCACGACCGGCCCTCGGTCACCTCAGCCGAACTGCTCGACGCCCTGCGGCACGTCCAGCGTCGATTCGACCACCCCGCCCCGCAAGCCGCGGAACTCGGGAGAGCCCAAGGAGAACCACTGTGAACCAGACATCACGCGTACTCGACGAGCCGGCCGCCGCGGGGTACCTGCCGCCCGCACCCGGCGCGCACCTCAGTTCGCCGACCACTCGGGCCGCGCTGCTGATCCAACAGGAGGCGGTGGCCGCGGCCCGGGAGTTCCTGCGCGGCCTCGGGTTGGTGGAGATGCTGCCCCCGCTGGTCGGCCCGGTGACCGATCCGGGCACCCGGGGCTCGAAGCAGATCGACGTCGACTACTACGGGAATCGCTACAAGCTCATGACCAGCGGCATCCTGTACAAGCAGGCGTCGCTGCTGGCGTTCGACGCACTGTTCTTCATCGCGCCGAACGTGCGGGTCGAGCCACCGGAGACCTGCTCGACCCAGCGCCATCTGGCCGAGTTCCATCAGATCGACGTGGAGATCGCCGGTGCGTCGCGCGAAACGGTGATGGACGTCGCGCGCGACCTGCTGCGGGCCGTCGTGCGCCGCGTGTTGGACAGCTGCGCTGCCGAGTTGGCCCGGCTCGGCCGGGATCCGGCGATGCTCGGCGAACTGCTCGACCGGCCGTTCGACGTGCTCACCCATCCCGAGGCGGTGTGCGCGCTGCACGAGCTGCAGCACCAGCAGAGCCCGGACGCCGAGATCGACTGGGAAGGTGAGGAGCTCCTGTCGCACAAGGCGGTCGGGCCGTTCTTCATCACGGACTATCCGAAGGGCTCGCGCGGCTTCTACGACCGGGAGAGCGAGCTGCGACCCGGCACCCTGACCAACTTCGACCTGATCGCCCCTGGCGGGTTCGGCGAGTTGGTCAGCGGCAGCGAGCGAGAATGGGACTACGCCACGATCGTGACGCGCATGCGCGAGACGGGCGAGAACCCGGCGAAGTACCGCTGGTACCTGGACATCGTCCGGGAGGGCATCCCGGCCAGCGCCGGTTTCGGCATGGGCCTGGAACGGCTCACCCGGTTCCTCACCGGGCTGGGCTCGGTGTGGCAGGTCAGCGCGTACCCCAAGGTGCCAGGGCTGGCGGCACCATGAGGGCGGGTCCAGGGCTGCGGGCGGACGGCTTTCCTGCCGCCGAGGTCGCGCGCCGCGCCAGGGTCGGCGCCGACGCGGTGTTCCCCCCGGCAGCCGACTACGGGTCGGCGGTGTTCGGCGAGCAGCCGGCCGCGCCGGTCACGGACCTGCTCGACCTCGCCCGCCTTGTCCCGCCGGTGTTCATGCCCCGACGTCTGGAGAAACTGGTCGAGCTCGGCCGCGAGCCGATGTTCACCGATGTCGACCTGCACACGGCCATCGGCGGCTTTCGGTCGGCGCTGCCGGTGTTCCTTGCCGCGTTCGGATCCACCAGGATCGGCAGCACGGAACTGGCCGTCGCGGCGACGACGCAGGCCGCCCGGCTCGGCGTGCCCATGGTGATCGGCGAGAACGTGGTGCCGGTCAACGGATACGGCCGGGCCGCCGACGGGGCCACGCGCGGGCTGCTGACCAGGCTGCGGGCGTATCTCGACGCGGTACCCGACGGACTCGGCGGGATCGCCGTGCAGCAGAGCACGGAGGACGCCGACGCCGAGGTGTGGAACCTCGTCTACAGCGACCCGTCGGTCGAACCGCTGCTGGCCACCGGCCGCCTGGCGTTCGAGCTGAAACTCGGCCAGGGCGCCAAGCCGGGACTCGGCGGCATGACGGTGGTCGACCAGGTGGCTGCCGGGCGGATGGCCGGACAGTTCACGATCGGCGCGGAGCTCGCCGGTGACCCCGACCTGCGGCTGCGGCACGCGAGCCCGGGGACGTTCACCTCGGAGATCCTGCGTCAGCAGATCCGGTTGATGCGCAACAACTTCCCGCGCGCCAGGGTCTGGGTGAAGCTGCATCCCGGCCGCGACGTGGCGGACGCGGCCGCGGTGGCCTGGGCCGCGGGCGCCGACGCCGTCACCGTGGACGGGGCCGAGGGCGGCACCGGGTGGGCGCCGTTGGCGTTCCTGGCCCAGGTCGGGTTGCCGCTGGGCGAGTGCCTGCTGCGCATCGCGAGGCCGGCCGGCTGCCTGCTGGCCACCGGGCGCGTGTGGGAGGGCGGGCGCGCCGTGAAGTGCCTCGCGCTCGGGGCGAGTGCGGTTGGCGTCGGCAGGGCCGCGCTGGTCGCCGTCGACGAGGATCCGGTGTGCGGGCTGCAGCGGCTGCTGGCGGCACTGGCCATGGAGGCCCGGATGCTGATCAGTGCGTTGGGCCAGTACAGCACCGACGCGCTGACCAGGGACGACGTCTGGCTGCCCGGCGAAACCCGGACACAGGGGCAGGCCACCTCAGCTGGCTCGGCCTTCGTGCGGTGACCGGCGGCCTGCTCAGTTCGCCTCGGCGAGCATGTCGTCCTGCTGCCGGCGGCGGGCGCGATGGGCCGCGCGAACCAGCCCGAGCAGCCGAAACCGCGCACCGTCGCAGGTGTCGTCCCGTCCCAGCACGCCACGCACAGCCAGCCAGTGCACCAGGCGGAGGCAGGCGCGCAGCGACGCTCCGGTCGCGACGCCCGCCTCGGCGATCGACCAGGCTCCGTCGATCGTCGAGAGGTCGTCGAGCAGGTGGCTTTCCGGCACGCCGGCCAGCGGGTCGCCGAGCAACTCGGGCGCCACGATCGTGAACGGATCGGCGACGATGCGGTCGAGCAGCTCCGCGGGAGCGAACACCAGCAGCCAGTTCGCCGCCGCCACGAGCGCGCCCGGTATCCCGTCCAGTCGCCGGCACAGCGCGGCGAGCACGGCGATGCCGGCGGCGTCGGGTCGGAAGTCCGGGCGGACCTGACGGGCGCACCGCAGCAGGAGGGCCATCGCGGGGAAGCCGGTCGTCCGGACCACGTGTGCGGCGTCCCCGGTGCGCTCGGCCTGGGCGGGGGGCACCGCGAGCGGGCCGAGCGGGAACGTCCGCTCGCCTGCCACGTCCAGCGGCGCGCGAGCGGTGACCAGGGCACGGACGGATGGGCAGCCGCTCAGCAGGGCCGACACCCGACGGGCGAACTCCGGCTCCGGCTCGTACCCGTCGAGCACCAGCAGGCTCGGGCGGTCCGACCAGCGCATCGCGGTCTCGGTATCCACCGTCGGCTCGTCCGGCCGCTCGTCGTGGGTGAGCCACCGCACCCGCATCCGACCGTCGTGCAGGGTGGCCGCGACGTACTGCGCCAGCCGCGACTTGCCGACCCCGCCGACCCCGACCACCGTCACCAGCCGGTGGTCACCGGCGACCAACAAGTCGGTCAGGGCGGCCGCGTCGCGATCCCGCCCGAGCGGCGCGTCCAGTGCCGGTGGCGGCCCCGGATAATCTTCGGCCTCGGCGGCGATGCCGGCGGCGATCCGCGCGCTGGCTTCGAACGCGGTCCTGGTCCGCCCGGTGAGTCCGAGGCCGTCGGCGATGAGCCGCACGGTGTCCGGACGCGGCCGCTGCGCCCGCCCCGTCTCGAGATCGCGGATGGCGCGCACGCTCACCGTGGACAGGTCGGCGAGCTGGCGCTGGGTGACACCGCGGCGACTCCGGGCCGTCCGGAGTTGCGCGCCGAAGTCACCGTCCTGCTGCTGGCGGGATTCTGTTGTGGCGATGTTCACTGGACGCTCCTCAGATCCGAATACCCGGTCATCGGACGGCGATCCCGGTACCGGTGCTGTTGACGGAACCTGGTCCCTTGCGGCCAGCGTTCGTCACTGCTGGCACCGCGCCAGTCTGCGGCGGCCGTTCCCCGACCCGACAGGGGATCGACCGTGAATCGAGCGGGAACAATTCCCGGTCGGCCCGGAATGCCGCTCATTGCCGTTCACGCGGTGGGACCGGGAGGCTGCAACACAGTTGACATGACGGACCGGGCTGACGGGGAGACGATGGTGGCTCCGACTGGTTTTCCCTTGTCCTTCGGACAGCAACGCCTCTGGCTCGTCGAGCAGACGCGGCCGGCGAACGTGCGGTACACGGCTCCGGTCGGCTGGCGGCTGTTCGGCGCGCTGGACCCGGCGGCGTTGCGCCGCGCGCTGACCGCTCTGGTGGCGCGGCACGAGGTGCTCCGCACCCGCTACGTGTCCTCGGCCGGCGTGCTCGGTCAGGTCGTCGACCCGCCTGGCGAGCCGGAGTGGGCGGCGGTGTGCCTCGCGCACCTGCCGGCCGCGCAACGGGACGCGCGGCTGCGTGAACTGGTCGCGGCGGCGGCGCACCGGCAGTTCGAACTGGACCGGGAGTGGCCGATGCGGACACAACTGTTCGAACTCGCCGCCACCGAGCACGTCCTGCTGCTGGTACAGCACCACATCGCCAACGACGAGTGGTCCCGCGACGTGCTGACCCGTGAGCTCGGCGAGCTGTACCGGGCCGAATCGACCGGCCGACCGGCGGCGCTGCCGGAACTGCCGGTGCGGTACGCCGACTTCGCGGTGTGGCAGCACGAGAAGATGGCGGGCCCGGTGGCCGAACGCGGGCTCGGCTACTGGCGGGACCGGTTGGCCGGCATGCGACCGCTGGAACTGCTCCCGGACCGGCCGCGGCCCGCCCGGTGGCAGGCCGACGGCGGCCAGATCCACGTCACGGTGCCCTCGTCCGTCGGTCACCGGCTCGCGGAACTGGCGGCGCACGAGCGGGCGACGCCGTACATGACCCTGCTGACCGCGGTTCTGGTGCTGCTGCACCGGTACACCGGCCGGTCGGACGTGTCGGTGGGGACGCCGGTCAGTGGGCGCGACCGGCACGGGGTGCAGGACCTGATCGGGTTGTTCGGCAACGCCCTGGTCATCCGTGCCGACCTGGGCGGGCGGCCGACTTTCCGCGCTGTGGTCCGGCAGGTGCGCCAGGCATGCCTTGTGGCGTACCGGCACCGGGAGCTGCCGTTCGAACGGCTGGTGGCAGAGCTCGTCCCGGACCGTGACCTGTCGCGCAACCCGCTGTTCCAGATCATGTTCAGCTACGCGACCGGTGACCGGCCGGTACTCACCGTCCCAGGGGTGCGGGCGGTGCGGGAACCGATGCCGCCCGACGACCCGACACTGGATCTCGCCATCGAGCTGACCCGACAACCCGACGGCGGACTGACCGGACTGATCAGCTACGCCACCGCCCTGTTCTGCCACGCCACGATCGCGCGGTTCGCCCGGGATCTCGCCGGGCTGCTGACCGCCGCGGCCGCCGCGCCCGACTCGATGATCAGCGAGCTGCCGCTGCTCACCAACGGCGTCCGCGACCACGTCCTGCTGGACTGGAACCGCACCGCGGCGGCACGGCCGGAGGTCTGCGTGCACGATCTGGTCACCGCGCAGGCACGGCGCACCCCGCACGCGCTCGCGGTCGCGGGCCCGTCCGGGAACCTGACCTACCAACAGCTCGACGAACGAGCCAACGGGCTGGCGCGACGGCTGCGCGCGCTCGGCGTCGGCCTTGAGACGCCCGTCGGGGTGTGCCTGCCGCGCGGCATCGACCTGATCGTCGGCCTCCTTGCGGTGCTCAAGGCGGGCGCCGCCTACCTGCCCATGGACCTCGACCAACCGGCGAGCCGGACAGTTCCTCTTCTGGCCGAGGCCGGGGTGTCCGTGGTTCTCGGCGAGAACACGGCCGCCGATCGGCTGCCGGCCGGCACACGGCTGGTGACACCGGACGAGGCAGGCGTCGCCGCCGATCCGCCGCCGACCGACGTCGGGCCGGACAACCTGGTCTACGTCCGGTACACCTCGGGGTCCGCGGGCGAGCCGAACGGCACCCTGGTCCTGCACCGGGGGATGGTCAACCGCGTGCTGTGGGGCGCAGGGCACCTGCGGTCATCCGACCGGGTCCTGCACAAGGCGCCCCTCACCTGCGACACAGCGGGCTGGGAGATCTGGGCCCCGCTCGTCGTGGGCGCCACGGTGGTCACCGCGGCGCCGGGAGTGGAGCGGGATCCGGCCGCGCTGGTGCGGGCGATGGCCGAGCAGCACGCGACGGTCCTGCGGGTGCCGCCATCGACACTGCGCGGGCTGGTCGAGGAACCGGGCCTGCCAGCGTGCACGTCGCTGCGGCTGGCCTTCGCGGGCGGCGAGCGGTTGCCCGAGAGCCTGGGCGAACGGGTCACCGGCCTGCTGGATGTCCAGCTGCACAACCTCTACGGCCCGACCGAGTGCACAGTCGACGTCACGTCCTGGCGGTACGTCCCCGGCGAGCGGGTGGCCATCGGCGCGCCGATCGACAACGTGCGGGTCTATGTGCTGGATGCGGACATCCAGCCGGTTCCGGTCGGGGTGCCCGGCGAACTGTACGTCGGCGGTGCCGGGCTGGCCCGCGGCTATCTCGGCCGCCCCGCGCTGACGGCCGCGCGGTTCGTGCCGGACCCGTTCGGCGACGGCGATCGGCTGTACCGGACCGGCGACAGGGTGCGCTGGCTGCCGAACGGCAACCTCGAGTTCCTCGGCGACCCTGACGACTAGATCGGCGGCGTACGGATCGGTCCTGGCGAGGTCATGACCTGACCATTCGCGGTGCCGGCCATCTGGTGGGCACCGGAGATCCCGAACTGTGGCACCACAGTCCGATGGCCTCGGTTCGGTCCGCGACCCGCAGCTTGCCGAAGATCCGGGAGACGTGGTTGGCGACCGTCTTGGGCGACAGGCGCAACTCGGTCGCGATGGCCGCGTTGCGCATGCCCTTCGCCATCAACTGGAGCACGTCCCGCTCCCGCAGGGTCAGCGCGGGAAACAGCGCCTCTGGTCGCTCCTGACCGACTCCGATCCGGTTGACGATGCAGTCCGCCACACCCGGCCCGAGTACCGCCTCACCCATCGCGAGCCCCCGCACCGCCTGTAGCACGCTGTCGTCGCGGGCGTGCTTCAGCAGATAGCCCCGCGCGCCCGCGCGCATCGCCGACACCATGGTTTCCTCGTCGTCGATGGCGGTGAACACCAGCACCGCCACCGTTGGCGCGGCGCGCAGCACCTCATGGATCGTGGTGGCCAGGCCGACGCCGAGCAGTTCGATGTCCACCACGAGCACGTCGGGCCGGTGCAGTGTCGCCAGCCGTACCGCGTCGCGCGCGGTCGCCGCCTCGGCGGCCACGACCACGTCCGCCGACCGGGACAGCATGGCCCGCAGGCCGCTGCGCACCACCGGCTGCCGGTCCGCGAGCACCACCGTCACCATGGCCGGTTCCGCGATCTCGCCGGCCAACGAGCCGAGCAGTCCTGTCGTCACGATGTCATCTCCGCTGTCCGTTCTTCCGTCCTCGGTCCCGCGTACGCGATCAGCAGCAGCGCGATCATGATCGCGCTGAAGCTCGGTATGCCCAGCACGACCGCGATCGCCACGTGCAGCCCGGACCCCAGCGTCAACGCGACCGCACGGGCCGTTCGCCCGAGGAACATCGCGACACCGATCGCCGACTCCACCGCGATGACGCCCCACGAGAGGACCGCCATCGGCCAGGACGGGCCGAACAACGGTCCGAGCGACTGCTGGATCGCCTGCGGCAGACCGAAAACCGGGTCGGTGGCGGCCAGATAGAGCGCCCTGCCATCGCGCCAGGCCGGGTCCAACAGCTTCGAGGTCGCCGCGACCAGGTAGATGAGGCACACCTGCAGGCGAACGACCAGTCCCGCCGCCCGCGCGCTACCCCGCCAGCCCGGCGACAGGGCACCCGCCGGACGGTGCCACTGCCAGGTGCGGTGATCACCGAGGCACATCGGCACCAGCAGCAGCGTGCCGATCTGCGCGGCGGCGTCCCCGCCGTTGGCCGTGACCACGGAGACACTGATGCTGAACGTCACGTACCAGTGCGGGACACAGGTCCAGCGCGGCCGGAATCCCGACGCGGTCAGGCCGAGGACGGCGAGCGCCAGCACCCGGCACACGACCAGCGTGGTGTCCGTGTGGCCGGCCACGCACCACATCGACAGTGCGCGCACACCGTCGCAGCGCACGCCGGCCGCCGGACCGGACAGGCCGGGGAACAGCGCGCTGTCCGAGGTGCAGAGCAGCACCAGGAACTCGGCGGCGGCCAGCAGGGTGCGACCGAGCGCGAGCGGCAGCCCACGCGAGTCGACATCGGTCGTGGCGCGGCCCGCGTACGCGCCGAGCATCGTCATCGTTGGCATGTCACGTCCACGACCGCCGCGCGCAGTACCCGCCGAGGCTGCGTGCTCTCCGTCGCCACCACGATCCGGCCGCACAGGACCAGGAGTCCGGACGCGCCGCGCATCCCGTAGGACCGGGTCAGGTCCAGGTACGCACCGCAGTCACCCGGGTTCGGCACGGCGCATGTCTGCCAGTAGGCGGTGGGAACCGCCTGCGCGATCTGCGCGATGTCGGCCGCGTCCGCTTCACCCGTTCGGCTCAGGCCCCACGACCGGTCGGCCAGCGACCGACGTTGGGTGATGGGAACCAGTTTCCGCCCGTCGCCGGTGAGCGTGTAACCCACCGTGGACACCCGCGTGGACAGCCCGGTGAAGAAGGTCCAGCCCTGCGGCCAGATCGAGTGATAGGCCGCGTGCAGATTCGGCAGCGCCGCTGGCGTGAACTGCGCCACGATCGAGATCGACAGGCTGGCCAGCAGCGCGATCATCGTGATGACGAAACCCTGACGCCAGTTGGCGGCGCCATCGCATCGGGTGGTCGTGTCCGCGTGGGATCGTTGTGCTGTGGGCATGGCTGTCCGGCCGGCGTCCACGTTCAGCCGATGACGGTCGGCTGGGCGGTGGTGGCAGGGCTGCTCGGTGCCGAGTGTGGCACCACGGTGGCATTCGCACCGGTGGCACCGGTCAACAGCGCCACCGCGAGGACGATTGCGGAAATCACCAGGCCGACCAGAATGGAATGCCTCACAAAAGATCACGCCTCTCGTTCTTTCTGTCCGTTTCGCTTGACAGAAAGAACTCTAGAGACGGTGCCTACTCGTCGACTACCGGCGGACTAATCGCCATGTCGCAGCGGAAGCAGTGCGTGTCGCCGTGCCCGAGGGCGGTCAGGTGTCGCTGTGTGTAGCGCACCTCCGCCATTCCATCCGGATACAGCCGGGCCGCCTTCTCCCAGCACGTTCGCGCGTCGTCGAGCTGCCCTCGGCTGAGCCGGACGTGCGCGAACCCCTCGGTGGCACGCGCCAGATAGCGCTGGTAGTCGTACCGCACGGCGCTCTCCTCCGCCTGCGCGCACATTTTCTCGGCGCCGTCCAGGTCGCCGGCGGACACCATGGTCTCCCCGAGCGAGCACAGCGCCTCGCACTCGGTGATCCGGAGCCCGAACTCCCGGGACAGGTCCAGTGCCCGCAGGCCGAGTTCCAGCGACGTGGTGAGGTCGCCGGTCGATCGGCGCACGGCACACAGGCCGACCAGTGCGAGCGCTTCGCCGTAGCGGGAGTTCGCGTCGGTGCTCGCGGTGAGGGCTTCGGTGAATCCGGCGATCGCCTCGTCGTACCTGCCCTGCAGGTGGCTGATCGTCGCGATGTTCCACACCAGCGCCCAGTGGAAGTCCGGCAGTTGGTCGGCCGAGTTGTCCTGCAACGCCCGCTGGAAGTAGTGCATGGCCTTGTCGAGTTGTCCCAGGTCGCGGTACACCGCGCCCAGATTGTTCGAAATCTTTATTCGTAGGTGTTTGTCGGAATTGCTCACCACCATGTCCCCGGCAGCCAGGAAAGCATCCTGCGCGGCCGCGAGGCGATCGTCGTTGAAGTAGGCATTACCCAGGCTGACGAGTTGGGCCGCCTCGCGGGCCTGGTCGCCGACCTCGCGACTGAGCGCGATCGCCTCCTTGAGATACGCCTCCGCCTCGTCGGGTGATCGGCGTTCCTGGCAGACCGAGGCGATGCCGTGCAGGCAGGCGGACTGACCCCGGACGTCGCCGATCTCGCGGGCCGCCCGCAGCCCGTCCTGGAACAGCGCGAAGGACGTTTCACTGTAGTTCGTCATCTTCAGGAAGGGCTGGAGGATGCACGGCAGTTGCCAGGCGTGCTGGTGCCAGCCGTTCGCCGCGGTATAACGGGCGACGGCGACCAGGTTGCGATATTCGGCGGTGATGGCGTTGACCGCTTCCTGGTGTGAATCCACGGTGCACAGGTAGGTCGGCGGCGGGCAGCCCTGGGGCGTCATCTGGTACACACCGTCCGCGAGATGACCGCACCACGAGAACGCCGCATGGACGTAGTAGTCGAAGAGTGACCGGCGCGCGACCGCCGTGTCGTCGGCCTGCTCGGCCAGCAGCTCCTCGGTGCAGTCGGCGACGAGGTCGTGCAGGTAGAACCGCCCCGCGGAGTCCTGACGCAGCAGGTTGTCCTCGAACAGCACATCGAGGCAGTGCTCGGCGTCGGCGAGCGACAGGCCGGCCAGCGCGGCCGCGGCGTAGGCGTCGAAGTCCGGCCCGGGATGCAGGCTCAGCAACCGGATCAGCCGTTGCTGCGGCCTGCTCAGATAGCGGTAGGACAGCCGGAGCACGGCCATCACGTCACAGTCGTCGGCCTGCAGGAACCGGGTACGCCGGACCTGGGTGTGCAGCCGGTCCACCAGCGCGGCGACCGACCAGGTGGCGCGGTGCCGCAGGCGTGCCGCGGCGATCCGGATCGCCAGTGGCAGCCTGCCGCACAGTTCCACGACCCGCGCGACGGCCGCGGGCTCGTCGGCGACCCTGGCCGCACCGGCGATGCGGGTGAACAGCGCGACCGCGGCGTCGGCCGGCAGCACATCCAGCGACACCGCGGTGGTGCTGTCCAGTGCGGTCAGCTTCCGTCGGCTGGTCGCGATCACCAGCACACTCGGCGTGCCGGGTAACAGCAGTCGCAACTGGGCGGTGTCGGTCGCGTTGTCCAGGACCAGGACGGCGCGTTGCGCGGCCATGCGGGACCGCCACAGGGCGCTGCGGTCGTCAAGGGCGGCCGGAATGAGCGTGGGCGGCAGGCCGGTCGCACGCAGCAGCGTGTCCAGCGCCTGCTCAGGCGGAACGGGATCGGTGCCTGGGCTGAACCC
This sequence comes from Candidatus Melainabacteria bacterium, assembly GCA_963702275.1. Lineage (GTDB taxonomy): Bacteria > Actinomycetota > Actinomycetes > Mycobacteriales > Pseudonocardiaceae > DATEPR01. Next base: position 72,481 of record CAVPCF010000115.1, read on the forward strand.
GTGCAGGTCGATGAAGTACTGCCCGTCCGGATAGTCCTTGGCGACCTGGTGCGCGACGTGGATGGCCAGCGCCGTCTTACCGACGCCGCCCATACCGTCGATCACCGCGATCACCGGTGTGGGGTGCGCGGTCCGCCGGGCTTCTGCGAGCAGTCGGGAGATCTCGTCGGACCGACCCGACAGGTCCCGGGTGTCGTGCGGCAGGAAACATCTCGGTGGCGACGCCACCGCCTGCGCCGACGTCGCGGCCGGCGGCTGGGGTCGCCGGGCGACGGTCACGGAGCCGGCCGGTAGCGCACCGGCCGCGACCGCGCCGCTGAGGATGTCGGCGTGCAGCGCCCGCAGCCGGGGGCCGGGGTCGAGGCCGAGTTCCGTGTCGAGCAGCCGCCGGCACTCCTCGTAGACGGCGAGGGACTCCGCCTGTCGCCCGCTCTGGTACAGCGCGAGCATCAGGCTGCCGCGCAACGCTTCCCGCAACGGATGTGCGGCGACCAGTTCCTGGAGGTCGCCGACGACGGCGGTGGCCTCGCCTGCCTGCAGCCGCAGCGCCATGAGGTTCTCGTGCGCGCCGAGACGCTGCTCGTTGAGCTTGGCCGCCGCGCTGTCGATCGCCGGGCTGTGCAGGCCGGCGAAGGCGTCGCCACGCCAGACATCCACCGCCAGCCGGAGCAGCCGCATCGCGTCATCGAGCCGGCCGGCCCCCTCGGCCTGCCGAGCGGCCCGCAGGCACGACTGGAACCGGCGCTCGTCGACGTCGTCGTCGGGGACGGCGAGTCGGTAACCCGCGTTATCAGTCAATAGCACGTCCGCCGAGGGCAGGGCACGGCGCAGATTGCCGATCGCGTTGTGGACCTGTTGCCGAGCCGACTGCGGCGGACCGTCCCACAGCTCGTCCAACAGTCGTTCCAACGCCACCGAATGACGATTGTTGAGCAACAACAAGGCAAGGAGCCGCCGCTGCCGGAGCCCGCCGAGCGGGATGTCCGTCCCGTGGAAGCGAACCGTTAGCGGCCCGAGGACGAGGAACTCCACCGTCGTTACCTGCCTGACGTGTCACGTCGTCCGGGGTCGCGGAGGATCGGCGGCCTACCCCGTCGGTTCGCTCGCCACCTCGCGAGGTGGTGCGCCACAACGATTCAGTCTAAACCCGATTTCGGCGGGTCAGGCTGCTCTGTGTGGTCGGCCGGCACAATTGTGGATCATGACACGGGTGGTGGAGTGGGCCGCCGGGCGGCGCGGGACAGCTCGGACGCGGAGGCCGGACAGGCTCAGGGGTGTGCCGCATGCACACCCCTGAGCTGGTATTCCACCACGGATTTCGCGCGAGCCACCTCGCCGGTATCAGCAGAGCACCCGCCTGCTGATCGGCATCGAATTGGGTTTGGACTTGCGGAGGTTGCGGCTGACAATCAATTTTCGGAGCCACCGATCGGTGCCATCGTATTTCGCGGTGAACGACATCCGCGCGTGTGCGGCGACGTGATTGTCCAGGACCAGCAGGGTCCCCGGCTCGATCACGACGGGGTGCCGGACCCGGTCCAGCTCGGCCAGCAGCGCGTCAAGGGCCCGCTCGGCGGCCGGATCGTCGTCGACGTAGCGCATGTACGGGCCGTCCAGCCGCAGGTACGGGGCCTCCGGACGGCCGAACAGGACGGAGACCGGCTTCGGGTCGTCCCGCATCCGGATGGCCTGCTCGAGGGCCGGGTGGTCGGGCAGCCGAGATTCGAGCTGCCGGATGTGCTCGTCGTCCGGCATGATGTAGAACCGCTTCTCGAAGAGCACCCGCCGCACGTCCTCGCTCAGCCGCACGTCCCGGATCGACGAGATCAGCGTCGGTACCCGGCCGTGGTTGCGGATGCCGAACAGCATCAGGTAGTCGCACGACTCAGGGTGGAAGGCGTCATCGGTGTGGAACACCAGGAACGCCTCGCTGCCGTGCCCGGAGAGCCGCTGCTCGTCGCCCTTGATCGGGAACACGCTCGGGATCATCCGCCCGTGCTGCAGCGTCGCCCACGCGAACGGCTCGCCGAGTGCGAGACCACACAATGCGAGGAACTGGTCCTGCAGCGCGGTGGTCGCCCGGTCGCAGTCCGCCTCCCAGTGATCCGGTGTCGGGCCGACCGCGTCGTCGTCGACGGGAAAGCCCCGGATCACGCACGCCGCTGCCGGCTCCGTCCTGCGGAAGTTCCGCAGGAAGCGCCGGACACCAGGGGGCAGCAGGTCCGCCACGTCCCAGTCGTGGTCGTAGAAGCCCGGCTCGGTCGGTTTGTCGGCCACCTCGGTGACCCGTTTGAAGGTAGACCTGATATCGGCAATGTCGGCCGAGTCGAGCGTGTAGTCGACCGTGATCGAACCAATGGTCATGCTACCGAACTCCTTACTGGATGACCTAAAGGCGCTCGATGAAAAGCGCTTCGTCGGAATGGACCACGTTGAGCCGGAGCCGGTCACCCGCCGCGACCACGGACGGCTCGGCGAAACACTGGAACGCCTGCAGCCAGTGCCTCGCGTTCTCGCCGGGCCCGTTGGACAACACGCACTCCTTGTCCAGCGACATCTCGAACCAGAAAGCGACGCCGTGACACGTTCCACCGATGTCGACGGGCAGTTCGACGGCCCGTTTGCTCGGCAGCAGTGAATCGTTCATGAAGTCGAAGGCGAGGATCTCCCTCGGCTTGGCGAGCAGGCGGTGCGTCCAGGCGCTCAATCGCACCTGGAAGTACCTGGACGTGGCGAACTCGTTGAAGTGCGCCACGTCGAACCCGCACGCGGTGTCGACCTGGTTGAGCTGCCAGATGGGCATGCTCTCGATGGGCACCGCGATCAGGCGGGCGGCCTGGGGCACGATTATCCCGCCCGGTTTGAGCAGGTGATCGCGGGCGTGCCGCAGCGTGGGCAGGATGCCCTCGCCGACCAACCCGCAGTCCACGATCTCGGTGACGATGACGTCCGCGGGCCTCGGCAGGTCGACACCGACCGAAAGCTGGTCCGACTGCCGGTTGACGATCGTGATGATGTCGCTCAGGCCGTTGCCGGCCACGATCCGTTCCGCGGCCGCCGCGAGCGGGGGCACCACCTCGCACGATGTCACGTGCGCCGCACCCGACCTCGCCGCGATCATCGCGAGCAGGCCGGAGCCGCTGCCGATGTCGAGCACGTGGTCGCCGGGTTGCACCGCCGTGTCGATCGCCTCCTGGAACAGGGCGTTTCGTTGCAGGTCGTTCAGCATCGCGAAGTGCCAGCGCGGCACCAGCTCGCGCAACGCGTCGTGATGCGCGCTCAACGGTGTCTGCGCCCGGCCGCTCCGCGCCCCGGAAAAGGAATCGCCGAGCATTCGTTCGATGATCTGGGTCGCCTCGTTCAATTTCCGTATCGCCAGGGTCATCGGCGAGTCTCGGTAGCTGCACTCAGACCGCATGTGGTTGCCGCCTTTCTCCCATCACCGGACCGTAACCGTTGTGATCGACACCGAGCGGCAGCTCGGGCGGCAATGCGCAGGCAGTGTCCGCGCCGTTGGCCGACACATGATTTGATTGGCCCCGGCCGAGTGAGAATTGCGACCGTTACGGCCGGCGCCATGGAAGAGGATCATGATGAGCGTAGACGCCGCCCCGAAAAGGCTCGGCTCGCGGTTCTGGAAGCTGTTCACGTCGAGCGCGGTATCGAATCTCGCCGACGGTATCGGTCATTCCGTGGTGCCCCTGCTGGCCGCGACACTGACCCGCGACCCGGTGCTCATCGCCTCGCTGACGAGCCTGGCCTACCTGCCCTGGCTGCTGATGGCACTGCCGGCGGGGGCATTCGTCGATCGCAGCGACCGCAGGCGGGTGATGATCGGTGCCAACCTGTTCCGGGCAGGAGCGTACGGCGTGCTGGCCGCCACGGTGTTGTTCGGCCTGACCACGATCTGGTTGTTGTACGTGATCGCGTTCGTCCTCGGCGTCGCGGAGACCCTGTACGACAGCGCGGTCCGCGCGATCCTGCCCCAGGTGATCGACCGCGACCAGCTGGACCGGGGTAACAGCCTGCTCGCCTCGGTCGAGAGCGGGGCACAGACGTTCATCGGCGCACCGGTCGGCGCGCTGCTGTTCGCCGCCGTCGCCGTCCTGCCGCTGATCACCAACGCGAGCGCGTTCGCGCTGGCCGCACTCCTGATGGTGGCGCTCGCCGGCCGCTTCCGACCGACGCGGGCCATCAAATCCTCGTCGCTGGGCACCGACATCCGCGAAGGTGTGCGCTGGCTGAGAGGACACCACTTCCTGCGGGGACTCACGATGGTCAACGGGGTGACGTCGGCACTGCAGAGCATGGCCAACGCCGTCGTGGTGCTGTACGCCCTCGAGGTCGTGCATCTCGCCCCCGGTGCCTTCGGCGCGGTGATGGTCGCCACCGGCCTCGGCGCACTGCTCGGCGGCTTCGTGACGCCGCTGCTCACCCGCAGGCTGGGCCGGACCGCCACCCTCAGCATGACGTCGCTGCTGTTCCCGGTACCGCTCGCGGCGATGAGCCTGACCAGCAGTGCCGTCGTGGGGTGTCTCCTGTACGGCTTGTCGGCCTTGCTGGTGATGTCGGGCAACGTCATCACCATGTCGCTGCGCCAGACCCTGATCAGCGAGGAACTGTTCGGGCGGGTGCAGGGCGCCTACCGCACGCTGGTCTGGGGTGGCATTCCGGTCGGCGCGTTCGCCGGCGGCGTCCTCGCCTCGTTGACCAACGTACGCGTGGTCTTCGCGGTGGCCGGTCTGGCGGCGATACCGGTCGGCGTCTGGATGTCCACGCTGCTGCGCAAGTACCGCGCCGAGATCGACCGGGCCTACCGGCCAGAACAAGAACCGGTCGCGGTCTGAGCCGCGCTCGCTGGAGCGGACGTGGCGAGATACCCAGATGGGACCGGGCTGAATGCGTGCGAACAGGTTCGCGTGTGCCGACTCAGCGCGGCAGTGCGTTGTGACATGGGAGGAAACGCCATGACCGTCACCGGCGACACCCGGCGGGAACTGCTGCGTCGGTACCTGGACAGCCGTCTGCCGGCCGGGGAGTCGACCGCCATTGCGCCGGTCGACCGCGGCCTCGCACTGCCGTTGTCCTTCCCCCAGCAGCGGCTGTGGTTCCTCGACCAGCTCCATCCGGGCGGGACCGAGTACGTCGCCCCGTGGACCTGGCGGGTGCGCGGCCCGCTGGACGTGGACGCGCTCCGCGCGGCATGGCGCGTGGCCGTGCGCCGGCATGAGGTGCTGCGGACCCGCTACCGGGCCGTGGACGGCGAACCCGTGCAGGTCGTGGACGACGACGTGTCCGTCGACCTCCCGATGACCGACCTGTCCGCGCTGCCCCCGGCCGAGCAGGACCGGCGGATCGCCGAGGAGACGGCGGACCTGGTCGGCACGCCGTTCGACCTCGGCAGGGACACCCCGCTGCGGCTGCGGCTGCTCCTGCTGAGTGCCGAGCACCACATGCTGCTGATGGCCGTGCACCACATCGCGTTCGACGGTTGGTCGGTCGGTGTGCTGGCGCGGGAACTCGGCGAGCTGTACTCGGGGTTCGCGGCAGGCACACCGGTCGAGCTGCCACGGCCGCCGGTGCGGTACGCGGACTTCGCCGCATGGCAGCGCAACCGGGCGGACGGCCCGGCGATGGCAAGGCAGCTCGCCTACTGGCGCGCACGGCTGGCCGGACTGAGACCGACGGATCTGCCGACCGACCGCCCCCGACCATCCACTCAGGACACTCGGGGTGCGAGCACGTCCTTCACGGTGCCGGCGTGGCTCGGTCGTGCCGCGCGGGAGCTGGGCCGGACACGCCGGGCGACGCCGTTCATGGTCCTGCTGGCGGTGTTCGAGCTTCTCGTCGGCCGGTACAGCGGCCGGTCCGATGTCGCGGTCGGCACGCCGATCGCCGGCCGGACCAGGGCGGACGTGCGTGACCTCGTCGGACTCTTCGTCAGCACCCTGGTGCTGCGCGTCGACCTGTCCGGCGACCCGTCCTTCCTCGACCTGCTGGACCGGGTGCGAACCGCGGCGCTCGAGGGCTACGCGCACCAGGATCTGCCGTTCGAGCGGCTGGTCAACGAGCTGGCGCCGAAACGCGACCTGTCCCGCAACCCGCTGTTCTCGCACATGTTCGTATTGCAGGACAACGAGACCGCCGACTTCCGCGGTGCCGGCGTGTCTGCGGAGTCGCTGCCGATGCCGCCACGGTCGGCCAAGTTCGACCTGACCCTGCAACTCACCGAACGCCCGGACGGCTCGTTCGACGGCGTCATCGAGTACGCGACCGCCCTGTTCGACCGCGACACGATTGTCCGGCTGGCCGGCCACTACGTCGAGCTGTTGACCGCCGCCACGGCAACACCCGACGTGCCGACCGGTCGGCTTAGCATGCTGCCGGCCGGGGAGCGACGGCAGTTGGTGGCCGGCTGGAACGACACCGCCCGCGCCCTCCCGGACGTCACCGTGCCCGAGTTGTTCGACCGGCAGGCACGGCGCACGCCGGACGCGGTCGCCGTGACGTCGGCCGGCGAGACGGTCAGCTATCGCGAACTGGCCGCAAGGGCCAACCAACTCGCACACCACCTGCGGGCGCTCGGCGTGCGGCCGGGTGTGCTGGTCGGCGTGCACCTCGATCGCGGGATCGGCGTCGTGGTGGCGTTCCTGGCGGTACTCAAGGCGGGCGGGGCGTATCTGCCGATCGATCCGGGGTATCCCGCGCGGCGCATCGAGTTCATGCTCGCCGACGCCGACGCACGCGTGCTGGTCACCGAGGACGCCCTCGCCGGGCGGGTGCCACATCCCGATGCGGCCACGGTCCTGCTGGACCGGCACCGCGCCGACATCGCCGCCCGACCGAACCACGGACTCGGGCCGACGGCCACGCCGGACGACCTCGGCTACCTGATCTACACCTCCGGCTCCACCGGCACCCCCAAGGGGGTGCTGATCGACCACCGCGCGCTGGCCAACTTCGCCCGCGCGATGGCCGACCGTCCCGGCGTGCCGCCCGGTGGCACGGTGATCGGGCTGACCACGGTGTCGTTCGACCCGTCGGCGCTGGAGATCTACGTCCCGCTGCTGGTCGGCGGACGCGTCGTGCTCGCCGACACCGAGGAGGCGAGGGACCCGGCGCGGATGGCCGAGCTGATCGCACGTGCCGGGCCTGCTGTCGTGCAGGCCACGCCGACGACCTGGCGGATGCTGCTGGACTGCGACTGGACCCCGTCCGGTGACCTGACCGTGCTGTGCGGCGGTGAGCAGCTGCCCGCCGAGCTGGCCACCCGGCTGGCCGCGCGTGGCGCGACCGTGTGGGACCTCTATGGACCGACCGAGGCCACGGTGTGGGCCACCGCCGCCCGCCTTGACGGTACCGGCGGCGTGGCGGACTGGGCACCGGTCGCCAACTGCACCGCCCACGTGCTCGACCAGTACCTCGCCCCGGTGCCGGTCGGCGTGACCGGTGAGCTCTACCTCGGTGGCGCCGGTGTCGCGTGGGGCTACCACCGAAGGGCCGCGCTGACGGCGGAGCGGTTCGTACCGGACCCGCACGGCACGCGGCCGGGCGGCCGGCTGTACCGCACCGGGGATCTCGCGCGCCGACGGCCGGACGGCGCGCTGGTGATCCTCGGCCGCGCCGACCACCAGCTGAAGATCCACGGTCACCGGATGGAACCCGGCGAGATCGAGGCTGTGCTGCTGGCGCACGACCGGGTCCGGGCCGCCGTCGTGCACCCGACCACGACCGGGTCCGGCGAACCGCGGCTCACGGCCTACCTCGTGCGGCACGGCGACACGGCCCCGACAGCGTCGGAGCTGCGCGCCTGGCTGCTGCGCGTGCTGCCCGACTACATGGTGCCCACCGCATACGTCGTGCTCGACCGTCTCCCGCGCACACCCGCCGGCAAGGTCGACCGCAACGCCCTGCCCGTCCCACCGGACACCCCGGTCGACGCCCCTGAGCACACCGCGCCGCGCACCGCGACCGAACGGACGGTCGCCGCCGTCTGGCACGAGGTGCTTGGCAGGCCGGTGCTCGGCGTGCACGACAACTTCTTCGAACTCGGCGGGCACTCGCTGATGGCCACCCGGGTCGCCGTCCGACTACGAGCCGCACTCGGCATCGACGTGCCGGTGCGGGCGCTGTTCGACCACGGCACCGTGGCCACCCTGACCGCCGCCCTGCCGGACTACCCGAGGGCGCCCGCGCCGGGCGCGGTGCCGGCGCTGCTGCCCCGCCGACGAATCCACCGGACCGACACGAATGCGCAAGGAGGTGTCTCGTGACCCACCCCGACGAGACGACCCGCGGTCCCGACCACCAGGTGATGATCGCGGCCACGTTCACCGCGGAGCCGATCGAGCAGGCGATCGGCTTCTGGGCGGATGAGATGTCCGTGCCGATGGACGTGCGGTTCGCCCCGTACGGCCAGGTTTTCCAGGAACTGCTCGGCACCGACGGCGCCATGGCCGCGAACACGCACGGCACCAACGTGCTGCTGGTGCGCCTCACCGACCTGGCGCGCGACGACGACGGCATCCGGCAGGTAGCCGCCGACCTGGCCGACGCGGTGCGCGACGCGGCCGCCCGGTGGCTGGTACCGCTGGTCGTCGTGGTGTGCCCGTCCACCGCTGCCGAGATCGAGGAAGGGTTCCTGCGGGCGCTGCGGGACTGCCCGACCGTGCACGCGCTCGGGCCTGCCGATCTGGAGCGGTGGTACCCGGGGGCGGTGGTCGTCGACTCCTACACCGACCGGCTCGGCCACGTTCCGTACGGAGCGGCCGCCTGCGCCGCGCTGGGCACCGCGGTCGCCCGGCGGATCTACCGGATCCTCGCGCCGGAGCCGAAGGTCGTGGTGGTCGACGCCGACCACACCCTGTGGGACGGCGTGGCGGGCGAGGGTGTTCTCGGCGAGATCGAGATCGGACCCGCTCGGCAGGCCGTCCAGGAGCTGCTGGCCGCCCAGCGCGCTGCTGGCCGCCTGCTGTGCCTGTGCAGCAAGAACTCCGAGGCCGACACGCGCGCGGTGCTCACCGGGCATCCGGACATGCGCCTCGCGCAGGCGGACTTCACCGATGTCCGGGTGAACTGGAGGGCCAAGTCGGCGAACCTGCGGGACCTTGCCGACGAACTGGGCCTCGGGCTGGACTCGTTCGTGTTCGTCGACGACAGTCCGATCGAGTGTGCCGAGGTGCGCGACCGGTGCCCCGAGGTCGTCGTGCTCCAGTTGCCGCCAGAAGCGGGTGACGCCGAACGCTTCCTGCGGCACAGCTGGATTCTCGACATCGGCGCGACAACCGGGGAGGACGCGGCGCGGGCCGGCTACTACCGGACGGAGCGCGAACGGGCCATGGTCCGCCGCGCGGCGCCGACCCTGCGGAACTTCCTGGACTCGCTGGACCTGCGGGTGCACGTGGACCCGGCGGAGGCGGCGGACATCCCGAGGATCGCGCAGCTCACCCGGCGCACCAACCAGTTCCACCTCGCGCCAGGTACCAGGGACGAGGCCGAGGTCGGCGAACTGGTGCGCGCGGGCACCTGCCTCGTCGTCCGCGCCGAGGACCGGTTCGGGTCCTACGGCACGGTCGGCGTCGTCGTCACCGAACTCGCCTGCTCGACCCTGCGGCTGGCGACCTTCCTGCTGAGCTGCCGGGCGCTCGGTCGGGGTGTGGAACACCGGGTGCTCGCGCACGTCGGTTCGCTGGCCCGGCAGCGCGGCGCCGACACGGTCGAACTCGTGTACCGGAGCACCGACCGCAACTCGCCGGCCGGTGACTTCGTCCACCAGGTGTGCGGGCCCGCGACCGACGGCCGGTACACGCTGTCGGCGACGGCGGCGGCCCAGATCCGGTACGTGCCGCGCGAGGCCCCCGACGAACACCGGTCCGCCGCGTCGCCCGCCCGCGACACCGGGGCCCGGCGGACGCTGTGGGCCCTCGGTGACCGGCTGGGCACCGATCCGTCCACTTCGGACCAGATCGCCGCGGCGGCCGGGGCCTGCCGCGCCGCCGGACCACCGGACGACGCGTCGATCGACGACGCGGTCGCCGCGATCATGGCCGACGTGCTCGGGGTCGACTCGGTGACCGATGACGAGAACTTCTTCGAACTCGGCGGCACCTCCATGGGGCTGATCCGGTTCATGTCCGGCATCCGGGACCGGTTCGGCGTCGAGCTGCCGATGGACACGCTCTACAACTCCGAGCTGACCGTGCGGGGGATCGGCGCGTCGATCCTGCTGCACTCGATCGCCGAGCGCGGCGACGTCGCCGCCGCGCTGGCGCTGATCGAGTCCATGACGGACGAGCAGGTCGACGCCCTGCTCGGCACGGTGGCGTCGATTCCGGGCCAGGACACGGACTGAGCGGAGGACCGGTGCGCATCCTGCTGTCGCAGAACCTGATCCACCTGCCAACGTTCGGCGGTGCGAACAAGGCCAACCGGCTGCTGCTGCGGCAGTTGGCCGCACTCGGCCACACCTGCCACGTCGTCGCCCCGATGACCGGCGGGAACTGGCACGTCTCGCCGGCGGAGTACCGGGACTTCCTGGTGCGCCGCGGCATGACCGTCCGGCACGTGTCCGACGACGTCGTGGTGTTCGACGACGCCGGTGTGCGGGTGCACGCGGTACCGAGTGCGTCCCGGCTGCCGGCGCACGCCGCCCGGCTGGGCCGTGAGTGCGCGCCGGACGTGGTGCTGGTGACGATGGACGACCCGGGTTTCGTGATGCTCAACGCCGCGTACGAGGCGGTTGGCCCGCGTCGGGTGGTGTGTCTGGTGCACACGCTGTCCCACCTGCCGTTCGGACCGGCGGCGCAGGTGCCCAGTGATGTCGGCACGCGGCAGCTGGGCCGCGCGGCCGGCGTCCTGACGGTCAGCCGGACCGCCGAGAACTACCTGCGCGAGTGGGGCGGCCGGGCACCGACCATGCTGCGGCTGCCGGTTTACGGCCCAGGGCCGTTCGCCGACCTCGGTGACCCGGACCGGGGCGCGGTGACCATGGTCAATCCGTCGGCGGACAAGGGCATCGACACGTTCCTGGCACTGGCCGAACGCCTGCCGGACACGGATTTCCTCGCCGTGCCAACCTGGGGCACCACGGCAGGGAACCGCCGCGCACTGGCCGCGCTGCCCAACGTGCGGCTGACCGAGCCGGTCGAGGACATCGAGGACCTGCTCGCCAGGACACGGGTGCTGGTGATGCCGTCGGTGTGGCTGGAGACGTTCGGCATGACCGCCGTCGAGGCTATGCTGCGCGGAATTCCGGTGGTGGCCAGCGACATCGGCGGCCTGCCTGAGGCGATGCTCGGTGTGCCGCACCTGCTGCCGCCGCACGCCACCGACATGTGGGTGTCGGTCGTCTCGCGGCTGCTCACCGACCGGACGCACTACCGGGAGATCTCCGCCATGGCCCGGCGTGCTGCCACCCGTTTCGCCGCAGCGGCACGGATCGAGGACGTCGCCGACTACCTGAGCGAGGCCGTGTCCGGCGATGCCGACCCGACCAGCGGCGCCGAGCCCGACGACAACGCGGTGCGGCGGCGGGTCGAGGGCCTGTCCCCGGCGCAACGCCGCCTGCTGAGCACGATGCTGGCGCGGCAGGCACAGGAGTGAGATGGTTGATCGGGGCGTTTGTGGCGCAGTAGGGATCGTGACAGGAGAGTTTGTGCTTACGGGCAAAGTCTGTGTCGTCAACGGTGCCGCGAGCGCGATCGGTCAGGCTGTCGCCGAGCGGTTCGCCAGTGAGGGCGCGGTGGTCGTCGGCGTGGACAAGGTCGAGCATTCCGTTGGCGAACAGGCGATGCGGGCCGATCTCGCCGATGAATCCCAGGTCCAAGCCATGTACGACCGGGTCGTGCGCGAGCACGGCCGTCTCGATGTCATCTACAACAACATGGGCCTGATGGACGCTGGTGATCACTCGGCGCTGGACACCAGCCTGGAGACCTGGCGGCGAGTGCACGACGCGAATCTGACGAGTATTTTCCTGTCCTGCAAGTACGGCATCGCGCACCTGCGCGACACCGAGCCCACCGGCGGTTCGGTGATCAACGCGGCATCGTTCCTCGCCGCAGTCGGGTCCGCGACCGCCCCGATGGCCTACGCGGCCGCCAAGGCCGGTGTCGTGCAGCTGACCAGGGACCTCGGAGTTCATCTGGCGCGCAGCGGGATACGGGTGAACGCTGTCCTGTTCGGACCGATCGCGACACCGGCCCAGCAGGCGGTCTTCGACCGCAATCCGGGTGCACTGGAGCAAGCGGCTGGTGCACTGGCCGACGGGGCGGTTCGGCACGCTGGAGGAGGCGGCCGGCACGATCGCCTTCCTTGCCAGCGAGGACTCCGGCTTCATCACCGCCGCCGCGCTGCCACTCGACGGCGGCATCACCGAGGCATTCACCGTCCCGGAATGACTGCCGGCTCAGCTGGCGGCCGTGGTGGCCGTTCAGCAGCGGAACTCTATGGCACGAGCACGATCTTGCCTCGGGTGTGCCGGTTCATCAGGTCGCGATACGCGGCGCGGACCTCGGCCAACGGGTAGCTGGCCGCGATCGGAACGTCAAGGTCACCGGCCGCGACCAGTTCGGCGAGTTCGGCCAACACCTCGGCGTTCGCGGAACCGTACATGCCCTCGCTCTTGACGCCGGCGCTGGCTGCTCCGGCGAAATCGATGATCGTGTTGATCCGATCCTTGGCGACGCCGAGTTCGAGGGCAAGGTCGACGTAGCCGTCGCCGAAGTTGTCGACGAACGCGTCGACGCCCTTGGGCGCGGCCGCGCGGATCCGGTCGAGCACGCCGTCGCCGTAGGTCACCGCGACCACGCCGTGATCGCGTAGCCAGGCATGGTTGGACTCGCTGGCCAACCCGATGACGGTGGCGCCCGCGTGGTGGAGCAACTGCACGGTCAACGAACCCACCCCACCCGCGGCGCCTGCGACGACGATCGTGTCGCCCGGACCGGCCCCGACAGCGCGCACGTTCGCATACGCGGTGGTGCCGGCGACGAACAGGGCGCCACCGACCTGCCACGGCACGGCGGGATTACGCGGCACGAGATTGCCGGCCGGGACGGCGACCAGTTCGGCCTGGCTGGCGCGGGTGTCAACCCAGCCGAGCACCTCGTCGCCCACCGACCAGGTGTGCACCGCGGAGCCGATCTCCGCCACCACACCGGCAAGGTCGCTGCCCTGACCGGACGGGAAGCTCGCCGGCCACCGCTCGTGCATCGCACCGGTCCGGATGGTGTTCTCGCCGGGGTTGATCCCGGCGGCCCGCACGCGCACCAGCACCTCGTCCGCCGCGGGTTGCGGCCGGGGCACCTCGCGCACCTCCAGCACGTCGATGTCGCCGTACTCGTCGAACCGCACCGCCTGGGGCATGCCGCCCCTCCCTCCAGAGGTTCCTGTTCCTGCCAACCATGAAACCCGCATGGAAGGGCATCATCCATGCTTGATTCGCGCGAAAAGATGTGCGATCGTCTCATGGCGTGGACGTGCTGACAGATCTGCTGCGGCGCTCGCGTGCCCGGGGCGCCGCGTTCTCGCATTCCACCGCGCGTGGTGTGTGGGGGATCCGGTTCCCGTCCGGCGCCCAACTCGCGATCCACGGCATCCTGAGCGGCGAGGCGTTCGCGTGGACCGACGACGCCAGCCGGTCCCGCCGTGTGTTGCCCGGCGACATCGTCCTGGTCCGTGGGCCGTCCAAGCAGTTCATGGCCCACGCGCCCGGGGCCGAGGTGATCCCGTTCGCCGGCCACCCCTCCGCAGGCTCACCCGGCGGTGCCCGGCGAATGGCGTTCGGTGCCGGATCGGGCGACGCGACCACGTTCTTCTGCGGCGCGTACACCTTCGATGGTGGCCTGTGCGCGGGACTTCTCGCCGGGCTCCCGGACCTGACCGTGGTGCGCCCCTGTGCCGGGTCGAGCCTGCGCGCGACCCTGGACGTGTTCGCCGGTGAGCTGTTGCGCGACGCCCCGGGCCAGCAGGCGCTGCTGGACAGCCTGCTCGACGTGATCCTGGTGCAGGCGTTGCGGGAACAGCTCGCCGCCGACGTGCAGGCCGCACCCACCTGGTTCCGCGCGATGGACGACCCGGCGGTCGGGCCCGCGCTCCGCGCCGTGCACGCGGAACCCGCGCGCCCCTGGACGGTCGCCGATCTGGCGGTAGAGGCGTCACAGTCGCGCGCGACGTTCGCCCGCCGATTCACCGCCGTACTCGGCGTGGCCCCGCTGGCCTACGTCACCGATTGGCGAATGGCGCTGGCACGCGAGCAACTACGCGAGGGCGACGCCGGCCTGGCCGCGGTCGCACGCTCGTTGGGGTACGCGTCGGAGTTCTCCTTCGCCGCAGCCTTCAAACGCCACCACGGCATGGCACCCGGCCGCTGGCGAACCACCGCCACCCCAGCGTGACCGACGACCGGCGCCTGCATCAGCCAGCGGCAAGGGTTGATCAACAGTTCGCTTGCGCAATTGTGCATTTTGGCCTAACAGCATTGCGATATGCATTGAGCATTTGCTGCCATTCATTGAGCGTGCCGCTGTGTAGGGCGATGTCGGTCATGCCGGTGTTTGCGCTCGGCACCGTGAGTGTGAGCGTGTCTCCGTTGAGCGTTGCGGGTTCAGACAGTGGCGCCTGTCCGGGGTAATTTAGCACGACATGCAAGTTTGCGGGAGCTCCGTAGACCTGGATCGAGTAAACGGTCTGCGCCGCTGGATCGTCACTTGGAAAGAAGTAGTTGGTATTCTGGGTGGCGACGAGCACCGATCCGTTTCCCTGGCCGTTCTTGGTTGTCCAACGCATCAGGGCAAGACACCACTATTGTCGCTGGCCATGTAAATATACTCCCCGTCGGGTAGTTCACTGGAAAATGATGACAGTGACTTCTCAGTGGAAACTGTGGACTGTCCACCGGGACTTGTCATTATGGTGACACCGGTGATCGTGCCCCCAATCGCAAGCAGTGCAGCCAGTCCACCCAGAGCGATTCTAATATTGGTCTTCTTTCGACTATTGTTGACCTTCTGTACTTGTCGGACGGATTGCCTACCTCCAATATTGAAGTTGCTGCCATATACTCCACTGTTGGTGACGGGCTGGTCATGCTTCTCGGCGGTCTGCGCTGAGAGTGCCTGGAAAGGCTCGGTCGGCGTCTCATCAGCCGTCATCGGCTTTATCTCTCCATCTAGTTACCACTAGCGGAAATGTCAGCCATGAAGTATCCACCACTCAGATGCTCTAACGCTCGGCCATCAGCCGGTCGTTACTTCAGTCACGTTCACTTAACGAAGTGCGTCACAATACTGGTTCCGGCTTGCCGACCCACCCGCCCCGCCGATCGCCGAGATCACCACAGTCGGGGACTTGCGCACATCCACGCAAAGGTTCGGCCTGTACCACTCGTCCACAAACCCATGTCACACGCGGCTCTGCAAAGATCATCCGAGTGTGCTGAATACACAACCGTAGCCGGTTCGCCGCCATTCCCACCACGCCGTCAGTTCACACGGCGTGGCGGCCCGGGCCACGTGCACCGCGCTAGTCATCGTCCTCGTCGTCGACGATGGCGCCCAGGTACTGGAAGTACACGCCGCACCACTCGTGGCCGTCGTATTCCGCAAGGCGCGCTCTGGTGGCGTCGGGATCATTCTCCGCGCCGATGATGTCCATCGCGCGGCGTCCCGTCTCCGTTCGGCTGTCCAGGTCGGTCGTGACGATCACGCGATACCGGCCCGCTCCGTCCGGCAGGGTGAAATGCTCCTCGATTCCCATGGCAAGTGCGCGAATGGTCACCGTGTCGTCGTAGAAGTCGACCGGCTGCTGGTCGCATACGAGGTCGCCCGGCGTGTCGTATGCGATGCTGTCCGGTGCGACCCGATACGCGATGATTCTGATCTTGACCAGGTCCTGGGCGATCGAACTGAGCCAGACCTGGTAGCGCCCCGCCTTGGCCACCGCCCGCGTGAGCCCCGGTATCAGATGGTCCTCGTAGACGTCAACGCCCGAGCTCTGGAGGGTCACGATCCCTCGGTCGGTCGGCACGAGAAACTGCCGCACCTCCGCCACGTCCGGCATCATCGCTCCCACTATCGATTTCCTCCGCCGCAGAATAGCGAGCGCGCCCGATGCGATCGTCGAGCCTCGGCGCCAGCCGGCAAGACCACGTCGTACCGCCCAGCGACTCAAGATCCCGTCACCGCAACCGGCGGCGGCAACAGTTGGCCTGCCGACGCACACAACCGCTGCCAGCCGCTTGCGGATCCGAACTCCGGCCGGGTTGGCATACTCGTCCCGTGTGCACCGATGAGTTCCAGCCGAGGTTCTCGTCCTGATGCCCATGACTGATGACGCGGCCGTGGCCGGCGAGGATGCCGCGTTCGCGCGGCTGGTGGACGGTTACCGGGGCGAACTACGGGTGCACTGTTATCGGATGTTGGGCTCGTTCACCGATGCCGAGGACCACGTGCAGGAGACCCTGCTGCGGGCTTGGCGTGGACGGGGCTCGCTCGAGAGCCGTGCGACGCTGCGGGCGTGGCTGTATCGGATCGCCACCAACGTCTGCCTCGACACGTTGCGCACCCATCCCGAGCGGGTCGTACCCGTCGCAGACGTCGGCGATCCGGCACCGTCGGAGATCCCGTGGCTACAGCCCTATCCCGACCGGCTCCTGGAGCCCGACGCCCTGATCGTGGCCCGCGAGACGATCGAGCTCGCCTACCTGGCCGCGATTCAACTGCTGCCGGCGAATCAGCGAGCGGTGCTGGTTCTGCGGGATGTGCTGGACTTCTCGGCCGCGGAGACCGCCGACCTGCTCGACACCAGCGTCGCCTCGGTCACCAGCGCGCTGCAACGCGCTCGGGCCACACTGAAGCAGCACCGCCCGGATGAACCGGATGCCTGGGTGCCGGCCGTCGAACCGTCAGCACAGGAACAGGCGCTGTTGCAGCGCTACATGGACGCGCACGCCCGAGCCGACAGCAACGCCGTCGTGGCGATGATGCGCGAGGACGTCCGGTTCACGATGCCCCCGCAACCCACCCTCTACCAGGGGAAGGCGGCGCTGGCAGGGTTCTTCGCCGAGGCGTTCGGCCCACGGTCGGCCGGGGAGTTCCGCCTCGTCGCGACCCGTGCGAACCGGCACCCGGCCGCGGCGAACTACGTCCGCGCTCCCGGCGACACCCTGTTCCGGGCGATGTCGCTGGACGTGCTCCGGTTCGAGGGTGGGCAACTGGTCGAGATCACCACCTTCGACACGAGCCTGTTCCCGCTGTTCGGGCTCCCCGAGATCCTGCCTGAGACGGATCTGCCGGCGACCGATTAGTTCGGGCGGACGGCTCCGTCATAGGGCGCATGAGGAGTTCATCAGGTATTGCCGCCGCCGCGGTGCGACTGCGCCCGCTGCGGATCGCACTGGTACTGGAGGGCATCGCGCCCTGGCTGCCGGTCGAGAAGATCTTCATGACCCAACTCGGCTTCACCCCGGCGCTGTTCGCGCTGATGGCTGCCGCCTACGGTGCCACGGTGCCGCTGCTGGAGATCCCGGCCGGGATCCTGGCGGATCGGTGGAGCCGCCGCGGCGTGCTCATGTTCGCGAGTGTGGCGTCGCTGGCCAGCGTGATCGTCGGTGGCCTGAGCCACAATGTCACCACCTACGTCGTCAGCGCGATGCTGCTCGGCGTGTACTTCGCACTGCAATCCGGCACGGTCGACGCCATTGTCTACGACACCCTCGTCGAGGAGGTCGGTGACGGTGACGGCTTCGAAAAGCAGTACGGCCGGATCCAGGCCCTCAACAGCGTCGCGCTCGCGGCCAGCGCGCTGGCAGGCGGCATCATCGCCGCGATGGTGTCGGCCAGGTTCACCTACCTGCTGACCATCCCCACCTCCGTCACCGGGCTGATCATGCTGGCCCGCTTCCACGAACCGACCCTGCATCGCACCGGGCAGGCATCGCGGTTGCGTGAGCACCTCACCGCGACATGGCAGACCGTGACCCGGCAACCGGGAGTCGCGTCGATCGCGGTCACGATGATGCTCGGCGCCGCGCTGACCCAGATGCTGCTCGAGTTCGGTCCGCTGTGGCTGGTCGCCGTCGCCGTCCCAACCGTGCTGTTCGGCCCCTACACCGCCGCGATGACCGCCACCCTCGGTCTCGGCGGACTGGTCGCCGGCCGAGTGAAGCTCAACCGGCCAACGGTGGCGGCCGGCGTCACGGCCGCCATGTCCGTGTGCGGCGTGGTGCTCGCCATCGGCACAGCCGCGCCGCTGCTGATCGCCGCGCAGGTCGTCCTCGTCGGCCTGCTGGCCACGATCGGCATCCACCTGTCCAGGCTCCTGCACGACCTGGTGCCCGCACACCAGCGCTCCGGTGTGTCCTCCGGCATCGGCACCTTGTCCTGGCTGACGTTCCTGCCCTGCTCCCTGCTGTTCGCCGCCCTCAGCGGCGACGTCGGCATCCGCGCCGCCGGCTGGATCATCACCGCACTCGTCACAGTCGCGGGCGCGATCCTGGTCCGAATCGCCTCACGCGGCGCAAAGCTTCCGCGGTGCGCTGTGCTCGTGGCGGCCACGCCGGCAGCGCTCACCGATGCGGCATCGTAAACCCACGAAATCGATACGGTCGGCGCGTCAACGGCATGTGCGGCCACCGCTTCGGTCAGAAGTCCGAGCCGCCATCCACGTTGATGTCGGCACCGGTCATGTAACTGGTGATCCGGGAGCCGACGAAGGCCATTACCGGACCGATCTCCGCAGGGTCTCCTGCGCGACAGAGGTGGGCGGGATGACCGTAGTCCTCGGTGATCACCTTCATGGCATCGTGCAGATCGTGTGGATCGACGCCCCCCGCTCGGCTGGCAACGACTCGAGATACCGCTGCTGGCTGGCCGACAGGCCCAAGTCGCACCGTGCACGACGCAAGTGACGTGCCGTTTCCCAAAGCATCCTGGGAATTTTGGTGAACCGACCCATTCAGACAAGGGTTCTGCGCACGCTCCCAGGCACGGGTTCGGCCTGCGCTACTCGCGTCACGCCCGGCCCTACGGAGATCATCCGATTATGCCTGCTCGAGTCCGCAACCAACAGCCAAACGGACCCGTCCAAAATAAGTCTCAGAGAACTGACTGACACGCCCCCAACCCCAGCACCGAGTTACTGACGACCGGCCATCACTTGCCCTCAAACCCACAGGCAAAGATCACCAGAAATCAGCGCTCCTGCAGAAGGAGCGGGACAGCGGTTGCAGCGGCAGCCGTGGCAACATGGCTGCGACGGTCCGTGCGCCCCCGACTGCACGCGGCATGCCATGCTGTGCCCGCAACGGCACGGCGGTGGCCTGGTGGAGGTTGAGGTGAAGTCCGAGGCAGGCAACCGTTCATTCACGCTGCCGGACGAACTATTCGATCTGCTGATGAAGCACGAACACGTCCAGAAGCGGGAACGCGAACACGCCGGCACCGAATGGCATGACGGCGGGTGGATGTTCACACAGCCCACCGGCCGCCCGATCAACGCTCGCCGTGACTGGGGCGAGTGGAAGCGCATCCTGTAAGAAGCAGGCGTACGTGACGCTCGGTTGCATGACGCCCGGCACACAGCTGCGACCGTGCTATTGCTGTTGGGCTGCACGAGCGCGTAATCATGGACGTGATGGGCTGGTCGAGCCAGGCAGGACGTTGCCGACCAACTCAGCGATACTTCTGGAGTTCGTCGCGAGAACTCTGATTCAACGCGATGTCCCCCGACTTTGGGGGAACACCATTCCCCCGGGCGTCATGCGGCAGCAGCAGTTGAGATATCCGCCAGCACTAATCTTCGAGCCGAAGATTACGGCGTTTAGATACGAAATACTCACGCTCTTGGGGGTAAACGGTGGCTCGGACAACGGGCGGATCGGTTTCACCGGTCCGGACTACCCATGCAGCTACGTCGCCGAGCCTCGACTCGACCGGGTATCCGTGGAACTGGATATCCCAACGATCAACTACGCCTTCGTCGTATGGATCACTACAGATGATGGTTCCGTTGGTGCAAGCCGGGTCTGATAGTCCCTGCTGCCTTGCTTGCCATATCTCGGCCCACTCTTGCAAGGGTCGACTCGACCGCAAGCGAAAAACGCACGACTGTTCCGGGTTAAGCCAGGTGTGCAGCTCTCCGTCAACCCTATTAAATCTGGGCCCTATCGCCCGAAAGTAGTCGACATCACCCTGCACACGGACCAATACCGATCGATCACCTTCGTTCACGATCCGGAACACTGCGCCCACCGATAGCCGGACATTGTCATCTCGGGTTCGTCTGAGTTCCGCGTCGGTCGGCCACTTTTGGTCCTGACCAACGTCGGACTTCCCTCTGACATCGCTGTCTGTGTCTGTGGCCAGCACCAGAAGTTTGGGCGCCCGGTTGTCCAGTCGCGCCTTGGTCGAGTCAATCGCCATCCGACGTGAGATCGCTAGAGAATCACGTGCTACCTCTACGTCAGCTCTACCAATTTCGATGCTGTCGAAGGCAGCTTGTTGACTGTCACGACTGATTGCGAGGGTGTGACGCGCGACGTCCACGCCTTGGCGACCTACAGCGACGGCATCACGTCCGGCCTGCGCAGTCTTGCGCGTCTCCCACGCCTGCCATGCGATCAGCCCACCGGTGATCCCGGTGACCAGGGCGCCAGCACCCGTAGCGACTGCGCCGACCGCAGACCAATCGGTCACAACGACTCTCCTTGAGGTAACCCCAGCGATGGAGCAAATGAGCCCCCAAATGAGCCCTTACAGCCCCAAAATGAGAACTGACAGCCCCGAATGATCTCGACGGGGCCGTTTTGGCTGGTGGGCGCAGTAGGGATCGAACCTACGACCGCCGGCTTGTAAGGCCGGTGCTCTTCCGCTGAGCTATACGCCCGCGCCGATTCGCCATGCTTGCGGCGAATCGGCGTTCGAAATGGGTCAGGCCGGGAGGCTGGCGATGGCTTTCTTCCACGACTCCTGGTCGCGGGCCTCGCCGGGCTGGTTGACCTCGGTGAAGCGGATCACGCCTGCCTTGTCGATCAGGAACGTGCCTCGGTTGGCCATGCCCGACGCCTCGTTGAACACTCCGTATGCCTTGGCTACCTCGCCGTGTGGCCAGAAGTCCGAGACCAGCGGGAACTCGTAGCCTTCCTTGGCCGCCCATGCCTTCAGGGCGAACGGGGAGTCCACCGAGACGCCGATCACCTGGACCCGATCGTTCTGGTAGTCGCCAAGGTCGTCGCGTACCTGGCACAGCTCTCCGGTGCAGATGCCGCTGAAGGCGAACGGGTAGAACACCAGGAGCACGTTCTTCACGCCCCGGAACGAAGCCAGGGACACCTTCTCCCGGTTGTAGTCGTTGAGCGTGAAGTCCGGGGCCTCCGAACCGACCTCGACCGCCATGAGTGCGGACCCTCCTGCCAGGGATGTCAGAGATGTCAGACATGCCGCAGCCGACTGACCGCGGATGCTGAGAACAGCTTAGTTGGGCAGCGGTCAGCGCCGGGACTTGGCCGACTTGGGCGACACCAGCCTGGTACCGGTCCAATCCGGCCCGACGCTGATGTTCGAGGTCTGGGCCAGGCCCGCGGTGGGCACTGCCTCGGCGATGTCGCTCGGTTCGACGTGGCCCGGCCGGCCGGTCTTCGGGGTCAACACCCAGATGACCCCGTCCTCCGCCAGCGGGCCGGTTGCGTCCATGAGCTCGTCGACCAGGTCACCGTCGTTCTCCCGCCACCACAGCAGGATGACGTCCAACACCTCGTCGGCGTCCTCGTCGAGTAGTTCGCTGCCGCATCGTTCCTCGACTGCGGCCCGAACCTCGTCATCGACATCCTCGTCCCAACCGAGCTCTCCGACCACCTGGCCGGACTCGATCCCGAGTTTCTCGGCGACACCGGCCTTACCGGCGTCTTCCGCGGCGACCACGGCTTTTCACTCCTCCAACTACGCCAGTGCGGCGGCTGACGCCCTCGGGCGAGCCACCGCACGTTGGTTGATCCCGACACCAATCCTGGTTAGCGAACACTGCCGGGCCCGACAGCGCAACCGTCCACACCGTGACACGCCGCGACTTGCCGCTGGCAGCGGCCCGGAACCGGCTGCCAACCATGCCACGGCCCGCCGACGCCTCCTCCAGCGCACCGGTAGGTTCTGCGTCGACCAGGGCAACGACCGTCGGTGGCCTGGCTCACCTCGGACATCATGCACTTACGGAACGATCCAGAGCTACTCGCGGGTAGAGGTACGCGCGGCGCATAGTGTTGTGAGGACGTGAACGGGCGGCGCGGCCTGGTGTCGGCTGTGTCGCGAGGAAAACGCAATCAGGCTAGGAGATCCCTTGGCCCCGCAGAACAGCAGCGCTTCTGGTGCTGGCGCGAGTGGCGCGACCGGACGTGTTCGCGTCATCCGGGACGGCCTCGCCGCCTACCTGCCGGACATCGATCCGGAGGAGACCGGCGAGTGGCTGGAGTCGTTCGACGCCGTGCTCGATGCCGCAGGCCAGCAGCGCGCACGCTACCTGATGCTGAGGCTGCTCGAACGCGCGCGCGAGCGTCGGGTCGGTGTGCCCGCGCTGACCAGCACCGACTACGTCAACACGATCGCCACCGAGCGGGAGCCATGGTTCCCCGGTGACGAGGAGGTCGAACGCCGCTACCGGGCATGGATCCGCTGGAACGCCGCGATGACGGTGCACCGCGCGCAGCGCCCCGGGGTCGGTGTCGGCGGCCACATCTCGACCTACGCGTCATCGGCAACGCTCTACGAGGTCGGCTTCAACTGGTTCTTCCACGGCAAGGACCATCCCGGCGGCGGTGACCAGGTCTACATCCAGGGCCACGCGTCCCCCGGCATCTACGCCAGGGCATTCCTGGAGGGCAGGCTGTCCGCCGACCATCTCGACGGCTTCCGCCAGGAGCACTCGCACGCCGGATCGGGCGGCGGCCTGCCCTCCTACCCGCATCCCCGGCTGATGCCGGACTTCTGGGAGTTCCCGACCGTGTCCATGGGCCTGGGCCCGATGAACGCGATCTATCAGGCGCGCTTCAACCGCTACCTGCACGACCGCGGCATCCGCGACACGTCAGGGCAGCACGTCTGGGCGTTCCTCGGCGACGGCGAGATGGACGAGGCCGAGTCGCGCGGACTGGTGCACGTGGCCGCGAACGAGGGCCTCGACAACCTGACGTTCGTGATCAACTGCAACCTGCAGCGGCTGGACGGCCCGGTCCGCGGCAACGGCAAGATCATCCAGGAGCTGGAGTCGTTCTTCCTCGGTGCCGGCTGGAACGTGATCAAGGCCATCTGGGGCCGTGAGTGGGACGCGCTGCTGGCCGCGGACCGTGACGGTGCGCTCATCAACCTGATGAACGTCACCCCGGACGGGGACTACCAGACGTACAAGGCCAATGACGGCGCGTACGTCCGCGAGCACTTCTTCGGCCGCGACCCGAGGACTAAGGACCTGGTCGCCAGCATGACCGACCAGGACATCTGGAACCTCAAGCGCGGCGGACACGACTACCGGAAGGTGTACGCGGCGTACCAGGCCGCGATGGAGCACCACGGGCAGCCGACCGTGATCCTGGCCAAGACCATCAAGGGCTACGGCCTCGGCCCGCACTTCGCAGGCCGCAACGCGACGCACCAGATGAAGAAGATGACCCTGCAGGACCTGAAGCTGTTCCGGGACGAACTGCGCATCCCGATCAGCGACAAGGCGCTGGAGGACGACCCGTACCTGCCGCCGTACTACCACCCCGGCCAGGACGCGCCGGAGATCCAGTACCTGATGGAGCGACGCCGTCAGCTCGGCGGGTTCGTGCCGGAACGGCGGACCAAGTCGGCAACGACGCTGGTACTGCCCGGCGACAAGGTCTACGAGGTGGTGCGCCGCGGCTCCGGCAAGCAGGAGATCGCCACCACGATGGCGTTCGTCCGGCTGGTCCGCGACCTGGCGAAGGATCCGAACATCGGCGGCAGGCTGGTGCCGATCATCCCGGACGAGGCCCGCACGTTCGGCATGGACTCGATGTTCCCGACGCAGAAGATCTACAACCCGCACGGCCAGACGTACACGTCGGTGGACGCCAGCCTGATGCTCGCCTACAAGGAGAGCGAGCAGGGCCAGATCCTGCACGAGGGCATCAACGAGGCCGGTTCGACCGCGTCGTTCACCGCCGCCGGCACGTCGTACGCCACGCACGGCGAGCCGATGATCCCGATCTACATCTTCTACTCGATGTTCGGCTTCCAGCGCACCGGCGACGGACTCTGGGCGGCGGCCGACCAGATGGCACGCGGTTTCGTACTCGGCGCGACCGCGGGCCGCACCACGCTGACCGGCGAGGGCCTGCAACACAACGACGGGCACTCGCTGCTGCTGGCCGCGACCAACCCGGCCGTCGTGTCGTACGACCCGGCGTGGTCGTTCGAGATCGCGCACATCGTCAAGGACGGCCTGCGCCGGATGTACGGCGAGCAGCCGGAGAACATCTTCTACTACCTGACCATCTACAACGAGCCCTACGTGCAGCCTGCCGAGCCGGCGGAGCTGGACGTCGAGGGCCTGCTGCGCGGCCTGTACCGGTACGCGGAGGCGCCGGAGGGCGATGGCCCGGCGGCGCGCATCCTGGTGTCCGGCGTGACCATGCCGGACGCGCTGCGGGCGCAGGCACTGCTGTCCGACGAGTGGGGCGTGCGGGCGGAGGTGTGGTCGGCCACGTCGTGGTCGGAGTTGCGCCGCGAGGCGGTGGAGATCGACCGGCACAACATGCTGCACCCTGGCGCGGAACCAAGGGTGCCGTACGTGACCGACGTGCTGGGCGCCGCGGATTCGCCGATCGTGGCCGTGTCGGACTGGATGCGCGCGGTGCCGGACCTGATCCGCCCGTGGGTACCGGGCGACATGGTGTCCCTCGGCACGGACGGCTTCGGTTTCTCCGACACCAGGCCCGCCGCGCGGCGGTACTTCCTGGTCGACGCACCGTCGATCGCGGTCGGCGTCCTTGCCGCACTGGCTCGGCGCGGCGAGATCGACAAGGCCAAAGTGGTCGAGGCGGCAACGCGCTACAAGATCGACGACGTACAGGCGGCAGGCCCGCAGACATCGGACTCCGGCGCGGCATGACTTTGTCGGTGAGCGGCGGCCGTCGGCCGCCGCTCATTTTGCGGCGGTCAGTGCCTCGGCGATCGGGCGGCCGGTTTCGGTTGCGGTGAGGTAGAACCTTGCCTCGTGTGGGGTGGCGCCGTTGTCGACGGTGTAGGCGCTGTCCAGTACGCCGGGCGGGCCGGGGAAGCCACTGGCGAGGTCCGGTTCCGCGGCGACGAGGTCGTCCGGGTCCACCAGGTTCACCCAGCGCCGCAGCATTGGCGGCACGCCGGGCGGCGGCGGGCGCAGGCGGTCATAGACCACGGTGCGCAAGCCCAGCGGCGAGCCGATCGTGACCAGTAGTGGCAGCGGGTGTGCCAGCCGATGTGCCGCTTCGTACGCCACCACCGAGCCGAGCGAGTGGCCGAGCAGGACCGCGGTGTCCTCATCGATCAGATCGAGGACCCTGGCCAGCGCCTTTTCGCGGATGCCGTCATCGGTCAGGTACAGGCTGACCTGACGCAGCGCCCTGACCAGGAACCGTTCCGCGAAGCCAACCCCCAATCGGGCGAACGGGCGCATCCGGACCAGTGCGCGCACTGTCGGGCGAAGAGCCGCCCGCATGCCCTGTACCTCGCCGGGCTGGTCGAGTAGTTCGCATTCCTGGTCGGCCAACTGCCGGTCGACGGCTCGGGTGCCACGTTCGGCGAGCCGGTCCAGCCACTCCCTGGCCAGCGGCTCGGCCACCGCCCACTGCTCGGGAGTCAGCTCGACGTCGTCGATGCCCTGCTGGTCCGGGGTGCGGAACAGGTCACCGTAGAAGGCCATTCTGACCGTGAGGGGGTCGCGCCGCAGCGCGTCCGCCAGTGCACCGTAACCCGCTGATCGGATGCCGCCTGCCAGGCTGGGCAGCCAGTTGGCCTCCAGCGAATCAGCCGACTCACGTTCCTGGCCGATGCCGTGCACCAGCACTACTTGCGCCATGCGCAAACCGTAGGCTTGCCCCTATGGGTGGGCGACGGGTGCTGGTGGTCGGCTCGCAGTGCCGGTCCTACAACCTGCTTTCTTTCCTGCCCGCCGCCGCGCAGGAAATGGCTGCCGCGCTGCTCGATCCGGAGGTCGGAGGCTGCGAACCGGCGCTGCCAGACCGTGCGCTGCTGATCGATCCGACCGCCGTCGAGCTGGACGACGCGGTCGGCGAGGCCTTCGCGCTCGCGTCCGATGCGGAGGCCACGTTGTTCCTGGCGCTGGTCGGGCACGGCGACTTCGTCGGCGACGACTTCTACGTGCTGGCCAGCGACACCGAGCACCCGCCGACCAGCCGAGGGTCGTTCCTGCTCGCCCAGCGGATCAAGGAACTGCTGGCACAGCACTCGCTGGTGGACGGTCTCGTCCTCCTGCTGGACACCTGCCACGCCGGGATGGCCGCGACGCAGGCCGCGCAGCGCTGGGTGCAGATCGTGGGCCAGGCCGGCCGGCGGTTCGAGGTGCTCACCGCGTCCGACGACCGCACCGCCGCCGACGGCTGCTTCACCCGGACGCTGGCCAGGGCGCTGCGGGACGGATCGGCGCAGTTCGGACGTTATGTCCGGTGTGCGGATCTCAAGCCGGTACTGACCGCGACCTGTCGCCGTCAGACCGCGCAGTACCTGGCGTTCGACGGGCAGTGGGCGGTCGTCGCCGGCGATCAAGGGTTGTGGCTTGGGCGGAATCCGGCTGGGCCGTGGCACGACTGGCCGTTCGCCGGCACGACGGTCGCGGACGACATCGAACGGTTGGCCAGGGGTGGCGGCCGGACGATCGGCTCGGTCAGGTCGTCGCCGACGGTGCTGGGTGGGGCGCGGGCCGTGGCGATGGTGGGTGGGACCAGTCAGGAACTGGTCACGTCGCTGGCCGTGCTGGCCCATCCGACCGCGGCCGCCGAGTACGTGCCGCAGCGGTTCCTGCACGGACTCGTGCTGGCGACCGGGAGGTCGACACCAGGTGAGCTGGCGGAGCAACTGGCCGGCCAACTGTCCCGGACGGTGCCCGGATTCCCCGATGCGGCACGCAGCATCGAACCGGCCGCCGACCTAACCGAGTTCGACTACTACGTGACTCTGCCATTGCGGGCGGTGCCGCGCGCAGGGTTCGGATCGCGATGGACCTGTGGTCCGCATCGTCGGCGGTGCGGGCCGCTATTCGACCGGGCCACGACAGGCTTTCCGGCCGGCGTCCAGGTGATCACCACCGCCGACACGGTGACATCCCTCCCGGCCGATCAGCCGATC
>CAVPCF010000116.1:0-22544 GCA_963702275.1 Candidatus Melainabacteria bacterium
GCCCAGCCATCACCGACGTGCCGGGCGTCGCCGTCGGCTACACCACGCTGATCGAGGGCGACGCGATCCGCACCGGCGTCACGGCGGTGCTGCCGCGCCCGCACGAGGACGTCGAGGTGTCCTGCGCGGCAGGTTGGTACTCGCTCAACGGCAACGGCGAGATGACCGGCACGACGTGGCTCACCGAGACCGGCGCCCTGCGACTGCCGGTGCTGATCACCAACACCCACGCGATCGGCCCGGCCCATCGCGGCGTGATCGACTGGGTCAACCGGGCGAAGCCCGCCGTCGCACGGGACTGGCTGCTGCCGGTGGTCGCCGAGACCTGGGACGGCTACCTCAACGACATCAACGCCGCCGCCGTCCAGCCGGCCCACGCGATCGCGGCCATCGACGCGGCCCGGCCGGGCCCGGTCACCGAGGGCTCGATCGGCGGCGGCACCGGCATGAACTGCTACCAGTTCAAGGGCGGCAGCGGCACGTCGTCCCGGCTCGTGGACTACGGCCCTGACACGTACACGGTCGGCGCGTTCGTACAGGCGAACTTCGGCTCCCGCAAGGAACTCACGGTCTGCGGCGTGCCCGTCGGCCCGGCGCTGGCCGCCGACAATCCGATGCAGGACACCGACTGGCGCGTCCCACCGGGCGCCGGCTCGGTCATCGCGATCATCGCCACCGACGCGCCGCTACTGCCCGGCCAGTGCACGGCGCTGGCCCGCCGCGTCCCGCTGGGCCTGGCTCGCACCGGCACCACGGGCTCGCACTTCTCGGGCGACATCTTCCTGGCGTTCTCCACGGCCAACCCCGGCGCGCTCACCATCGGCGCGCCGTACGGGCCGCCCGGCTACGAACAGTTGTATTTCCTGCCGTGGAACCGCCTCGACGACTTCTTCGCTGCCGTCGTGCACGCTGTGGAGGAGGCGGTGCTGAACGCCCTTGTCGCGGCGCACACCATGATCGGCCGGGACGGCCACCGCTCCCCGGCCTGCCGGTGGCCGAGATGCTCGACCTGGTCAAGGCCGCTGGCCAGCTGCGATCTGCTTGAGCCACCTTCCCGCAGGTCAGGCCACGTTGTCCCGACGCATCCGCGCGGCGCACCACGCGGCCGAGCTGCCGCGCCGGAGATGCTCGAGCACCGTGTACGGACCGAGATGCCGGGCCACGTCTGACGGTTCGAGCGCCCCGCGGCGGCCAGATAATCCAGCGTGCGTTGGTCCAGCGGGCTGATGCCGGCGGTCGGCCACCAAGCTCCGCGTCGGCGATACCGCCGACCAGTTGCCAGGAGGTCGCCGCGGGCTGGCCAGAAGGAATCCCCCGTTGGCCACACCGGGCAATCGCTGGAACCGGCATGGCTTTCACATACACCGAGTCGGCCGATTCGGCCGACAACGGGCCGCCGCTGGGTGTCAGCGGGCTGCGCAACAGACCTCGTAGCTGCTCGCAGTTGACGTCGCCGTCGACACTCCGTATCAGAGCGACAAAATCGCGGTCCGCGGCGAGCGCCGGGAACTCGGCGGGCAGTTCGCATTCCAACTCGGCGAGATGCTGGGGTAGCGCTTCCTCCGCTATGTCACCATTGGGCGGTTTGATACCCCTTGTCCACGAACAGGGTGCGCCATTCCGTATCCGGCAGCGCGCCTTGCTTCACGGCGGCGCGAAAGTTGTAGTAACGCAGGAACTCATCGACTGGATCCTCGACGCGCGGATTGGTGAGGATCGAGTAGAAGCCGGGGTAGAAGTGTTGCAGCATCAAGACTTTGACCAGGTTCTCGACTCCGGTGTCGTCCCAGGACCGGTTGAGGTGATATTCGAGGACGAAACTGTTGATCAGCCGCTTGATCCGTCGTGGATTGCGACCGGACCGCTCGATGATCAGGCTCTTCATCGACTCGTCAAAGAGTTGTCCCGTGCGCGATCGGTCCAGGTAGCCGTCGATCAGACGGGTCGCCAGCGACGTGCTTGGCATCGGGATGCGGTAGTTGATCTGGATGATCTTCTCCAGGTATTCGACCGCACTGGGCGCATCGATAATGCCCACCGAGTCGCGCACGGCCCGCCAGAACGCCGCCTGGTCGCAGGCGAGTACGAACACGATGCCGGGCACGTCGAGGTAGAGCTTGATCGCCTCGCAGATCTCGATGACCCGGGTGCTGCCGCAGCGGTCGAGGTCGTCGATGAACACGGCGAGCAGGCGCCGGTTGTCCGGCGTGCTGCCGTTCTTGATCCACTCGGTGAACGCGTCCCGCAACACTCCCTTGATCTGGTTGCGGGACTGCGCATCCAGCGTCAGTGTCCGCCACATCTCGTCCACCACGCGGCCGAGGCCGAAGAAACTGCCCATCATCAGCGCGGACGCGCGCAACACACCCAGCAAGTGAGCACGACGCGACATGGACCGCACAGCGCGGCGGATGATGTTGCGGTCGAAACGCAGCAGTACCGACTTGATCAGGCCTTCGAGTGCGCTCGCCTGGCCGGATGTCCATGCGTTGAACCACACCGTGGACACCGCCTGCTCTGCGGACAGGGTGGTTTCGAGATGGCGCATGAGGCTGCTCTTGCCCATCCCCCACGGTGCGTCGACGGCCAGGGTGAACGGCGCCGCGTTGCGGGAGGCGATGATCAGGTCGGTGAGGCTGCGGGCGACCTGGGTGGCCTCCAGCAGGTCATCGTCGTCGGCTTCGCCGGCCGGGGCGTCGTTGAGCACGACGAACCGCGAGTCGCCGGTCATCGATGGTTGCGCACTGGCAGGCGGAGGCGGAACGTGGCGCCGGGGCCCTCGGTGTCGACGACGGATACCGAGCCGCCGTGGCGGGCGGCTATCTCGCTGACCAGGGCGAGGCCGAGGCCGTAGCGGCGTCTGGTGCCGGGGCGGCCGTCCGCGGGTGACGTGGCGAAGCGGGCGAACACCGTGGGTACCACGTCCGGGGCGAGGCCGGGGCCGTCGTCGGCGACGTCGATCACCGCGTTCTGGCCCGCGGTGCCGATGGTCAGCCGGACCTCGCCGGTGGCGTGGCGGATGGCGTTGTCCAGCAACGCGATCACGGCGCGGCGCAGGCTGGCGGACGCGCCTGCCACCGGGGGTGGCTCGTCCGTCGTGGTGCACGACAGGGTGATGCCGTGTTCGTCGGCCAGTGGTCGGGCCGAGTCGACGGCCTGGGTGACCAGTGGTGCGATGTCGACCAGTTCGTTGTCCGAGATGCGGCGGGGATCGGCGGCCAGCAGCAGGTCGTCCAGGATGTCGGTGAGTTGGTGGGCGTCCCGGACCAGACCGTCTACATCGGAGCGCAAAGTGTCCGGGTCCATGCTGTCGCCCATCGATCTGCGGATCAGCTGTGCCCTCGTGCTCAACAGGGTGAGCGGCGTGCGCAGCTCGTGGCCCGCGTCGGCGACGAAACGGCGTTGCAGCGCGAGCGCACTGGCCATCGGGGCGACCGCGCGCCGTGCCAGCCAGATGCCGACGGCGGCCGCGACCACCAGGCCTGCGATGCCGCTGGCCAGGAACGCCACCAGCATCCGGGAACGCTCCGCGTGGTCGGAGTCGAGGTCGAGGTCTGCCTGGATCACGCCGCCGTCGGCGAGTTGCTGGGTGTCCACCCGGTAGTCCCGGCCGCGGATCGTGGTGTCGATGGATCGCGCGACGCCGTTGGCGACGACCTGCCGGATCTCGGCGGCGTCCGGCAGGCCCGGGGGCAGGCCGGGAGTGGCCTCCTGCAGGTCGCCGTGCTGGATGACCACCCAGGTGCCGGCCGGCGGGTCGGTCACGTCGGTGCGCGCGATCGCGGTGGTCATCAGGTCGTTGTCGGCGTGGTGTTGTCCTTGCAGCATCACGAACACCGCGACCGCGGCCAGGCCGACTACGGTGACCGCGACGGCCGCCGCGGTCTGCAACCCGACCCGCAGCGCGGTCCGGCGCAGGACCCGCTCGTCGGCCGGGCGGTCGGTCATCGCAGCGAGCCGAGCTGGTAGCCGCGGCCGCGCACGGTGTCGATCACACCCCGGCCCAGCTTGCGCCGCAGGTAGTGCACGTAGGTCTCGACGACCTCGATCCCGGCGTCGTCGAACACCAGCATCCGCAGGTCGTCGCGGGAGAACACCCGGGCGGGGCGGGCGGCCAGGGTGGCCAGCAGGGTGCACTCGCGGGCCGACAGCCGCACCGGCGGCCTGCCGTCCACGGCGACCTGCCGGGTGTCCAGGTCCAGCGAGCCGCCGGTCAGCGGCAGGCGGCGCGCGGTGTCCAGGTGGCGGCGGCGCAGGGCGCGCAGCCGCGCGAGCAGCTCGTCGATGTCGAAGGGCTTGGCCAGGTAGTCCTCGGCACCGGCGTCGAGCCCGGCGACCCGGTCGGCCGGGTGGCCCAGCGCGGAGAGCACCAGCGTCGGCGTGGTCATGCCGGCGGTGCGCAGCCTGCTGAGCAGGTCGAGGCCGTCGATCGCGGGCAGGCCCCGGTCCAGCACGATGACGTCGTAACGGCGGGTGAGGCCGAGGTGCAGGCCGCGCTGGCCGTCGATGGCGACGTCGACGTCGTAGTCCTCCCCGGTGAGCAGGCGTGTCAGCAGCTCGACGAGCTGGGAGTCGTCCTCCACCAACAGCAGCCTCGGCTGCTCCTCGTTCACGTCGCCATTCTGACCGCTCACTCCGGGTGGCGCCCCTGCACGTCGCGGCGGGTGACGGCCAGGTAGGCGACGAAGCCGACGATGAGCAACGCCAGCACCAGGCTGACCGGGCCGCCGCCGACCCCGAGGCCGCTCACGCTGGTCGGCTTGCCGATCCAGTCGGCCACCGACGCGCCGAGCGGCCGCGTGATGACGTAGGCGAACCAGAAGGCGAAGATCGAGTTCCAGCGCCACCAGCGGTAACCGGCGCACGGCACCAGGATCACGGCGGCGAACAGCGCGATCGACAGCGGGTAGCCAAGGTGCAGCGTCACGGCCGTCATGTCGCCCGCCGCCGTGCCCAGCGCGAACGTGGCCACCACGGCGGCCCAGTAGAAGGCCTCCCGGCGGGCCGTGTCGACGCTGTGGATCGACAGCGTGCCCTCGGTCCGCCGCCACGTCAGGAACACGGCCGCCAGTACCACGGCGTAGAGCGCGGTCGACGCGATGTAGGGCACGCCGAACCCGACATGCAGCACGTCGGCGGCCATCGTGCCGAACACGCCGACCATGGCCACGGCGAACCAGTAGGCCCACGCGACGTAGTGGCGCATCGAGAACTGCAGGACCAGCGATGCGACGAAACCGACGAAACCGATGCCCACGGCGACAACCGGGCTCAGCGCGTGCACCAGGTAGTCCGACGTCGACTCGCCGAGCGCCGTGGACAGGGCCTTGATGATCCAGAAGTAGGCCGTGATCTCCGGGACCCGCAGCAGGTGCCCGGTCGCGCGGCTCGGAGTCTCGATCGTGTCCCAACGCCGCACTGTCACCGCTGCGTGCTCCGTTCACTCGCTCGGGATTTGGTGCTGCCAGTCTCTCGGCTGGCCCTTGGGGAATTCTGAGAAACGTTTGCTCGTTAGAGTGATGGGTATCACACTTGCAACCCGCTCGAATCTCGACCAGCCCACGGGGGCCACCATGATCGAACCCTCTGCCCAGTCACTGCGCGTCGTACTCGCCGAACTGCGCTTCCCCGCCGAGAGATGGGAAATCATCACCACGGCGGACATGTACGGCGTCGACGCGGCCACCTGCGAGCTGCTGCGCAGGCTGCCGCTGCGCAGCAAGCCGTACCGAAACATCCAGGACGTCGTCGACGCGCTCGAGTCGATCCCGGTCCCGCGTCGCGAGGTGTGACTGTCAGCCGCCGTGCGACCTGCTGACGTAACGGATCACCTCGACCTCGTCCAGGATCACCATGCCCTCGTCGACGAGTTCGTCAAGCTGCGGCAGGAACGCCCGCACCGGTTCCGCGGCATCGACGATGATGATCACGGCGGCCAGGTCCTCCGCCAGCGACAGCAGCCGAGTGGTGTGGATGGCCGACCCGGCCCCGTAGCCCTCGACACCGCGCAGCACGGTCGCGCCGGCCAGCCCGGCCTTGTGCGCGCGGTGCACGATCTCGTGATAGAGCGGCTTGTGATGCCAGGTGTCGTCCTCACCGACGAACACCGTCAGTCGTAGCGCACGACCAGCCAGGCGCATCGCATCCGCCTCCGGGCCGAGCGTAACGCACAGGTGGGTGTCAGGCAGGTCCCAGCAGTTGCCGCAGGGCCGTCGAGTACCGCTCGAACGCGGCGCGGCCGGCGTGGGTGAGGTGGACCGACGTGCGGGCGCCCGTCTTGGCGCTCTCGACGTAGGCCGCCTCCTCCAGCTTGCGCAGGTGGGTGATCAGGTTGCCGGGGGTCAGGTCCAGCAGGCTCTGCAGCCGGGAGAACGACAGGCTGTCGCCGTCGGCCAGGGTGGCGAGGGCGGCCACGATGCGCAGCCGGGTCGGCGCGTGGATGACCGGATCGAGATCCGGCTCGTCGGCGGTCACCGCCGCCCGCGCCACAGCAGGTAGCCGGCCATCACGAGAAAGCCGCCGCCACCGGCGACCGCGTTCACCAACAGGACCGTGACCGGGCCGGTCCAGACACCGACCGACGCCACCACCGCGAGCCAGAGGCCCATCGAGAGCATCGCCCGGTCCAGCCAGATCGCCGCGCCCACGAAATAGATCAGCCCGGTGATCACCAGCGGCCCCACCGCGCCGACCAGCCCGAGCACCGGAGCACTCGCGCCCTGCCGGCCCAGCGCGCCCAGCATGACGAAGTACGCGGCATACCCGACCAGCCACGCGAGGCCGAAGATCCGCCCCCGGATTTCGGACTGCCCGTGCACACCTTCGGTGGCGCGGCCGACGGTGCGGATCGTGATCGCGATCGCGCCGACGCTGAGCACGCCGAGCAGGATCGCCGCGGCCGCGCTCGGGCCGCGATAGGGCACCTGGCCGCGCACCGACAGCCACATCGCGCCGAGGCCGACCAGCCAGGCGACACCCCAGCCGCCGTAGAGCAGCGGTGCGCTGGTGGTCAGCGAGCGCCGGGTCGCGGCGGTCGTCTGCCGGAGCAGCGCGGCCGCCGCGGCCGAGTCGAAGCCGTCCTCGTCGGTCATGACGCGGTCAGCGACCAGGCACCGAAGCCGACCAGGAGCAGCCCGCCGATCCCACCGGCGACCGCGCTCGGCGCGACCGTCCACACCAGACCGATCACGGCGGCCGTCACCGAAACCGGGATCAGCACGACGCCGACCACGACGAGACTCCGGATCCGGAACAGCCGACCGAGCGGCACGAAGTGCGCGCCCACCACGAACAGGATCCACACCGCGATGTACGCCGAGTGCCCGGTGATCCCCAGCGCGGTCGAACCGGCCGCGATCGCGGCGCTCTCGATGCCGACCGTCCGGTTGTAGGTGCGCCTGCCACGCGGGTCGGACATGGCGGAGGCACCGTGCCGGCGACGCCACGCCAGCACGCCACCGAGCACCGCGACCAGCAGGCCGATGCCGCTGCCGACGGCCAGCGGGAGCGGCCAGCCCGCCGGCGGTCCCTGCTGTGCCCAGCTCAGCCACATCGCGCCCGCGAAGCCGAGGACGAGGCCGTTCACGGCCCTGTCCCGCGCGGCGGCGGTCATGGTGGGTGCTGCCGAAGCGGTGATCGTGGTGTTCATCAGTGCCTCCCCTGTCGTACTTTGTGCCGCAAAGTTAGCCTACTTTGCGGCACAAAGTCAACCGGGGCTCAGCGACGGGCTCGGCGCCTGCTCCATGCCGGGCGGCTGGTGGCCGTGCCGACGCCGGCCAGGTGCAGTGCGACGCAGAGTAAGCCGGCTTCCAGCAGGGTCGTGGTGGTGATGACGTTGCCGAGGCCGACGTGGGCCAGGTCCAGGATCAGTGCGAGGCCGAAGAGGATGGCGGCGACGAAGGCAAGCATGGCGAGCTCCTCGATTGGTCGTTGTACCAACCAATACCCAGCCTTCGAGCAGCTCAACCGGTCGGCCGCCGCCTGCGGACCAGCGCCACGGCGGCCCGTTCGATGTCGTGTTCGGAGAGCAGGACGTGGTTTGCGGCGGTGCCGAGCGGGACGAAGCTGTCCGCGCTGTTCACCCTGGCCACCATCGCGTCGCTGCCGTGGTCGACGAGTGCCGTGACCACCGCCTCCGCCACCCCGCCGGACGCGCGTGTCTCGTCCACCACCAGTACGCGGCCGGTCGCGGCCGCCTCGCGCAGCAGGTCCGCGACGGGTAGCGGCGCCAGCCAGCGCAGGTCGAGCACCCGGCAGCGGATGCCGGCCGTGGCGAGGCGCCGGGCGACGCGCAGGCTCATCCGCAGGCCGTTGGCGAAGCTGACCAGCGTGAGATCGCCGCCGTCGCCGTGGGTGCGGCCGGCGCCCAGCGGCACATCGGTGTCGTCAAGAGCCAGCCAGCCGTCGTCGCCGGGGTCGTGCAGGTCGCGGGTGTGGTACAGGGCAATGGGTTCCAGGAACACGCAGACCGAACCGTCCGCGCGGGCGGTCGCGGCGCAGGTGCGCAGCATGGCCGCCGCGTCGTCCGGCCGGGCCGGCGACGCGATCACCAGGCCGGGGATGTCACGCAGCGCGGCAATCGCGTTGTCGTTGTGAAAGTGGCCGCCGAAACCGCGTTGGTAGGCGTAGGCGGCGATCCGCACGATCATCGGGTTGCGGTACTGGCCGCACGAGAAGAACCGCATCGTGCTCGCCTCGCCGCGCAGCTGGTCGGCCGCGTTGTGCAGGTACGCCAGGTACTGGATCTCCGGGATCGGCAGGAAGCCGGCCAACGCCGTGCCCAGCGCGGTGCCGAGCACGGTCTGCTCGTCCAGCGGCGTGTCGAACACCCTGGCCGCGCCGAACTCGGTGCGCAGCCCGCGCGTCACGCCGTACACACCGCCCTTGACGGCCACGTCCTCGCCGAACACGAGCGTGCCTGGGTCGACCGACAGCAGGTCGGCCAGGGCGCCGTTGATGGCCCTTGCCAACGTGAGTGAGCCAGGAGCGTGACGGGAAACCTTGGGGTGCACCGGTTTCGGTGGCGCGAGCGGTGACATCACGTCGGCCGCGGACACCAGGCGTGGCCGCGCTACGGCCGCCTCCGCGGTCGCCCACACACGCGCCCGCATCCGCTCGTAGCGGTCGATCACTTCAGCGGGCTCGAGAATTCCGTTTGCCACCAACAGTTCCGCCGTGCGCAGCACCGGATCGTGCGGGTAGTCCGCGGTGATCTCGGCCGACGACCGGTAGCCGGACTCCACATCGGACCCGGCGTGGCCGAGCAGCCGCACCATCCGCAGGTGCAGGAACGCGGGCGCGCGGGTGGTGCGGACGTGGTCGACCGCCTGCCTGGCCACCGCCAGCGTGGCGGGCAGGTCGGTGCCGTCCGCGGCGAAGTACGTCAGGTTCGGCCGATGTCGGTTGGCGGCGGCGACCCAGCCGGTCGGGGTGCGCACGCTGATGCCGATGCCGTTGTCCTCGCAGACGAACAGCAGCGGCATCGGGAGGCCCTGGTACGCGCAGTAGGCGGCCGCGTTCAGCGCGCCGGTCGCGGTGGAGTGGTTGGCCGACGCGTCGCCGAAACCGCACACCACCACCGAGTCCGCGGGCCACTCGGTCGCGATGCCGAGCTTGCGGGCGCGCTCGACGCCGAACGCCAGCCCGACCGCGCGCGGCAGGTGCGACGCGATGGTGGACGTCGGCGGGATGACGGCCAACGCTTTGTTGCCGAACACCTTGTGCCGCCCGCCCGCGATCGGCTCGTCCACGGCCGCGACGACGCCGAGCAGCACGTCCCGCAGTGCGTCGTGGCCCGGCACCTGCGCCGCGCGGTGAAGGTAGAACGCGCCGGACCGGTAGTGCGGCAGGATCGGATCGGTCGGCCGCAGCGCCGCCGCGAGCGCGGCATTGCCCTCGTGGCCCGCCGAGCCGATGCTGTAGAAACCGCGGCCCTGCCCGACGAGTTCGCGGGCGGCGAAGTCCAGGTGCCGGCTGCCCAGTTGCGCGTCGAACAGGGCGAGCGCGTCGTCGTTCGACAGGCCGGGGAGTTCGTGCGGCGGGCCCGGTGTCAGTGCGGCGACCGCCTTGAGGAAGTGGTCGTCGATGGCCTCAGACATGCCGGCCGTCGAGGTGTGCGGGGAGCCGGTAGTCCCGTTCCGGTTCGACGGTGGCCACGTCCACCTGCGCCTTCTGCAGCCGACCCGAGAAGTCCCAGTTCATCGACTGCCACCGGGTGAACTGGTCAAGCACCCACATGCCGGACTGGCGGCTGCCGTTGCCCGACCTGCCGTTGCCGCCGAACGGCAGGTGCGCCTCCGCGCCGGACGTCGAGTTGTTCACACTGACCATGCCGGCGCCGATCCCCCGCCGGAACCGGAACGCCGTTGCCGGGTCGTCGGTGTAGATCGACGAGGACAGGCCGTAGCCGGGCGCGTTGGCCAGCTCGATCGCCTCGTCCAGGTCGCGATACGTGGTGACGCCGACGATCGGCCCGAACGTCTCCTCGCGGAACACCTCGTCGTCGGCGCGCACGCCGTCCAGCAGGACGGGGTGGTAAAAGAGACCCGCCGAGTGGTCACCGACGAAACCGTTACGTGGCAACGCATCCGTGATCCGGCCGACCGCCGTCGAGCCGAGCACGCGATGATGATCCGCGATCCAGCCGAGGATCTTCTCGAAGTTGTCCGCGAAGTGCTCGGCCAGCAGCGGGCCGTACAGCACGTCCTGGGTGGGGTCACCGATCCGGGCCGCGCGCAGCGCCGTGTCGAACCGGCCGACGAACTCGTCGTGCACGTCGGCATGCACGATGGCCGTGCCGAGCGACGTACAGCGCTGGCCAGCGGTGCCGTAGCCGGAGAACAGCGCGCCGTCGACCGCGAGGTCGAGATCCGCGTCCGGCGCGACGACCATCGGGTTCTTGCCGCCCAGTTCCAGGCAGGCCGACTGGAGGTGCCGCCCGCACAGCTCGCCGATGCCGACACCGACCGCGCTGGACCCGGTGAAGCCGACCTTGTCCACGAGCCCGTCGGCCAGCGCCCTTGACAGGCCGTCGTAGGTGGTTGGCCCGTCGGCGTAGACGAGGTTGAGCACACCGGGTGGCACCCCCGCCCGCCAGGCCAGTTCGCTCAGTGCCCGCGCGCTGGCGGCCGCGTACTCGGCCGGTTTCCACGTCACCGCGTTGCCGCACAACAACGCCGGCACCAGGTACCAGGACGGCACCGCGACCGGGAAGTTGCCGGCCGTGATCACCACGACCGAGCCGACCGGCACCCGAAACGTGAACAGCTGCTTGTCCGGCATCTCCGACGGCACGGTCTGCCCGTAGAGCCGCCTGCCCTCGCCCAGGAAGAAGTCGCAGGTGTCCACGATCTCCTGGACCTCGCCCCGCGCTTCGGCCGCGGGCTTGCCGATCTCCCGCGTGACCAGGGCGGCCAGCGCGTCGATGTTGGCCTCCACCAGTCGCCCCAGGTTCGCGACGACCCGGCCGCGCACCGGCGCCGGCACGTCGGCCCACTCGCGTTGCGCCCGACGCGCGGCTCGCGTCGCCCGCACGAACGTGTCCGGATCGCCGAGGCCCACCGTGGCCACCACGTCGGTCAACCTGGCCGGATCACGGGAGGTGTACTCGCGGGTCGGTGCGCCGGCTTCGTTGCCGTCTACCACCGAGGTCAGGACCGTCACGGCACCAACGTACCCGGCTGTGCTGCCACCGTCAGGCCCTTGCGTTCTCGTCCATGGTGAGGGTCACGTCCCGGCCGGTCAGCTTGCGGATCACGATCAGGATGATGCCGATGGCGAGCCAGATGGAGCCGCCGATCTTGGCGTGCGTGTCCGCGTTGTAGAGGACGTAACCGATGATCACGAACCCGATCAGCGGCACCACCAGGTGCATCCCGTAGGTCCGCTGGCGGCGCTTGATCAGGTAGTACACGCCGACCGACACGTGCAGCAGCAGGAACGCGAACAGCGCGCCGAAGTTGACCAGCGTGGACAGGAACGCGATCTGGCCGACGAAGAACAGGCCGAGGACGAGACTGATCACCGCGACCAGCAGCACCGCGCGCTCCGGCACCCGCCGCTTCTCGCTGACATGCGCGAGGAACTTCGGCAGCGTGCGGTCGCGGGCCATCGAGAACAGCAGGCGGGACGTGGCGTTCTGCGCGACGAGGCTGTTCGCGACGGCCGCCGCCAGCGCCGTGGCGACCGCGATGAGCACGGTCAGCCAGTGCCCGGCGGCCAGGCCTGCGATGGTGTAGAAAGCCTGGTTGGTGGCGTCCTGGCCGTTGAACTGGGTGGTGCCGGGTACCAGCAGCGCGGCAACGTAGGTCTGCACCACGAACAACACCGCGACAAGGCACAACGAGATCACCGTCGCCCTGCCGACCACCTTCGGGCCGCCGCGGACCTCCTCGGACTGGGTGGAGATGGCGTCGAACCCCAGGAAGGACAGCACGGCGATCGACAACGCGGCGAACACCAGGCTCGGCGAGAACTGGCTGGAGTTGTAGAACGGTGTGGTCGACCAGTGCGCCCCGTGCACGCCCCGCACGATCGCGATCACGGCCGCCACCAGAAAGATCGCCAGCACGATCAGCTCGCCGAGCAGGAACAGCCGGTTGGCCCGCGCGGTGATCTCGACACCTGCCAGGTTCACCGCCGTGTTGAGCACCACGAAGATGACCACCCACAGCCACTGCGGCACGCCGGGCAGCACGGTGTCCAGCGCGGCGGCGCCGGTCACGTACAGCAGGGTGGGCACCAGTAGGTAGTCCAGCAGGATCGCCCAGCCGGCCAGGAAACCGACCCAACTGGCGATGCCGCGGCCCGCGTAGGTGTAGACCGAGCCGGCGACCGGGAACGCCCTGCTCATCTCGCGGTAGCTCAACGCGGTGAACAGCATCGCGACAAGGCCGATCACGTAGGTGAGCGGCACCATGCCCTTCGAGGTGTTGAACACCACGCCGAAGATCGCGAACGGGGCGATCGGGACCATGAAGATCATGCCGTAGACCAGCAGGTCCCGCAGGGTCAGCGAGCGCTTCAGCTCCTGCTGGTAGCCGAACTCGGCGAGTGTGGTCTCCTCGGGTTCCGCTGTCATGCCTCCACCTTCGCGTCGTCGATCATGGCAAGGAAATCACCTACGGTCGCCATGAAACGTGCTGTCTCCTCGATGTGCGGCATGTGGCTGGACTCGTCGAACACCTCCCAGCGGACGTCCGGAATGCCGTCGTAGAAGGGTTGTACGGTTTCCGGTGTCGC
Organism: Candidatus Melainabacteria bacterium; assembly: GCA_963702275.1. Classification (GTDB taxonomy): domain Bacteria; phylum Actinomycetota; class Actinomycetes; order Mycobacteriales; family Pseudonocardiaceae; genus DATEPR01. Next base: position 13,240 of record CAVPCF010000116.1, read on the forward strand.
CTCGTCGTGGCGGCCGCTGATCAGCAGCGTCGGCACGTCGACCGCGCCCACTCTATCTACAATGGACCAGTCGCGCAGGCTGCCGATCACGTGGAACTCGCTCGGCCCGTTCATCGTGTGGTAGACGGTCGGGTCCTCGTCCAGCGCGTCGAACGTGGCGGCCAGCTCCGGCGGCCACGGCACCCGGCACAGGTGGCGGTCGTAGAACACCCGGACCGCGTCGGCGTACTGGTCGGTGTCCGTGGTGCCGGCGGCTTCGTGGCGGCGCAACGTGTCCTCGACCACGAACGGCAGTTCGGCGCGCAACGCGTCGGCCGCGGCCGACCACAGCGCCATCGATGCCGGCGAGTCGGCGATGACCAACCCACGCAGGCCAACGGGTGCGCGCACGGCGTGCTCCGCGGCCAGCATCCCGCCCCACGACTGCCCGAGCAGCGCGTAGCGGTCGGCGATGCCAAGGGCGGTCAGCAGGTTGTCCAGCTCGGCAAGGAACAGCTCGACGGTCCAGAACTCCGGCGCCGCGTCCGGCAGGTGGGTGGACCTGCCGTTGCCGAGCTGGTCGTAGTGCACGACGGCACGCCCGGTGTCGGCGAGCGCGGCAACCCGGAGCAGGTAGTCGTGCGTGCAGCCGGGCCCGCCGTGCAGCACGACCAGCGGCACGTGGTCGCCGAACTCGCCGGTCACGCGATACCAGGTCTGCTGCGCCCGAAACGGCACGGTGCCCTCGGTGAACGCCTGCGCTGCCATGGTTCCTCCCGGATACTGGTACGGCCTACCACCAATACCCCATGCGACCCGGGTCTGAACAGGACAATCCACGTTATGGCCACATTCGCCACTGTCGAATGACTGTGTCGGGTGCCGCTCAGATCCGGTCCCACGGCACTGCGTCGTAGGCCTCGGACAGGGCCTTCATCCGGTCCGTGGCGACGGGAACACGCAGGTCGTCGACGCGGTCGACCGCGGCGATGCCGCGTGAGCTCGTGACGAAGACGCCGTCGAACGTGGGCAGGTCGGCAAGCCGCACTGTCGTGCGCCGCGACGGGATGTGCCGCTCCAGCAGTCCCATCGTGGTCCCGACGAGCGCGGGCGCGTCCGGCCAGACGACGCCTGCCCCGTCGAAGAACCCGACGTTGGTGATCCCGCCCTCGGCGATCACGCCGTCCTGGCCGGTCAGCAGCGCCTCGTCGTAGCCGTCGCGGGCCGCGAGCCGCCGGTAGTACACCTGACCGAAGCCGCCGCCGATCTGCTTGAGGTGCGGCAGCGGCCGCTGGTAGGGCACGCTGAGCAGGCTCAGCGGCGCGCTCGACACGCCGGCAGGCGGCCGGATGGTGACCATGATCGCGGGCGTGTCGTCCTCGGCAAGGACGACCATGGTCCGCGCCGACGCGTCGGCCAGATCGCCGAGGGCGTGGCGGATGTGCGCGCGAACGCGGTCGGGGTCCAGTGCGGCGCCGAACATGTCCTGGTTGGCCGTTGTCAGCCGGGCCAGGTGCAGGTCCAGCCCGCGCACCGCGCCGCCACGGACCTGCATGGCGGTGAAGTGTCCGTAGCTGTGCAGGGCGAGATGCCGGAACTGGTCGTCGGACACGGCACGGCCGTCGATCTCGACGCGGAGCACCCGATCACTCATGATCCCCAGCGTAGAAGGTGGACCAGTGTCGCCGCGCCCGATTTGTCGTCGGCCGTGCTCAGTTCAGCGACGCGGCGTGGTCGGGCACGTACGTCTGCTGATCGCGGGGCGGCCGGACGTAACCCGAATCCGCCGGGCGGTGCGGCAGGTGCAGCGCGGGCCGGCTGACCTCGTGGTAGGGGACGGTGGACAGCAGGTGCGCCATCATGTTCAGCCGTGCCCTGCGCTTGTCGTCGCTCTCCACCACGTGCCACCGCGACTCGGGAATGTCGGTGTGCACGAACATCTCGTCCTTGGCCCGCGAGTAGTCCGCCCACCGGGTGATCGACTCCAGATCCATCGGGGACAGCTTCCAGCGCCGCATCGGATCGTCCAATCTGGACTGGAACCGGCGCTCCTGCTCGACGTCGCTGACCGAGAACCAGTACTTGCGCAACAGGATCCCGTCCTCGACCAGCAGGCGCTCGAAGATCGGGCACTGCTGGAGGAACCGCCGGTACTCGTCAGGGGTGCAGAAGCCCATCACCCGTTCGACACCGGCCCGGTTGTACCAGCTTCGGTCGAACAGCACGATCTCCCCCGCCGCCGGCAGGTGCTCGACGTAGCGCTGGAAGTACCACTGCGTGCGCTGCCGTTCGGTGGGCACCGGCAGTGCCGCGATCCGGGCCACCCGCGAGTTCAGGAACTCGGTGACCCGCTTGATCGTGCTGCCCTTGCCGGCCGCGTCCCGCCCCTCGAACACCACGACCAGCCTGGCGCCCTCGGCGCGCACCCATTCCTGCATGATCACGAGCTCGGCCTGGAGACGGGCCAGTTCCCGCTCGTAGACCGCCCGTGGCACCTTGTCCGTCATCTCGCCCCTTCCCGCTGAAGGAGCCCAGATTGACACGGCGCGATGGCTACCGCTCGACGGGCGCCCAGAGACTCGGCAGGTTGACCACGATGCCCTGCTGACTACTGCGCGCGATCACCACGACGGCTTCTTCGCCGGTCGGGTTCTCCTCACGGTGCGGCGCCCACGGCGGGACGAACACGTAGTCACCCGGCTCGGTGGCCAGCCGCACCTCGTCGTCCCCGTCCGCGAAGACGAACACGGGACGGCCGGCCAGCACGTAGATCGCGGTCTCGGCGTCCCCGTGGTGATGATCACCGGAGTTGGTGTGCGGTGCCACGTGGGTCTGCCCCATCCACACCTTCTGCGAGCCGACCGTGGCACCGGAGATGGCCTCACGACGCGTCATGCCGCTGGTCTGGCCGGTGTCGCCGGTCAGCTCGGCGCCCCGCACGTGCCGCAGCGCCGCGTGCCACTCGTCGGTCATACGGGCAGGCTATCCCTCGGCTGGGGTACCGACAGGGTGACCCGCGCGTCCCGGGCGAGCTCGCCCAGTTGCTCGACCGACGAGCCGAGCAGCTCGGCCAGCTCCTCGATCGGCCGGACGTGCAGCAGGTCCATGATCGCCCTGGCCTGCTCGGTCTCCAGCACGGCGGCGCGGTCCCGCACGTCGTCGCGGATCCGTTCCGCCTGTTGTTCCAGCTCCTCGATCCGGCGTGCCCCTTCCGTCCAGGCCTCGTCCATGGCGACGGCCGCGACCACGAACCGCCGGAGCGCGTCGTCCTCGCCTTCGGAGTGCGCTGCCGCTACTTCGGACCGCCGCTCCAGCAACGTGGCCAGCGTCCGCGCGGCAAGGCCCGACCAGTCGGTCTGCGCCATCGGAGTGCCTCCTCGATCCGTCGGTGCGGGCCGGTTACCCAGCTACGCCGACCCGCACACATGATCGGGTTGACCTGCGATGACACCGGATCAGGCGGCCTTGGCCGCTGCGCTGCCGGTGGCCATCTGCTTGAGCATGCCGTCGTGGATGATGTCGATGCGGGAGCGGGCCTCCGCGGCCACCAGGGCGTCCCGGATGACGGTGAGTTGGTTGTCCTGATCGGATTCCCCGGACTTCGACCAGTTCGTGCTCCCGGTGACCACGTCGAGGCCGTCGACGATGACCATCTTCATGTGCATGATCGCGCCGTGCTCGCTTTTCCCGATGGCGATGCTGTTACCGATCGCGTCGTTCTGCCATTTCGCCAGGATCTCCTTCTCGTGCACGCCCGCGGACTGGGACTTGTCCAGGCTCAGCTGCACGAATATCTTGTCCGACCCGAGTTTGTCCCGGATCGCCTTGTCCAGTTCGTCGTCGTCGTAGCCGTACATGCTGACCACGAGGCTCTTGGTGGCCGAGCTGACGAGCGCCTTCAGCGCGTCGTGTACCTGGTCGACCGGACTGTAGAAGGTGCGCGCGGCATCCGGATACCCGGCGACGAACGGCGCTGCCTTGAACTTGTCCAATTCTGTCAACGAGGATAACGCCATAACAGCCTCCAGCCTGTGAACGTATGTCGCGCTGGATTCTCGTCCGATCATGGGCGCGCGGTCCACGAACGGCGGAGGTCGGTCCGGTTGCGGTTGGCCCACGTGGACCGGCCGCGCGGCCGGCCCTCGTGGGGTGTGTCGGTTCCGGAACCGCGCGTGTTAGTTCCGGAACCTGGTGATTCCCTTGACAGTGCTCCGAGTGGGGCGACATTCTCGTGAGAGCGCTCTCAGTAGGTCCATGTCACGGCGCCACGTCTTGGCCAGACGCTGTCGCCCTGCGCCCTCACGCTCTCCCAAGGAGTACGCATGTCGATCAGAGGCAAGCGTGTGCAATGGCTGCACCGCAGGCCGGATGGACGGCTCGCGCTCGGCCTGTTAGGTCTCACCGTCGTCGCGGCGGTCACGTTGGCCGGCTCGCCGCCCGCATCCGCCCAGCCGATCGCCGCCCACAACACGGCACACAGCGCGGTACAGAGCAGCGCGGCGCCGTCCGCGGTGCCGGCGCCACCGGCCGGCTTCACCACGACCTGGAGTGACGACTTCAACGGCCCCGCCAACGCCCCACTGGACACCGGAACCTGGCGCTACGACGCGGGCCTCGGCGCCAACTTCGGCACCGGCGAGGTCGAGACGACGACCACCAGCACCGCCAACGTGTTCACCGACGGCAACGGCCACCTGGTGCTGAAAGCCCTGCACACGGGCACCGACCCGGTCGCCGGCTGGACGTCGGGCCGGGTCGAGACGCAGTTCGACGGCTTCGGCGCGGAGCCGGGTGGCGTGGTGCGGATGCAGGCGTCCATCCAGCAGCCGAACATCAACACGGCGAACGGCGCCGGCTACTGGCCCGCATTCTGGATGCTCGGCTCACCGATCCGGATCGGCGTCCCGTGGCCGGGTACCGGCGAAGTCGACATCATGGAGGACATCAACGGCCGCAGTTCGCTGTTCGGCACCCTGCACTGCGGCACCAACCCGGGCGGCCCGTGCAACGAGTCCACCGGCATCGGCAGCGGCGAGCGCGCGTGCGCGGGTTGCCAGACCGGCTTCCACACGTACGCGGTGGAGATCGACAGGTCGACGTCGCCGGAGCAGATCCGCTACATCCTCGACGGCGCCACCTACTTCACCGTCAGCGCCAACCAGGTGGACCCCACCACCTGGGCCAACGCCGTCGACCACGCCTTCTTCATCATCTTCGACCTGGCCATCGGCGGCGCGTTCCCGGCCGCGTTCGGTGGCGGCCCCAACGCGGCCACCGTCTCCGGCGGCCAGATGAACATCGACTACGTCGCCGTCTACAACAAGGCGCCCAACTTCGGCACGAACCTCGCGCTCGGCAAGCCCACCACGGCGTCCTCGGTGGAGAGCGCGGCCTTCCCCGCGTCCAACGCCACCGACGGCAACGTCACGACCCGCTGGTCCAGCACGTTCAGCGACCCGCAGTGGCTACAGGTCGACCTCGGCGCGGCCACCACGATCACGCACGCGACGTTGATCTGGGAGGCATCGGCCGCATCGGCCTATCAGATACAGACATCCAACGACGCGACGAACTGGACCACGATCTTCACCAACAACAACAGTACGGGCGAGATACAGGACGTCGCACTGTCCGGTTCCGGGAGATTCATCAGAGTCCTGGCGACCGCGAGAGCCTCGGCGTTCGGCGACTCGCTGTACGAGTTCGCGGTCTATGGCACGTCGTCCGGCGGTCGGCGGCGGCGGTGGTGGTACCGGAACCCTGCTGTCCCAAGGCAAGCCCACGACGGCGTCGTCGGTGGAGAACGCCGGCACCCCGGCGTCCAACGCCACCGACGGCAGCACCACCACCCGGTGGTCCAGCTTGTTCGCCGACCCGCAGTGGCTACAGGTCGACCTCGGCGCCAGCGACACCATCAGCCAGGTGGTACTGAACTGGGAGGCAGCGTTCGCCACCGCATTCCAGATACAGACATCACCCGACGGCACCAACTGGACCACGATCTTCTCGACAACAACCGGCACCGGCGGCATCCAAACCCTGCCAGTCACCGGAACCGGCCGCTTCGTCCGCATGAACGGCACCGCACGAGCAACCCAGTTCGGCTACTCACTCTGGGAGTTCCAGGTCTTCGGCACCGCGAACACCAGCACCGGCGGCGGCAGCACCAACCTGTCGCAGGGCAAGGTGGCCACGGCGTCGTCGACGGAGAACGCCTCGTTCGCCGCGGCGAACGCGGTCGACGGCAACACCGGCACCCGGTGGTCCAGCACCTTCAGTGACCCGCAGTGGCTCCAGGTCGACCTCGGCGCCAGTCACACGATCAGCCAGGTCGTACTGAACTGGGAGGCGGCGTTCGCCACCGGGTTCCAGATACAGACATCACCCGACGGCACCAACTGGACAACCATCTTCTCGACAACAACCGGCACCGGCGGCATCCAAACCCTGCCAGTCACCGGAACCGGCCGCTTCGTCCGGATGAACGGCACCGCACGAGCAACCCAGTTCGGCTACTCACTCTGGGAATTCCAGGTCTTCGGTAGCTGAACCGCAGGACAGTGCCCTGGCAGGCCTGCCGCCTGCCAGGGCACTGTCGTGGTCGTCGACTACCGTCGTGCCATGTCCTATCCAGAATCGAAGTACACCCCCGCCGACGGCGCGGTCAGCGCGACCCTACGGCGGCACGACCAGCCCGCTGAACTGGTCTACCCGTCCGGTGTCGAGGTCCACTACCTGGCCACCGGAGCGAGCACCGCCGGCGAGTTCGGCTTGTACCGATGGGACTTCGCGCCAGGCCGGGGCGGCCCCGATCCGCACTTCCACCGGACCATCTCAGAGTCCTTCTTCATCCTGTCCGGCACGGTCAACCTGTACGACGGCACCGAATGGCAGGACGCCACCGCAGGCGACTTCCTCTTCGTACCGGAGGGCGGAATCCACGGCTTCCGCAACGAATCCGGGGCAAAGGCATCAATGCTGATCCTGTTCGCCCCCGGCGCCCCCCGCGAGGAATACTTCGAAACCCTGGCACACCTCGCCCGAAACCCGATGACCGACGACGAACGCGCGGAGTTCATGCTCCGCCACGACACCTACTGGCTCACAGGCACAGGATGAGCAGGCACGGCTCGACCTGAACGTCGTCGATCACCGGCCCGAACGCACCCTCGGTGGTACTCGCGAACTCGATCGTCGTGGCGTTGCCGGTAGCCTTGAACGCGAACTCGCGATGCACGTACCCCATGTTCGCCTCGGTTTTCCCGGTGGTGTCGAAAGAGAAGTTCAACGCCACCTGTCCGTTGACGATGACCTGACCGGTCTTCACCACAGGAAGGTCGACCGGATTGCCGGCCAGCGCAAAGCTGACCTCGTAGGCGAACAGCGGTGACGTGGCGAACGTCTGGCTGACCGCGCCAGCCTGGCCACCGTCCAGGTCGACGGACTGCACGCCATCAGCGGCCTGCCAGAATCCGGCACCGATGAAGTCGACGTTGCCGCTGGTCACCGTCCAAGGACCAATAGACTGACCGGCGAAAACAGTCACGAAGGTATGCGGCGCGACCACCGGCGTCTCGAAACTGCCGTCCCCAAAAGCGGTCGCCGCGTTCGCAGGCGCCGCCGCGAAAACCCCAACGCAGGACAACACCACCACAGCCGCCGCCGCGCTGACGAATCGTCCGGTCCGTCTTGTGAGCATCGTTTTCTCCCAGGTCGGCAATATCCACCAGAACATTCGCAGGACAAATGCTGGACATTTCCGTCCGCGCCACATTATCCAGCAAGGTCCCGGCAGGATTGACCGCAATGCGGACGAAGGCCGTCACCATACCGACATCGACGACCGTCCGGGAATCCACCAACCGGTGGACAGTTTCGTGCCCAGTGACCGCAATGTCAGCGGTAGGACAAGAAGTCCAGGTCAGGATTTCGGCCGTTTCGTGCACGAGCCCAGACCAGAAGCGACCCGCCGAACGAAGAAGAACAACCCCCAACCGAGGCGCCAGCAACCACCACCAAACAGGACCCGCCGAACGAACAGGAACAAGTCCCAACCGAGGCGCCCGCAACAACCCACCAAACGCGACCCGCCGAACAAACAAAAACAACCCCCAACCGAGGCGCCTCTTTCGCCTTCAGGGGACCTGGCTTAAACCACGCGGCATCCCGTCATCTACCAGTCCTTCTGCATCAACCCGATACGGGCCATCTTTAAAGCGGTTGTTGGGGGTTTGTCAAGGTACTCTTTCCGCCTTGACAAACCCCCAACAACCGTCACGACAATAGAGTATCGGGTTGATGCAGAAGCCCAAAGCGCGAGGACCAGCCAAACAGAGGACAGCAACCCGAGCCGGTCCACAATGGTGGACCGGTCAGTGGGTAGCGGCCAACCAACGGGACCGGCCGGGATGTAGTGGTCGAATTGCTGCGCGATTATCTGCCGGCTGGGCAGGAATTCGTCATCCGGAACTTGAACGCAATGGTGAATTCGCGGCAACGAGTGCAGGCGGTATCGCTGATCATTTTGCTGGTGACTTCGTCCGGGATATTTATGCCGCTGGAGGTCGCGCTGAACCGAATCTGGCGATTTCCGAACAACCGGTCGTATGTCGGGAATCAGCTCATTTCGCTGGCGCTGGCGTTTGGATGCGGTGGGCTGGCGCTGATCTCCGTTGCGATGACCGCAGGGAACGTTTCGCTGATGGGATTTCTGCTGCGCGGACACGGCTCCGGCTTTATTCGGCTTGCGGGGTTTCTGGTAATGAAGGCATTCGCGATCGCGGCCAGCATCGCCATCTTTTTCCTTATTTATTGGGTATTGCCAAACGGCAGGGTTCCGGCCATGTCGAGTTTCTCGACCCCGATCCCATGCTCGCCGGTGAGCGACCCGCCCTGGTCCAGACAGACTTGCAGAATGTCCGCCCCAGCCGCCCGCACTCGATCGATGGCCCCGGGTTCGTCGGAATCGAAGAGTAGCATTGGGTGAATATTGCCGTCGCCCGCGTGCAGGAGGGTAGCCACTTTCAACCCGTGCGCCTCGGCGATCCGCTCGACGGCGGCCAGCACTTGGGGCAGGGTATTCCGGGCACCACGCTGTCCATGACATAATAGTTGGGGGCAAGCCGGCCCATGGCGCCGCCCGCGTCCTTGCGCGCCTTCCAGAGCGCGGTCCGCTCGGCCTCCGAGTTCGCCACCTTGAGCTCCAGGGCGCCTGCCGCCTTGCAGACCTCCACCACCGATTCGAGTCCGGTCTCGACCGCCTCGACCATACCCTCCAGTTCGATCAGCAGCACGGCCGCCGCATTGATTTGGTAGCTGGTGGTGGT
>CAVPCF010000117.1:0-4141 GCA_963702275.1 Candidatus Melainabacteria bacterium
ACCGTCGGATTGTAGGTCAATCCAGGGCGAAGCTCTTGAGTGTCTTCTCGACCGGCTCCTGACTGTCGTAACTGATGGCGCTGACGCGGCCGCCGTCGAGATCCTGCAATACGAAGCTATTGAGCAGGTCATTGACGTCGCCGACGCGGAAGGTCATGTCGATGCGGACGTCGCCCTCGACGACGCCCCTATCGCACTGGAAGTAACCGACCGCTGCTGAACAGGACGACGTGGGTCAGCGGCAGCGACGTCTTGGCGGCATCATCAGCGGGCTGCCACCGCCGTCGCCTTCGGGGCGGCCAGGAGCGCCTTCTGCCAGAGGAAGAGACTGCCGCCGCCCAGGGCGGCCAGCGTACCGAGGAGGAGGTGGTTCATGACATCGGGTCTCCGAGAGGAACAGGCGATGCGAAACGGGCGGCACATCCCTTGCGCAGGACAAGGCGATTTTTTCAGCGGTGGAGCGGCTCAGGCTGGGTCGCGTAAAGGCTACTATAATCTCCCGGACGTCTGTTCGGGTGCGTAACTTCCTTGTAACATTGTGATCGTGTGGAGTGGACGGTTAAAATTGTCCTACACGCTTGCCGTTCGCGGTGTCACCTGTAAGCGGCCGTCCGCGGTGCGGCTGACTTGCCCGGTCGCAATCAGTCCGGCCAGACACGCCTCGGTCCGCGCCTGGATGCGGCTGCCCGTCCGTTTGAAGCCGAGCCGGCGGGCCACTGCCTGGATGAGTTCATCGCCTCCGTGGCCCCGAAGGCGACCACACCGCACACCTCCTGCCGCAGCCTGTCCTCGGATACCTCGTCGATGGACCCGCTCGAAGCCGAGGAACGCGAAGAACAGCACCCCCGCCGCCGGCAGCAGCTCACCGGGGTCGTCAAGGCCCGGCGTGCCGGCCGGCAGCGGCACCCCGGTCGGCGGCGGTGGCGCGATGGCGAAGCACGCCGCCACCACCAGGGCCAGCACGACCAGCACGAACACGGTCAGCGCCCTGGTCAGCGCCCGCGGTGGCCGTACCCCGACCGCGTCCGCGACCACGGCGAGCACGAGCACGCCCAGCGCCGCCAGGGTCGGCCGGTCGGGCGCCACGTACGCACCGAAACAGGCGGCCAGCGCGGCGGCGGCGGCAGCCCGACTGGCCAGGTAGAGGCCACCGGCCATGCGGCCGGGCCAGCGGCCGAGTTGCTCCCGGGTGTAGCGGTAGCCGCTGCCGGAACCGGGAAAGACACCGGACTGGTCACAGGTCGAGCAGCAACAGCACGCGGCAGCTACCGCGGCCACGACCATGGCGACGAGCAACCACCCGCCGGCGAGCGACGAGGCGGGGGCGAGACCGGCGAACAGGCCTGCCCCGATCATGGCGCCGAGACCGGCGACGACCGCGTCCACCGCGCCCAGTTGTTCGCGCAGCATCCGGGTCATGGGGGTACACGTTGCCAGAGCATTCGGCCTAGCCGATAGCAACCTACCGGGGAAACTCGTTAGCATGGTTCACAATTCATGCGCCAGGGGAACGTAACGAAGCAGCCGCAGAAGACACGCGGCCCGACGAGGAGAATTTGTGAGCACGCCCAAACTCAGCCTGACCGGCAACAAGCCCGCCGAGGTGACCGCGCTCGCGGTCGACACCCTGGTGGTCGGCACGATACATGGACCGGACGGGCCGAGCCTGGCGCCGGGTGGCGAGGCGGTGGACGAGGCGTTGGACGGCCGCCTGCTCGACCTGCTGGTCAGTCTCGGCGCGACCGGCAAGGCGGACGAGGTGGTCAAGCTGGCGACGCTGGGCAAGCTGGCCGCGACCGTGGTGCTCGCGGCGGGGCTCGGCAAGCCCGGCGCGGGCGGCGCGATCGGCGCGGAGCAGGTGCGCCGGGCGTCCGGCGCGGCGGCACGGGCGATGGCCGGTGTCAAGCGGGCCGGCACCGTGCTGTCCGCGATCGATCTCGGCGCCGCCGTCGAGGGTGTCGTGCTGGGTGCCTACCGGTTCGACCGGTACAAGTCCTCGACCAACGGTGACCAGCCGGTCGGCCGGGTGGACCTGGTCAGCCCGGCGGAGGGCACCGCGAAGGACCACAAGGCCACGCTGAAGGCGGCCACCGCGATCGCCGAGTCGGTCACGTTCGCCCGCGACCTGATCAACACCCCGCCCAACGACCTTTTCCCGGCCAGCTTCGCGCAGCGGGCGGCCGAACTGGCAGGCGCGAACGGCGTCGAGGTCGAGATCCTGGACGAGAAGGCCCTGCGCAAGGAGGGCTACGGCGGCATCCTCGGTGTCGGCAGCGGTTCGACCCGCCCGCCGCGGCTGGTCCGGCTGCGCTACCGCGGCACCAAGCCGAAGGCGAAGGTGGCGCTGGTCGGCAAGGGCGTCACGTTCGACACCGGCGGCATCTCGCTGAAGCCGCCCATCAACATGGACCAGATGACCGCGGACATGTCCGGGGCGGCCGCCGTCGTGGCGACCGTGGTGCTGGCGGCGAAGCTGAAGTACCCGCTCGAGGTCACCGCTACCGTGCCGATGGCGGAGAACATGCCCTCCGGTACCGCCTACCGGCCCGGTGACGTGCTGACCATGTACGGCGGCAAGACGGTCGAGGTGCTCAACACCGACGCGGAGGGCCGCCTGATCCTGGCCGACGCCATCGTCCGCGCCTGCCAGGACGACCCGGACTACCTGATCGAGACCTCCACGCTGACCGGCGCCCAGTTGGTCGCGCTGGGCAGCCGCACGGCCGGTGTGATGGGCTCCGACGAGTTCCGCGACCGGGTGGCCGGCATCGCGCGGGCCAGCGGCGAGGGCGGTTGGGCCATGCCGCTGCCCGACGAGCTGCGCGGCGAACTGGACTCCAAGCTGGCCGATCTCACCAACGTGGCGCCGCAGCGGTGGGCCGGCATGCTGGTGGCGGGCGTGTTCCTGCGCGAGTTCGTGGCCGACGGCGTGCAGTGGGCCCACGTGGACGTGGCAGGGCCCGCCTTCAACACCGGCGGGCCGTGGGGTTACACCGCCAAGGGCGGTACCGGGGTACCGGTCCGCACCCTGGCCGCCGTCCTCGCGGACATCGCCGCCAACGGCTGAGCGAACCGGCGGCGCGGACAGCGTGTCCTGTCCGCGCCGCGCGGGTACACCCGGTCACCGGCTTCGCTGATCCGTTCATCCGGACGGGTGAGGTCAGCCATTCGGGAGCGAGCTGTGGAAGCGCTCTCTGCAATCGTACGCTGTCCGCTCGGCCGACTCGCCCGCGCTGTCCACTCTGTTGACGGTGAACGTTGCCCGCCCACCAAAGGCATTGCAGGCCACACCCGCTTTCGCTGTCGTGTTTCCACTCGATGAACATTGACAGACGTCACCAGGTCACGTGATTCTGAGAGCGCTCTCAAGCGGCTCAACGGGGAACCACCTGAGGAGGTGCACGTGCTTGTCAAACCGAAGGCGCTGGCGTTGGTCGCCGCGCTGGGCATCACCGCGGCGGGATTCGCGGCCACCGTCACCGCGCCCGCCGCCGAAGCGGCCGTTCCCGCCACCATCCCGCTCCAGGTCTCGAACAACTCCGGTCGCGGCGACGCGCTGTTCATCTATGACCTCGGCACGCTGCTCTCGACCGGCCAGCAGGGCTGGGCAGACGCGAACGGCACCTTCCACGCGTGGCCGGCAGGCGGCAACCCGCCCACCCCGGCGCCCGACGCGTCCATCGCGGGACCGGCCAACGGCCACTCGATCACGATCCGGATGCCGCAGTTCTCCGGCCGGATCTACTTCTCCTACGGCCAGAAGATCGTCTTCAAGCTGACCACCGGTGGCCTGGTGCAGCCCGCGGTACAGAACCCGTCCGACCCGAACGAGAACATCCTGTTCGACTGGTCGGAGTACACGCTCAACTCGTCCGGCCTGTTCATCAACAGCACGGACGTGGACTTCTTCGCGATCCCGTACGCGGTCGGCGTCAAGAACACCGCGGGTGTCACGCAGACCACGGGTCACCTGAAGGCAGGCGGGTACACCGGGTTCGTCAACTCGCTGGCGGCACAGCCGGGCGGCTGGGCCAACCTGATCCAGCGGGCCTCCAACGGCAGCGTGCTACGGGCGCTGTCCCCCGGCCACGGCATCGAGACCAGCAATACGTAATCCTACCAGGCACGCCCAGAACATAAC
>CAVPCF010000118.1:0-6658 GCA_963702275.1 Candidatus Melainabacteria bacterium
AGCACGGCGGAGTGGGTGGTCGCCGGGCTGCTGGCGATGTACCGGGACCTGCCGCGCTTCCAGCGGGCCCAGGAACGGGCCGAGTGGGACTACCACGAGACGGACACGTTGCAGGACAAGCGTTTACTGATCGTCGGCGCAGGCGATCTCGGCGACCAGCTGGCCAGGCGGCTCGCGCCGTTCGACTGCCGCGCGACGCTGGTCGGCCGGACCGCGCGGGACGGCGTGCACGGTGTGCACGAGTTGCCGGAACTGCTCGGCGAACATGACGCGGTGGTCATCATGGTGCCCCTGACCAGCGAGACGAAGCACCTGGTGGACGCGCCGTTCCTGGCCCGCATGGCCGACGGCGCGATCCTGGTCAACGCGGCCCGCGGCCCGGTGGTGGACACCGACGCCCTCGTCGCGGAGATGCGCACCGGCAGGCTGCGCGCGATCCTCGACGTCACCGAACCGGAACCGCTGCCCCCGGATCATCCACTGTGGACGATGGACGGCCTGCTGCTGACCCCGCACGTCGGCGGCTCGTGCCGGGGCGCGGAGGCCCGGTCGTGGCGCGTCGCGGCCGAGGAGATCGCCAGGTATGCCCGGGGTGAGCAGCCGAGGAACCTCGTCAAAGGTGAATATTGACCATCGTGGTGTGATCAATTCGTCGTTTTCACTCGAATGAGTCGCATTGGTGATCCGGATCACGTACCCTGCGTGGCCGTGAGTACGTACGACGATCGTCCGGAGAAACAAGCCGACGAGGGCCTCTTCTACCCGAGCTCGTCGGCCGCCTCGACCTACAACGCGGCAGGCCACGATCCAGCTGCCAACCAGTTCGACGAGTTCGCCACCGAGTCGAGCGGCGGGGCGTCGTCGGCCGGCGGCGGAGCGACGTCGGTCATGGCCCCGGCAGGCGGTTTCAGCACCGGCACGCCAGACGACCCGTTCGCCGACCCGGTGCGCGAGCCGCACCGCTGGCACGGCGGCGCCGACTTCGGCCTGCTGGTGCTGCGCCTCATCGTCGGCGGCACGTTCGTCGCGAACGGACTGCAGGAGCTGTTCGGGCTGTTCCACGGCATGGGGCGGACCGGATTCGGACAGCTGCTGGCCCTGGCCGGCTACCAGCACGTGTCGGTGCTGGTCTGGGTGGCCGGCGGCACCGAGTTGGTGGCGGGCGCGCTGGTGGTGCTCGGCCTGTTCACCCCGCTGGCCGCGGCCGGCATGCTGGGGCTGCTGGCCAACCTGATCGTGCTGAAGTGGCCGGCCGGGTTCTTCGGGTCCGGCGGGTACGAGCTGGAACTGGTGCTGTCCGGCGCCGCGTTCGCGCTGCTGTTCGCCGGTCCCGGCCGCGTGTCGCTGGACCGACCGACACCGTGGTTCGGCGGCCGGTGTTGAACGGGTTCCTCTTCCTGATCATCGCGGCGGCGGCCGCACTGGTCGCACTGCTGGTGCTGCGCCACCACTGAGGTGACGCGGCCGAACCGAGCAAGATCAATCAGCCGACCGGTCGTCGCCACCCTAGGCTCCGACCGTGATGGCTCGAGTCTGGTTCGGCGTGACGGCGCTGGTGGTCCTGGTCGGCCTCGTGGTTCAGGCCGTGGTGGCCGCGGGGGCCACCGGCGGGGTCTTCCCGACCGCGGGTGGCCGGCTGGTGAACCTGTTGTTCTACTTCACCATCGACTCCAACGTGATCGTCGGCGTCACCAGCCTGTTGCTCGCCATCAACCCGCACCGGACGTCGACACTGTTCCGGGTGCTCCGGCTGGACGGCATCGTCGCGATCACCGTGACCTTCGTCGTCTTCCACGTGGCGCTGGCCGGCCTGCAGGAGCTCAGCGGCTCGGCCGCGGTCGCCGACACCCTGCTGCACACCGCGTCACCCGTGCTGTGTGTGCTGGGCTGGCTGCTGTTCGGACCGCGCCAGCGCGGCGGGGCCCGGCTGGTCGGCCTCTCGCTGATCTTCCCGTTGTGCTACATCGCCGTCACGCTGATCCGCGGCCCGATCGTCGACTTCTATCCCTATCCGTTCCTCGACGTCCGCGCGCATGGCTACCTGAGCGTCCTGGTCAACTCCGTGATCGTCGGTGTCCTGTTCCTGTGTCTCGCCGCCGGGGTCACCGCCCTGGACAACTGGCTCGTGCGGCGCGGTGTCTCAGCGGTTGACGTCCCGGACCGCGCCGGTGGCGGCTGACGTGGCCATCCGGGCGTAGGCGCGCAGGGCCGCCGTCACCGGACGGACCCGGTCCACCGGCTGCCACGGGCGTTCGCTGGCCTCCATCTTGGCGCGCCGCTCGGCCAGTACCGCCGGGTCGACCAGCAACTCCAGCCTGCGCTCGCCCACGTCGATCAGGATCTGGTCGCCCTCCTGGACGAGGCCGATCAGGCCGCCCTCGGCCGCCTCCGGCGAGATGTGCCCGACGGCAAGGCCACTGGTGCCGCCGGAGAATCGGCCGTCGGTGATCAGGGCGCACTTCTGGCCGAGGCCCGCGCCCTTCAGGAACGCCGTGGGGTGCAGCATCTCCTGCATGCCGGGGCCGCCGGCAGGGCCCTCGTAGCGCACGACGACCACGTCACCTGGCTGGATCTGCTTGCCCAGGATCGCCGAGACGGCCTGTTCCTGGCTCTCCACCACCCGCGCCGGGCCGGTGAACCGCCACAGGCTCTCGTCCACGCCCGCCGCCTTGATGATGGCGCCGTCCTCGGCCAGGTTGCCGCGCAGCACCATCAGGCCGCCCTCGCGGGTGTACGCGTGCGCGCGGTCCCGGATGCAACCGGTCGACGCGTCGGTGTCCAGGCTGGACCAGCGGTTCTCGGTGGAGAACGCCTTGGTCGTGCGGACCCCGCCCGGTGCGGCGTGGAACAGTTCGACGGCCGCGTCGGACGGTGCCTTGGCGCGGATGTCCCATTCGCCAAGCCACTGCTCCAGTGACGGGCTGTGCACGGCGTGCACGTCCCGCTCCAGCAGACCGGCGCGGTCCAGTTCGCCCAGGATGGCCGGGATGCCGCCGGCCCGGTGCACGTCCTCCATGTGGTAGTCCGAGTTCGGCGAGACCTTGCTCAGGCACGGCACGCGGCGGCTGATCGCGTCGATCTCGGCCAGGTCGAAGTCGACCTCGCCCTCGTGCGCGGCGGCCAGCACGTGCAGACCGTGTTGGTCGAGCCGCCCATCGCCATGTCCAGGGCCATCGCGTTGCGGAACGCGGCCGGGCTCACGATCGCGCGCGGCAGCGCCGACTCGTCGTCCTGCTCGTACCAGCGGCGAGCCAGTTCGACGGCGGTGCGGCCGGCGCGTAGGAACAGGTCGCGGCGGGCGGCGTGCGTGGCCAGGGTCGAGCCGTTGCCGGGCAGCGCGAGGCCGAGCGCCTCGGTCAGGCAGTTCATCGAGTTCGCCGTGAACATGCCGGAGCACGAGCCGCACGTCGGGCAGGCCGAGCGCTCCACGATGGTCAGCCCGTCGTCGTCCACGGTGGGGCTGGCGGACGCCGAGATGGCGGTGATCAGGTCGGTCGGCGCCTGCGCGACCCCGTCCACCACCACGGCCTTGCCGGCCTCCATCGGGCCGCCGGACACGAACACCGTCGGGATGTTCAGCCGCAGTGCCGCGTTCAGCATGCCGGGGGTGATCTTGTCGCAGTTGGAGATGCACACCAGCGCGTCCGCCTGGTGGGCGTTGACCATGTACTCCACCGAGTCGGCGATGATCTCGCGCGACGGCAGCGAGTAGAGCATCCCGCTGTGGCCCATCGCGATTCCGTCGTCCACCGCGATGGTGTGGAACTCGCGCCCGACGCCACCCGCGTCGGCGATCGCGCCCGCCACCAGTTCGCCCATGTCGCGCAGGTGCACGTGGCCCGGCACGAACTGCGTGTACGAGTTGGCGATGGCCACGATCGGCT
Organism: Candidatus Melainabacteria bacterium; assembly: GCA_963702275.1. Classification (GTDB taxonomy): domain Bacteria; phylum Actinomycetota; class Actinomycetes; order Mycobacteriales; family Pseudonocardiaceae; genus DATEPR01. The sequence goes on from CAVPCF010000118.1 coordinate 3,885, forward strand.
TGCCGAAGTCGCCGTCGGTCATGCCGGTGGCGCGCCAGAGCGCGCGGGCGCCCGCCGCGTTGCGGCCGTGGGTGGTGGTGCGGGAGCGCAGCTGCGGCACAGCTCCTCCAAAGTCGGTCGGGAGACCAAGGTTACCCTCGGCCGACGATGCCATGCCGACCCATGCCACCTGGGCGGATCGGCGCACCTGAGAATGTCTTAAAACGACTTACCACATTCTTCACAAGCAGCATCTGCCTGTGAATGGCCCAATGCGTGCACATCCTTGCCGCTGTCCGGTTTTCCGATGAAAATCGAGGTGGCGGCGCCGCAGTCGGCTCGAACTCCTGCGGTCGCCGCTATAGGCCCTTATGCAGCCTGTTGACCCAGCCCGCGCGTTGACCGAGGGCGAATGCGCGCGACAGACAGAAAGGATACCCAATGGGTATCAAAACCCTGCGTTCCGTTGCCGTTGCGGCCTTAGCGGCCAGTGCCGCGTTCGCCTTTCTCCCGGCTGCCGCCGCGACCGGCACGGTGGCCAACGCCAGCAACCACGTGATCGCCCACACCAAGAACGCCTTCCAGTCCAGCAACTGGTCCGGCTACGCGGAGACCGGCAGCTTCTCCTCGGCGGTCGGGCACTGGACCGTGCCGACGGTGTCGCGGACCTCGAACACCCCGAACCGGTTCTCGTCGCAGTGGGTCGGCATCGACGGGTTCAACAACTCGAACCTGATCCAGACCGGCACCGAGGCGGACTTCACCAACGGCAGCGCGCACTACCTGGCGTGGTGGGAGATCCTGCCGGCCGCCGAGACCGTGATCCCGAGCATCACCGTGCACCCCGGTGACTCGTTCACCGCCAGCGTGGCCAGGAACAGTGGCACCTCGTGGCACATCAGCATCACGGACAACTCGACGGGCCAGTCGTTCAGCACCAACCGGACCTACCGCGGTGCCGGCACGTCGGCGGAGTGGATCGAGGAAGCCACCAGCGTCAACGGCCAGATCGGCCCGCCCGCCAAGTTCTCCACGTTCAGCTTCAGCAACCTGACCAGCAACGGTGCCAGCCCGAACCTGAACGCCAACGAGGAGATCCTCCTCGTGCAGGGCAGCACCACGTTCTCAACGCCGTCCGCGCCGAACTCGTCGCACAACGGCTTCTCGGTCACCTACACCGGCACCAACTGAGCACCGACTGATCAGGCGGTCGGGTCGGGCAACCGGCCACCGCTCATCAGTGCCAGCGCGGGCAGATGACGGGTGCGCACCGTCGGCAGCACCACTTCGCCGCCGTCGGTGCGCACCGCGCGCACCCACTTGCGATCGGCCACCCGCAGCGATGCGATCGCGGACCACGGCAGCACGGTCCGCGTCAGCACCCGCCGGACCACCAGTTTCTCCGTGTCCACCACGGTCCTGGTCCGCAGCAGCCACACGGCCATCCCCAGCGGTATGACGTAGATCAGGGCGAGCCACGGCGCCGCCACCGCGAGCGGGGACGCGCACAGCACCAGGAACAGCACCGCGACCAGCGCCGATCCCGGCACGCGAAACACCAGCCTGCTGGGCAACCGCAACGGGCGCGCGACCGCTTCCGGTTCAGCCGCTGCCGGCTCGGCACCCGTTGACTCAGCCACCGCCGGTTCGGCCGGAGCCGGTTGGGGCCGGCTCGGCTGGGGCGGGGTCGGCCGGGGACGTCTGGTCGGACACCCTCTGATGGTGCCCGCCGGCCGATCGGGCGGCGTGTCCGGGTCCGCCGTCACCCGTCCGTGTCCACGATCCGGGAGTGGTATCCCGCACAGTTGACGCCCGGCGGCCATCCGCACTAACGTCCGTGCCATGCCCGTTCGCAGCATTCTCGTACTTCCCAGGCGCGTCGACGCCTGAGAGCTAGAGACTGTCGGCGCGCTACCCTCGTACGGCCTACCTGGTCGGCGGGGGTTTTTTGTTGTCCAGGAACGCGATGAACATCTTGACCAAGACCGCGAGGCGAAACCGATGACCACCGCTACGCCACGGCCCACCCCACCACCCGGGGCGCCCCACCCGCCGGCCGCCCCCCGGCCCAAGCCCGCGCCGCCGGTCGGCGCCCCGGTACGGCTCACCGGCGCGCAGGCCCTGGTCCGCTCCCTCGAAGCGGTCGGTTGTGAGGTCGCGTTCGGCATTCCCGGCGGCGCGATCATGCCCGCCTACGACGCGTTGCTCGACTCGACCAAGGTCCGCCACGTGCTGGTCCGGCACGAGCAGGGCGCCGGCCACGCCGCCACCGGCTACGCGCAGGCCACCGGCCAGGTCGGCGTGTGCATCGCCACGTCCGGCCCCGGCGCGACCAACCTGGTCACCCCGCTCGCCGACGCCTACATGGACTCGGTGCCGATCGTGGCCATCACCGGCCAGGTCGCGCAGCCGCTGATCGGCACCGACGGGTTCCAGGAAGCGGACATCTGCGGCATCACCCTGCCGATCACCAAGCACAACTTCCTGGTCACCGACCCGGCCGACATCCCGAGGATCATCGCGGAGGCCTTTCACCTCGCGTCCACCGGCCGGCCCGGCCCGGTGCTGGTGGACATCCCGAAGGACGTGCAGCAGAACAGCGCGCCGTTCGTCTGGCCGCCGGAGCTGCGCCTGCCCGGCTACCGGCCGACCACCCGCCCGCACGGCAAGCAGGTCCGTGAGGCGGCCAAGCTGATCTGCGCGGCACACCGCCCGGTGCTGTACGTGGGCGGCGGGGTGCTCAAGGCGGACGCGTCCGTCGAACTGCGGAAACTGGCCGAGCTGACCGGTATCCC